>CAZYDF010000001.1:0-199548 GCA_964645855.1 uncultured Occallatibacter sp.
CTAAAAGGCCACCGGGAAGCACCACTGCTCTTTTGCCAACTGTGCAAGACTATCAAACTCGTCTCGGCTTTGCAAGCCTTTCGACTTGCTTTTGGCTGCCTTCGCGACTTGCGTCGTTTGGGCTTGTTTCCTTGTCCCCTTTAGGCGACTTCCTGAGAGTATCAAACATCTTCCGGCTTTGCAAGGGGAAGCGGAAAGAACGTTTTGCTGGGGGATTGGGGCGGCTTCGATTCTCCCCTGCGGGCAGGCTTCGGGGGGAAGCGAATGGTGCTATCTCCTTTTATTTCAACGTACTTGTGCTCGACTGCTTTTCCATCCCCTATCTCCCATCCTCTATATAGTTGCGGCGGCGCGGATGGGGTTGGTTTGGGAGCGTCTCTGTCTGACATTGAGGATTGAGGGAGGGGTGGCCATCTGAGCGTCGCCCGCAGAGCTTGCAAAGTGGACTTCAATCCTCGTCGCCAAGCTGGGCGCAGGGATTTCGAAGAGAGATCCGAGGGGCTTTCTATACTGGCTGCGGGAAGGGCACAGCAGGCTCCTTCAAAGACGAAGGTCGTGCAGGGGTTACACAGGCTGCGGAGAGACTCTGTTTTGGAGGTGATTTCCATTGGAGGTTTCCCACAGTGCTGTAGCCCTCGTTGCTTTTAGGCTACTTACGGCACGACTGAAGTCGTGCCCTGACGCTTCTTGCCTTCCCACAAGAGTTTTTCCGCAGCCTGTATCGATCTGCTATTGATTTTGCAACCTATATAGAACCGCAATCGAATCCCTCACCTGTGTCGGGCAACAATGCAAAAAAGGCCCAGTCTCGGGCTGAGACTGGGCCTTTCCCTTGGTCCGCCCCTCCGGCAGTCGCCAGAGGGAGCTGGTGCGGCGTCGGCGGTCTTACCGGATGGCTACGTTGCTTGAAAACACGGTGCTTCCACCGGTACGGAAGTAGAGCTGGCAGCTGCCGCTCTTGACTCCCGTCAGATCCAGGGTCACCTTGACCTGGGTGGCGGACTGAATCTGGAAGTTGCTCACCTTGTTGCACGGGCTGTAAGCACGCACGGTGTCAAACTGGCGCGCATCCTTGCCGGAGATCTTGACGGTGATGGTCTGCGAGCGTCCGGCCGAAGCATTGGCCATGCTGGCTTCAGGAGTTCCCCCGCCCTGGCGCTTCACGTTCACGCCCTTCGTTACGCCGGGAGCAAAGGTCGCCTTGGCTTCGCCGGGTGTGCCCTTCTGTGGGCTCGCATTCTGGGCATCGTTGTTGCCTCCGCCCATCTTGTCTTTCACCATCGACGAGAGCTTGCCGAACTGCGCAGGGGCCGGAGCGGAGACGAGAAGACACACGAGAGCGAGAACAACGACCTGGATCTTGCCTAGTCGCATGAGGAGTACTCCTTGATGGATTGTCTTGAAACTTACGCGATTCTACCCGGACAGCCCTGTCTTTGGCTGTGATTTGTTCAGGGAGCCGGGGTTTTCTGGTCATCCTGTTTGTAATCAGCTACTTCGTCGCGCAAGGCGGAGGAGTACGGGAACCGGGCCAGCGCTTGCTCCGCCTCCTGCCGGGCTTCAGAGCTCAGGCCGGCGTTGGCCAGAATCCGGGAACGCAGCAGGTAGAGTTCCGGCTCGTTGACGAAGCGCGCGGCGGTTTTGGACTGCTCCAGCGCGGAGGTGGGATCTCCGATCTCCGCCAGCACCCGCACCAAGCTGAAATTGGCATCGGCGGATGCGGGCTCCCAGCGGAGCGCTCGGGCGTAAGCTGCCCGGGCCGCGGCCAGGTTGTTGCTGTCTTCCTCCAGCCCGCCCCTGGCCACCTGATAACTTGCGGCCAAGGGTGCCAGTGCGGCCAGCCCTCCAGCCAGAATCACCAGCAAAGCAAGGGCGTATCCAGGCCAGCGTCTTGGCTGCGGCCTGGTGCCATAGGGCGCGGCCTGGAGCAGCGGCACAGCCATCATGAGCCAGAGCAAGGCCCAGGTCTCGGCACGATGCAGGGGGAAATCAAGCAGGGAGGCGGCCGTGAGCGCCGCCACCGTGGCAATGGAGGCAATCAGGGCCGCGCGCGGCTCCGTAGCCGCTGCATCCATGGCGCGCAGTCGGCGACCCGCCAGCTGGAACCACACGACCAAGAGCGTCAGCAACACCGCCAACCCCAACCAGCCGGTATCGTGCCAGACCTCGACAAAATCGTTCTGGGCGTGGCGCTCCGGTTCCGCAAAGCGGAGCAGGGCCCTGCGCCCCGGCAGGCTGAAGTAGCGACCGAGCTGCTCGGGATAGGTGTAGGAGAACGTGCCCGGCCCGCTGCCCAGCGCGCTAGCTGCCACGCCGTCGCCCAAGCCCACTTGCCAGATCAGGACACGTCCGCGAAGACTCTCCCACGGGGTGCGCGCGTTCAGTTGGGTCCCGCAGACCAGGAAACAAAGCATCGCCACGGCTGCCAGAACGGCGATCCGGCTGCGCAGTCTTTCCAGTATCAGCAGAGCCATCACTACCAGGCCTGCCGCCAGCGCCAGCACGCCCCCTCGCGAGCCGGTCAGCTCCACTGCGGCAGCGATCTGCAGCGCCGCTCCCAGCCAGATCCAGCGGCGCTTCCGCGCACTTCTCCACAATACAATCGTGGTCGGTAGCATGGCCGCCAGCAGGGTGGCCACAAAATCGGGATTGCCCACCGTGGCGTACATCCGCATACGGCCCGGCGCATGGCTCAGAAAGTACTGCGCCACGGTGAGCAGCGCCACCAACACGCCTGCCGCTGCGATGGCTTGTTGCACCATACGCCAGGAGCTTTTCTGGCCCTTCAACAGTCGAGCGACTGCGTACGCCAGCAGCACGCCGCACACCGTGTGGACCACGCTGTCGGCGCACCGCCAGCGATCCTCCGCCAGGGCCGCGGAGAGCAGCGTAACCAACACTAAAGCGGCCGCCGCGCCCCAAAAGACGCGCTCATCGCGCGCGGGCCGCCGGCGCTCACAGCAGGACAAAGCCACGGCCGTAAGCAGCGCCACGGCTGCCACCAAGACCGCACTCTTGGGCGCAGAGAAGGGCGCGGAGCAGGCACTGGAATACACCAGAGCCAAGACTGCCGGTAGTGCCGCCACTAGCCCACGTGCGCAAGCTTTTGCCGCAGAGTTCATTCAACGCAGTCTATCGCAGGAAGCGTGATTTTCTTGCGCAGGGGCATGCCAACAGCTTGCACTTCGAGTTGGTTTACGTTTCACTTTGCGCGTGGCTGCGCTATTCTGTGGCCGCTGTTGTTACGCATCAGGAGCCTTGCCATGCATTGTCGTCTTGCCCTCTCTATTGTTGCCTTTGCTCTGGCTGCATCCGCACTCTGCGCGCAGGATCAGCGCACCGTTGCCGAGCCCCACATTCCCGCGGCCTGCGCTACGCTCCCTGCCGCGCTGACCACGAGCGGCCGCTCGCTTGCGGCGGAGGATGAGAAGAAGCTCGACACCGCGCGCATTCAAAAGGCTATCGATGGTTGCGCCCAGGGCAAGGCGGTGGTGCTGGCGCCGGATGGGGCGCACAACGCCTTCCTCTCCGGTCCGCTGGAGCTGAAGACGGGCGTGACGCTGGTGGTGACCAAGGGGGTAACGCTCTATGCCTCGCGCGATGCGGCGCTCTACGCCACCGGGCCCAATACCTGCGGCGTGGTGATTGAGAAGAATCTCCATGGATGCCGGCCGCTGATTGCGGTGACCAACGCCAACAGCGCGGCGGTGATGGGCGAAGGCACGATCGACGGTCGCGGTGGCGAGTTTCTTCTTGGGTCCAAGTTCTCCTGGTGGGATCTGGCGGAGCAGGCGCGCGCGGGCGGCGCGCAGCAGGCTTTCAGGCTGGTGGTGGCGGACCACTCGGATAACTTCACGCTCTACGGAGTTACCTACAAGAACTCGCCTAACTTCCACATCACGTATAGCCACGGGACCGGGTTTACAGCGTGGGGCGTGAAGATCGACACGCCCAAGCGGCTGGCGCGCAACACCGACGGCATCGATCCCGGCAACGGCGCGCGCAATGTCACCATTACGCATTGCATGATCCGCACGGGCGACGACAATGTGGCCATTAAAGGCGGCGCGGGCGGCGCGCGGCAGATGACCATCAGCGACAGCCATTTCTATTGGGGCCACGGCATGTCGATTGGCTCCGAGACGGATGGCGGCGTGAGCCAGATTCGCGTGACGAACCTCTCACTGGACGGGCCGGACAACGGCATCCGCATCAAGAGCAATGGCTCGCGCGGGGGGCTGACCGAGGACGTGGTGTACACGAATGTGTGCGTGCGCAACTCGCCCAACCCGATCATGCTGGATACGGCGTACAACGCCAACGGGCCGCTGCGTGGCGACAAGCCGCCCTCCATGCGCGCGATCACGCTCCGCAACGTACGCGTCTCTGGCGGTGGCAAGCTCATTTTTAACGGTTACGAGCCTACGCATCGCATTGCGGCCACGCTGGACGGCGTGCAACTAACCGACGACGCGGCCTATAAGTATGTTTTTGCGCACGCGGATCTTTTTCTTGGACCGGAGGCGACCAATCTGCAATTGCCCAAGGGCGAGGACGCTACCGTGACCGGGTCGCCCGCTGTTGCGCTGCCTGCGAGCTGTGCGGAGATGTTTGTCCCGTTTGCGGAGTAGCACCCGCGCTACGGCAGGCACCTGCGGTGCGGCAGCCCGCTTCGCGTCCTTCGTGGAGAGTTCTTCGGAGATGCAGGAGGGATTGCACAGCGCCCTTTCAGGGCGCGATCTCTGCGCGGTTGTCCTCCCAGCACGTCGCTCGGCTCCGTGCTGGGTTATTCGCACAGTGCCCCGATGGGGCACCGTGGCATTGCGGGCTATCCAGCTCCGCTGCTCCTACAGCATCTCCAGCGGCATCTTCCAGCGGGGCGCGGGGTACTCAATTTCGATCACGGCCCAATCGTCCTCACTGAGTTCGAGAGCTTCGGCGCGGGCGTTCTCTTCTACGTGCGCCGTTGAGCTGGCTTTGGGAATGGGCATCGTACCAGGCTGCCGCAGGCACCAGGCCAACGCCACCTGCGCCGGAGTTACACCGTGACGACGGGCGACCGCGGCCAGGGTGCGCGAGTTGAGCAGGGTCTCAGCCTGGCCCAGCGGAGAATAGGCCATGATGGGCAGATTTCTCTCCTGGCACCAGGGCAGCAAGTCAAACTCAATGCCGCGATGCTCGGGGTTATAGAGCACCTGATTCACGGCGCAGCGGTTGCCCCCGGGAAGGGTAAAGAGCTCCTCCAAGTCGTCCACGTCAAAGTTGGACACGCCCCAGCGGCCGATCTTGCCCTGGGTCTCCAGCGCCTCAAAGGCCGCCACCGTCTCCGCCAGCGGATAGCGCCCGGACCAGTGCAGCAGGTAGAGGTCAAGGTGGTCGGTGCCGAGGCGTTTGAGGCTGGCCTCGCAGGCGCGCACCGTGCCCTGGCGCGAGGCGTTCGACGGCAGCACCTTGCTGACCAGAACCACCTCGTCGCGCACCCCCTGGATGGCCTGGCCCACCAACTCTTCAGCGCGGCCGTCTCCGTACATCTCCGCGGTGTCGATCAGGGTAAGGCCCAGCTCCACACCGTGGCGGAGGGCGGCAATTTCGGCCGCGCGGCGGGCGGGCGCGTCGCCCACGTACCAGGTTCCCTGGCCGAGGCGCGGCATTGAGCGTGTACCGATGGCGATGGCCTTCATTCTTGTCCTCATAAGCACCTCTGCCGCGCGGGCACCTGCGGTGCGCCCAACCGCGCTTCGCGCCAAAGAAAGGGCTGCTGCATGCAATGCCTGCGGCGCGGCTAACGCGCTTCGCGCGGGAAAACATATGGGGAGAAGAAGCCTCCCAAAAAGCAACCGCAGATCCTTCGACTCACCACCCCAAACTGAATTGCGTTTGGGGCCCCGTTCGCTCAGGATGACAGCGCTGAGTGTGTGTGGGAGAGTGCCTCAGGCTCTGGCGTGTTTGCGGCGGTTGGCTAGGTGGAGTACCACCACAATGGCCAGCGCAGAGAGTACGCTGATGAGCGCAAAGAGGAAGACGCTGGGGTAGCCGTAGGCGCCAATGATGGCACCAGCCACGGGTCCGACCAGAAAGAAGGAAACGTCGGAGAAGGCGGTGTAAACGCCGAGCGCCGAGCCGCGATTGTTTTCCGTTACCCGCTCCACCGCCTCCACGCCAATGGCGGGAAAGACCAGGGAGAAGCCAAATCCGCCCAGGGCTGCGCCCGCCATGGCCATCCACGTCGAGTGGGCCTGCCACAACAACGCCATGCCGGCCGACTCCACCGTGAGGCAGACCATGGCCATCTGGAATCCGCCATAGCGGTTGATGGTGGGGATGAAGAGCAAGCGCGCCAGTATGAAGGCTACGCCAAAGGCGGTGAGGCAGAGCGCGGCGCCGTTCCAGTGGCGGCTGGCATAGAACAAGGTGATGAAGGTGGCCAGCACGGAATAACAGACGCCGCCCAGCGCCAGTGCCATGCCGTGCGGAAACACCCTACCCATCACATCCATAAAGGCCATGTGTTCGCCGTGGATCACCGGAACCGGGTCTTTGCGCCAGGCAATCACCAGGCTGACACCGGCAATCACAATGGTGAACGCGCCCAAAGTCCACATGCCAAACAGCTGGTCGAGCACCACGCCGAGCGGCGCTGCAATGGCCATGGCGCCATAGGTACTGATGCCGTTGTAGCCGATGACGCGAGCCATGTTCTCATTGCCAGCGGCCGTGATGCCCCACAGCGTGGAGCCTGTGGAGCCCAGGCTTTCACCCACGCCCAGCGCCAGGCGGCTGAGGATGAGTACCGTAAAGCTGAGCCAGTGGATGTGGCCGAGCAAGGAGGCCACCACCAGCAGAACGCCACTGGCCGTGCAACCCGTCATGCCCCACAGCACGGAGACCTTTGCGCCCATGCGGTCGCTGATGCGGCCTGCCCAGGGACGGCTGGCCAGGGTGGCCACGTATTGGATGGAGATGGCCAGACCGGCGAGCATGGCGCTATAGCCCATCTTGAGATGCACAAACGGCGGCAGCACCGCCAACGGCAAGCCGATGGACATATAGCAAATGAAAGTGAAATAGACATAGCTCAGAATGTACCGGGTGCTGACGTGGTCAGGAGTCTCCGGAGCCTCGGGTAGGCAAATTCTGGCAGGTTCAGGCATCGTCTCGCAGGTCGTGCGGTTGGGATGAGTGGTCAGTCCACAGTATACCGGAGAGAGGCCTTGGCAACTTTGAGTAAATCGATTCAATGAGTTGATTTCCGAGTTGCGGAACCGGAGCCGCTGGGGGCGGATTCTTGCTTGCAAACTTTGGCTGCGCGCGGTCCTTCCCTCACGCTGGAGCGTGGGCGGGAGGATAGGAGCAGGCGAACTGGAGGCAGTTTTCGGAGAACCGAAGCGGTACAGGGAGGCTTTGCCAGCCTGGAGTGCGAAGAGCAGAAGCGCTCAGTAGGCGGCCACGGCCACATCGGTTTGGGAGAAGTCGGTGCCTTGGAAGAGCAGCTCTTCGCCCGTTTCGCGGGCCAGCGCGTAGCTCATGCAGTCGCCAAAGTTGAGAGCGGCCGGATGGCGGCCCTTGCCGTAGCGGCGGAAGGCTTCGCGGGCGATGCGAGCCTGGGAGGCGGTGAAGGGAGCAACTTGCATCCCAAAGCGGTGGATTTGCAGGTCCAGGTCTGCCACTGCTCCTTCGCCCTTCCGCGAGAGCAGGACCATGGAAGCCTCAAGCAGGGAAGCTGCAGAGATACTGCACGAATCGGCATCCACAATGGCTTCGTCCAGCCGATGGCCTTCAGGCTCCTCCAGCAGAATTGCCACCAAAGCCGAAGCATCCACAATCATGAGGGGATACCGTTTTCGTCGTAGCCCAGAATCTCGTCTTCGCTGCGCGTGTCCAGCAAAGGCAAGGCGGCACAGCGGCGGCTGATGGCGCGAATCTCTTCGAGCCGGAACTCCCGGCTCTGCTTCCGCCGTTGTTCCCGCTGGAGCTTTTCGTCTACAGCGGCCAGGATGGCCGCGGTGATGGACTCACCGGTGAGGGCGGCCAGGGCTCGGACCTTCTCTTCTGCCTCACGGGATTTGATGCTGAGGGCCATAGGTATCTTTCTACCTATTATTCTACCTTTCTATACTTATGTCAGCAAAAATACGTGTTTTTCCTTTTAGCGGCTTCATGAAGGGTCTGCTGGGCTCCTGTTGCGGGCTGCGGTTCGCCCAGCAGGAAGGGGAAGACGCCTCCGGCCAGGCCCAGCACTGGGAACCAAAATCTGATTCGGTCCCTGCAACACCGTCAGCCGCCCGGTTTGCGGTCCTCCCGCACCGCCCCGCAGGCCCATTTTGGCTGATTTTATAGGTATTCAAGGGATATCAAGGTGCGCAAGCGCGCCGGGCAAATGCTATACTCAGGGTGCGCTAACGGGCCCGAAGGGGCTCTGGATGGGCTATGAGTGAGCAAATTCGAGCTCTGAGCCGCCCGCCCCGCCCGCAGCTTCTGGAGGAGAACCATCGCAATCGACAAACGCACGGCCAAGTCTTTTATCCGCATCAATGATCGTATTCGCGCACGCGAAATCCGCGTAATCGACGAAAACGGCGAGCAGATGGGCATCCTGCCCCCCTTCGAGGCGCTTCGCATCGCCCGTGAGCGCGGCCTGGATCTGGTTGAGGTGTCGCCCAACGCCATGCCGCCCGTCTGCCGCATCCAGGACTACGGCCGCTTTCTGTATGAAAAGGAAAAGAGCGACCGCGCTGCCAAGAAGAAGCAGAAGGTCATCACCGTCAAGGAAGTCAAGTTCTCCGTTACCGTGGATGAGCATGACTACCAGACCAAGAAGAACCAGGCCGTCCGCTTCCTGACGGAAGGCGACAAGGTGAAGGCCAGCCTGCGCTTCCGTGGCCGCCAGATGGCGCACCGCGATCTGGGCTACAACATCATCAACCGCTTGATCCAGGACATTGGCGAAGCGGGCGTGGTGGAGTTCATGCCCCGCATGGAAGGCACCATTCTGCACGCCATCATCGCGCCCTCCAAAAAGGAACCGCCCAAGCCCAAGCCCGTAGCGGCGCCCACCGCGGTTGCGGTGGCTCAGGCATAACCTCCGAGGCTCCTCCGCCAAGGCCGCTCCAGTGGAGCGGCCTTTTGCATTTTTGGAGATGCGGGGAGCGACGTTCCTCTGCCTTTTATGTAAGGTAAGTGACAGCCTGAATCGCTGCTAGCAGGAGAATGCTTCCAGCTGCGACGCACCAAACCATCAGAGGCAGACTGCGAAGAAGCTGCTTTCTGGCTGGGCCGCCTTTCAGGCTGCCTGGATGCAGCAGCAGAGCCGCGACCAAGGCAAGGATGAGGGCGATGAACAGCATGGCTGGGAGGAAGATCTGAAGCTTGTACGAGAACGAAAGCGGAGCGAGCAGGAATCCGCCCAAAAGATCGAGAAGACAGAAGGACTCGAGAGCCACGGTTACGGCGATAGCTGCCAAGCGCAATGTCCGGTTCATTCGTAGCCTCACAGGAAAAGAGGGGTCATTTTCCCAGTCCTTTATAACAGTTCCCTGTCGCCGACTCGGCCTCGATGGATGAAACTTTCCATGCGGATGGAGCAGGGACCTTCAGGTCCCTGAAGAGACCGCAAGCGATGAAGGTCGGGGCTTGAGCCCCGGAAGGCTCGCAAAGATCCGGGGCTCAAGCCCCCCAATTTCATTTTGTGAGCAGTCTCAGGGGCATGAATGTCCCTGCTCCTTCCAGCCAGTCGGTCTATCCTTAGACTTTGGAGCGCACTCCCAGCTTGCACTCTGGCTGCCTGGACTGCGATCATCGCTCGCGAATGCTTTTGCCGAGGTTCTTTCTGATGAAACGAATTTTTGTTCTGCTCGTTGCCGTTGCTGCCCTTGTCCTGAATGCTCCAGCACAATCCGCGGTGTGGCCGGTTTCGGCCGATCATGTGACGATTCCCGTGTGGCCTGGAGTTGCTCCGGGTGCACCTGCCAACCTGCCGCCGGAGGCCAACGTGACCGGGCCGACCGACGGCATTGTGGGCGGCCGCGCGGTGATTCGCCTGGGCAATGTGGTCACGCCCACGCTCACCCTGTTCAAGCCCAAGGGCAAGGCCAACGGCGCGGCGGTGGTGGTGTTTCCAGGCGGCGGTTACAGACGGCTCTCGATCGACATGGAAGGCACGGAGGTTTGCGACTGGCTGAACTCCTTCGGAGTGACCTGCGTGCTGCTCAAGTACCGCGTGCCGGACTCGGGCCCGTATCCCAAGTTCTCGGCCGCGCTGCAGGATGCGCAGCGCTCCATGGGGCTGGTGCGGGAACATGCGGCGGAGTGGGGCATCGATCCGCAGCGGGTGGGCGTGCTGGGCTTTTCGGCTGGCGGACACCTGTCGGCGGCCATTGCAAATCTCTACGACCATCGCATCTACGATGCGGTGGATGCGGCGGACAAGCTCAGTTGCCGGCCGGATTTTTCGGTGGTGATCTATCCTGGATATCTGGCCCTGGCCGACAAGAACTTTGCGCCGAATCCCGATGTGCAGCCCACTGCCGCAACTCCGCCAACCTTTGTGGTGCAGGCGGAGGACGATCCGGTGCATGTCGAAAATGCGCTGGTCTACTATCAGCAACTGAAGAACGCCAAGGTGCCCGCGGAGTTGCATGTGTATCCCGATGGAGGGCATGGCTACGGTTTGCGCGCGACGGGAAAATCGGCTCCGGCCAACTGGCCCAAAGATGTCGAAAAGTGGCTGCGCCTGATCAAGATGATTCCTGCCGAGTAGCTGATGACGATGCTGGTGGTACTTACGATTTCCGATCGCTGCGCGCAGGGTTTGCAGGTGGATACCGCAGGCCCTGCCGTGGCTGCGCTGCTCCGGGCCGAGTGGCCCGAGGCGGAGATACGCACGGCGCTGGCGCCCGATGAAGAAGAGCAGATTGCTGCCGAGCTGATCGCCTTTGCGCATGCGGGTGCGGCGCTGATTCTTACCGTGGGCGGCACGGGGATGGGCCCGCGCGATCATACGCCGGAGGCCACGCGGCGGGTGCTGGATCGCGAGGCGCCGGGGCTGGCTGAAGCCATGCGTGCGCTCGGTGCGTTGAAGACTCCCTTTGCCTGGCTCTCGCGCGGCGTGGCCGGGATGCGGAACGGTGCGCTGATTGTGAACCTGCCGGGCAGCCTGCGTGGAGCGACCGAGAGTCTGGCGTCGATTCTGCCGCTGTTGGCGCACGCGCTGGAGGTTGCGGCCGGAGGGCAGCGCCACCCCACCATGGACTGAGGCTCTACTGAATCGAATTACTTGGGCGGTTTTTGGGTAGACGTTTGCTGGAAACCGGGAAACGATTTCCGGCAGAGCCTCGATTTGATCCGCCTCTTGGCGGCGCGCCGGAAGCTTCGGTCCTCGAAATCCTGCGTCGATAACCGAGTTTCCCCTGTCCGCGGCGCGCGATTCCTGGTTGAGAAACAGCCGGAAAAGGATAAAATCATGAGGCGATGAGCACTCCCAGAAAACCCTCCTCCAACCGCCGCCGTGCCTCGGTCTCCATTCGCGATGTTGCCAAGCGCGCGCGCGTCTCGATTGCCACCGTTTCGCGCACCGTCAACCGCATCTCCACGGTCGATCCGGAGCTGGCCAAGCGGGTTTGGAAGGCTGTGGAAGAGGTGGGGTATGTGCCCAATCCGCAGGCCCGCGCGCTGGTTTCAGGACGCAGCCGCATCCTGGGCCTGATCGTCTCCGAGATCACCAATCCCTTCTTTCCGGAGCTGGTGCAGGAGTTCGAGAACATGGCCGTGGCGCAGGGTTATGAGGTGATGATCGGCTCCACCAACTACGATCCGGTGCGCACCGAGTCGCTGCTCAGGC
This sequence comes from uncultured Occallatibacter sp., assembly GCA_964645855.1. Classification (GTDB taxonomy): domain Bacteria; phylum Acidobacteriota; class Terriglobia; order Terriglobales; family Acidobacteriaceae; genus Telmatobacter. The sequence continues at coordinate 11,837 of CAZYDF010000001.1, forward strand.
GCATGTTGCAGCGCTCCGTGGACGGCGTGGCGGTGATGACCTTTGGCATTGAAGAAGAGCTGGTGGACAAGCTGGTGGAGAGCCAGTTTCCGATGGTCTTTATCGATGCCGGCCCCAAGCTGCCCAACGCGCGGACGCTCAAGATCAACTACACCGAGGGGATTCGCGAGGCGGTGCAGCACTTGGCCGCGCTCGGGCATCGCTCCATGGCCTTCATCACCGGCCCGCTCACGCTGCGCTCCGCAGTGGCTCGTCGCGATGCCTTCCGTGCCGCCATCGCCGAGCTTGGCTTGACGGTGCCCGCGCGCCATATTGTGGAGGGCGACCACACCATGGAGGGCGGCATTGCCGCCATGGAGAAGCTGGTTGCGCAGGGCGAGTTACCCACCGCCGTGGTCTGCTCGAACGATATGACGGCCATCGGTGCGCTGCATGCGCTGCATCGCACCACGCACACGGTGCCGGGCGAGATCTCCGTGGTGGGCTTTGATGATATCCATCTGGCGCAGTTCATTCTGCCGCCGCTGACCACCGTGCAGATGTCGTGCAAGGACCTGGCCGCCGCGGCCATTCAGGCGTTGCGCGCAGGCATTGAGCCCGATCATCCCAAGGCCGCGCAAAAGGAGTGGAAGATTGAAACGCGCCTGGTAGTCCGCCAGTCCACGGCCTTCCCGCGGGGCTCGCTGCCGGCACGGCGCGCGGCGGCCAAAAAATCGGCCCAGTAACCTGGCTTTCCACGGGACGAACTTGAGAGCGGGGAAACTCAGGGTATGGATGACCGCGGGATGAGTTAGAAGCTTCTTCCCAGAGCGAATCGCAGCAGAAATGGTTCGGTGGGGTGGTTAACGCGTCCGAATCCTGGCGCGGCGGTTGGAGCGATTTGGTAGACATAGGCATAGTCGATGTCGGCATCCTTGCGGTCAAGCATATTCAGGAATTCGGCCGTAACATGCCATTTTTCGTAGAATCGATAACCAATCTCCCCATTCAGCAACACCGTTTGACTTGACTGATAGAGTCCGTCCGAGGTCAAATCACGCGGGCCAAAGTAGCGCAGGCGCAAACTCGAGGAAAAGCCCTGGTCATCGTGCCGTGTGATGCCCGAGGAAACTACCACCTTCACCGCTTCGGGTACAAGCTTGCCCCCTGGGTAGCTCTGTTGCACGTAAAAGGAGCCAACCGGGGTGCCATTGATTGTGATGGCGCTATTTGTGACGTACTGGGTCGCGTCATTCGGATCGATCTGGGTAAATTGGGCTCTGGAATCCGAAATGTCAAAATCCACCGCCAGATGTTCCGTCGGGGTGTAATAGTTAGCCCATTCCAGGCCATAGCGGTAGCTGGACTGTTCTGAAGCAGAGGTGCCTCCGGTGTCGCCATCCTGCATAAGTTCGGAGTTACTGTGGAGAACCCAGAGCGCAAGGGTGCTTTGCAGATGGGGCAGGGCCGAAGTACGCACCCCTATCTCCCCGCCTTTGGTTTGGACCAGGGGAGTGATTTTTGTGCCGAGCGTTCCGTGGTATGGATTGTCCTGCGAAACCGGTTCCACCTGTTGCGTCGCGCCACGCCCATCGTTCGAGTGAAAATCGAATCCGCCCTGTAAATAAAACTCGGAATTAGCCCACGGGCCCAGAATCAAACTAACTTTGGGGCTGGGCAGGAACTTGCTGGCCGAGCCGGAGTTAGCCGCGTTCACCGTGGTGGTCGCACCGCTGGGCAAAGTAACAAGATCGGAGGGGTAAGCCAGGCTGGTTACGACAAATTTCTGGTCGTCGCCGCGCAGGGCCACAACCGACCGGACTTTGTTCGCCCACTGGATTTTGTTTTCCACATAAGCGCTGCCTATCGTGTCTGTAAAGTTATCCCGCTCCGTGATCTGGGGCAAGACCGGGCAGGCGCTGGGATAAGTGGTAGGCGTACCACCGTCCACGCTGATACTCACAGTGAAGGTGTAGGTGTTACAGATGGAGTTACTGAAAGAGATGCCAGTAGCGGAATCATCCGTTTTGACGGTGCGCCTGCGCTTTTCCGTCCGGTAGAGGCCGTTGTGGATCCAATCGTTGCGGAGTTGCACGCCAAAGGTATTCTCCACCTTGCGGCCATACCACTCGCTGAAGACCGTGTGGTGCGCTGCCAACCCACCTACCCAGCGCCTATCCTGCTGTTCGAACTGGTCGCCGCGCGTGGGGTCCACCAGGTAATAGGTGTAATTGGAGAATAAATCGAGATCGTAATAGAACCCGTAAGCCATGAGTTTCGACTCGGAGTTTGTGCCCTGGCGATGGCCTTCAGCCTGCAAGCTGTAACGCTGGCTGTGGCCGCCGTCGGTCGGGTCCAGGCTGCCGAAGTAACCAACGCCGTAGGGCGTAGAGGGTGTGGGGTTGACTTGGGCGGTAACGGGGATTTGATCGCTCGAGTTCCATTTTCCATGGTAAGCGCGGGCCGTGAGGCTAACGCCATGGGTGTCGTCGCCCCGGCTGTAAGTTAGCAAGCCATTGATCTTGTTAAAAGCATCCGGATGCTTCCATGGGCCGTCATAGTAAGTCTCTTCCGCGCCGTACAGTAAATTGCCGGAACCGATTTTTTGCGATGCTCCGAAAACGGCTCGCCCATAGGTGTACGATCCGCCTTCCAGCTTGGCAAAGTTCTGGGGCAGTGTCTTGAAAAACTCCACATGGGTGGATGCGGCCGAGCTAAAGTCACCAACATTCGCGTAATATGGGCCTTTTTCGAAATTCACCCGCTGCACAAACTCCGGGATGACGGTGTTCATGTCGGAGTAACCCTCGCCGTGGGCGTGGGAGGGCAGGTTCAACGGCATGTCGTCGAGGAAGATGGCGATATCCGTGCCGTGGTCCAGATTGAAGCCGCGCAGAAAATATTGGTTGGCCTTGCCGCCGCCAGCGTGCTGCGTGATGATGAGCCCGGGAACCGTCTCCAGAACTTCTCCTGAACGAAGAATGGGCCGATCTTGAATTTCCGCCGCGCCCACCGTTCCCTGGGTGCTGGATTCGGCGATTCCGATAAGGTCGTCTTCCCTGCCCTGCACGTTGATGGTGGTGCTTACGGCGCTTACCGCCAGTGCGATGCGCAGGGGAACTTGTGCCTCAACGGTTCCGAGGACGACCGGGAGTTCCCGGGCTTCAAAACCAGGGTTCGACACAGTAAGTCGATAACTGCCGGCGGCCATTCCAGAAACCGCGAAGGAGCCATTGCTGTCCGACTGCGTAGTTCTTTGGATCGAGCCACTCGCGCTCCTAACCTGGATGGTGGCCCCGGCAATCACCGCGCCCCGCTCGTCCAGCACGGTTCCGCTTACGGCGCGGGAGGGCTGCTGGGCAACGCCCACCATGGCGCATAGAAAGAAGATTACATGTAGTACGATTCCGTATTTCGTGCTACTCATGGTCGGGGAATTTCCTTGGGTACAGGCTCAGGGTTGAATTTGCTGCTTGAGGGATGAGTTAGAGGTTCATGAAAGAACCAGCGCAGATCCTTCGACTCACCAGCACCTGCGGTGCGGCAGGAGTTGCATGAAGCCGTCATTCTGCCGCGCACTTCTAACTCCGGACATTAGTGTTTGTGGGGATGCGGATGGCTGTGTGCGCCTCTGGTCTTTGACTCAATTGCACTGGCGGGAACGGTCATCACCAGGCGTCCGTGCTGCACGCCCTTGAGGCCGATGATGCGTTCGGCAAACTGCTCCACGGCGCGCGCCTTGCCGTGCACGATCAGCACCTCCAGGCAGGAGTCGTGATCCAGATGGGCGTGGCTGGTGGAGACCACCAGCTGGTGATGCGCGTGCTGCAGTTCGGTTAGCTTTTCGCTCACGCCGTGCGCGTGGTGATCGTAGATCAGGGTCACGGTGCCCACCACGGGAGCGTCGGGGGAGGCGGTGCGCTCCCCCACGAGCCGGTCGCGGATCAGATCGCGAAAGGCCTCGGAGCGATTCGTGTATCCACTGGTGGCAATGGAGCGATCGAACCGCTCCAGCAGCTCTGAGTCAAGCGCGATGCCGATTCTGCTGAGAATGCCCATGGCGGCTCCAGTTTGGTCTCGATCTTAGGAGAAGGTTCAGGATAGCACGAATCTGGTTTTCGTGTTACCGCAATTGGACCCATGCATAGCGGGAAAGCAGATCGGCCTCCCACACCGTGAAAGCATGGAAGGCCGATGAATGGATGGTGCAAGCCCCTGCCGCCTACTTGGTTTCCACTAACTGGTGGGCAATGGCGAACAGCGCCAGTTCCAGACGCGTAGAGACGCCGGTCTTGTCAAAGATGTTGGAGAGGTGGCGCTTGACGGTTTCCTCGCTGAGGCCGAACTGCTTGGCGATGTCGCGGTTGGAGCAGCCTTCCACAATGCAGCCCACCACTTCCAGCTCGCGCGGGGTAAGGCCATAGGTCTTGCGCTGGGGAACGGCGGCCTGCTGCATCAGATCGTGCAGGGCCGAGACCAGATTGACCACGCGCTTGCCGCCAATCCAGTAATCGCCGGTGTGGACGGTGCGGATGGCGGTTTGCAGATGATTGGCCAGCGCATCCTTGAGCACAATGCCGCGCGCGCCAATATGCAGCGCTTCGATGATCTGCTGGGTGGTGATGGTGGAGGTGAGGAGCAGAATCTTGGCCGTGGAGGGGCCGCTCATGATGGCGCGCATGGCCTCCAGGCCGGGCAAGCGCGGCATCTGCACGTCGAGCAAAAGAATGTCGGGCTGCAGATCGAGGGTCTGGGTGATGGCCTCGTCGCCATCAGAAGCTTCTCCAACCACGGAGAATCCATCGGCTTCCACCAGCATGTTGCGCACGCCGATGCGGACAACGGGATGATCATCCGCCAAAACAATGCGAATAGGGCGATCCATCGTGGTGACTTACCTCCGAAGCTAGGGACAATAACTTATTGAGAAGCAAACTCATTGTCCAGCATACGCTCCAGCCTTTCGGTGGCGGCGCGCAAATCGCGCAACAGCATCATGCTGTTATCCAACTTGTCACCTGTGTCGAGGAAGGCAGTGTCTTCCAGCAAAGCGCCAATGCGCGCGGCCTGGACGGCCCCCGCCATGCCGCATCCTCCCTTGATGGCGTGGCCGATGCGGCGGATCTCCCCGGCGTCGCCCCGGTCAATGGCCATTTCCAGGAGCTGCATTCTGCGCTCCAGGTCGGCGGTTACGGCCACAAAGATCTCCCGCACCCCAGCCGGCGGCATCATGACGCGCAGTTGGGCGAGGATTTCCTGGTTCACCACCGGCTCGCCTGGATCTTCCAGAATCCGCAGCAAGGCGGGACGTCGCTGCCGGCGTTCGTTCAGCAGGCTGGAAAGGGTGTCGGCGTTGAAGGGTTTTTGCAGGAATCCGTCGGCCGCCTCCAGCAGTTCCGCGGGCGGCTGGCTGGCGCTCACCAAAATGATTCGAGCCTCCACGCGCTGGCGCAGTGCGGCCATCAGGGCCGTGCCGCTGAGCCCGGGCATCTGCGCATCCATCAGGATCACGTCTGGCGACGAGCGCCCTGACTCAAGCTGAGTCAGGGCCACCTCGCCACCTTCGGCGGTGTAGATTTGATAGCCACTCATCGTCAACACCGTAGCGGTCACCTCGCGGCTGATCATGTCGTCCTCGATCAGCAACAGTGTGGGTAGCTTACGTCTTGCGTCCAACTTGAGCATGTCCTTAGTTTGCAACCCGAAAATGGGCTGGTGAAGCTGATTTCCGCAGGCACGTATCTAGGCTGGAAACGTCCCAAGGCAGAAAATTCCTATTTTGGGAGGCTGCGGCAGGGTGTATGGGCAAACGTTTCAGTTCGACGGGGGAGGCTTTGCTCCGTTTTGCGCCCGACATTTTTGGAAATATCTTCCGCAAGGCGACCTCAAAGTTGGCATATTCGCGGTGCTAGGTCACGCAGATGATCGTTTTGTTTACATATGATCATTGAACCCTACCCCTGATCGCTGCTACCTTGGTGTTTAACTTCTTTTCCTGCGCTGGAGTTCGTTGTTCCGAGCGGCAGGATCTCGATTTTGTTGAAAGGCAGCTCCCATGAACCCTTCCGGTACCGTTGCGCTTCGCCGTTATAACGCGTTTCTGATGCTTGTGGCCGGACTGGGCGGGCTGCTCTACGGCATTGACGTAGGCATCATTGGCAGTGCGTATCCGTATCTGGAGGCCACCAGCCACCTTAGCCCCGACCGGCTGTCGGACATTGTGGCCGCGGTGCTCTTGGGCAGCGTCTTTTCCACGCTCTTTGCCGGATTGCTGGCCGACTGGGTGGGGCGCAAGAGGCTGATGGTGCTCTCCGGGCTGGTTTTTGTGGCCAGCATTCCCATCATTGCGTTGGCTTCGGGCTTTGGCCCGCTGCTGGCGGGGCGCTTGCTGCAGGGCATCTCGGGCGGGTTGATCGGGATTGTGGTGCCGCTCTACCTGGCCGAATGCCTGGGTGCGGAGAACCGGGGCAAGGGGACGGGCGTATTTCAGTGGCTGCTGACGCTGGGCATTGTGGCGGCGGCGGGCATCGGCGTCTATTTCAGCTACCGCGTGGCCTTTGTGGCGCGCACGGAATCGGCCGAGGCTCTCTTTCAGTTCAAGGACAACGCGTGGCGCAGCATCTTCTGGGTCTCGCTGCCGCCGGGGGTGTTGTTCGTGATCGGCTCCTTGTTTGTCTCCGAGTCGCCGCGCTGGCTCTTTCGCCGTGGCCAGGTGGACAAGGCACGCACCGCGTTGCTCTGTTCGCGCACGCCGGAGCAGGCCGAGCGCGAACTGCAGGAGATGGTGCAGGTGGCGCATGCGGCCCGTCCCACTGGCTCCAAGGCCGCCGACTCCATCCTGCGCCGCAAATACGTGATCCCGTTCCTTCTGGCCTGCGCCATCCTCTTCCTGAACCAGGGCACAGGCATCAACTCCATCATTGGCTACAACACCGGCATTCTGCTGCAAAGCGGACTCTCGGACGTGGCCGCGCACTGGGGTTATGTGCTGTTTACCACGGTCAACTTTGTGCTCACCATGGTGGGCATGCAGTTTGTGGACCGCAGCGGACGCCGCTTTCTGGTACTGCTGGGAACAGGCGGCATTATTGCGTCGCTGGTGGGCGTGGGGCTGCTGTTTGTCAGCTCCGAGAAGCGCACCGTGGACGCCACCACGGCCGTGCAGGCGCTGGTCGGCAGCGATCAGCAATTGACGCTGAAGTTTGATCGCGCCGAGGCCGCGCGTTTGATCGCCGGACGTACCGGCAGCGTGGAGCCGGATCGCGCCGCGCTCACCGTGATCTACTCCTACGGCGACTTCATTGCCGCTTCGAACTCCGTTCGCTCCGACGATGCCAGCGCCGATCCCATCAAGATCGATCGCCAGGAGTGCGTGCCCGCCAATCGCGTGGAGGCCATCTTCAAGAACCCGATGGCCAACATCGACAGCGCACGCACGGCACCCTTGCGCATCCAGAGGGCCACGGTTGCGGCTATTCCCAGCGCGCGGCACGGATGGCTAGTGGCGGCGGGGCTCTATTGCTTTATCGCCTTCTTTGCCATTGGGCCGGGCGTGGTGGTGTGGCTGGCGCTGAGCGAGCTGATGCCTACCCGCATCCGCTCCAACGGCATGAGCATTGCGCTGGTGCTGAACCAGTTGCTGGCCGCTACCCTGGCCGGCATCTTTCTACCTTTTGTGGGCCGCTGGGGCTACTCGGCGATCTTCTTCCTCTTTGCGGGCTTCACGGGGGCGTACTTTGTGATCGCGCTGTTCTTTTTGCCAGAGACCAAGGGCAAGACGCTGGAGGAGATTGAGGCGCATTTTGAGAAGAGCTAGGGACTAAGGGACTCGGGACCAGGGACTGTCATCCTCATGTCTGCGCGAAGCGCGTCTGCTGCACGCAGTGCTTTCGACTCCCTGCGGCTACGGCCTCCGGTCGCTCAACATGACAGCGTTGTCTAGGCAGGCATTTCGCACGTAGCGCCATCACGTCTGCGTGCATCTCTTTTGCTATACCTCAGCCATCTCCGGCGTGGCTGCCACCAGCCGCTGCGTGTAGGCCTCGCGGGGGTTGCTGCAAAGGTCCACCGCTTCGCCCACTTCCACCAGACGGCCGTGCTCCATTACCGCAATGCGTGTGCTCAGATAGCGCACCAGGGGCATGGAGTGGGAGATAAATAAGTAAGTCAGGCCGAGGGTCTTTTGTAACTCACGCAGCAGGTTGATGACTTGCGCGCCTACGCTCACGTCGAGCGCGGAGACGGGTTCATCCAGGATCAGCAGCCGGGGCCGGAGCGCCAGGGCGCGCGCAATGTTGATGCGCTGCCGCTGGCCGCCGGAGAACTCATGGGGATAGCGCGCCAGCGCGGATTCGTCCATGCCCACCATCTGCAGGAGCTTGATGGCCTCCATGCGCAAAGCCGTTTTACCGCGTGCGGCGGCGGTCTCAGCCGCAGGGTCAAAGGTGTTGTGGATGAGCCAGGGTTCGGTCAGGATTTCAAGAATCTTCATGCGCGGATTGAGCGCGCCGTAGGGGTCCTGAAAGACGGGCTGCATCTGGCGGCGCACCTTTTTCAGCTCGGCGGCCGAGGCTCGCGCCACGTCCACGCCGTCCACCAGAACCGCGCCGCTGGTGGGCGCTACCAGACCCAGGATCATGCGCGCCACGGTGGTTTTGCCGGACCCCGACTCGCCCACCAGGCCCAGCGTTTCACCGGCCGCGATGGTGAACGAGACGCGGTCCACCACCGTGTTTGCTTGCGTGCGGAAGCCCACCCGGCGGGGGTAGGTCTTTACCACCGCATTCACCTCAACGAGCGCCATGCCTCGATGCTAAACCACCACCTGCGGCGGGGCCAACCCGCTTCGCGGCCACCTGCGGTGGGGCAGACGCGCTTTGCGCAGTTTGTGGTGCGAGCCTTCATTCCCTGGTCCCCAAAAGCGAGGGACCAGGGGTACCCACTTTTTTTTGGGCCAATCCCTCTGACAGACGATGCGAAGCGTTTGGCCCCACCGCAGGTGGGGGTTAGCTGGCCAGCATTTCAGCGGCGTTCAGGAACCAGGGGTCGAGCGGCTTTTTACCATTCACCACTTCGCTGAGCGGGGTGGTCGAGACCTCGTTGCGATGCACGCCCATCAGCACGCCGGTGTTGCCCTTCAGCATCTCTTCCACGGCGGCGGAGCCCAGACGCGTGCCCAGCAGGCGGTCCGCGGCGGTGGGCGTGGCGCCACGCTGAATGTAGCCGAGCACGGTGGAACGGAACTCGTAGCCAAGCAGAAGATGCCGTTCTTCAAACTGGCGGCAAAGTCCCTCGGCGTTGTACTTGGCGCCCTCGGCCACCACCACAATGGCGTGCGGCTTGCCGCGGTCGTAGGCATCCTGGATGCGCGCCGCCACTTGCTCGGGGTCTGTATCCACCTCAGGCAGAACGACGGCTTCAGCGCCGCCCGCCACACCGGCCATCAGCGCCAGATAGCCGCACTTGCGGCCCATCACCTCAACCAGCAACGCGCGGCGATGCGCGGCGGCGGTCACCTTCAGGTTGTCGATTGCGTTGAGCGCCACATTGAGCGCGGTGTCTACGCCGATGGTCACATCCGATCCGCACAGATCGTTGTCAATAGTGGAGGCCACGCCCACCACCGGAAAGCCCATCTGGTTCAGCAGGTAGGAGCCGGTCTGCGATCCGTTGCCGCCAATCACCACCAGGCCCTCAATGCCGGCGCCCTTCATGCGGCGGATGGCCAGTTCGCGACCCTCTTCCGACTGAAATTCCACCGAACGCGCCGTGCCCAGCACCGTACCGCCACGCTGGATGATGTTGCTTACATCGCGCGTGCCGAGCTTTTTGAAGTTGCCCTCAATCAAGCCGGAGTAGCCCTGGTACACGCCCCAAACCGTCAGGCCCTGCGACGTGCCGGTACGCACCACGGAGCGGATGGCTGCATTCATGCCGGGAGCGTCCCCGCCACTGGTTAAGACTGCGATGCTTTTCATGATTTTTCTCCAAAATGGCGATCAATTTCAGAATATCGATTTTTTACTAGAACAGGAGGTGACTGCGGTCACGACCAGAGATGAAAATCTGACGCCCCAGGGGGGCGAAAGGAGCAGGGACCTTCAGGTCCCTGACGCAGAGCATCAACAGGGCGGGCTTCAGCCCCGGAAACGTTCTGCCGCTTCCGGGGCTGAAGCCCGTGTCTTTCTTCCGAACGCTACTTCTTCCGTCGAGCGAGCTAAGGCATTGTGCATCTGCAAGTGTTTCAACGGTGTGGCGACAAGTGTCCGGGCACGACTTCAGTCGTGCCGGAAAAGCAGCAAAAGAAAAGTGGGCTTTAGCCCCTGCGGGTGGATTCCCATTTCACCACCGCAGCGGCTAAAGCCGGGGCGTCTTTGTGCGCTCTGGCGGCACGACTGAAGTCGTGCCCTGACGCTTCGTGCCTTCCTTTTGCTGTTTCAGACACCTTGAAGGCTCGACTCAAGTCGAGCACTCGCACGATCAAGTGGCGCAGTCATTTATGGACAAAGCCTAAGGGATGCCCTAAAGGCTCTACTGCTTGGACGGGTGCTTGTCGGCCTGCTTGATGGCGATCTGCTCCAACTGGTTGCGCCAGTCCAGCTGCTCGATGAAGGTATTGGACTCGCGCCAGTTGGCCTCCACAATCACGTGCAGCTCCAGGTAGACGCGGGTACCCAACAGTGCCTCAATCTGCTTGCGGGCGCGGGTGCCAATCTCTTTCAGCTTGGAGCCGCCCTTGCCGATCAGGATCGCCTTTTGCCCATCGCGTTCGCAGTAGATGGCGGCGGCGATGCGGGTGAGGGGCAACTTCTCCTCCACTCCCTTGCGCTTGGGTCCGGTCTGCGGCCGGGGTTCCTCCCACTGCTCAATCACCACAGCGGTGGCGTAGGGAACCTCTTCGCCGGTATCAATCAAGATGCTTTCGCGGATCAGTTCGGCCGCCATGAAGCGCTCCGGCTGGTCGGTGTACTGGTCCTTGGGGTAGTAGCGCTCGCCGGCCGGCAAGGCGTTGACGATGCGCTTGACCAGCACGTCCAGCCCATCGCGCTTGCGGGAGCTGACCGGAATGATCTCGGCAAAGGTGTGCTGCTGGTTCAGGCCCTCGATGAGCGGCAACAGCTCTTCCTTGCGTACCAGATCGATTTTGGTGAGCACCAGAAAGACCGGGCAATCCAGCTTGCGGATCAGGCCAAAGAGGAACTCATCTTCGCTGGCCCACTTGTCGCGGTTTTTTCTTGGTGCCCCGGCTGCGGGCTCCGTGGCAAGGGTTTCTTCGGTAGCGGCTTCATCGCCGACTTCTGCCGCTGCATCAACGGAAGGCGCTTCCGGCGCTTCTGACCCAGCTTCAGAAATCTGCTCGGCAGCAAGATCTTCTTCGCTGGCCTCGGCGGCTCGCTTGGCAAAGCCTTCCAGCTCCACGCGCCGGGTGGCGTCCATCAGCACCAGCACCAGGTCGCGCGACTCCAGGGCTTCGTAGACCTCCTGCAGCATGCGCCGGTCCAACTGCGTGCCGGGTTTGTGCACCCCGGGGGTGTCCACAAAGACGATCTGCGCGGATCCGCGGGCGTTCGGTCCCTTGCCGTTGACCGCGGGAACCTCCAGCACGCCGATCACGCGATTGCGGGTGGTTTGCGGCTTGGCGGTGACAATAGCGACCTTTTCACCCGTCAAGGCGTTCAGCAGCGTGCTTTTTCCCACGTTGGGCCGACCGAGGATTGCGACAAAACCTGATTTCAATGCATTGACTCCAGCCTTCTATTATCGCGGATTTTTCGCTTCTTCAGGAACCTGATGCAAAGATCGTCGCGATCGCTTCAGGAACTGAGGGGGCAAGGTCGCCCGCCCTGGACCGTGGCCGCCACTTCACCAGCCGGGATGGGAATCAGCCTGTCCTCTCGGCAGGCCGCCCGCTTGCCGTAGAATGAAGCATCATGAAGTGTCCTTATTGCGGTTTCGGGCAGGATCGCGTGGTTGACTCGCGCGAAAGCAAAGAGGCCGATTCCATTCGCCGTCGGCGCGAGTGCGAACGCTGCAACCGCCGCTTCACCACCTACGAGCGCCTGGATGAGATTCCCTACATGGTGGTCAAAAAAGATGGCCGCCGGGAGCGCTTTGACCGGCAAAAGGTGTTGAGCGGCCTGTTGAGGGCATGCGAGAAACGGCCGGTGCCCTCCACGCAGCTGGAAATCATTGTGGACGCCACCGAGGCCTATCTGGTGGATGCTCCGGAGCGGGAGCGGACCACGTCCGAGATTGGCGAGCTCATCATGCAGCATTTGAAGGGGTTAGACACCGTGGCCTACATCCGGTTTGCCAGCGTCTATCGCGACTTCAAGGACGTGAGCGAGTTCAAGGAAGAGCTGGAAGAGCTGCTCGGTTCCGGCCGTGCAGCCAAGAAGCAGTAGCTGCCATGGGAGGGGGGGAGTTGCCGAAACGGGCGACCATTCCCGAATCAAGAAAAAAGTAACATTGCGCTGAAGTTCAGGCCGCAACCTTTAGGCGGCATTGTGCATCATTTGGAAGCTAGAAGAGATCAAGACGCGGTTGTACCGTGCAAGGATGGTGAAGGATGGGGTTCCCGATCAGGACCTGTGTAGCATGTGGTGAAGAGTTCGAGCTACGGCCGAACAAGCCAGGATTTGCCAACCGCTGCCCCACGTGCAGCGAACCGGAAGACGAGAAGCCCGTTGCGGGCGCCGAACCGGCCGACCCTTTGCAGCGCCGCGCCGAAGAAGAGATGAACGCCGCGCGCCGCCGTGCCATTCGAGACCTGCTCTACCGTGCCCAAAGCTAGGGGAGCGCAACAAAGAGCGGTCCTGGCTCACCCGGCCAGGACCGCTTTGTTTTGCCCGCGGAAGCTTCAGGAGGCCAGGCTCTACAGCCTGTGCAGCACACACACCACACCCGCAAGATGCCCGGTTTGCGCATCGCTGATGGGTGAGCTGACCAGCTCCATCGCCACCGGATTGCTCAGGCCATCCAGCACCGTAATGCGGCTCCGGGTAGGCGCTTCCAGGGTGCGATGGAACTCAATGGGCGGATTAGGCGCGGGAGCGTGCAGCGCCAGGGGCAGCACCTGCTCCAGCAGCCGTCCGTTCACCGCATTGGGCAGCCAGCCGAAGAAGACCTCCGCCGTGGGGTTCACGGAGAGGACGATTCCCATGGCGTCGGCAATGAGCACCGGCTCCGGCAGCGAGGCCAGTACGCTGTGCAGCCACAGCGCCGCTGTGCGCGTCTCTTCCAGAGCCTTGACGGACTCGGTGACGTCGATGCCCACCATCCGCATACCGTCCGGCTTGCCCTCGCCATTCAAAATCAGCGAGCGATGCAGCTCAAACGTCCGGAACTGGCCGGTTGCCACGAAGATGTTGCGCCGCACCACCCCTGGGGCTTCGCCTGATTCCAGTTGGGCACAGAAGGCGCCAAAGCTGGAGAAGACCTCATCGGAGGGCATCATCTCAAACGCCATGCTGCCGATCAGGCTGCCATGCTCCGCCACGTGCAGGGCCTGGGTGGCCCGGTTGGCGCGCACCACCTTGCCGTGGCGGTCGATCTCCATATAAGGCAGCGGAAGATCGTCAATGAATTCCTGGGGCGCGTGATGGCTGGCAGCAGGGGAGACGTTCAGCATTTCGTTCATAGGGTCACCTGGCAGTGGACTGACGGGCCGAAATCCGCAGCAGATCCTCGGCGGCACGCAGACGGTTGATGGGCGTGAGCTGGAAGGTGATGGGAATGCGCAGCATAATGGCGCGCCCCGCAATCTTGATGGTGCTTTCGCGGTTTTGGGCAAGAATCCGCTCCAACTCGGCGGAGAGAATCATTTCGTTCGGACGTCCCTGCAGGATGGCCAGCAGCGCGGAGTCGCTCCAGTGGTAGATGGCATCGTCGCCCTCCAGGCCGGCGGTCAAAAAGGCGGAGACCGCCATCAGGCAGTCTTCCACCGCTTCCGCGCCAAAGCGTTGGCTGATGATCTCCAGGCAGGAAAGGCGAAAGAGGACAATGAATCCATCGCCGCCCTTTTGCATAATGCCGCGCAGATGCTCAACAGCCGCGCCGCCGCCGCGCAGTCCGGCGGCGTTGTCGTTGGCGGTGGAGCAGTCGGCCGTGCGTAACCGTGCGGCCAGCTGTTCTGACGGGCTTGTACCTTCCATCGGATGCAGGAAGTTCTTCACCGAATCACGCCAGTTCACAATCTCTTCCGTGGTGGCAATGCGCTTGAGCTGGCTCAGGATGAGAACAATCTTGGGTGAGGTAGCGTCAACGCCCAGGTCGTGGAGCAGTTCCTCCAGCAGCAGCGACACGCTTCCCCGCCAGGCAGCCTGCCACTCCCGCAGCGCGTTTTCGGTCAACGTGCGATAGGCTTCGAACTCCTGGTTGATGGAACGGAGGAGGGCAAACTTCTCTTCCTCTGGCAGACGGTCGGGGATGCGCCGCGCCAGCTCGTCCAGGTTGGCCCGAAAATTCTTGTAAGCAACTGAATCCACTTCCACAGCGCCGCGCGCTGCGCCATCCACCAGCAGCGTCAGGCTACGCTCTAAGCTGGCCAGAGCCGCCTCCTCCTGCGGGGAAGTGCGCGGTTGGCCCCAGTTACTCATTTTCATGGTTACCTGCGCTCCTCACTTCGTTCATCGGCAATGGAAAGGGACGGCATGAGCCGGAAGCCAAGGACGGAGGATTGTTTTCCCGTTCGGCTAAAGCAAAACCAGAGTTGCTGTATCTCGAAGTCAATGGGTTCAAGTCGACGCCTCCATCAGGGAGCGACGACCTTGGAGAGGATAGCCAGGACACGCCGACCCTGGTTTGGCTCTAAACGTTCACGTCCGGTTTGCGGAAGACGTAGGAGACACCCGTGGTAGAGCCCTGAATCTTGTCCAGCACCGGCGCCGTACTGAAGGCCGCCGTAGCCTGCCGCTGGCTCTTGGTCAGGAAGGTGATGATGCCCGAGGAGCGGCGCTCCAGCACCAGCCGGTAATTGAACGGCACGCCCTCGGCCCTGGAGTAGGACAGGATCGGAATGGCCTGGGAGATGGTCATGTGCAGCAGTTCCTTTTCCTGCCACTCGGTCAGCAGGGCGGCCGCCGGGTTGGCAAAGCGGATAAAGCCCAGCGCATCGGTGACAATCACCGCCTCGGCCAGAGCATCGGTGACAGATTCCAGCCACAACCGCGCCGTCTTCTCCCGCTGGTGGGCGGCGGCATGCTCGGTCACGTCCGAGAGCACCATGCGCAGGCCCGCAATCTGGCCCTGCTGGTCGCGCAAAAAGGCGCGGCTGATCTGGTAGGTGCGGAAGCCACCGTTGGGCATGTCCAGCGAGCGGCGAATCCGCGGAGGCTCCTCGCCACCCCGCTCCATCATGATGAAAAACGAACTTTTGTTGCCGGGCCGGTGTTCGGGCGCGACCAGGGTCCAGATCTCCCTGCCCAAGAAGACGATTCCGTGCGCCTGCTCCAGATTCTGGGCGGCCAGATTGAGGGAGATCATCACCCCATTCCTATCGCAGTCGATGATCGGCGTGGGCAGCGCGTCAAAGCTGGCGGGCATGTTGGTGGTGTTGCGGACCCC
The DNA here is from genome assembly GCA_964645855.1 of uncultured Occallatibacter sp. Lineage (GTDB taxonomy): Bacteria > Acidobacteriota > Terriglobia > Terriglobales > Acidobacteriaceae > Telmatobacter. The sequence goes on from CAZYDF010000001.1 coordinate 27,380, forward strand.
CGCAAAGGAGGGCAGCGGCGGAAGTTCGTGTTCATCGAAAATCGGGGTCGTGGACATGGCGTCGTTCGCCTCAAGAGTTGCTCAATGGGTGCTCAACGGGCGGAAGTGTCTTCCAGCGAGAGCTTGCGGACATCGTCCGCCGAACGCATCGCGCTGATAGGAACGGTCTCGAATTCAATGGGGATGCGCAGCATCACCACGCGGCCGCTAATGTTGATGTTGATGTCGCGATTCAGGGCCACAATGCGTTTCAACTCCGCGTTCAAAATGTGCTCGTTGGCGCGCCGACCCAGAATCGCCAGCAGCGAAGCATCGCTCCAGTGGTAAATGGAGTCATCGTGGTGCAGGCTGTGGGTCAGATAGGAAGAGACGGCCATCACCGCATCCTGCATGGCCTCTTCGCCAAAACGCTCGCTGATCAGGCCCAGGCAACCCAGCCGGAAGATCACCACAAAACCGCGATCGGCGTTTCCGATCAGTTCCGCAAGCCGCGCCAGGGCGAGCCCGCCGCCATTCAGACCAGCAACGTTATCGTTGGCGGTGGAAGTATCGGCCATGCGCAGCCGCGCCGGCGCATCGTCGGCCGGAGCAATACCCGACCTCGGATCCAGGAAGCTGGTCAGTTTCTCATCCCAGGCTTCAAGCTCAGCACTGGTACTCAGGTGGCGGATGCGCTGGGTGAGCGAGAACAGGTCCGGGTTGTGGGCGTCAATGCCGAGCGAGGTCATCAGCTTGCTGAACAGCTTTGCCACCAGCCCGCGCCAACCGGTCAGCGCGTCGCGCAGAGCGGCCTCGGTGTCGGCTCGATAGGTGTCGAACTCCTGGATGACCGCTTTTACCAGCGCAACCTTTTCCTCCGGCGGCAGGCCAATGGCCATCTGGTGGATCATGCGGTTCACATTGGTCCGGAGCCGCTGGTAGGCCAGCGCATCCACCTCAGGCACGCCCAGCGTTGCACCTTCGATCAGCATCGTAAGGCACATGTCGGGGCTGTAGATGGGGGGGCCATCCTTGCCGGAGATCTTCTGCATGAAGGACATTTGGGGACACCGTCCTGCGTTGATTATCGGCCGCAGGGCGTCGCAGAGTGATAGTTGGTAACCGCGGAATTGTTATTTCGGGAACGTGACCAAAGATTGGACTGCGGTGGGAGCATCCAGCGCAAATGTTTTTGGATACAACCCGCTTGCGGGGGCCGACGGGCCACCTACGGTGGGGCCAAAACGCTTCTGGGCATTGCATGCAGCAGCCTTTGCGTCGTCCCTACGGGACTCCCGGTTCATTTTGATGGGCCGCTTTCCCCACCTTGAAAAGGTAGGGCTAACATGTGCTGCGCCTACGGCGCGGGGTTCACCGTCGAAAGTCACCCCTCCTGGCGCGATTTTCATACTCATGGGTGGACCAAAGGACCATGTGACGCTCAAGGATGACAGGTTCGGTGAAGACTTTCACCTCAGTCCCCCACCGGTGTTGCCGACCTCGACGGATGAAACTGTCAGTGTCGCCTTCGGGTTTTCTGCCCACACAAGAGGTCGGGTGCCCCAGGTCTCGATTTTGAGACCTGGGAAAGCACCAACCTCAATCCATCGATGAGTGGTTTCTGATTAGGCTGCCAGGAGATGCGCCCACCGCCCCACCCTGCGGGCTGCGATCAACAACAGAACAGGGGGCGGACGGGATCACCGTCGGCCCCCTCTTCTGTTGTTGATCGCAAAGTTGTGCAGCTACGAGCGTCGGCTTACTGCGGCGTTGCGTCCGGAGCTACGTCCGCTGCCGGGGTTGCGACCGGCGCCGGCTTGGCAGCAGCCAGTTTGGCAAACTCCTGCTCAATGCGGGCCACGGTCCCACCCTTGGCAAACTCATAGGCCACGCGAATGCCGTTGTAGATGGCGCGGTCGTTGGAGGAGCCGTGGCCGATGATGCACACGCCACGAACCCCCAACAGCGGAGCGCCGCCGTACTCGCGATAGTCCAGCCGCCGGCGGAAGTCGTTGAAGGCCTGACGGGCCAGCAGGGCGCCCACCTTGGCCGTCACCGTCTGGGTCAGCGAGTCGCGCAGCACGTCGCGCACAAACCGGCCCACGCCTTCGCTGGTCTTCAGCGCCACGTTGCCAATAAACCCGTCGCAGACAATCACGTCCGCCAGACCGGAAAAGATATCCCGGCCTTCGACGTTGCCAATAAACCGGATGGGCAACGCCTTCAGCAAGGGAAAAGCCTCACGGGTCAGATCGTTGCCCTTGGTCTCTTCTTCGCCAATGGAAAGCAGGCCGACGCGCGGTGAATCAATCTTGAGCACGGTGCGGGCATACATCTCTCCCATCACCGCAAACTGCTCCAGATTGGAGGCCTTGCAGTCGACGTTGGCGCCCACGTCCAGCAGCACGCAGGGGCTGCCTGTGGCGGCCGGCATGGGCGTAGCCAGGGCAGGACGATCCACGCCGGGCAGCGCACCCAGCACCATCTTGGCCGTAGCCATGGCGGCGCCCGTGTTGCCAGCGGTCACAAAGCCCGCGCACATGCCTTCACGCACCAACTTCAGCCCCACTCGGATGGAGCTGTCGCGTTTGGTGCGCACGGCTTGCGCAGCCTTCTCGTTCATGCCGATCCTCTCGGAGGCATGGTGGATCACAATGGGCAGATCCTCGTCGTCCAGCAGTTCGTCCAGCTGGTCGCGCAACAGCCTTTCCGGGCCCACTAGGTGGACTCGGACAGGCAACTGCTTGCAGGCCAGAATGGCCCCACGGATCTCCGGCTCCGGCGCGTTATCGGCGCCAACAGCGTCAAGCGCGATATCGATCAACATGAGCCAGGTCTACTTTTCCGCGTCCTTGACGGCCAGAACGGCACGGCCCTTGTAAACGCCGCACTTGGGGCAGGCGCGATGGGGCAGCTTCTTTTCGTGGCAGCTGGGGCACTCGCTGACGCCGACGGCGGTGAGGAAATCGTGGGAGCGACGGATGGCAGTGCGGCGCTGTGAATGGCGCCGTTTCGGATTGGGCATTTTTTTGTTCCTTTCCTCGCTCCGCGCGCACGTGTTCTACAAACACCAAACAACACAACTGCCTCTTCCGCTCCGTTCAAAAAAGAGCGGCAGGGGCAAACCGGGCGTTGGCTACCACGTGGCAGCGGCGGAGCTCCCTGCACTTGGCAGGGGCTTGAACTTGTCAGGACTTGATCCGGCCGCGGAGTCCAGCCAGCGCTTCCCAACGGGGGTCAACTGGACCCTCCTCGCAGGAGCACGCTTCAAGATTGCGGTTTTCGCCACAGCGCGGGCAAAGTCCCTTGCAGTCTGGCTTGCACAATGTTTTTGCCGGCAGAGACAAAAGAACCTGCTCCCGCAACACATCTTCAAGCAAAAGACTGTCCTTTAGATAATAACCGATTTCTGTTTCCGGCGCTGAGATGGCGCGTTCCCCGGTCTCGCGATCGGCGTCAGCGGGGCGGAACAGCAGGTCGAAATCGGCGCGAATGGGCATGGAAACCGGCTCCACGCACCGGGCGCAGGGCACCTGAAAGTCGCCCCGCACGCTCCCCTTCAGGCGAATGTCGGTAACAATATCCTTCGGTCCCCGGTCCTCATGGAGAACCTCGGCCCGGCCTTCCGCCTTCAGCGGGCCCACCTGTTCGGCTTCGCCGCCATAGTCGAGGTCGCCCGGAGCAAGCTCCAGAATGAAATCTTCTGGCTCCCGTTCCAGCTCGTTGATCATGAACTTCATATCTTGAGCCTACTCCATTTCCGGCCAGAAAGAACAGCCGCCCCCACCCAGAAGCCGCAACGGGGCCGATCCAGGCCCGTCCCAGCCTTAATTCAGGAACCCGCAAGCCCAGCGCTTAAAAAAATGTCCCATTTTCAGCCAGCACAGCTCCCCGGCGGCCGCTTTCAAAGGCCAATTTCCAAACTATTTTCAAACTATTTTCAGACATTTCGGTGGAAAATCTCAGCCCAATTACCGACGTTATTTGCCGGATTTAAGACATTTTGTCTCGTTTCGCTCCAAAATACCGATAGTTTCTGTTTTTGGGGGACGCCGCAATCCCACTTTCGGGCCAGAGGGTCATAACACCCGCCTGGATGGCACCCCTTTTTCGTGGTATTTCGAGCAATTCCAGGACAGACGATCATCATTATGTGAGCAAGCTCCAGACCGCTCAAAGGGTGGTGGGAGCCTGCAAAGGAGATTGATATGCATGATCTGCTGATCGCACTTGCTTTTATCGGAATGGTCGTCGCACCAGCCGTCGTAGCCGCTAACTCCACCGCCGATGCTTCCGAAGACAGCGAGTAGCATCTGGCCCCTTCAGGATTCGGGCCGCGAACGTGGAGCCCATCACGTCCAAGTCCGTACGTTTTGATCTTGACGTGCTGCTTCCAGCGTTCCGTCTGTTAAGTCCCGTCCTCAAAGCTGGTCGCGGTTCCTTGTCGAAGGCCCGCAGACGCTGAGCGACGGTTGCAAGCGAACCGCCGCATATCAGAAACCTGGGAAACGTCCCTGATGGGGGCGTTTCCCAGGTTTCTGGTTCGGTTCCCAACACGTTGCTTCCCTCCGTGCCGGGGTCTTGCGTTTTCCCTCTTGCTATAGACTTCTCTGCCCCCTCCATTTCCGCGTCTTTGCGGAAACGGGTGGGATACCCATGAAGTTTAGAGCTACATCCTTCCAGAAAATGCTCTCAACAAGCGCAAAAGGACAAGGCCTGTCCGCCGCACCCTCCGCCCGGAGACGTGCTGCTGACAGGCCTTGTTGTTGGGATGCGATCTTCTGGATCGCATCGGTTGGGGGAGGGCTGAGCGCACTCTGGGGGAAGACCGCTGGCAAAATAAAAGGGGCTGAGGCCGGAGCGCCGAAATCTCCTGCCGCCGTTTGAAGTGCAGGGGCGCCGGGCTCAGCGGAACACGATGGATTGAAGATTTACGGGTCAGGCCGGGAGATTAACATCCTGCCTTCCCACCCTTTCCGCAGAGAACGCGGAAAGGATGGGGCACGGTACATTCAAATTCCAAGTGCAACAAAGAGCGTGAACAGAATCAAACAGTTCGTCGCAGCCGTGCCGTGGGAAAGTGGGAAACGCTCTTTGTTTTCCATCTTTTCCATGGCTTCCTACCAACCATCTCCTGTCGGCTCTTTGCGATGTGTTGTTGCACTTGGACCTTGAATCCGCCCACCGTGCTTCTGGTGGAAGATCGGACCAAGAGGCTGGTTCCGAAGCGAACCGTAAAAGACCTAGTTGTCTACGTGCTTGATGGCGCTGGTGATGACGGCAAAATTTTCATCCACCACCATGCCCACCACGCCGTTTTCGGTGAACAGGGGCGAACCAAAGGCGCTGTCGTCCACCTGCTGGGTTAGATGAACCTGCTTGGATTCCAGGTTGGCGGGCACCAGAACCACCTCGACCTTGGGATCGCCGCCGATGCTGGAGCGCTGCAGACGCAGTACGCCCAGCCGTTCCCAATCCTGCGCGCCGGGATCGGCAAACTTCACTGGATTGCCCGTAATGCCGTCGCGGAAGCGGAGCAGCGCGTAGTTGTTGGCGGAGCCGCGCTCGCGGATCTGCGTGGTGCCGCCCTTGGCGGTGTTCACCACGCTCTCCTTGGCCGGAGAGCCGTCGTAGGTGATCTTGAAGTCCTTGGCCTGCAGGCTCCACGCAGTGGGCTTGCCGGCATCGGCCACCAGCGGCGTCACCGTCAGCTCAATGCTCTTTTTGTCCACGGTGGCTCCGGCACCCAACCGCGCGGAGGCGTCGGGGTCAAAATCCCACGGGCGGATGGCCTCGGCAGGAACCACCACGGTGGTAGGCGAGATCCAGAACCCCAACTGGATGTAGTCCAGCGGAATGGAACCATCGGTATCGGTCAGCACGCCATGGGTGCGTACCAGCACCAGGTGGCGCACTTCCTCGGTGGCCAGACGGTTGCGCCAGGGCGCGTCCTTGCCCGGAGCAATGGTTCCCAGCACCGAGCTGGCAAAGGGGCCGGCCTGGGTGGCCATGTCCAGCATCGCCAGCGCGGCGGTTGCGCCCAGCGAGCCTCCGGGCACGGCAACCGGAATGTCCTTGGAGAACGGCACCACAATCCGCGGATGCAGCGAACGCAGCGCGATCTTCTCCAGGGTACTGGCGTCAATGTCGGCGGCAATCTGGCCGGTCACCGAGGCCCGCTGGTCCTGCACCATCTTGCGGATCGGATCGAGCGACGGAATATCGCGGAAGTAGACGGTGATATGCAGGTCCGGCAGCATCAACATCTCACCCTTCTTGAGCTGGAACTCGCCGTAAAGCGAGGCCACGTAGACAGGGATTTCGTTGACGCGCATGGCAAAGAAGCCCAACTGGTGGGTCTTGAACGAGCGCTCCGGATACAAGCCCAGACGGGCCACCATTTCCACTCGGTCGGACTTCACATTCTCAATGCCGAACGACTCGACCTTGACCGTGGCCGGCAGAACGGTGTTTGCCGGTGGCTGCGCGGGGGTGACCACCGGCAGAATGGCAAGCAGGGCAGCAAGCAGGCTGATGCGTTTGAGTTCCACTGTCTTCTCCTTCGCTTGATTCAGCGCAAAGATGCGGGCAAAATGCGCAGATTGGGGAAAAAAGTTTTTCCGGCCCGTCCGGGGAGCGCATCCGGCGGCTAATTTTGCGCTAACCCAGGTGTAAGCTGATCGGGAGCATCTCCCCGGGAGGAAGCAATGGATACCGCCCAACAGAAGAGGATTCGCGACCTTTTTGACGCCGCCGCTGAATTGCCCGCCGAGGGTCGGCAGGAGTTTGTCGCGCGCGAAGCCCGTGGCGACGAAGCCCTGGCCTCCAGCGTCCTGCGCCTGCTGCGCGCGGCCCGCTCCAGCGACCGGTTCCTTGAAAACCCTCTGGCCCAGCGCGCCGACCACAACCAGCTGGTAGGCCTGGAGCTGGGCCCGTATCGCATTGAGCGGCAACTGGGCGCGGGCGGGATGGGGGTGGTATACCGCGCCGTGCGTGCCGACGACGCCTACAAGCGCACCGTCGCCCTCAAGGTGATTCGCCCCGAGTTCAAGGCCCGCGAGATGATTGAGCGCTTTGAGCGGGAGCGCGAGTTGCTGGCGCGGCTAGATCATCCCAATATTGCGCGCATTGTGGACGGCGGCGCCATGCCCGATGGACGACCCTACTTTGTGATGGATCTGGTGGAGGGCGTGCCCATTGACCAGTTCAGCAACCAGCGGCGCGCCAGCCTGCAGCAGCGGCTCAACCTCTTCCGCCAGGCTGCTATGGCCGTGGACTATCTGCATGAGAACGGCGTGGTGCATTGCGACTTGAAGCCGCAGAACATGCTGGTCACCGAGTCGGGCCAGGTGAAGCTGCTGGACTTTGGCATTGCGCGGCTGATCGGCCCCGGCGAGGACCTGGAGAATGGCTGCATGGCCATTGCCAGCCCCGGCTACGCCAGCCCGGAGCAGCTTGCCAACCAGCCCACCAGCACCTCCAGCGACATTTATTCGCTGGCCGCCATCCTGCACGAGCTGCTCACCGGACAGCGTCCCCAAGTGGAGATGGAGGCCTGCGGGCGGTTGCGTTTGCCCAGCGAATGTTTGCGCGGGCAACCCGGCCCGCCCTCGCGGGACAGTGCGGTGCAGCTGCGCCGCAACCTGCGCGGCGACCTGGACGCCATTCTGCTGAAGGCGCTGGCCACCGACGAGACTGAGCGCTATGCGACCGCGGCGGCGATGACGGCCGACGTGGAGGCCTTCCAGGCGCGGCGAGCAGTGGCGGCCCGTGGACATCGCGCGGTCTTCGCCGTGGTGCGCGGCGTGGAGCGCAATCGCGTGGCCACGGCGGCCGCGCTGCTGCTGCTGCTGGCGCTCAGCTGGCTGGGTTGGGACGAGTGGCGGCTGCATCGTTTGATGGCGCAGATGTCCGCCCCCCCCGGCAACCCGGCCGCGCAGATGGCCTCCGTGCAGGGCCGCGAGGAGCTGGTGCGCCACGTCCGCCAGGTGGGCGCAAACTACCGCACCGTCTTCCCCGCGGTGCTGGACAACCCGCTGGCTACGGAAGCCGCCAAAAAGAAGATCGTCAGCGGCAACCTTGCGTGGCTGGACAAGGTAGCGCCCTTTGCCCACGAGCAGCCTCTGGTGGCCACCGAGCTGGGCCGCACCTACCTGACCATTTCCGAAAGCGAGTGGAGCAACGACCACGCCAGCCTGAAGGATGCAACCGCTGCCATGGCCACCATTCAGAAGGCCGTGGAGGCACTCAAGCAACTGCAGGGCGACGCCGTCAACGATGCCACCGTACAACAACTGGCGCAGGAGATTGCCAAGGAAGCCGCGCAGGTGCCGGTTGGGCAGTAAGAGTTATCATGCTGCGCTCGATTCATGACTGCCAGGTAACTCATGCCTCTATCCTGAGACCTGGAAATGAAGAATCAGTGCCCTGGAAACGAATATACGGGTGCCCCGGGTCCCTCGCATTCGGGGACCCGGGAACGCGGAATCTCCAACTCCCATCAGCCAGAGAGGGCGTTACGCAGCTTTGAAGACGAAAACGCGCTGCCGTCTACCGGAACAGGGGCGCATCGTTTCCCATGTCCCCAAAAGCGAGGGACATGGGGTACCTATTCATCTTGGTGGACGAGCAGAAGATCCGGCTGAACAGGCTGCTGGAAAACTTTCAGGGGAAGGCTAGAAGTATCAGGCCACGACTTTGGTTAGTCGTGCCGCGAGTTACCTATGTCCCGGTACGCACATGGCCTGGAATCGACGAGGGCCTCAGCCCCTGCGGTATCCCTTGCGGGTTTCAGCCTGAATCGCGGAGTTTTCCGCAGCCTGTAAAACCCCTGGGACTTTCATCTTTTTCAGGGACCTGAAGGTCCCTGCACCTTCCGCTGCGGTGGGTGAACCGCAAGGTGCCCCGGAGCGACGGCACGAAACTCGGCATGATCATCGCGAAGCGCGCTGCCGCACCGCAGGTGCCCCGGATGGGCACCACGAAAATAGCCCCAGGTGGACCGGCATCGGAGCGAAAGCGAGGAGGCCGGGAAACCCGGGGAAAGATGCCCTTACGATTTGTCGAGCCCCGTAGGGGCGGCACGAAACCGGCGTGATTCTTCCCACCCTTCCCGGCAAAGAACGCCAGCAAGGATGAGCACCCGACATTCTACTGGAGCTAGGTACATCTTCTCTCCCTGGTCCCCGAACGCGAGGGACCAGGGGCACCCGCTTCTCTTCGCTTGATCGATCTACGGCACGCGCTCCTGCGCTGGAAACAGAAAAAACTACTCCACCACCAGCCGGTCGTAGAGCCAGGCGCGGGCAAACTCCCAGTCGCGGCGGACCTTGGCAAAGTTGCGACCCACAATCTCGGCCGTTTCCTTGTCGGTGTAGCCGCCAAAGTAGCGCAGCTCCACCACCTCGGCTGCCTGCGCATCGATATCGGCCAGCTCCTTGAGCGCGCCGTCCAGGGCCACCAGATCCATGGGTCGTTCGTTGGAGACAATCAGCGCTTCGCTCTCCGGCACCAGGATGGCGCCGCCGCCCTTCTTCTGGTGGCGCGCATGGTCCACCAGAATGCGTCGCATCTGGGTGGCCGCCATCGCAAAAAAATGGCCGCGGTTGTTCATCTGCGGTCCATTCTCGGAGCCAAACAGGCGCACGTACATCTCATTGACCAGGGCCGTGGGTTGGAGCAGATGCCCGGGGTTCTCCTTGCGCATGTAGTGCGCGGCCAGGCGGTGCAGTTCGGCATAAACCACCTGCATCAGCTCCTCAGTCGAGGCCTGATTGCCGTCTGCCGACTCATGCAGAAGCCGTGTGATCTGATGATCCCGGGCCGGTACGCTGTCTTCGATCGGTAGGCTCATGGCATTCCCGCGCTTTTTACCTGGTTTTGGTTTGGTGATTCATTGTAGCGCGCACTCTGTCCGGCGCACATCCCGCCGCGCGCCAACCATCGCAAGTTATTGATCCGGCCTAAAAGAATGAGCCTGGGTGCCCCATCCTTGCCGCGTTCTTTGCGGTCAAGGGTGGGAAAGAACAATCTCACCCAAAAGGGCCGGATCAGTTGGAAAGACTACTCCCGCGCCGCCAGCAGTTTCCAGACAGCATTTCCCGCCAGCCACAGGGCCGCCAGTGCCGCAATCCCTGCACCATAGCCAATGTGGATCTGCTTCCCCATCTCAATCGCCACGCTGCGGCTGAACTCGCCGAAAAGCCCCTGAGCCTGGCTCATCACGCGATGGATCTCTCTCCACACCTCAACCAGCGCCGCCAGTTGGACCAGGAGTGGAAGAAAGCCTCCCACCCGGGCCACGCGCACGCGCCACACCAGCGGCAGCAGCGCCGCAAACAACGACGCAATGGCCGCAATCTGCATCGCCATTCCCGCCGTCGATACGGAGTCCATGGTTTGGAGGGAGTTGAGGGGGACAAAATGGCCAAGGATCTGCCAGAACGTGAACTGCATTTGGCCCAAAAAGAATAAATTTACCATGACCGCCGGCAGTGCAAACCAGCTGAACGCGACAACCAGCACCGCCAGCAGATCCGCAATGTCAGCAGGCTTGGCCATGGTGGCCGCGCCAGACCTCACAAACGTCGGCGGTACGGGCGGTAGCGACGGGCTCACCACCGGCACAATCGACGCAATGCCTACCTCTGGACTGAAGGTCACATCCACCGGCATGCCCACCCGCGGCTCCAGCGGCGACTGCCACATCCGCTGCAGGGTGAAGGGATAAGCGCTGCCCTCCACCACCACGCTGCCGCTGCCCTGGTTGGTATAGCTGGCAATCACTCCGCGAAGTATCATGGTTCTCTCCCCTGCCCCACGTCGGCGCACCTTCATCTCTACGTCACGGAAAAGCTTCGTGAACGTGCCGATATTTTGCGCCTTGCGGGTTTGGAGAATTATACAAAGATTTGATTGCAGACACCCGCGGGCGCTGTGACTTCCCCATCCGGCGGATGCTGACCCGCGTAGTGGAAGCGTACTGACACCGTTTTCTATTTCTGTATTGGATTCTTTTACTGGCAATGGTTCTCCACGCGCTTGAAGCAGATAGGCTTGCCTGCCTTGGCGCGGCTACAACCATCCGTACATGCTGGAAACGCCCGGTTGGCGCGCGCGGCCCGCGCTTGCATCGGCCCGCCATGAGCGCATACTCTGATCGCTGCCTGAGCACCGCAATCAACCGGTGCAGCACGTGGTGCGGGCACTTCCGGCGCGGATTGGTTTGCGCCCGGTGGCCCTCACCGCGCGGTAGCTGGCACTGTTTTCAACCCATGAAGGAGTTTTGCCATGAACTTTGCTCTACGCCTTGGATCCGCGATTGCGCTTGGCGCGGCAATGACCGCCGCAGCCCAGCAAATGCCCAAGCCCACGCCTGCCATGCAGGCCGGCATCGACAAAGATACCAAGCGCCACTTTGGCGATGCGCCGGAGAATCCCGGGCCCCTGGCCACGGATCTTTCTCCGGCCCTGACCACCGCGGCCGTCGATCAGGTGACGCGCAAGGTGGCTGATTGGCAGTTGGAACGCTCCAAGCCCTATTGGGATCAGATCTGGACCTCCAGCGTGATGTACGCCGGCTTCATGGCCGTCTCCGATTCGCTGGGCGAAGCCAAGTACCGCGACGCCATGGCCGACATGTCCAAGGGCTTCAACTACGGCTTCCGCAGCAAGCTGCCGGATGCCGACAACCAGAGCATTGCGCAGACCTATCTTGAGCTCTACCTGCAGGGCCGCAAGCAGGACAAGCAGATCGTGGATTCCACGCGCGAGGCGCTGGGCTCGGTCATCGATCTGCCCACCATCCGACCCAATGATCCGCGCATTCCCTGGTGGTGGTGCGATGCGCTGTTCATGGCGCCGCCGGTGTGGGTGCGCATGTATGCGGCCACCGGCGAGCACCAGTACATCGACTACATGAACGCGCAGTGGGAGCGCAGCTACAGCCTGCTCTGGGACAAAGAAGAGCATCTGTACGCACGCGATGCTTCGTTCGTAGGCAAGCTCGGCCCCAATGGCAAAAAAATCTTCTGGTCGCGCGGTGAGGGCTGGGTGATGGGCGGACTGGCCCGCACCCTGCAGGTTCTTCCCAAGGACGATCCGAAGCGTCCCTTCTACATCCAAAATCTAAAAGAAATGGCAGAGCGCACCGCGGAACTGCAAGGCCCGGATGGCCTGTGGCGCGGCAGCATGCTGGATGCCGAGCACTTCCCTGCTCCTGAGGTCTCTGGCTCCGCGCTGATCGTCTTCGGCATGGCTTACGGCGTGAACGAAGGCTTCCTGGATGCCGCCAAGTACAAGCCGGTGATTGAGCGTGCCTGGCGCGCCATGGTTACCGGGCAAATCTACGCCGATGGCCGTCTGGGTAACATTCAGCAGACCGGCTCCGAGCCGGGCTACTATCTGCCTTCGTCGAGCTTCAACTACGGCGTGGGCGGCTTCATGCTGGCGGCGGCCGAGCTGCATCGCATGGTGACGTCGAAGACCATCACCACCGATCCCGTGGCCAACGTGGAAGCGGTGGAGTACGCCAAAAAGCATCTGCCCCTACCGGCCAAGGCTGGCTTGCGCAATATCATCCTGGTGGGCGACTCCACGGTGCGCAACGGCAACGGCAATGGCGCACACAACCAAATGGGCTGGGGCGACGAGCTGGCGCAGTTTTTCGATACCAACCGCGTCAACGTTGTGAACCGCGCCATTGGCGGACGCAGCTCGCGCAGCTACATCACGGAAGGTCACTGGGCAGAGACGCTCAAGCTCATCCACAAGGGCGACGTGGTGCTGATCCAGTTTGGCCACAACGATGCCGGTCCGCTCGCCGATCCCGATCGCGCCCGCGGCACCATCAAGGGCGTGGGCACGGAGACGGAGGATGTCTACAATCCGCTGCGCCACATTCATGAAACTGTGTACAGCTTTGGCCACTATCTGGAGCAGTATGTGAAGGACATTCAGGCCAAGGGCGCAACCCCGGTGCTCTGCTCGCTGGTACCGCGCAAGACCTGGAAGGACGGCCACATTGCCCGCCAGACCGAGACCTATCGCGGCTGGACCAAGGCGATTGCAGAACGCGATCACGTGGACTTCATCGACCTGAACGAAATTGTGGCGCGCAAGTACGACGCCCTGGGCCAGGCCGCCGTGGAGCCTCTGTTTGGCGACCCCAACACCCACACCACCGCCGCCGGCGCAATGCTGAACGCTGAGGCCGTGGTGAGCGGACTGAAGGCGCTCAAGCATGACCCGCTGGCCAAGGATCTGTCCGCCAAGGGCAAGGCAACGCCCAGGTATCGCGAGTAGTTTTTTATTCTGCTCCGCAGCTAGCGCGTTTTGTGGAATAGTGTTGAACTAAATTTCATAGGCATCCCACCCATTTCCGCAAAGAACGCGGAAATGGATGGGGCACGGAAGTCTATAGCAAAAGGAAAAAAGGCTCTAAAACTACAGTTGAAGTTATCTCTTGCGTCCTTGGTCCGGGCCTAAAGGCCCAGCTTTTCCTGCAATTCTTCAGGGGCCTGAAGGCCCCTGCTTCTTCCGAAGGGCGAATCTACAACTGTAGTCAGCCGATCCGCGCGAATCCAAGGCCCATCAACGCGGCGGTTTTGCGCAAGGTATCCGCCACGTGGCCCACGCCAACCGCACAGTGATGCGCGGGGCCCTGCGCGTTCCAGGCATTTACAAATCCACGCGCGCCCAGCGGAAAGCGGTAGCGGCTGTTGGTGTTGCCAATTTCCAGAATGGGTCCGGGAACCGACTCGCCCTCGGCCACCACCAGCTTGAAGCGATGCTCCGCATCCTCGGCAACGGAGAGCAGCGTGACCGGACCGTAACGAACCGTCATCTCCACCGACAGGCCGTGGCCCACTTTGCCGTGATAGACGCCAAGCGGCCGCACTTTGGTCTTGCCCTCGGCAATGGCAAGGTGGCCGGGGCCGTCATGGCCCATCAGCACCACGCCGTCGTTGAAGTCCATGGCATAGTACTCGGTGAAGGAGCCGCCCACATCGAGCACGTCCATCATCTTCATGGCCAGCGCGTTCTTCACTTCAAACTCGCCGGCTACGGGAATGTGGCGGGCCGTCAATAACGACGTGCCCAGGATGATGGAACTCATCGTGTCGAGGTTGGCGGCAACGCCGGTGCCTTTGTAGAAGTAAGCCAGCGCGTCCAGTTGATGACGAGCTACAAAGGCATCGAGCGCCACCGAGGTACGCGCCGCGCGACGCAACTCCTCCGCAGGGCAATCGGGCTGCACGTCGAAGGCGGAGGCAAACTCGGTTACGCGTTGGTCGATCTCCGCTGCCGTAACTTCCGCACCGAGCGCGCTGAGCTCATCCACCTCCAGCACCTCGGCGTGGGTGCCGAAGGCGATGGAGACTTGCGTCACATCGGTCACAATGTCGAGCATGCCGTTGTACACATGGCCGAGCAGGCCGAGGCGCATGGAGGCCAGCGTGGAACGGACGCGAGCCGCGGCCAGCCACTGTTCCATCTCCTGCCAGGTGGCCTCGTCGTTGAGCACGCCGGTGACCTGATGGAAAGGGATTTTTGCGCGCGCTAACAGGTTGGCGATCTCCGGCACCGGACAGGCCGAGCAGAAGGCCAACCAGTCGCCGGTCATGGCGGTGCGGTCTTCGAGCTGGTTGAAGCGGGCGTAATCGATGGCCGCCTCGGGCTGCAGATTGAGCACCACCACCGGCACGCCCGCGCGCTGCACCACGGGCAGAACCGTGCTCGAAAGCGCATAGGTGGTGACGTAGAGAAAGAGCACGTCAATGTCTTCACGGCGACACTGGCGGCCGGCTTGCTGCGAGCGCTGCGGGGTGTCGATGAGGCCAAGATTGACCACCTCCACACCGGGACGCTGCAACCGCTCCGCAACCTGCGCCACATAACCCAGCAAGCGCGCCTCAAGGCCGGCAAACTGGGCCCAATATGCATCCAGGCCAATGCCGCACAGGCCTACCCGCAACATGTTTTTCTGGTTCATTTTCTCTTCTGCCCTTTCAGAAAGAGTTACGTTACCAACTCACAACCGTTACGGCAAAAGGCTCAAGATGGATCTTGCCGTCGGCAAGTTTGACGATGCGCGCCGGGCCGTTGCCGGTGGCGGCGTCTACGGTGCGGGCCGCGGCCGTCTCCACACCAGCGAGTTCGACATCGATAGCCCGGTTGCGCTTGTTGGCGAGGAGCAGTTTACGCCCGCGCGGGGTCAGGTAGGCCTGCGCGGCCACATCGGGCGAGCTGACGGAGGTGTCCACCAACTGATCGCCTGCATGCAGCGTGTCCTTGATGAGCTTCAGCGTCCAGTAGCGCGCATTGGGCTGGTTGGTGCGCCAGTCCATCATGCTGACGGAGGGAAACTGGGTAGGATAGCCCACCAGCTGCGACATGCCGATCAGGTCGATCTGCTGGCGCGAGAAATCCATAAACAGATAGGCGTAGAGCGAGCTGCACAGGTTCCAATAAGCGTCCGGCGGAGCCACATCGTCGCCCGGCTTGTTATCGGTGGGCAGAATCACGCCCAGCTCGTTCAGGTCGGTCTTGGTGTTGGGCGCCAGGCGCTTGCGCACCACTTCAGCCGCGCGCACGGTGGAGATAAAGCCATCGGCCTGATCGAAGAAGGTGTACTGCCAGTGGTCGATGGTCTGCTCGCGGGTGGGCGAGGCGTAGAAGTGGTAGGAGATGTAGTCGAGCGGAATGCCGGGCTTGTGGTTGTTGGCATTCAGAAAATATTCGAAGTACTGGGGCACCTTTTCAGGCCGCGCCAGCGCCATGCCCATGAACTTGGTGCTGGGCGATACGGCGTGGATGGCGGCCACGATGGCGTCGTAACGGGCGGTGTACTGCTCGGGGGTCATCTGGTGCTCGTAGTCGACCTCGTTGAGCACTTCCCAGACGGGAAACTGATAGTGGTAGTCGGAGTCGTGACGCTTGCCGTTCTCGTCGGTAAAGCCGCCCTTCACATACCAGCTAACCAGACGCGCGTAGTAGTCGCCGAGCTGCTTGCCGGAGGGGTCCACCAGCTCATGGCCCTGGGTGTAATTCCAATCCACCTTCTCCGGATCGTCGGGATAGGTGACCGGCTTGTCGGTCTTGAAGAGCCAGGCCGGGATGGTGGAGAAGTTCATCACCGTGGAATGGCCCTCGGTGGCGGCCAGAAAGTCCTTGGTCATGGGATCGATCAGCTCAAAGTCCCAGGAGGTCTTTTGCGCGGTGGGCGGCTCCAACTCGGCCACCGCCAAGCGCGGATAGGGCAGCCAGGGCACGTAGCGAACGTAGTCAGCGCCCAGCTCCTGGACGGCCTTGTAGGCGGCAACGCTCATCGGCTGGCCAGGACGGACCAGGGGATTGACCACCACTTGCAGCGTGGGCGTGGAGCGCGAAACAACCGTTGGCTTATCCCAGTGAATGGTGAGCTTGGGCGCTTGCTGCGCGCTGAGCGCCAGACCTGCGCCGAGCAGAGCCACGCACACACCAACGTGCCGCGCCACCAGGCCCCGACCCCGTTGTGAACCGATGAGGAACATCTCGCTTGATCCTTTCCGTGGGTCCGCGCCGGGCTTTGATGGATGCGCCCTGCACCGCGTTGGCGCATTGCAGCAGCAAACTCCAGCTGCTCAAGGACGGCCCAACATTAGCGCAGTAGAGGCTGCGCTGGGAAGGGGGCAATTTCCTCCGCGCATTTTTCATCCAATGAAATATCACCCAAATGCAGGACTCGCGTTTGAATCTGGGGGTCTCTTGCAAAATCTCATGGAGGCAAGAAGCGTCAGGGCACGACTTCAGTCGTGCCGCAAAATGGTCAAAACAGACCTCGGCTTTAGCCGCTGAGGAACTGCAAGACCTTGAAGAACAAAATGCAGGGGCTAAACAGGCTGCGAAAAAACTCGGCACTTCAGACTGAAGCCCTGGAAATCTTCCCGCAGGGGATGAAGCCGGCATTGATTCCAGACAGCTTGCGGAACGACTAAAAGTCGTGCCCTGAAGCTTCTGGCCTTCCCTTGGAAGTTGTTCCGCAGCCAGCAAAGCCCTGAGACTTTTTGTTGCCCGTGTCGGCAGCCTTCGGCTGCGCTCAGGGCAGGCTCTAAAGTCGTGCACGGACGCTTCTTGCCACAACAATGCAATTTTGAAGGAGGATCGATTTCCTATAAACTCACTTTTGTACCCGCCAGAGCAAACTGGTTTATCTGATGGTTTTTCAGCAGGTAAAATTCCAGCAGGAGGAATGCGCGATGGAGTCGGCTGGAAATCGTTCCGTGCAGCGCGCCTGCGCCGTGCTGCGGTGCTTCCAGCAGAGCCCGCTTCCGCTGGGGCTGGCGCAGGTGGCCGAGGCCGCGGGGCTGAACAAGCCGACCACCTACCGCATGCTGATGGCGCTGGTGGAGGGCGGGATGATCGAGCGCCTGCGCAAGAACACCTACGCTTTGAAGGGCAACACCTTGCGCGGCCGGAGCTACCGCCTCGGCTATGCAACGCAGTCAGAGGAGTTCTCGTTTTCGCGGCTGGTGTCGGAGAGCGTACGGGCCAGCGCCTATAACGCCGGGATCGAGCTGCTGGAGCTGAACAATCGCTACAGCCCCACCACGGCCGTACGGAATGCCGAAACTTTTGTGCGCGAGGGTGTGCACCTGGTGATCGAGTTCCAGACCAGCCTGGAGTCGGCCTCGACGGTGGCTTCCAAGCTGGTGGATGCGGCCATTCCCCTGATCGCCATCGACATTCCCCACCCCGGCGGACTCTACTTTGGCGCCAACAACTATCGCGCCGGAATGATTGCCGGACGGGCTCTGGCGCACGCCTGCAAAGACCGCTGGCGGGGGCAGTTTGACGAGCTGATTCTGCTGGAGCTGAAGATGGCCGGCCCGCTGGTGCGCTCCCGGCTGACGGGCATGATTGCCGGCTTGCGGGAGGTGCTGGGCGATGTCAAGGACGATAAAATCCGCTTTATGAATGGCAATGGCCGCTACGAAACCAGCCTGGCGGCCATGCGCAAGGATCTGGGACGCAGCAAATCCAGAAAAATTCTGCTGGGCGCCATCAACGACCCCAGTTGCCTTGGCGCCCTGAGCGCCTTCATGGAAGCTGGGCGGGGCGCCGATTGCCTGGCCATCAGCCACAACGGAGCGCTGGAAGCTCGGCGCGAGTTGCGCCGCCCCGGCACCAGCCTGATCGGCTCGGTGGCCTATTTCCCTGAGCAGTACGGCGAGGGCGTGATGCAGCTGGCTCTGGACACCTTGCAGGGACGGCGGGTGCCCCCGGCGGTGTTTGTCAAACACGAGTTGCTTGACCGCCAGACCGTGGACCGCTTCTACCCCAACGATCCCGCCCTGGCCGAGCACGACGCCGATTCCCTGCTCTATAGCAGCCGATAGAGGATGGACTTGCTCACCAAGAGTTGGGCGGCGATTCCGCGCCGTGAAGGCGCGGTAGGGACGCGATGGATCCGGCCCTCAAATCGTGCCACTCTACCCCCACATCCCGCACAAAACGTGGGATGGATGGAGCACCCAGTCGTCAGAATGAATGCCGGATCAATCCATGCGCCGGAGCGGACCGATGGCCTCAAAAGATTGCTGCGGCGGCGCGCATTTCGCTTTCCATAAAGTCGCAGATGGCCCGAATCCGCGCCAGCCGATGCAGATCCGCGTGAACACAAAGCCAGAAAGTACGCTTCAACTTCACTTGCTCCGGCAGCACGCACTCCAGTTCCGGGTGCTTGACGGCCATGAAGCGCGGCAGCACGCCCACCCCCGCGCCTGCCAGAATCGCCTCCGACTGGCAAACAATGGTTGAACTTGTAAAACACGGCTGGATGGAGGTGTGAATCTCATCGAGAAAGTTGAGCTGCGAGATGGGGTTCAGGTCCTCAATGAACGCCACCACGCTATGCTCCAACAGATCGGCAGGCTTGCCGATCGGCTTGTGCTTTTGAAGATATTCCCTGGTGGCAAAGAGTTGCAGCGTGTAGTCGAGCAGCTTATGCGCAATCAACCTGCCCTTTGCGGGCCGGGTCAAGGTGATGGCAATATCCGCCTCGCGTTTGGTCAGGTTGAAGATGCGGGAGATGGCCACCAGTTCAATCGCAAGCCCTGGACGCATAGCCGCAAAGTTGGCCAGCCTGGGCGCCAGGAATCCCACTCCCAGCCCGTCCGGCACACCAATGCGCACGGTCCCGGTCAGTTGCAGATCCTTGCCCACAATGTCGGAGTGCACATCCATCATCAGGCTTTCCATCTGCTCAGCGGCACGAAACAGCCGTTCTCCCTCGGCGGTAAGCAAAAAGCCCTCGTCGCGGCGGTCGAACAGGCGCACGCGGAAGGCGTCTTCCAAGGCGGCCACATGGCGGCTCACCGTGGAGTGATCGACCTTCAAACGGCGGCCGGCGGCGGCCAAACGTTGGGTGCGCGCAAGAATCAACAGGGTTTGCAGGTGACTCCATTCCGGTTCGTGCATGCAACCAGAATAGCCCGCCTGCGTATTTTTGCAAGGTGATTGCGAATTTTGCGGCCTTTTGTATGCACAGAATCTCATGTGTAATGGACTTACTTCACCGCACCTTGCTGCATCAGCACAGAGGCAAGCACCATGACCGACTTGACCGCTCCGGGCTCGAACGTGTCCATCGGCAGCTCACTGTCTGCTTCCGGCGTCTCGCGGCGGCGCTTTTTGCGCTTTTGCGCGGCCCTGGCAGCGGCTGCGCCGACACACTCCGCGCTAGCCAGTGCCTCTTCAGCCCGGCAAATTGCGGATCGCATTGCGAGCGCTCGTCGGCCTTCCGTAATCTGGCTGCACTTCCAGGACTGCACCGGATGCACGGAGAGCCTGCTGCACAGCGCCGAGCCGGACATTGCGGAGATTCTGTTCAACCTGATCTCGCTCGACTACCACGAGACGCTGATGGCCGCCTCGGGGCGTCAGGCGGAGGCTGCTCTGGACAGCGCCGTCCGCGAAAACGCAGGCAACTTTATTCTGGTGGTCGAGGGGTCGATTCCGACCGGTGTGTGCGCGGGGTACATGAAGCTGGCCGGCCGAAACGCCATCGACGTACTGCACGAGGTGGCCGCGAAGGCTGCATGGGTGGTCGCGGTTGGCTCCTGCTCCTCCTGGGGCGGCGTGGCCTCGGCCGATCCCAACCCGTCGAACGCGCGATCCGTCGCCGAACTGATGCAAGGCAAGACCATCGTCAACCTGCCCGGTTGCCCACCCAACCCCTACACCTTGCTCTCGGTTCTTCTGGAATTCGCGACCATGCACCGGCTACCCGCGCTGGATGGACTGGGGCGGCCGCGCTTCGCCTATGACCGCCTGATCCACGAAGACTGCCCGCGCCGTGGCCACTTTGACGCCGGCCGCTTTGCCTCGCAGTTTGGCGACTGGGGACACCGCAACGGCTGGTGCCTTTACAAGCTCGGCTGCAAAGGCCCGGTGACTCACGCATCGTGCTCCACACGGCACTTCAACAACGTGCCCAATGCCTGGCCCATCGGCGTGGGCGCGCCCTGCATTGGCTGCACGGAACAGGCTACCGCCTTCCGCACGCCACTCTTCCAGCTAGTCGATATTCATGCGCTGACACCCGCTGCGGCTCTGCCCTCGATAGAACAACCAGCGCGCAGTACCGAAACCGCGGTGGCTGCAACCGTGGGCGTAGCCACAGGTATTGCGGCCTCCGCGGCGTGGGCAGCTTCACGACGATTGCCCAGCCGCGCCCCGCTCGGCGAAGACGAAGAAGCCCGCGAGATTGAAGAGCTGGAGAAGCTCAGCAAACTCACCGAAGACGACCATCGGAAGCCTCCCAGCAACGGAGCGGATCGAGCATGAACGTGACGCGGCGCAACCTGTTCCGCACCATGGCAGCCGGAGCTGCCGCCGCGGTGTTGCCCGGCTGTGCGCGCGCGGAGCAGGCTACCCCGTTGCGCGCCAGCGCAGTGGCCTTGCTCTACGACGCGACCCTTTGCATCGGCTGCCAGGCCTGCGTTGCTGCTTGCGCTGAGGCCAACGGCGAAGCCGGCGACACCAGGCTCGATCCCCAACGCCGCTCCGCACGCGAGTTGAACAGCACTGCACGCAACATCGTCAAGATCTACAAGCCGGTTGATGGCTCTCCATCCTCCTACATCAAACAGCAGTGCATGCATTGCGTGGACCCCGCCTGCGTAGCGTCTTGCATGTTTCATTCCCTGCACAAGGATGAGTCCACGGGCATTGTGCGCTGGGACCCGAGCCGCTGCGTGGGTTGCCGCTATTGCGAGATCGTCTGCCCGTACCACATACCCAAGTTCGAGTGGTCAGGCATCAATCCCCGCATTGTGAAGTGCGAGTTATGCGCACCGCGTTTGGCATCTGGCATGGAGCCCGCGTGCTCAACGGTCTGCCCTACTCATGCCGTGATCTTCGGCCAACGCACCGCTCTGATGGAGAGAGCGCACCAGCGAATTGCAGAACGCCCTGGCACGTACTTTGAGAACCGCGTCTACGGCGCAACGGACGGTGGCGGAACCCAGGCGCTTTATCTGGCGCGCGTTCCTTTTGACAAACTCGGACTTACTCGCCTGGGGCCGGAATCAATCCCCGCCAAGTATCTCAAATGGCAAAAGCGCGTTTATACCTACTTTGCCGCGCCTACGGCAGTTTATGCCGTGTTACTAGGGGTGTTGGTCAAACGCTGGCGGAGCCGCACGGTTCACGAAGCAAAAGTAGAACAAGCCACGGGATTGAGGCCACAACTATGAACAAACACTGGCAGCGTTGCGTTCCTCTCTACGATGTTCCGCTCTTCACACGGGCGTTCCGGGTCCTGTGCGCATTCGGCGCCGTGGCCTGCGTGCTGGCGCTCTACCGCGAGTTAGTCGGCCTTGGCCCGGCCTCGGGCATGAACGACGGCTACGCATGGGGCGTGTGGAAGACCTTCAACATCATGGTCCTCACCGGCCTTGGATCGGGCAGCTTTGCCATTGGAATTGCGGTGTGGATCTTCGGCCAGCACAAGCTCCACGCTGTGATGCGCACGGCCGTGCTGAGCAGCTTTCTCACCTATGCCTCGGGGTTGGCGCTGCTTGGCGTCGATGTGGGGCGGCCCTGGAACTTCTACTCCATCCTGATGCCCTGGCGCTGGAACCTGCATTCTCCCATGATGGAGATCGCCTTCTGCATGCCGTTGTACACGGCAGTTCCTCTACTGCTCGAAAACCTGCCCGCTACGCTCGACTGGTTGCAAGAGCGCTTCCCTTCCATTGCATTCGTGTTTGCAGCCGCTGAGCAAATGCTGCGCAACGTCTATCCATTTGTTCTCGGACTCGGATTCCTGCTGCCTGCCATGCATCAATCCTCGCTGGGCGCTCTCATGCTCCTTGCAGGCCCTGAGGTTCATCCCTTGTGGCAAACACCTCTGCTTCCGCTGCTCTATGTGGGCGCTGCCGGCTTCATGGGGTTCGCTTTTGTCAGCTTCATCTTGCTCCTTGCGCACTTAGTCTGGAATCGGCCACTGGACATGGATGTACTCTGCACCATGAGCCGCCTTGCAGCCTGGATTGTTTCCGTCTGGTTGGCGGTGCGGTTTGCGGATCTGGTTCTGCGCGGGGTGTTCGCGCTGGCCTTCAAGGCCACACAGCCCGCGGCGCTCTTCTGGCTTGAAACTGGACTTCTAGTGGCCACCATCGCCCTTGGCTTCACAGCCTCGCGTCAACAAAACCCGAAGCTTCTCTTCCACGCCAGCCTTGCGGCCTGCCTGGGCGGAATGCTGTACCGCTTCGATCCCACCATGCTTGTCTATCAGCCCATTGCCAGTGCCCACTATTTTCCATCGGTGATGGAACTCGTCATCGGCGCGGGCTTCGTCGCGCTTTCCATCGCGGCCTTCGCCCTGGCCGCAAAACACCTGGCGATTCTGCCTGCTCCGCTTACCACCTGGATGGCCATGGAGCGCGCCCAGACCATCGCGTGGATGAGCACCTCCACGCAGGACGAAACCCTCGGTTGCGCCGCGGCCGACTGATCACTCTTCCAACCCTCCGGAGCCTTTGTTGAAACAGCGTATTACTATCGACCCAATTACCCGCATTGAAGGCCATCTCCGCGTTGACGTGCAGTTAGACGGCGGCGCCGTCTCTGATGCCTGGGTTTCCGCGACCATGTTTCGCGGCCTGGAAACCATCCTCCGCGGCCGCGATCCACGCGAAGCCTGGCTGATTGCGCAGCGCATCTGCGGCGTCTGTACCACGGTCCATGCCATCGCCAGCGTGCGCGCGGTGGAGGACGCACTCAAACTGCCCATCCCGCCCAACGCTCAGTTCATCCGCAACCTCATTCTCATCCTGCACGCGCTGCGCGACCATGCCGTTCACTTTTATCAGTTATCAGCTCTTGACTGGGTAGACGTTGAACAAGCAGCCAAAGCCGATCCTGCGCGCGCCGCTTCGCTCTCTGAATCCCATGCATCGTGGACACGTAACTCCAGCACTGAAATGCGCGCCGCACGCAACCGGCTAGCTGCGCACCTGACAAGCGGCCAGATGGGTTTGTTTGCCAACGGGTACTGGGGGCATCCGCAGATGCATCTGGAACCCGCGGCTAGCCTGGCGATTCTCTCTCATTACATGCAGGCCTTCGAGTTCCATCGCAAGGCTAGCCAGGTGGTGGCCATGCTGGGCGGCAAGACGCCCCACATCCAGAACCTGACCGTGGGCGGCGTGGCCAACGCCATCAATTTGGACGGCGAGTCTGCTCTCGGCATGGAAAGCCTGGAATCGATGCGCGCACTGATCGATGAAGTAACTGAGTTCATTCGCGAGGTCTACTTTGCGGATGCTTGTCTGGTTGCAGGTTCCTATCCCGAATGGTTCGACATCGGCAAAGGAATGGATCTGTACCTCTCCGTTCCCGATCTGCCCAATGGCTCTGCCGCCAATGGATTTGATCTGCCAGGTGGATCCATTCACGGATTCGATGCCGCTCCACACTCCGTCCCACACAGCCAGGCAAGCTTCCAGGACGCAGTCAGCGAAGATACGGTCCACGCTTACTACCATGGAGCGGACGCCCTTCCTCCATGGCGCGGAGAGACGATTCCAGAACTTGCCACATGGGATGAAGAGAAGAAATATTCTTGGGTCAAGGCAGCCCGCTATCATGGCCAGCCCGCCGAAGTGGGTCCACTTGCTGCGGTGCTCATCGGTTACGACCAAGGCCATGCGCTCACCCGCAAGTGGACCAGCATCGCACTCGAAAGAGTATCTTCCGTCGCAGGCCGACGCATTGGACTAAGTCACCTGCGCTCCACCATGGGACGCCATCTGGCCCGCGCCATCCGCGCCGCCATGCTGGCTGAGTTAGCCAGCAAGCATTGGCGTCGATTATTCGAAAACCTCTCCCGCGGCGATGTGGCAACCCATAACGAACCCCACATGCCGACTGGAGAGATCCGTGGCGTGGGCCTGCACGAAGCTCCGCGCGGCGCGCTCTCTCACTGGGTGGTGATCGACAAAGGCATGACGCGCAACTATCAGGCGGTGGTGCCGTCCACATGGAACGCCAGCCCGCGCGACAAGAGCGGAGTGCGAGGCCCCTACGAGGAGGCGTTGGTGGGCACTCCTATCGCTGATCCCGAGCGTCCACTCGAAGTTCTGCGCACCATCCACTCTTTCGATCCCTGCATGGCTTGTGCCTGCCACGCATTCGATGCTGCAGGCCGGCCCATCACCACGGTCAAGGTGCTATAAGGCGCGGATGCGATGAAACCCATTCTTATTGCTGGCATCGGAAATGTTCTGCGCGGCGACGACGGCTTTGGGCCGCTGGCCGTCCAGACACTCGCTGCCCGCCATAACTTTGGTCCTGAGATAGAAATTGCGGACCTCGGAACGCCCGGTCTGGAACTTGCAGGCTTTCTCTCCTGCCGGCGCGCCGTCCTTCTGATTGATTGCATCTGCGCAGAGGAGCCAGCCGGGACGACTCGCATCTTCAACAGGGAAGATATCCTCGCGCAACAAGTACCTGCGCGAAGCGGCTCGCACGAGCCTTCCATCGCCGAAGCACTGTTCGCTCTGCAGTTGGCCGGCTGCGCTCCTGCAATCGTCACCCTGATTGGCGTGGCAGGCCACTCCTTCAAATTCGGCGATGCCATGAGCGACGCGCTGCTCAGAGCGGTAGATCCAACGATGGAGTTAGCATGCGATTGGCTTGCCCAGCTGAAGGACACATTGCCCTTGAATTGAGTTAGAGACTCACCGTAGTTAGACCCTGTTGACGAAGCGTTCGATGACCAGATCCAGGACTTCGTCGGGAGGTGCATCCCATACGGACTGGTTGAATACCTCCACCTCGATAGGTCCCGTATAGCCTGCACTATCAACGGCCTCACGAAGGAAACGATTATCGATGACCCCTTCGCCCATAACAGCTCGCCCCATCAAGATATCAGGCAGAGGAGCCAGCCAGTCGGAAACGTGAAACCCATAGATACGTCCGGCGGAATTAGCAATCTGCTGCAGCACGCGCGGGTCCCACCAAATATGAAATGTATCCAGAATGATCCCCACATCCGAAGACGAATAAGGTGCTGCCATCTGCAATGCTTGATCGATGGTGTTCAGAACACAGCGGTCAGCAGCGAACATGGGATGGAGAGGCTCCAGGCCCAGCCGCACTCCCTGGCTGTGGGCGTAGGGAACGAGAGTGGCCAGAGCGTCTGTGACCATTTTGCGAGCGTCGGGAAGCGGAACACCAACCGCGGCGCCTACTACCATCACCAGAGAATCAGCCTGAAGCTCCGCGCATTCTTGTATGGCCAGGAAGTTGTCCGCGAGGCGCTGCTTTCTTTCCTCCGCCGAGGCGGCGACCAACATTCCTCCACGGCACACACTCGAAACATGCAGTCCGGCTTCGCGCACCATGCGCGCACTATCCTTCAGGCCTGTTTCCGCGATCTTGTGACGCCATAATCCGATGGAAGGTATGCCATGCCGCACGCACCCTGCCACAGCCTCAGCTACACTCCATCGTTCCGTCGTTGCCTGATTCAGGCTCAACCGCGTCAAGTCTGCCATCTTCGCCCCTCTTGTTTGTCTTCACGGAGACTACTTGTGCTAATTTCCCGTTTGATCCTCGATAACTGGCAAATCCAGCCAGCGCCGTTCAAGCGATGACTTGAGGCCATATTCGGCCAATTGTACGCCACGCGCGCCGTCGACAAATGTATGCGGAAATGGAATATCACAGGCTACGTGACGGAGAAACATCTCCCATTGCACCTTGAAGGCGTTGTCGAATACTTCGTTGTCGGGAACCTCTTGCCAGGAATCGCGAAAATTGATCGGGTTCGGAATGTCGGGATTCCAGGTTGGTCGCGGCGTGTTCACGCGATGCTGCACGCGGCAATCGCGCAGGCCCGCAACCGCACTCCCCTCGGTTCCATCAATCAGGAGACTGAATAACTCATCGCGATAGACCCTGGTTGTCCAGGAGGAATTGATTTGGGCAAAGATGCCGCCCCGCAGCTGGAAGGAACCGTAGGCGCTGTCATCGGCCGTGCAGGTATAACGCTCGCCCTGCTCGTCCACGCGCTCAGGGATATGCGTGATAGCGGTGCAGGAGACTGACTGCACGGGAGCAAAGGTGTGATCCAGCACATACCGCCAGTGGCAGAACATATCAAGGATGATTCCGCCATCCTCTTCTTTCTTGTAGTTCCAGGATGGACGCTGCGCTGGCTGCCAATCGCCTTCAAAGACCCAATAACCAAACTCCCCGCGTACCGAGAGAATCCTGCCAAAGAAACCAGAGTCGATGAGCCGACGCAGCTTTCGGATGCCGGGAAGAAACAACTTGTCCTGCACCACTCCCTGCTTAACGCCTGCTGCTGCTGCTTTGGCGGCCATCTTCAACGCGCCTTCCGTGCTGGTGGCGAGCGGCTTTTCACAATAGACGTGCTTCTGCGCATCGATGGCCCTGAGCACATTCGCTTCGCGCATGCCGGTGGTACCAGAATCAAAGTAGACAGAATAGTCTTTGCAGTCCAGTGCGCGGTCAAGATCCGTCGTCCACCTGGTAAGTCCATGCTCCTTGGCGATCGCTTCGAGCTTTCCTTCGTTCCTGCCCACAAGGATCGGATCAGGCATCAGGACAGAGCCATCGCCGAGCGCGATTCCGCCCTGTTTGCGAATGGTAAGAATAGAGCGGACCAGGTGCTGATTCAATCCCATCCGCCCAGTAACGCCGTTCATGATGATCCCAATTCGCTGCTCTAGCATCTTCCACTCCTCATCCTCGATTTGACTACTTCCCATGAAGGGCGACCAGATCGGCCTCAGCAACCACAGCAAGCATACACACCAGATGCCGAAACCGTAAAGACAGCTTGGAGCGGATAAATGTCTATCCAAGGGCTGTTATGGACCCCACCCTTGACAATCAGAAACCCGCTGAAAGAATATTGCACAGGCGCATACAGGCCTGGTGATCAGATTGCCTGCGTGCGCGGATAGGCCTACGGTCTGCACGGGCGGCTATCTTTCCGCACTTGCCTCCCATCTGTCTCTGAGTTCAGGAGATGCATCTGTGTTAGTCAATGAATTGCTGTCTGCGGCCGATTTGATGCCCGCTACGGACCACGCTCTCACCCTTGCCGTCCAGAAGACGCTCTGCCTTGATCGGCGGTGGAAGAACGAGAACGGCTCTCCCGTATTTACGGTCGAGGGCCGATACACCTCCCGAAGCTGGACACAATGGACGCAGGGATTCCAGTACGGCAACGGGCTTCTCTGTTTCGAGATGACGGGCAACCAGGAGCTACTTGCATCAGCTCGTCGCAATATTGTGAAGCATATGGCGGAGCATGTGTCGCACACCGGCGTACACGATCACGGCTTCAACAACATTTCCACCTACGGTCATCTGCGCCGGCTGATGTTGGAAGGAAAGATCGCATTCCACCAGGGCGAGCTTGATTTCTGCGAGCTGGCTTTAAAGGTGAGCGGAGCGGTCCAGGCCGCGCGCTGGACCAGCCTGCCGAAGGACAACGGCTACATCGCCTCTTTCAACGGAAAGCACTCGCTTTTCATCGATACCGTTCGGACCCTTCGCATCCTCGATCTCGCGCATGTTCTGGGCCACTCCCTGCTGGGAGAGCAAGATGAGCGCATCAACTTGCTGGGTCGGTCCATGGCACATGCAAAGACATCGGCCCTGTACAACGTGTACTACGGCGAGGGGCGCGATGGCTACGACACGCCGGAGTTTCGCGGTCGAACAGCGCACGAAGCGATCTTCAATCCGACGAGCGGCGCCTTCCGCTGCCCATCTTCGCAGCAAGGCTATTCCCCTTTTACCACCTGGACGCGCGGACTGGCATGGGCTATGCTTGGCTTTTCCGAACAATTGGAATTTGTTTTTTCTCTCCCTTCTACAGAGTTTGGGTCCGGTTGCGCTCCAGAGAGGACCGAGACAATTGCTCTGCTACAGCGTGCCGCGCTTGCAACCTGCGACTTCTATATGGCGCAAGGGAGCGCGGCCGATGGTATCTGCTACTGGGACACGGGCGCGCCCAAGTTACACTGCCTTGGTGACTGGAGGACAGCGCCAGCCGACCCATATAACAACTTTGAGCCTGTCGACTCTTCCGCGGCGGCGATTGCAGCTCAGGGACTGCTTCGGCTTGGTCGGGTTTTGGGAGAAAGCGGCCAGCGGTACACGCAGGCGGGTTTGACGGTAGCGGAGACCCTGCTGCGCGAGCCGTATCTTTCCAGCGCCTCCGATCATGAGGGTATTCTGCTGCACAGCATCTACCATCGTCCGAATGGATGGGATCACACTCCGGGTTCAGCCAAGGCCCCTTGTGGAGAGTCAAGCATGTGGGGCGATTATCACCTCCTGGAACTTATCCTGCTCATCAGAAGCCTTGCGTGTAACAGCTATTACACATTTTTTTGATTTACACCTGCGGAAACAAAGGAACCATCATGCATTCGAATAGAGTAGCTCTCGTAACCGGCGGATCGCGCGGGATTGGACTGGGCATTGCGCTCCGCCTTGCTCAAGATGGCTTCACGCTCGCCATCACTGGCCGACGCGGTCCTGGTGATGCGCACGCTGCGCTCGAACAAGTCAGGGCACACAGCCCAGCAAGCATGTATGTGCAGGCCGACAACGCCGATCAGGGGAGCCGACAGCGGTTGGTGTGCACGTTGGAAGAGCAGTTTGGCAGGTTGGATGTGCTCGTGAATAATGCTGGCATTGCACCGCGCGTTCGTGCCGATGTGCTGGACGCCAGCGAAGACAGTTTTGATGAACTGATCAACACCAATCTGAAGGGACCCTACTTTCTCACCCAATCCATCGCGCGGTGGATGATTCGTCAGCAACAAGCTGATCCGGCTGCCATGCGCTGTGTGGTCAACATAGGTTCTGTCTCCGCCACAGTGGCGAGTATCAATCGTGGCGATTACTGCATCTCCAAAGCAGGCGTTGCGATGGCCACCAAACTTTGGGCGGTGCGTTTGGCGGAGTACGGCATTCCCGTCTATGAAGTCCGGCCGGGCATCATGCTGACGGATATGACGAAGGGCGTTCAAGAAAAATATGACTCCATGATTCAGGGTGATGCGTTGCTCGAGAAGCGCTGGGGAACGGCCGACGACGTAGGCAAAGCAGTGAGCATGCTGGTGCGCGGCGATTTGCCTTATGCGACCGGCGCTGTCCTGGTTCAGGATGGTGGACTTACACTGGACAGGCTTTAACCCAACCTATCATCCAAGGATGCCGGTGAACGCTACGCAATCTAACTCGACTTCGAAGACGACTGGCGCCATAAGTTCCGATCGCGCTGTTTCCATGGTGGGCGCGAACTCACCGCGCTGGGGATTCGCAGTAGCCTCGGGCATCCTGGGGTGGATTCTCGATGCCTTCAATTTCTTTGTCCCCATCTTTCTTGTGGACGTGCTGGCGAAGAACTTTCACGTCAGCAAGGGCGCAATCGTGTGGTCGATCACCGCCACGCTGGTTACGCGTCCGCTTGGAGCCATGCTGCTTGGTTCCTTGGCTGACAGATTTGGACGCCGCCTGCCTTTGATCGCCTGTGTCCTCTACTTTTCACTTGTCTCGGCATTAACGCCGTATGCACCTTCCTACGCGGCCTTCATCCTTCTGCGCGCGCTCTATGGCATCGGCATGGGAGGCTATTGGGGTATCGGCGCATCGATGGTGATGGAAAGCTCTCCCGTGCGCTGGCGTGGTCTGTTCTCAGGAATCATGCAGGCAGGTTACTCGCTTGGCTATCTTCTTGCGGCGGTGGCGATCCGGATGGCTCGTCCCGACACCGGTTGGAAGTGGATGTTCCTGATTGGCCTCGCTCTGGCGTTTCTGATTTCGATTCTCACCAGTTTGTCCTCTGAACCCTACTCCTGGCGAAAGAATCAGATTGCGAAGATGTCGGAGACTTGGGGTATCTTGTTTCGATACAAGGCCAGGTTCGCCTATCTCGTGCTGTTGATGACCGCTATCACGTGCCTGTCTCACGGCACCCAAGATCTTTATCCTGATTTCCTGACGACGATGCACCATGTCCCTGCCGCGGTCCTTTCGAATGTTGCCATCCTCTATAACATTGGCGCCATCCTGGGTGCGATCTTCGTGGGTTATGTGTCCGACAATCTGGGCCGGCGCAATGGTATTTTTATAGCTCTGGCGCTCTCTTTCGTCTCCATCCCGCTGTGGGCATTTGGCACCTCCATTGCGATTCTTGCGCTGGGCGCATTCCTGATGCAGTTTGGCGTGCAGGGCGTCTTTGGCGTTATCCCAGCCCATCTGAATGAGATGTCCCCAGCCGGGTTGCGGAGCCTGTTCTCAGGCGTGATCTATCAACTTGGCATGCTGATAGGTTCTCCATCTGTTTCGATTCAATTTGAGCTACAGAAGCACATTGGGTATCCCTGGGCGCTCACTCTTTTTGAAGTCTGCGTGATCATCTCCCTTTTGTTCCTCTTTGGACTGGGCACGGAGAAGCAAGGGCAGAGTTTTGACATAGCCTGAGTGGGCGATAGAAAGCTCGGCATGTAAGGCAGAGCGTTCTTAGCGAGGCGACGCGGAACACAGATGCATTGAAAATGGATAAATGCTGATCGCCCCTCGGGTGCCCGACAACCCCTCTGCCATATTCATGAACTCAATTACGCAGTCAGGGGATGACTCGCCCGGCTAAAACAGGTGATTTGGGCAGCAACTCGGGAGTATGATTATTGGCGGGAATCGGAAGCAGCAGCGGGCGATGGTTGAGGTGAGCTCCTATGCGGATTTTTGGTACCCTGCGGCATATCTACATGCAAACCCCGGTGGCGAGCTGTGAACTGGCGGCTTTGAGGACTCTGGGCGGGTTGGCCATGGATCAGGATTTCGAGGCGACCCGCACGCTTGCACAAATCATTACATTTGAACTGGGAGGCGACGCCGAATGCGCCGGATTTCAGGCAGCGTGCGACCTGGCGACGCTGCTGAAGCAAGACGATATTGCGCCACTGGCACGAATCTACGCGCTCAGCTTCATGCCACGCGAGTTTTTGAAGAATGTGGCGGTGTGTGCGAAACTAGCGTCCGCAGCCAACCCGGTAGCGGCAGATCTGCCTGAACTGGCCGCATTGCAACGGCTGGTCTTGCGCGAGTCTCCGATGGAGCACGAGTTACTGAAGGCAATCGTGCTGGGCGCTTTCGCGCGGATGGTTTCACTACAGGGGATGTTTCAAATCACTTCCGCAGGAGCGGGATTGAGAATACTGGACACGATTCTTGACCAGTGCCGCGTGGTTCCCGGAGATAACGCGACGTCGAACCTGAGGTTCTCCAGAGACCTGATTCTGCGTTCGAGTTGCCTTGATGGATTGCTCAGCGTCATCTTCCATGAACTGGGGCACCTTGTCTTCTATTCCATCCAATCTCCCGCGAGTATTGCGCCGGTGGGCGAGTTGCTGCCGCGTGTGCTGGCTAGCTTGGTGCAGTTGCTGGAGAGTGCGGTGCAGCTGAAGGGGATTCCAGTTGGATTCACGGACGGCAGACGGGTCCTGATCTCGCCTGGATTGTCGCTGCTGTGTACCTGCGATCAGACTTCACTTGGAGCGGCGATTCGGCTGTCCATGACGCTGGCGGGAGGTCCCATTGATCTTGATTCCGCGGCCTCCCTTGCGTATGCAATTCTCGCTGCGATGGGCGTGGACCCGGAACAATCGGCGGCTGCTTTCTCTGCGCGCGGCGTATTTCATTTTGGTTTTCCAGGCTACGGCCCAGCTCCCGAGCAGGTGAGCCAGCGACTCAACACGCTTGACTTGAAGGAACTGGCAAAGGATCTGAATACCAAGAGCGCAAACTGGCTTGCGCGGCTACGGCAGATGGGTAGATTGGGCAAGGACGAGCACGAGTTGGAGATGTGGGTAGGGCTGTTCCCGGAGCAACCGCGTTTCTATGGTTTGAACTCCAATACGTTGATGCGCGATTGGCGTACTGTGGAACGCTTGCGCCAGGAAAGCCAGTGCGAAACCGGGGCTCAGGACGCCGAACCGGCACAGGCGGCGGCTAGATGCTGCGACTCGGCCGCGCTGAAGAAGGCGCTGGCGACGGGTGCCGCGGCGAGTTCGGTCAAACTGAAGGAGATCGGCCAGAGTCTCTGTGTTATGGCGCAGGGCAGCCAGAAGCAGTATCTTGGCCCGACGGCCGATGAAATCGTGACCCTGCTGGAGACGCTTGCGGCCAACGGAGTGGACCTGAACGAACGTTTGAACGAAGACGGAGTTACATTTTTGACGCAGGCTTCGTTGCGTAGCGAGGAGCTGATCCGGTTTCTTATTTCGCATGGAGCGGATGTTCACCGCGCCCGGAAAGACGGGAAGACCCCGCTCCTTTTGGCCGCGAGCTTTGGGTCATTGGCGTGCGTACAAGTGCTGGTGGAGGCAGGGTCGAACTTGGAGGCGCGGGATGAGGACGGCGCAACTGCGCTGCTGAGAGCGGTGCAACGCGGAGACGAGCCGATTGTTCGCTACCTTCTCGACCGGGGAGCCGATGCGAAGATGCACGATAACAGCGGCGCCACAGTGCTGATGGCCGCGCGAACGGCGAAGTTGGTGAGGTTGAACCGCGCGGCGGGGTGCGATGCGAATTGCGCCATGCCCGGCGGAATGACAGCGCTGATGCATGCCGCGGCGATGGGCAGGCCGCAACCGATGCAAGCATTGATGGAAACCGGAGCTGACCCGGAGGCGGTGACCGACGCAGGAGTAACCGCCCTGCACTTCTGCGCGCAATGGACGGACGAGCCGAGCAGGATTGAGTGCGCTGAATTGTTGGTCAAAGCTGGCGCGGACGTGAACGAGGAGACACGGAGCGGAGAGACCGTCCTGATGATAGCGGCGGAACACAACCTGGACCGCTTGGTGAAGTGGCTGGTGGATAGAGGCGCCGATGTGAATCAAGCAGACCAGCAAGGAAACACCGCTCTACACCATGCAATGAACGCGCGGACAGAACCCCGTCCCGCAATCCTCGAAATATTGATGAAGGCAGGCGCTGACCCGCTTTGCCCAAATGCAGAAGGCAAGACGGTTGCAAGCCTGGCCAAAAAGTTCAAGGCCGAGGATCCGGTTCGACAGCTTACAAGAAAGAGGATGAAAAAGGGAGTAGCGTTATGACATCCGGCGAACGAAGCGCTGCGGAACGTGTGGATGCCGCTATGCGCGGCGCGGCTCAGTCTCTGGATCTGAGCGGGCTCGGCCTGAAAGAAGTTCCTGCGCTTCCGCCAGAACTGCACGGCATTAGCCAGCTGAAGTTGAGCCGGAACCGGTTGAAAGCGGTGCCGGATTTCATCTACCAGATGGACCGCCTGGAAGTGCTCGATCTGGGATGTAATTGGCTTGCAGAGCTACCGGGCGAGATAGGCCGCCTTGATCGTATGGCCAGTCTTGATCTTTCTGAAAACCGGTTGATACGCCTGCCGCCGGCACTGTTCGCATGTGCCGAGTTGCGGAAGTTATCCCTCTACGGAAATCAGCTGGTAAGTCTTCCGCGCGGTTTAACTCCGCTGGAGAATCTGCACCGATTAGACGTTTCGTCCAATCGACTCGCCTCTCTCGACGACGTTGGGGTTGCTTTTCCCGGCCTGCGCGATTTGGATGCCAGCGGAAATCTTCTGGAGAACATCGACAAGGCATTACTAACTCTGCCGGCGCTGCGGATACTAAACCTCTCCGCCAACCGGCTGACATCGGCGAAGAAACTGGCAGGCATGAGCTGGATCGTGGAACTCTACCTCGACGACAACCAACTGGAGGGAATTCCCGCAGAGATTGCAGGCTTCCCGAATTTGCGCGTCTTCTCGGCGGCCAACAATCCGTGCGGTCCCCTTTCGCTGGCATTCGATCGAGTCAGCGCGTCCGACTTGAAGCAGCAGGTACGTTTGGCATTTCAGGCACACACCGTCACTCCAGATCAAGGCAAAGAGTACTTCCTCGCGCCAAACCTGTGCTTTGAGTTCATGCTGGCCTTCAGCGGGCTGATCGCGGTGCTGCGGTTTATTGACATGTATTTCAAGCGGCCTCAGGCAGCGGCCGGAACCACCGCGGTCATGAGGTTTCCAGATGGGAGCGTCATCGAACTGAGCCACTTGAGCCGGAAGATGACGCTCGACCTGGTGCATCAACACCTTGACTTGCAGCCTGCTGGCAAGACGATGATTCAATTAAACCCGGAGCCTGTCTATCAAGGAGGACACGGGTTAAATCTGCTTGTTGACGCTGTTGCCCGCGTTCCGACGGCTGAACTGGTGGCCAGAGCAGGCCAGGGGAACGTGACCTTCATCAACGGAAATCTGGTCCAGAATATCAGCCATCAGGAGGTGAATGAAATGGGCGATAACATACGCATTGGAAGTAATACAGGCGTTGTAAACTGGAAGACGGACATGAAAGAGGTAACGCAAATCGTAGGAGCGAACGGCCTGGACGAGGCAGCCAAGGCACAAATCGCCACACTTATCAAGCAGCTATCCGATGCGCTGGCAAAGGCTAAACCTGCGCAACAGTTGGATGCGGAAGCTATTACCGAAGCAGCCCAGGAAGTTGTAACCAAGGCCACCGAGCCCAATCCGAACAAGAAGTCCGTGGAGATTTCAGGCAAAATGCTGCTGGAGGCGGCCAAGGCGATTGCCGATGCAGTGCCAATCGCGGTTGAGATTGTAAAAACGGTGAGTCATTTCCTAGGGATCTGTTAACGATGCAGACGAGGTTTCTGTCGATCATGGATGCTGTCCTCCTCCGACACCGCATTGGGCCTTCCGCTCCTGAAGCGTAACATTGGTAGACACCACCAAGAGATACGTTGGGGCTGTGAGATCTTATAACCAGCAGCCCCGATTGTCGAAGTTTCTCTCAATCATTTGCTCCAGGAACAACGAGCAAGGTGATGGACTGCGCGGGGAACACCGCGCTGAGCGTACTGGTTGTGCCGCCCGCCACTGGTGTAATCGCTGACTCGGACTGCGCGACAATTTGATTCAGATTCGCATTGCAGTCGAGATAGACTTGCGCACTCAACGCGCCCGGTGCAAGATGCGAACGGATATCCGTTGCTGCCGACTGTGGAGGGCGCCGGCAGCGTAACGACTGCGCCGCCACCGCCGCAGCCCGCGCACAACAGCAGGGCAATTCCACTCATCGCTAACTTCATCTTGCCTACCATTCAGGCACCCTTATCCTCATTGACACTTTTGCTCTTATTCGATGACGCGCCAGTGGCGCTTACTGACCATATGGCGCAGGTTTTCCCTGCTCTTGCCTGATGCACGATGACGAGCGCGGCACTGTAAGGCGCAAGTTGCAACACCGTTCGCCCTTCCCGAAAGCGAAGCAGCTCCGTTGAACGCGCATGAAATGCGCCTTGCGCATCCACGCTCGCGTCCGCAGGGGTTAGCCTGGGTCACAAAGTCGGGCGGCATGCACTAAGGGTTGCTCCATATCGAGGTGCCCGGGGTAATTGCGGTTGCCGTTTCGGTATTCACAACATTGGCGCTGTTTGTACCCATGATGACCGTCTGCGGCAGACGGATCAGCTGGTTGCTTTTACCATCCACGGTCTGACTCGAGCTCGTGTAACTCTGGGAGTAAGACGCGGCTAGAGGGTTATTCTGCATGACGTTCTTCAGGTAGTTGCGGGTCGGCATCGGGTAGATATTTCTTCCGTACGCGGCTCGGATAACAGTGCCGCGCGTCCCGCCGAAGGGCAGGCAGGCAAAGCCTACACGCGGACTGAAGTTGAGGTTATAGTCCCGCATCAGTTTGGCGGGCATGCCGGCCTGCTGAGGCGTTTCATACTTGGCCCCGTTGTTGGTCATGTTGTTGATGATGGCCTGCGTGGTATACCCCGCCTCAATGAGGGCAGACGTAGGCTCTTGCAACACCATGGCATCGTTTTTCAGATCGAAGCTGTTGTAGCGGTTATTTTTCGTCCAAGGGGCGGGATGAGCTTCCCTACGCACGCCTAGATTCACGGTGAGGTTCCTGCTCAAACGGAAATCGTCCTGGTAGTAAGCGTCGAATTCTTAGTCGTGAAAGTGGACGTAAGGCGGCTCTTCGCGAACGCCATTTGGCTGAACCACTGTTGAACAACGGTTTCGGCAAAGAAGGTGGGCGAGAAGACGTGCGTGTATCCAACCGCGGCATTAAACATCGCGATGGGTACTATATTCAAGCCGCCATTCGCTCCATCGGATTCACGCCGGACAAGTGGCTTCCGGCATACACCGGATTGTTGGTATTGGAGGGAGCCGGAGTGATGTCCTGGATGATCTTGAAAGTGGGTGAAAGGCGCGCGAGCGGAATTTGATTATTTGCAAAAGGGGTACGGCAGTATAGGCTGGTGAGCCCGCCAACTCCTGGGCAGATCGCGGCGTCTGAGTTGTACGTTGTTGCAGGATCGTAGAGAGTAATGGGCCGCTGGCCGCTGTTGGTGTAGCTGCTGAAGTCGCCCGTTCTTTCGGCCGCGGTGGGAACGCTCAAATTCTCGCAACTGTTGGTGGCGTACGAATATCTTTCGCAGGCGAAGAACCAGAAGCTCTTATCCTTGCCGTGATAGACGTGGGGCAAAACAATGGGGCCACCAGCCGAGGCGCCAAATTCATTGCGTACAAGGTGGGGAGCGGCATAGTTGGACAGGTTGCGCCTGACCTTTGAAACACCAATGCCGTTATCGCGGTTGGTTTCAAACAGCGCCCCGTGGAGGGAATTGGCGCCGAGGCTAAGCGTGTTGAGGATGTTGAAGAACTCGCCGCGGATCTCGAAGCTGCGGCCTTCGCCGATGGCACACTTCTTGAAGAGCGAAAGGAAGCAATATGGCGACAGCGCAGTCCATCTTCACAGATCTTCGTCTGGGAAGAGTCAAAGCTCGCCCCACTCTTTGTCGTCAAGAAACTGACCCCTAACGTGAAAAGCAATAAGCTTGATCAAGTTAGCTCCGGAAGGCCTATATATGGTTCCCTGATTCTTGAAGGGATACTTACCTCACTCCTCTTGGCATTGAAGAGGCAGCCTTTCAGCAAGCTATCAGCCGATCTCAAACCTCTCCGCGCCACGACGCTTCTACTTGAAGGCCGTATCCATCATGCCACGATGAGTTCATTGCGATGGGTTGGTGACGGTGAGGCGCAGAAGGACATGTTGCCGCGCATCTTGGACATGCGAATGACAGTCAGGCCCTGGGGAATGGGTACGGAGAGCTTGGAGCTATTCTCCAGAGTCCGGGTATTCTGGACCAACAGGGTCACCGAGCCCTGTTGAACACCATTGATCCAGATCTCAATTGGCGTATCGGCACACGCGCTGCCGCTGACCGTGAGTGTGCCTGTGAAAGCGGTCGCGGAATGAGCCGGGTACGCGGTCCAGCTGCCCACGGCGTCTCCGATAGCCGACATGAAATTCTCACCCTGGACGGTCATGGGATCGCTGCCAGAATTATCGGAACCAATCATGTACTGCGACACATCGCCCTCCAGCAGGGTCCGGGCAGCGCGTCGCCCAGCGTCACCGGGGCCCTGGGCGCGGCCTGAATATCCGCCCGCGCGGCGAACTTCGGCGTGGCGATCTCGTGAATATTCGAGGTAGATTCCCATTCGGTTCCCCCTGGGCCAAGGAAGAAATACAGGATCTGATCCTCTCCCGCTTGATCCCAGCTGGTCTGGAAAGAAAAGAACTGACTAGCCGTGCAGAAACAAGTGAGGATGGGTTTGCCCTGGCGGCATGCGGTCTTGCTCCAACCTTCAAGTTGAGGTCAGAGGGCGATGATTCCAGTTTGAACGGCAACGACTATGGCCTCGGTGCGGTCACTGACTTCGAGCTTTTCCGTGATGTGGTTCATATGGTTACGCACCGTGAACTGACTAAGTCCGAGGGTGTTGGCAACTTCCTTGTTGGTGAGTCCGCGAGCCACCAGTTCCAGAACCTCGCGCTCGCGCTCACTCAAACCGGCCGTCATCTTCTGGTTGGAGAGCCGCTCGGCAATGCGGCGCGGAAAGGCTTGCTTACCGGCATGAACGGTACGAATGGCCTTCAGGATCTCTTCCGCCGAAGACTCCTTGTGCACGTAGCCCCGCGCACCAGCCTTCACGGCGGCGTAGATCTCCTCATCGTATTCAAAGCTGGACAGAACAATGGACCGCGCCATGGGGGCCGCAGTGCCCAGCTTTACGAGCGTCTCGATTCCAGAGAGCTGGGGCATGCGCAGATCGATCAGCACCACATCGGCCGGCGTCTCCTGCAGCATGCCGAGCGCGGTCTTGCCGTCGCCGGCAGTTCCCACCACCTCAATATCGTCCTGCAGGCCAAGCAGGGCGCTCAGTCCAAAGCGTACGATCGGGTGGTCATCGATGACAAAGAGCCGGATCTTCATGCACGTTGGGAAAACAACGGATTCTGGTCCGTCGCGGGCTCCCAGCCTCCCTTGGAGAGCTTGTACCCACGGTGCAGCGCCTGGCTGGAACAGTGGGGCATGTCCAGAGCAGTCTTTGGCTACCGGACCTTGCACCGCCCATCCTACGGAAGCGGATGCCTAGATGAAAAGCCCCCCCTGGATCAGGGTGAACCTGGAACTACACCCTCTCTCCGCGCATAGCCAACGGATCACGGGCGTTCCGGAAGAATTTCGATGTAATCCACCGGTGCAAATTCGCGAAAATCGGCGGCGCGGATTCCCTGCCCACTGCTCTGGATCAACTCCGGACGCAGATCGGGCACGCCACGCAGCTCCAGCCGGTCACCGGACCTCAAGCGCACGCCTTCGGTGGTAAAGCGGGTGGCCGTCTGGCCGTCGGGGTTGGGATCGAACTGGGCGGGCGGCAGGGTGTCGTTGGCGCTCCAGGCGGCAATCCGGAGGCCGTTCACCAGCAGCTCGTAACGCGAAACTCCGCGCCAGATGTCGTAATAGGCAACGGCAATCCGGTAAACGCCGTCCGGCTGGGTGAGCTGGGCACGAAGCGAGCAGCCTTGCGCCAGCCTGCACTCCACCACGCGGCCGCCTGAAGCCGTTTCCCAAGGCACAACATCGCGCGGCTCATAGCCTTCGGCGGTCATGGCTTCGGCTTCGATCCTGCCCGTGGGATGGCCCACGCGGCCGAGCGCATCCTCAATGCCTGAAGCGCGCTGGAACCAGTTATTGATGGCGTCGCGCCAGACCATGGCATGGGCGGCCTGGAAACTGAACAGCCCCAACACAAGCTCGTAGCGTTCTGGATCAACGAGGCCTTTGAGCTCCGTCCAGCGTGCCGGATAGGTCGCAGCCTCGGCGGCGCTGGCATAGTGCCCATCGTAGATGGACTGGATGAGCGTCTTGCCGTCCTTCAGTTTGTAGTCGTAGGGCACGTGGTGAAAGAAGAGAAGAAGATCCTCCGGGCAGGTGGCCAGCGACTCATACTTGGCAGCCAACTCGGGCGGATATTGCTGGATGTATCCGGTGCCAGCGGCGGTGCGGTCCATGCCGATGCCTTCGCCGTCCGCGCGAAACCATTGTCCCCAGCCGTTGCGCTCCGCCGACTCAATGCCCGGGCCAAAGTGATAGCCGAGAATGTTGGTGAGCGTACCGATGCCGTTGGGTCCGGTATAGCCTTCGTAAACGCGCCAGCTCCCCAGTTGCAGAGCGTCAATGGTGGCATCGACTCTGGGATTGTTGCCCCAGGTCAGGCGGGTCCACTCGTCGATGATCCCCTCCAGGGGCAGATCGGGGTTCCACGCCAGCCGTCCAAAGCCGTACAGGTTGGCCAGCGCCATGGGATGATGCATCCAGTTGGGCTCAAGGCCCACGTTGGTGACCGAGACAAAGCCGCCCAACCGGGGCTCGCCCTTGGCCAGCGGAAAGGCTCGTCCCTCCACAATCTGGCTCACGGTGGTCTGCCGTCCGCCAGCGCGCAGGTCGGTGGAGAGCACCCACTTCCACATGCTGGGCAGCCAGACCATGTGGCGCTGCTGGCCGGTGTACTCCTGCGCCGTTTGCACCTCCATGGCCATGTTGGTGTGGGGCAGCGCGGCAAACAGCGGGCTTACCGGCTCGCGCGCCTGGAAGTCGATGGGGCCTTCCTTGATCTGAACCACCACGTTGGGCTCGAACTGCCCGTCGAGGGGCGCAAAGTTGTCCACCCCGGCGCGGGCGCGATCCGCCTTCAGGTGGTTCCAGTCCAGATGATTGTCGTAGACAAAGCCGCGATAGAGCACCACGCCGCCGTGTGACTTGAGCGCGCGCGCCAGCACATTGGCCGCGTCGGCCGGACTGCGCCCATACTGCGCAGGCCCCTTGCGGCCCTCAGAGTCCGCCTTGACCGTGAATCCCGCCAAGTCGGGAATCAGCACGTAGATCTCATCCACCTTCTGCTGCCACCACGCGGTCACGCGCGGATCGAGCGGATCAAAGGTGGCCAGCTTGCCCACGGTCTGCGGACTGGCAAGGTCCACGCTCAAAGCCAGCCGCACGCCCCAGGGACGGAAGACCTCCGCCAGCCGCGCGAACTCGTGCAGACGCTCGGTTGTAAGCACGTCCAGATCCGCATTGACGTTGTTCACCGTGCATCCGTTGATGCCCACCGAGGCCAGCAACCGCGCATACTCCGAGGCACGGCGCAGATCGCCGCGCACGTGCCCGTTCTCAAAGAAGATGGAACGTCCGGCATAGCCGCGCTCCACGCTACCGTCCAGGTTGTTCCACTCGTCGGTCCAGCGAATGGCTGCGGCGGCGCGTTCGGCCTGATGCGCGGGGATCTGCCTCTCGGAGCCGACCTCCGCAAGCAAACGGAACACGCCATAAAGCTCAGCGCGCGGAGTGCTTCCGCGCAGGGTGAGCCTTGCGCCCTCCGGCTGGCGCTCGAAGTCGATGGAGAACGCATCCAGCTGGTTGGGATTGGGGGAGGGCGAGGACGTTGCCGGAGTGGAAGCGACCGGGCCGATCACAATCGCGCCCTGCCTCGCCTCCGCGCGGTCAGTGGACACGGTGAAGACACGGCCCAGCATCGAAGACAAACCGCGGCGCAGTTCCTCGCCCGCGGCGCGCTCCTCGGCTGAGCTACCGGTCACCACGATGCGGGTGGGCAGATCGCCATAGCGCGCCGGGTTCACCGGCGCATAGCGCAGCCACGCCGCCGAGCCGTCTTCCGCCGCGGCCACGGTTGCACTCAGAACGATAACTGCCAGACAGAATCTTTGGAAAATCCCCTGCATCCCACTCCCCAATTTCAATTTCACTCCACACGTGCGCGGCCGGCGCTGGTCAGGGCAGCAGCAGACCCAGCGGCACAGCCTCACCCATGCGCCGGTAGGCTGCCGTCCCCGGATGCAGATGGTCTCCCGAATCCGCTTCGGGCAGCAAGCGCTCCGGATGCGCCGGATCGCGCAGTAGCGCATCAAAGTCCATGACTCCATCGAATGCGTCCGCGCTGCGAATCCACTGGTTGAGTTTCTGGCGGTCCGCCTCGGAGCGCGGGCCGGGGTGGTAGTACGCGGAACCAACAAAGGGCGTCAGCGTTCCACCCAGCACGCGCAGGCCGTGTTCATGCGCCTTGGCAGCCATCTGCCGCAGAGCCTCTTCGAGGGCAGCCACCAGGCTATCGTGCTCAACCTGGGTATGCTCCGCATCGCGATCCAGGTCGCCGATGTCGTTGATGCCTTCGAGAACGATCAGCGTCCGCACGCCGGCTGTGCCCAGCACATCGCGATCAAAGCGCGCCAGAGCGCTTGGCCCAAGCCCATCGTTCAAGATGCGGTTGCCGCCTATGCCCAGATTCGCCACGCCCACGCCGAGCGGCGCAAGCCTGCTGGCCAGCACGTCGGTCCAGCGATTGTTGGCGTCGTCCGCGGAGCCGCGCCCATCGGTAATGGAGTCGCCCAGAACCGCCACCACGCTCTCTACCTTGCCGTTCTCCACCTCCACCGCGGACAGAAAATACCAGTGCGCAAAGCTCTCCGGCGCGGCAAGGTGCTGGTCGGCGCCATGCTCTCCCTGCGCGAGGAATGCCGTGGCGC
The DNA here is from genome assembly GCA_964645855.1 of uncultured Occallatibacter sp. Taxonomy (GTDB): domain Bacteria; phylum Acidobacteriota; class Terriglobia; order Terriglobales; family Acidobacteriaceae; genus Telmatobacter. The sequence continues at coordinate 69,880 of CAZYDF010000001.1, forward strand.
GCGCGCCTGGATGCGAGGTAGCGCAAGGCGGCGCATCGTCCATGGCCAGGCTCACCGCAACATCGGAGAGCGCGCCCACCGGCAGGGCGATGGGATCAGACAGATACTCCGCTCCCGCGGGGATAGACACCGCGGCCTCGCCATGGAAGCGCACCGCAAGGCTTGTGCCCGCCGCAATTGCTCCCGGCTCACCCGCACGCGGACGCGCCACCGTCACGGCGCTCAGCCGGAGCGGTCGATCGCCGAAAGCATTCGACAGCCGCAGCCTGATCTCGGTGCCCCCCAGCGAAAGGTGCACAACTTCGCGCAGCGTAGCGCCGTGAAAGCTCAGCTTGGGCAGCAAGCTGCGGTCGCACACCTGCAGCCCGGCCGCGGTCCAGCTTGCGCTCCAGCGGTCCAGGGATTGCGCGCAGCTGGACGAGCCTCCGCAAAGCATCAAAAGAAAGAGCGCGGCGCATCCTGCTGCTTTCACGCCGCGCTGTATCCGCCCCTCATCGCTACGCATGGCGCTCCCGCTCCTTGGAGTAAAGAACAACGCGATAGATACGGATCGTATGCGGGTTCATCATCCACTGTTGTCCAAGATTGCTTTCGTCGCCGTTCAATCGCCGTCCTCTCGCGCGCCGTCCTCTCGCGCCACGGTTTCAATGCTTGAAATGCCTGCAATGCGCGTGTCTACGACGGAATCGGGCACAATAGAAACCGTCGAATCACGCCAGCCACGCGGGTAAGCCAGCCCATCGTCCGGAAACGAACGTCGCAGGCAGACGCCCAAGTGTTTGGAAATTTGAACCCTCCGCCGAAGACGTCTTGGGTACGGATGATGGCAAATACAAGCCCGGGCGGTAAGCTGCGTGCTCAAGCCAGAGGGCCCACATTGAACCAGAAAGTCATGTTCAATTTGACGTCAATGCCCGCTCCAGGAAGGGTCGAAAGTGAGGCCAGTGGCAGCCTCAAAACAAAGACTGCCGCTGGCCGTTGGAGAGAAACCGCGGTTACAGCATCTTCCCTTTTGCTATAGACCTCCGTGCCCCACCCATTTCCGCGTTTTATGCGGAAATGGATGGGATGCCTATGAAACTTAGGTCTACACCATTTCGTAAAATGCTCTAGAAGTTGAAGCGCCCGCCAAACTGGAGCGAACGAGCGCCCTGTGTGGGTGAGTAAGATTGGCCGTAGCTGGTGATCATGCCAAAGGTTGAGTAGGCGCCCGCGTTCACATTCGCGGTTGTAGGTACCGTGGTGTTTGGGTTGGTGAGAAACGCATGGTTGAGGATGTTGAACGCCTCAAAGCGGACTTGGAACTCGCTCCCGTGGTAAACGCGGAAGCCCTTGAAGAGGCTGGCGTTGACCAGCGACATGCCCGGTCCGCGGAACTGGTTGCGATGGGTGTTGGGCCAGACCGGCGAGGCGTTGGTGGGATTTCCCGCGACGCTGGCCGTCGGTTCGACCGGGTTGGCGAAAGAAGAGGGGTCGAACCATGGCTTGCCGCCAGAGACAGCGGTATTGCCGAAGGTGCGGCTGTGGCCGCCTACCTGCTTGTAAGGCGCAACCAGTTGAGCATAGAGCGAGCCCGCGCCCGGCGTGTTCAGAGTGTTGCTGTTGGCGGTCACGGAGAACGGCGTGCCGCCGAAGTGGCTGAACTGGCCGTTCATCTGCCAGCCGCCGATGATCTCCGCCAGCAGGCCGTGGTTGATGAAGCGCTGGTTGTAGCCGAAGGGCAAGCTGTAGAGGCCCCAGATCTGCAGGTTCTGCTTTACATCAAAGCCGGCCGAGGCCCGGTTCATCTTGTAGTACGCCGGATAGTTGAATGTGGTGCCGCTGGTTCCGGTGCCAGCGCCGTTGTCGACATAATCGAATGCGTGCCCGTAGGTATAGACCACGCCAAGCGAAGAGTTCTTGCCCGCTAGGCGGGTCAACTGCGCCTGCAACGCGTCGTAGTTGGAGCTGAACATCGGCCCGTTCATGGTAATTCCGCCGGTGTTGTAGCAGGCCAGATTGGAGCCGTTGGAGGAAGGCGGACAATTGGCCACGTTGACGATCTCGTTGATCGCAAATCCGCCCACGCTGGAACAGGGTAGCCCGGTTCCGGTGGGGTTCAAGCCGGTGTTGGGATTCACCTGGCCGTTGGGCATGCAAGGCGTACTCAGGTTGGGCAGCGGCGCTGAGTTATAGGGACTGACGGGGGCCTGGTTGCGGATGGACAGATTTCCGACATGCCCGACGTTCGCCACAAAGTTATGCCCCAGATCGCGTTGCACAAAGATGTTCCAGCTCTCGATGTAGCCACGGCGGAAATTCTGCCAGACGGAGTTGGTCGACCCGGAAACGGGCAAGGACGCAAAGCCGGACGAGTAATTGGGAACGGTCGGAATGGGAATGCCGTAGGTAAGAGGCATCCCGCTGCCGGTTGCCGGATCGACGGCAATGGTTCCCGCTCCGTTGGGAGAGTAGTAGTTTGGCGCCAGGTCCATGGGGAACGAGTCGCGCAGATAGCGCATGCTATCCGGATCGACGGTTATACCAAAGCCGGTGCGAACCACGGTTTTGTTGTTGACCCGATAGGCGATACCGAGGCGAGGCGCAAAGAATCCGTGCCCCGTATCGACGCCGGCATTCTTGGGATTGCCCATAATGCCGCCGATTTCCACGTTGGAGGTCTGAGGCCGGTCCACGCGCACAACATAGATGCCGGTGTGATCGCGGTAGGCTGCCGGATAGATCTCCCAGCGCACGCCGTAGGTCAGGGTCAGCTTCTGATTGACCGACCACTGGTCCTGCGCATAAGCGCCAAGCTCGGTCCAGCGGAGCGAGTTGGGATCGAAGGTCTGCTGCGCTTTTTGAACCGCTGCCGTCGTCGCGCTGCCATTGGGAAGACCCAGCAGGTAATCGGCCAGATCGTTGTAGGCGTTGGTACCGCAGGAGGCCGAAGTGGCCGTCGCGGTCACGCCGCAGGTCATGCCGCCGGAGAACAGGAAACCGCCGCGCACGTTGCTGACGCCGCCGCCGCTGGTCGGCTGGAAGTGGTTCAAGTCGAAGTGGTAGTAGGTAAAACCGACCTTGACCTGATGCTTGTCCTTGATCCAGCTCAGGTTCACATCGCCGGTAAACTGGTTGTCGCGGAAGGAGAATGGATTGGCGGTGCTGGAGTTGCCGATCGAACTGAAGGAGGGGTTGGAGGAGCTGCTGTTAAAGCTGAACAGCGGCTGGCCGGCATAGTCCGAACCTCCTGAGCTGATGTTCGTACCCGGAATCTTCAATACGTTCAATCCGTAGCTACCCAGCGACAGATCGAGCGTGGATTGCGCGCCGGTGATCTGGCGGGTGTAACCAAAGTCGGCATCAACTACCAATTTTGGGGAGATGACGTGGCTCATGCCCAGACCCACGTTCTGGACCTTGCCGTGCGCTGCGCCCGGTTGGCCGCCATCAAAAACGCCGCCGCCCGCAGGCCCAAGTTCTTGCGGATCGTTCACCTGGAACGGCTCCACGCTGTATTTGCCAAAGATCTGCGTGTTCTCGCCCGGAATGTAGGTGATCTTGGCGTCGTTGGTGGTGCGGTTATAGGCGTAGGTGGCGGCGCCAAAGTAATCGTTTTGCATGAAGTTATTCAGCAATGTAGTGTTCGGGGTGCCCACGGTGGCCGCAATCTTGCTCAGGTTGGCGATCATCGTCTGTGCCGCGGCCGACTGGCGCGACGTGGGGATGGTGTTGACATTGTTTCCGGTCTCACCATATTCGGCGGTGAAGCTGGGGCGGCAAGCATAGTTCAGGTAACCGTTGGTGTACGAACTGGCGGCGTTGGGATTCGGACAGGTCGTGGGGTTAACCAGGCTCTGCCAGCCAGCCACCTGCGGCAAGGGATCATACAGCGTGGTCAGCGCCGTGGCTTCCGAAAAGTTGCCATTGACCATGTTGCTATCGGGAACCGTCTGCAGACCGCTGGTCATCTTGCGTTGCGTGGTCCGCTCCCAGTTATCGAAGAAGAACAGCTTCTTCTTGCCGGTCAGGATCCTGGGGATATAGACCGGACCTCCGATGTTGAAGCCGTATTGGTCGTCAATATTCTTGGGAAGCGTCGGTGAAACAGCAGCGGTCGTGGTGTACGGCCGCGCGTTCAGGTTAGCGTCCTGGTAGTACTCCCACGCACTGCCGTGGAAGTCGTGGGTGCCGCTCTTGGTGGTGATCTTGATCGAGGCGCCGCCGGCCTGTCCCTGCTCGGCGGTGAAATCGTTGGTTGTGATGCTGACGTTTTCAATCGAGTCCGGCGGCGGAACGTAAGCGATGAGATACGTCAGCCAGCCATAGTAGTTCACCGCGCCATCGATGCGCGTGGTGTTGCCGTTCATGTTCATGCCGTTCACATTGACCGACATGGCGCGCGACGGATTGGAAGCCGTTGAGTTCTGCTCCTTCACATTGGCTCCGCCGGGGATGAGCGTGTACAGCGCTTCAAAACTGCGCCCCGCGCTGGAGGTCAGCGGCATCTCCGACAGCTGCGACTGGTTCAGTTCGCTGTTGACTTCCGCGGTTTCGGTTTGCAGTTCCGCCGCCGCCTCCGTGACCGTAACCTGGGTCGAAACGGAGGCCGGTTCCAGGGTTACGTCTCTACGCACCTGGCGGTTGACTTCCACCTGGATGTCCTTCTGCGCGTATCCCGAGAAATTCCCGGCCTTTGCAACCGATAAGGTATACGTTCCCGGGAGCACGTTGAGAATCTGGTATGTGCCCAGTTCGCTGGCCTGAGTGGTGCGGACTTGCCCCGTGCCCTGGTCGGTGATGGTCACGGTGACTTTGGGAATGACGGCGCCGGTTTTGTCGCTGATTGTTCCTGTCAGCGAGCCATAGAGAATCTGTGCGGAAGCCACGGACCCGCTGATCGCCAGAGCCAGGAAGCTCAGCGCCCAGCCTAATGCCATGACCGCATGCAAAACGGCCGCTCGGCTTCGGCTGCCGTCTCGCTCGCTCTTGAACCTTTCCCGGCCAGTCTCTGAGGTGGCGGGCCGCACATCTACGCGGCGGTTCCTTTTGTAATCCAGTTGCGTCATAACTTTCCTCCTATTGCAGTTGCCGGTCCGCCCTTGCCTTCGGGTTTGGAGATTGCCGCCAATTTGGGCAGAGTTCCCGCCGACACACCGAACCTTCTTTTTCGCTTGCGCAATCGAACATAGGTGAGATCGACGACGGTTGGCATGGTACATATGTACCTGTACGACCACATGCATCCACCAAGTAAATTGATTTACGCGCGCTTTTGCCTTACAGAAGAGCACGCCGGTATACTTTGCTGGTGGTTCCGCGAGCCTCGCCCCATGAAAATCGTCCCAGGACAATTTGCGCGCGCCCTCCCGGAACTGCTTTCCGCGCTGCTCATGCTGGCGTCCTTGCTGCTGCTCTCCGCTTGCCGCAAGACGGAAAATGCGGTGGCCATCATTCCCCGCACCACGGCCACCATCCTTTGGGAGCCCATGCATCTGGGCGCTACTGAGGCAGCGCGCCTGGCCGGGCTGCGCATCTACTGGAATGCCCCCGCCTACGAGGGCGACACCAATAAGCAGCTCAGCCTCTTTGAGGCCTGCCGCGCCAAGGGCTATCGCGGCTTCATCTTCGTTCCCGATGAGACCCAGGCCGCTCGCACCGCGGTATTGCAGGCCGTCTCCGACCACGTCCCGGTGGTCATCGTGGACGACGACCTGGGTCCGGACCCCGGCCCGTATCTCTCCTACGTGCAAAACGACGAGCAGGCAGGCGTCGAGCTTGCCGCCGAGCGCATTGCGCATCTGCTGCCCCGCGGCGGCGTCATCGCCATCCTCGGCATCAGCTCTCATATAGAAAGTGGCGTCACCCGCGAAGAGGCCTTCGAAGAGGCCCTGGCCCGCCGCGCTCCCGCTGTCCGAGTCTCGGTGCGGCGGTTTGGCGACTTTGTTGTCACCCATCAGCAGCAGCTTGCCGAGCAGATTCTGAGTGGCCCGGACCCCATCGACGCCCTTGTGACCCTCAGTGGTACAGCCACGAGGGGCGCCTTTTACGCCAAGGTTGCCGCCGAGCCCCGCTCCACCGTGCCCATTGTCGGATTCGACCAGGACATGCTTCTGCCCATCCAAACCGGCGACGTGGATGCAGTCGTTGTCCAGAACACCCGCGAGATCGGCCGCCTGGCCATGAACAACCTGGATGTGCAATTGCATGGTGGCCAAGTGCAGGGCCTCACCAAGGTTCAGCCCTTGCTGCTCACCCGCCAAACGATCAATTCGCCGGAGATCGAGCGGCTGTGGGAATTCACCACCTACCACTGGAGCGAGCCATGAGGATGCTGGATCATCTTGGGCACGCTCGGCGCTGGGTGCTGGCGCTGCTTCTGGTTGCCACCCTGACGCTGATTTTTTGTGCTCTGCTGCTGGTTTCTCACGGCGGCAATTGGATGCGCCCCGGCAGCTCCGCACGCTATGCGGTGGACTTTTCCCGCGCCGACGCCTGGACCGCGCTGGGCGGCTCCTGGGACGCCAGCACCGGCGAGATCGAAAGCAAATCGGAAGAGCGTGGCGCCAAACTGGTCAGCCGCCTCGGTCCCTGGCAGGACTTCCAGGTGCAGGCCGACATGCAGATTGCCGACTCCTATGGTGAGGCCGGCATCCTGCTCCGCTCCAGCAACGAGGAGGAAGGCGTCGATTCCTATCGCGGCTATTTTGCCGGTATCCGCACCGTCGACGGGGTCCTCGAATTTGGCCGCTCCGACTACGGCTGGCATTCGCTGGCGCGCGGCCGCTTGCCGGTTCCAGCCGGACAGAGCGGCTGGATCCATCTACGCGTAGCCGCCGTGGGGTGCAGCTTCCTGCTGGAAGCCACCACGCCCGACGGCCGCACCACCTCGCTCCCGGCCAGCGATCCGGAGTGCCTGCGCAAGGGCAGTTTCGGCCTCCGCTCCTCGCTCACCAGCACCCGGTGGAAGAGCCTGCGCATCTCCGCTGCCTCCCCGGCCGACCTCCTGGCCCGCGGCGTTCCCACAAGCCAGCCGGAGGGCGCTGGGCCGCCAGACAACATCGACGCTTCGCTGCTACCGGAGCCCGCGCCCTATGTTGCGGCCTTCATCAGTCAGGCCCGCCAACACGCCGTGCTGCCCGGCGTGCAACTCATCAGCACCTTCGCGCTCGATCCCGGCCGTCATCCCGGCGTCACGCTCCAGGGCACGGTGATCTCCACGCCCCCCCTCACAGCCATCCAGGACAGCTCCAGTGCGCTGATCATTCCCAACCTCGATCCCCACTCCAACCTCAAGCGCGGCGATGTGGTCGAGGCTCAGGGCGACGTGGTCTCCACCCGCTTCCGCAGCCAACTGGAGAACGCCAAGGTGCGCGTGCTCTGGTCTGACACACCCATTCCGCCGCTGGCCGTTACCGCATCCGAGCTGACCAGCGGCGTCTACCGCGGCCGCACCATCACCATCGAGGGCATCCTGGTCAGCGTCCACGTGCAGCCTTCCGGCTACGAACTGGTTCTCCAAGACCACGACTACCAGTTCCGCGCCGTTGGCCTGCGCGACTTCCCCACACGCGCCGCCGAGTTGGAGCCAGGAAGCCGCCTCCGCCTGCTGGGAACCGCCACGTCGATGCCCCGCTTTACCAACAACGTCTACCCCTTTGCGGTGATCGTGGACCACATCGATGTGCTGGCCGCTCCACCCTGGTGGTCGCTGCGCCATATCCTGTTCCTTCTCTTGCTGGCAGGCATGCTCTTCCTGACCGCGCAGCTGGCCCTGCACCGCCTGCAGCGCTGGCACATGAACTCCCTGCTGGCTGAACGCGAGGAGCTGGCCTTTGAGATGCACGACACGCTGGCCCAGAACTTCTCCGGCATTGCCTTCCAGTTGCAGGCCGCCAGCCAGGAAAAGCGCGGCGAGAGCTTCATCCGCTCCCACATTGGCAATGCGCTGGAGATGGTCCAGCTCTGCCACAAGGAGGCCAGCCGCACCATTGCCGCGCTGCGTCCGCAGTATCGCGACGCCGCGGCCATCCTGACCGCGCTCCGCGAATCCGGCGAGCGGCTCAGCGACGGTGGCCCCTTGCGCATTGCCACCGCCTACACCGGCAAGAACTCCAAACTCCCGCTGCGCATCACCGATGGCCTGTTTCGCATTGGGCAGGAGGCCATCAGCAACGCCATTCAACACTCTGGATGCAAGCAGATCGACCTCGAGCTTGCGCTCCACAGGCACACCGTCTGCCTTACCGTCCGCGACGATGGCCATGGCTTCCCCGATGGAGCCATCCAGGATGGATTGGGCATCTCCGGGATGAGGAATCGCGCCGCCCGCATCAAGGCAGAGTTCGCCATTCTCAGCACCCCTGGTCAGGGAACCACGGTGAAAGTCTGCGCGGCTCAGCCTGCCGGAATCAGCCTGTTGGCCATCCTCTTTCAACGCATCCGCACCTAGCGGAGTGTCTCAAGCAGAGGATCGTTTATCAGCCTTGAAGAGTACGAGCCTCAACATTGAAGGGTACGGGCTTCAGCTTTGAAGGGTACGGGCTTCAGCCCGTACGTAAGGCCTGCTAAATCAGGAGGGCTTTACAGGCTGCGGAAAAACTCGAGGTTCAGGGCTTTTTTGAAGGGTACGAGCTTTAGCTCGTACGTTAAGTTCCATTCTTTCAACACGGGGCTTTAGACCCCGAGGGAATGCCGACCACCCCGTTAGCCCGATGAGAAGGGCGATCGTCTCTGGGACCGGCGCGACGGTCAGGATGGAAGGCCGTGCCCAGTGCCACCGCGCATTGGATTCGCATGCGAGTTACTCCACGGTCAGGCGGATTATGTTCGCGTGCTGCGCTGCGCCGCTTGTACCGGTGACAGTTCGAGTGTAGGTCTCGGGCGGCTGGCTGAAGAACCCCGTGCCGGAACAGGCGTTGAGCGCGAGCATGGTCACGAGCACCGCAAGGGCGACGGCCGGGAGCAAGAAAGAGTGCGCGCCAGAAGGTACGCCGGGCGCGCAGGCGAAGGCCTATGAGCGGCACCAGAAGCGCCCGCAGCAGCGGCGCTCGGTTGCGCGCACGATTCTGCATCTGGAAGGCAAGACCCAAGCCTGTAAGCGTTACCGTCACCGTGACCGGATTGGCCCCGGGCGTGACGGGGTTGGGATCGACCGTGGCGGTCACACCCTGCGGCAAGCCGGTCACCGTGAACAACATTGCTGCTATACGAACCCCCGAGCGGGTCCACAACAAACTTGAAGTTGATGCTGCCCCCCGGCACCAAGTCGAGACTGGTGGAAAACGTGGAGGGGTCCAACTCGAAATCGGTGACGGTGAGGCTTTGCGCCGGAGAGACCGAGCCCTGGAAATTCGTATCACCGTTGTAAGTGGCAGTGAAGCAGTTACTGGACGCCATAGTCGGCAAGCTTGAACTAATCCATGCGGCAACGCCGCCGGCAAGGGCGATGGCTCCCGATAGAGACGGAACTGCTCGGACATGCAAAGGTGACCGATCCCGTAGGCGTGCCGCTGGCGAAGGGAGCTACAGTGGCCGTGAAGGTGACAGATTGGCCCGTGGTTGCAGCCAACGGGTTGATGGCCAGAGTTGTGGTTGTGGCCGCCTGCGTCACGGTCAGCGACCCGTCGACGACGGTCTGAGTATAATTTCCAAGGTTTGCGCCAGCCGCTGCGGGCACGATGACGTATTTACCCGGAGCCGACGCCACGGTAGCGGTGGTGGTGAAGCTCTCCGTAAACATGTCGCCATTCACCGCGCCTTGAATGGAACCTGAAAAAGATGGATTGGATGCGCCGTAGGCGCGCGTGGCGTTGCTGGCGCTGACGGTGAGAGGCGCGGGAGTTACCGTGATCGTGGTGGTGTCCGTTGCCGTCGAATATAGGCTACTGTTTGCGGGAAGAGAGCGCACGCTCAAGCTCTGATTGGCGTCCACCGCAACCACGCCGGGCTTGAACCACTGCTTGGCCGTTGCGCCATAGGCATTCGCGGTCACCGGGTAACTGCTGACGCCCATGCTTCCTGTGTAACCCGTGAAATAGGCGTCTTCATTGGCGTCAACGGCCAGATCGTTCATCGGATAGGAGCTGCTATAGTTATAGATGCCCACGCCGGGATCGCTGCCGCCAACATAAGTGAAATAGACGAACGAGGCGCTGCCTGATTGCGTGGGATCGAACTTGGCCACGAAGAAGTTACTGCACTGTGTGGCGCTGTAGGCGTTGCAAAAAGCTTGGTACGCGCCGCTCGTAGTGGGATAAGTGGTGGCGGTGGTGATGCCCTGGACATAGACCATGCCTTTGTTGTCCACGGCCATGCCGTGAAAAGTGGTGCTGGCGGTTGTGCCACCGATAACCGTGAAATAGACGATGGTGGGATCGATGACGAGGGGCTTGGAATGGTCATAAGTCCCGAGCGAGAAAGCAATCGTGTTATGCGTGGCCAACTGGTAACCACCGCTTATCGCAAGCTTGCGATCGCCGTCGCGCTGGTAGATCAGCGGCTTGCGGAAGCGGAACTCGGAAGCGCCATCGCCGGCGATGAGATCGCCCGTACGTCTCTCGATCTTGCCTGCCTTGCTGTAAATCGCGAGCGCAGCTAGGAGAAACTGATCGTCACCGTAACCTGGATGGTCTGGCCTGGAGTTACGACCAGCGGACCGCTAGGAATGTTGGTGGACGTCATTGGACCGACGATGAGTTGGTTGGACGTGAAGTTCACGGTGTTATTACATGCGCTGGGCGCGATGGTTCCACCGCGATTGGCGCTCGGATCGCCGCTGAATCGCTCTCCCTCGGCGCCGTTGGACTGGGAAAGCCATGCCGCCTGCGGGATGCTTGCGCCGGTGCAGACCGGCCATGCCGTTTGCACAAAGGTGAACGAAGTCACTCCAGAAGGAACCGTGAAGTTACCGGCGAGAACGATGTTTACCGTCGATGTCACATTCGTGGTGACGCTCAGTCCGGTTTGAATCCCGGAGAAGCAGAGTGGGGAGTAACTGAGCCCGGTGGTGCCCAGCACGGGACTTTTTGACGTGGTGATTCCATAGCAATGAATCGTAGGCACGGCGAATTGAGGCCCGGAACACTCCTGACTGGCTCCTCCGCTTGGAATGGTGTTGACGCCGAAGATAACCACCGGATCGCCAGCCGCGCCGTTGCCGGAGAGCAAGAGATACAGAAGCTGGTTTCCGGAGACAGCCTGATCGTCGGTGACCAGCGAGTTTTCAAACTCGCGGCGCTCGCCCAAGGTGCCGTCGGCGTTCTTCACTTGAAGAATCCAGTGGCCGTGAACCTGGATGCCCTCGCCTGCTGGATCTTTTGCCGCGGTCATGCGCTCCCCGGTTTGGGCCGATGCCGCCCGAAGCATGGCGGTGGGTGTAACAGGAGACTTGGCTGCGGGAACCGCTAACTGCGCCACCGCAGCGGGCGCCTGCGATAGCGCCACCAGTGCCACGAACAGACCCCAACGATTCATCTTCATCGCTCTATTCCTCGCTTTCTTGCCCCTGCGCCGGTGCAGCGCTTTCGGCCGACTGCACCAACGGGGTTTCCGTCCGCTCCATGGCAATGGGCGCAAGCCAGGCAGCCAGTTGCTCTGCGAGCGCGGAGGCCTCATGGTTGGCCGCTGACACGTTCGAGCGTGGCTGCTCGACCGAGCGCGTGATCGAAATCATCTCGCGTTCGACGGTGATCTCGATCCGCCGCTTCGCCGTCTCTCTTGATCGGGTGTTTGCGCTTGCCTCGTTCCCATCTCCGGGTTCATCCTGATGGAACAGCATTTTGGTCCGCTTCCTTTGTCTTGGGCGACCTGGACCTCGTGGCTAGGAGTGCGCAAGGGGCTGGAAAGTGTCTTGACTTAGTTTAATTTTTTTGATTCTTTCGGAAGAAGTGATCATGGCGCGCAATTTTGACGGCTTCTACCGCGTCGAGGGGTTCGAGATCCATCCAGCTCGAAGGTCCTTGAGCTGCCATGGCCAACCGGTGGCGCTGCCGCCGAAGGCCTTGGACGTGCTCTGTTATCTGGTGGCGAACCCCGGGCGTCCTATCGAAAAAGATGAGCTGCTAGAGCAGGTCTGGCACGGCGCAATCGTGGAAGAGAGCAACCTGGCCCGCCAGATCTCCCTGCTGCGCAAAGCCCTCTCTCCCCAGGGCGATTACATTGCCACTATTCCGGGACGTGGTTACCAGTTTGTGGCCGAGGTCGCGGTTGTACATCCGGAAGCCGCCGCGGAGAGGGTGACCGTGGTGCAGACGCGCGAGCGGACGCACATTGTTGTCGAGGAGACGGAGGCTTTGCCGGTGGCCGCGCGCGCAAGCCGCTGGAAGATCGCGACAGTGGTTGCGGCTCTGGGGATGGCTGTCGCGGCGGCAGGAGCCTACGTTTGGATGCATCGCCCCAGACCGGTCCTGCGCGAGGTGGTGCTGGCCCAGTTTCAGAACCAGACCGGGGAAGCGGTCTTTGACAGCTCGCTGCAGTCGGCGCTGCGCATCTCGCTGGAGCAATCTCCCTTTATCGACCTGATGAGCCGCGGCCAGATTGCGACCGCACTGGCGACGATGCAGAAACCCGCGAGCACGCAGCTTACCGCCGATGTGGCTCGCGAGGTTTGCCAGCGCAATAACTATCAGGTGATCGTGAGCGGAGCCATTGCGCGCGTGGGGACCCGGTACCTGATCGGGCTGGAGGCGGCCAACTGCGCCACGGGCGCGGCCGTGACGGCGGAAAAAATGCACCTGGACGACGAAAACAGCGTGCTGGACGCGATGGACAAGTTGACGCAGGCCCTGTTGCGGGATCTGGGCGAGTCGCGGCGGCAGGTGGTCGAGTACCGGGCGCCGATCAAGAATGCGACCACCTCTTCGCTGCCGGCGCTGGAAGACTACTCCGAGGGCACGCTACTGCTGAACCAGGGCAATACCCAGGCGGCGATCGATCTCTACCAGAAGGCCGTCGCCATCGATGCCAACTTTGCCACCGCATGGCGGGCGCTGGGCGTAGCGTATGGGATGCGCTCCAATAGCCAGAAGGAGGCCGAGTATTACAAGCGGGCTTTCGACCTGCGGGAACGCGCCACGGCTCTGGAGCGGGCCAATATCGAGATCTCCTACTGGACCAACGTCGTCAAGGACCTCAACCAGTCCATCGCCGCCAGTGAGGCGGCCGTAAGCATCTATCCGCAAAACGCGACGCTGTGGAGCAATCTGTGCAACTCCTATACCAAAGTCGGGGACAACAGCGCGGCCCAGAGTGCCTGCGAGCGGGCCTATCAGTTGAACCCGTCTGGAACCATCGCATGGCGGCTGGCGGTGGTTTACCGCAAGCTGGGCCGCATCGCCGATGCAAAACAGGTGGCCATCAAAGCGTCAAAGAACAATCCCAACGTATTTTGGCTGCAAGACTTTCTTTTCCGGATTGCGTGGCTGGAACAGGATCAGGCGGGGATCCGGCGATACCAGCAGTGGAGTGTCGCGCACCCCAGGGAGGCGCGCGCCCTGGACAGCATGGGCTGTGCGGCGGCATCGGCGGGAAAACTGCGGGAGGCAGCCAGCGACTTTACGCTCGGCCGCGATGTCGCCGAGCACGACAGCGATGGGGAGATGGCGAATGCGCTGTTGCTCGATGAAGCCAGAGCCGTTGCGGCATTGGGGAAACAGCCCGATGCGTTGCACCTGCTGAAGCTGCTGGGCAAGAATGCCGAGCCTGAAATGTTGACCATAGCACGGGCCGATGCCGGCGCACCAGGCGCGGCACAGGCGTACCTGGCCAGTCCGGCTGCGCGGCCCAACCACGCAACCGAACACGACGAGAGCCAGACACTCATCCTCCGCGCTGATGCCGCGCTCGCCGTCCATCGCCCCGAGGAAGCTATTCAAGACCTGGAGCCTGCGCGTCCCCACCAATGGTTGGATTTTTCCGTGCTGCTGCGAGCCCAAGCCGAGACCCAGGCTGGACAACTGGAGGCCGCGGAGGCCGACTACCGGCTCATCCTTGCCAACCCTGGGCTTGATCCGCTGGACACCGCCTACTTCCTTGCACATCTGGAACTGGCTCGGGTACTGGCGAAAGAGGGCAAGATGCAGCCCGCGCACGCCGAGTACAAGGCGTTTCTGGATTGGATGAAGAACGCCGACCCCGGCATTCCCTCAATGGCGCGAGCCAGGAGCGAACTGGCCGCTTTGCGTTGAACCAACCAAGCCAGTGCCAGGACGAATGGAACCAACGCGCAGGCGCGATGAGTTTTGGAAACTGCGGGATCACCGCTGCACTCCCGCTGACAATGGGCGAACCACGTAAATGCGTTTGCCATCACCTCAACCGTAGACCCTGAACATCAACTCCGGCGCAGTCTTCGTAGGAACCGCCGCCCCTTGATCGAAACCAGAACCAAGAAGGACTTCCTGTGCGCATTCATTGCCTGCTTCTTTTGATCGCCTTTGTTGACCTCCCCGCTGAGTTGCGCTGTGCGAGTTCACAGCCCATCGCAATTCCGACCCATCTCACCAACGTCCATCCGCGCGTCGCGGCGCGCCAGGGCAACTCCCAGGCCGAGATCAGTGCCCTCGTGGCGGAGGATGCCGAAGCACGGAAGACAGTAGAAAAAACTCGTGTTGAGTTATCACCTTATCTGGATCATGTGCGGCAGGATCCGATGTGGGTTGCCTCGCGCCTGCAGATGTATTGGACCTCGCATGCCACGGATGTTTACAACCGCGGCGATGTCTTCGATCATGCCTCCGGGCGTGCGCCGGCGGCAACGGTCAGATATCCTGGCAGCCGCAATCCAGTGAGCGTTTACCGCGCGCCCAAACTGGAGGACATTCCGCCGTATGAGGACGACACCCGCGGCGTCTGGTTGATCAATACATCGGCGCCGGGCGAGCCGCTTGAATGGGCGAGTCCTTCAAAGAGCGGCCGCGTCATCGACGGCATCAACACTTCGATTCTGCGCATGGCCCAGAACGCCGCCGAACTGGCCTGGATTACGGGCGACGAGGAGTACGCACGCTTCGCCTTCACCATCTTCGATACCTACATGCGCGGCATGTACTATCGCAACGAACCCATCGATCTGAATCACGGCCACAGTCAAACCATCTACGGCATGTCCACCTTTGAAGTTATTCAGGAGGGCAGCGTGCTTCCGTCCCTGGCTTCCACTTATGACTTTCTGCACGACTATATCGAGCGCCATCATCCCGGCGCACTGCCCATCTATGCCGACGCCTTTCGCAAATGGATCAACCTTACCATCCACAACGGCGTTCCGTTCAACAATTGGGACCTGTTTGAGGCCAACATTATTGCTTCCGTGGCCTTTGTGCTGGAGGATGATTCGGCCTACGCGGATGGTCATGGATCGCATTATTATCTGAATCTGATTCTCAACGAGGATTCCATTCGGCAGTGGTCGTTGCGCAAACTTGCGGCGCGAGGATTCGACAGCGAGACGGGTATCTGGTTTGAGGCGCCGGGATACTCGATGACGGTTGTGGCCGACTTTATCTCGCTCATCAATCGCATGGACCGTTCCGCGGGCACCGACCTGTTGCAGGATATTCCCGTTGTTCGCAAGGCCGTAACAGCCATGGCGCAGTACGCCTTTCAGAACGGCACGACTGTATCGTGGGGCGACTCGCACTACGGGCCCATCTCCGCCATCCCGGCTCGGTCGATGGTGGAGAATGCTCGCCTGCATCACCGGCACGAAGACGAGGTCTACTTTACCGGCCTGGCCAAGTTCTTCGATCAACTCAACAGCGAGGGCAGACAACGTCGTCCATCCGAAGCGGAGCCTCGTTCGCGCGGTTTCGGACTTGAGTCGCTCTTCGACCGTGAGCACGTGGAACTGGATCCATCGATTCCGCCCCTCAAGCCGGAACAGGTGCTGACGGCCACGTTCAGTGCACCCTCCGTGAGTTATTTCGTCCAGCGCAATGGCCTTGATCCTCAAAATGGCCTGACAATTTCAGAAGCAGGCTCGCTGGGAAACCATCAGCACGCCAACGGCATCACCATTGAACTTTACGGAATGGGCTTGCCGCTTGCGCCCGACAGCGGTATTGGCACGAACTACTTCGAAGCGGACCACAACGAGTACTATGCGCAGTTTCCCGCGCATAACACGGTGGTTGTGGATGGCGTCTCGTCTTATCCGACCATGTTGAGCCATCATGGATTCACGGTGAACGCATCGTTTCCCACGCCCGGCGACAAGCAGGGATTTGCACTTCCGATGACGTATGCGGACGTCTCGTTTCTGGAACCTGAGACCAATTCCGATCAGCGGCGCGTCACGGCGACAATACGCACATCGCCCGAGCACGCATACTCGATTGACATCTTCCGTTCCCATCGTCGTGACGGGAAGGACCGCGAGCACGATTACTTCTTCCACGCTCTGGGCCAATCGCTCGAAATCACTGCGGGCGACAGTAGCGCACTGGCACAGGCACCGACCGACAAACTGACCTTCGCGGAAGAAACGCTCGGTGCCTACGACTATTTGTGGGACAAGCACACGCTGGCCCCGGCTGCCATCTATCACGCTATCTACAAACTCGATTTACCGCAGCAGCCTCAGGTCCAGTTGCATGCCTGGATGGCAGGAGCCGCGAACCGACAGATGTTCAGCGTGCTCGCACCAGCCGCCCGCTCACTAGGCGATCTGGTTCCCAAGGAGATTGGCGCATTGCCGCTGCATACCATCGTCCTGCGGCAGAGCGGAGAAGCCTGGACACACCCTTTTGTCTCTGTCTTTGAACCGGCGCGCACAGACCAGGATTCCTCCATTCAGTCTGTTCAACAGATTTCCATGAGCAGCGCTCCGGCGGGTGCGGTAGCTGTGCAGGTGAAAGAGGATAAATCTCGGCAACAGACGATCCTCAGCGCAGTAAAGAGGGAAGACGTGATCCGCACGCGGGACGCCGCGTGCCAGGCTACTTATTGCGTGTGGGACTCAGGCCCGGGACTTACTCGCATGTTGTTGGGTGATGGTAACTGGGCTTCAACGCCGCGGCTTCATCTGAAGATGATTGGAGGCGCGGGATCGGCCTTTGTCGAGCGCCAGGGAACGCATCTTTCGATCTCGCTTTCCCGGAGCGCGGAGATTGTGCTTCCCGTCGAGGGCGAGGCAAAGACACTGCGCATTGGAGAAAGGCGCATTGCGGGGGAACGGGTTCACATTGGTACGCGTGAGTGGGTGCGGTTTCTTCTTGACCCTACGGCCCTGGTGGACGCGGAGCTGACGCAACAATAGCTAGCGGAAACAGTGTTGATGTATAACTCTGCCGTGTGGCCGGGATGTAACTCCCGGCCACTGAAGGCAAGCCGTCAGCCAATCTGCTTCCAGGCGCGAACGGTGTAGCTGGATGAGCCCCCGACGTGTCCCGTGCCCGCGCTCCAACTGAGCTTGAGGGCATCCTGGCCGTCGTTCAATTGCCATGCCCGCGCCCCGTCGCCGTAGATGCGCACCGTCAACTGGCGAGCTTCAGGCGCGGCGGAGTGCAATCCCACTTCTGCCCATGGAATCAGGCTTCCGCTCTTCACGTAGACGGGAATCTTCTCCGCCGTAGCCTGTACGACGAACGTTGTCCCGCCTTGGAGTTTCTCTCCCGTCCAGAAATCGTGCCAACTTCCGGTGGGCAGAACCACCTTGCGCGAAGGCTCGTCGGCAAACAGCGGAGCCACCATCATGCGATCGCCGATCATGTATTGATCGTCGACAACATGCAGGTCCAGCTCTTTCGGCGCATCCATCACCAGCGCGCGGAAGGGCGGTGTGCCGTCCTGGCGATAGCGTGCGAAGGCGGAGCGCAGATAGGGCGTCAACTGCATGCGCCAACCTATAACCTCACGGCAGCGCGCCTCCAGCGCCTGCCAGTTCTCCATCATTACGCCATCGTTATTCAGCTTGCGGATGAGCTGCTTCCAGGGCGGGTTCTTGATGTACCAACCATTCACCATGGCCAGCGGCGAAAAGACCACGCTCTGCAGCCTGCGAATCAGGTCTTCTTCGCTGACCGCGTCGCGCACCTCAGGGCACCACAGCAGGCCGCTGAATCCGGAGTTCACCAGCGCGCGGATAAAGTCGCGATGGTTATAGAGGTCGCTGTAGAGCACAAACGGAAAGGGCGTTGCCAGCGGGCCGCTGGACCGCACCAAGCCGTAGGTGTCGATGCGCCGCTTGCGAAACTGGTTCCAGATCGCCATCTGGTAGCCAATGCCGAAGCTGCTGTGCATCTGCTCGCCATCCACGCCCGAAGGGAACTCGCTGGCCTCGGGGAAGCTCCATCCGCCGGTAAAGTCGGAGTTATCGCACTCATCTAACTTGAAGCCGCTCACGCCGGCGTCGATGAACCGCTGGCCGTGATGAGCGCCAAAGATCTCGCCTGCCGCTGCGCCTGCAAAGTCGGGCACCAGGCCGCCCCACACGCCGTAGTTGCCCGAGTGCGGTCCCAGCGCGGTAAAGATGCGCGAGGCAGGATGCGTATAAGCGTGTTCCCAGAGGTTGACTTTGTAATCGAGTTGCTTGGCCGCGCCCAGAAAGCGGTCCGGGTTCGGGAAGCGCTCCTCGTTCCACTCAAAGGTGCAGGAGTAAGAATGGGACTGCCACCCGGGCTCCAGGCCAAGCACGTCGCAAGGGATCTTCCGCTCGCGAAACTCCTTGGCCAGTGTCAGCGCACTTTGCTCCGTGGAGCGCCCATCCACGCGATACCAGAAGCCCAGTCCCCACTCCGGAATCAGGGGTCCGCCGCCGGAAAACAGGTTGTAACGCCTGACCGCATCCATCATCTCAGGGCCCGCGAAAAGGTACACATCCACACCCGCGGCGTGAGGCACTTCAACGGTCACGGTTCCCTGGTCGTGCGCCTTCAAGTTATGCGTGTAGTTAGGATCGGGTGGCTCGTTGCCGGCCTTGGCCACGGCATGTTCGGGCTTGGGCCGGGCATCGCCCATGTAGAACGTGGCATAGCGCGCGGTATCCACCAGCACGCCCACGCCTTGGGTGGTCACGTAGAACGGAACCGGCGCGTGCGAGTCACCGCTGTCGAATTTGGGGTCGGCGTTGACGCGCAGCGTCTTCTTCTTGCCGCGCTGCGCGAACGAGAGCATCTGCAGGCCCAGGCCATAAACCTGCTCGTCCGGATGCAAGGGCAGCTCGACGAGGCATCCACGCTTCGTCACTTTGCCGACGAGGTTGTCCATGGGCGGCTGCTCCACGCGCGGCAAGCTGGCAAGGGCCTGCTCCTGGGAAGCAATCATCCGCGCCGCCACTGGCGAAAAGCGCTCTGGCGTTCCTAACCGCGCGCGCCACACGCCCGGCATCACGCGTGTCCATTGGATGCTCTGCGGGGCTGGGGTTTTGGTTGCATGGGCGGCCACATGCCGCGCCTCCTGGCTTGCCAATAGAGACGGCAAACCGACCGCCGTTCCTGCCAACAAACTCTTCGCGATCGTGCGTCGCGTCATCTTCATGTGCTGTCTTCTCCTGGCAACAATCCGACCTGCAGCACAAGGCGCGGGTCAATGGATCAGCTTTGGTTCTGGAAAATCGAGGTACACAACAACCGTATCAAGGGTGAAGTGTATCGCAGGTGGTCTTCTTCCATCTGGGTGTTGATGGAGCTTTTCCGGTTGAGGAAGAATGCGGCCGGACCCCTGAGGAATCCGGCCGCGGTGTTGGGCTTCAGATGCCTACCAGCTAAGTCTGCCGTTGAGCTGAATCTGCCGGTTGTTGTAATTTCCGCCACCAGCGGTGCCCATCTGGTAGGTTCCAAAATTGGAGTCGCCCACGGTGGTGTCGTAACCGCTGGAGTTCTGGATCACATGGTTGAGTACGTTGAACGCATCCATGCGCAGCTGGAACTTGATGCGCTTGTAGACCTCGAAGGTCTTGCTCACGTTGGCATCGTCGTTCACAATGCGCTGCAGACGAACGCCGGAATAAACAATGTTTGGCGTCACGCTGTAGCCGCTGAGCAGCTGGACAAAGTTGGGCTGCTGGCAGCCAGCAGCGATGGAGTAGGGTTCCTGCGTGATGGCGCCGGAGGTGGGATCACGATAGCCTACGCAGGGTTTGAAGGCCTGAACGTAAGAGTTGGTGGGAGCATAGGTACCGCTCCAGTTGGCGTTCGTCTGACCAGGCCAGTAGCGCTTGCGGGGCAGAATGTAGCCGCCGTTGGCGCTCTTGTTGATCTCGTACCCGCTGATGTTGAACGGGAAGCCCGACTGATACGTGAAGATGGAAGCCACCTGCCATCCGCCAACCGCCAGGTCGAGATAGCGATTGATCCCAGGGAAGAAGCCGCGGCCGCGCGCGATGGGCAGTGCATAGATGCCGGAGATCGTGATGCGGTGCGGATTATCGGTGGAAGCGATGGTACGGGAGGGAACGCGATTGATGGTGTCGGCAAATCCAGCTGCCGACATGGCTTTGGAGTAAGTGTAGGTCGCGTGCAGGGTGAGCCCATGCGAGGTGCGATGGGTGAACACGGCTTCCAAACCGTTGTACCAATACTTGCCGCCGTTCAGGTTGCTCTCCGTCACGCTGGTAAAGACCGGGAACGGGCGAGAGAAGTTGATGCGCTGAATGGTGGAGGCCGTGTAGTAGCTGCCCGCTGCGGCAAACGGAGCCAGGCCTTTGAACGGGTTGGTGATGTAACCCACGGTGCCGGTGCTGGCGCCGGAGGTGCAATTGGACTCTGGTCCGCCACGTTCCGGATCGCAGGCTGCCTGCGCCGATGCACCAAGGTGGTTGATGTCGTCGGAGTAGGTCATGTTATAGCCGCGCGACGCGGTGAAGGAGACCTCCAGAGTATCGAAGGCGCTGAACTGACGCTCCGCGCCGATCGACCCTTGCAGGAACTGCGAAGGGCGATAGTTGGGGTTGACGAACGTGAGCGACTGGCCGGCGTTGGTTTCAAGGCACAGTGACTTATTCCCGCCACAGTTGCCGGTGGGCGTCTGGATGGTGGGGAACGGGTTGGAGAGATTCTGCAGCGGCGTGGCGCCGCCATCGTTGGTGCCGGTGTAGGTGGTGGTGGAAGCGTAGCCGGTCTGGGGCGGAGTAAAGGCCGAACCGGAGCCGCCGTTGCCGTCGTCCACGTAGTAGAGTCCCACGCCGCCGCGCACAACCGTCTTGGCGTCCATGGTGTAGGCAAAACCGGCGCGCGGTCCAAAGTCGTAGTAGACCGGCTTGAAGGGCGAGCGCGAATTGCCGTTGACGCCCGCGTAGGTGATGCCGCCCAGCAGAGAAGAACTCAGAGGCAGAGCCGAGGGCGCAACCAGGGAGCTGATCGGATTCACATCCGTTGTGTCGAAGGCAGAGACTTGGCGGTCATGGCGATCTGTATAGCCGCCCATCTGCTCCCAGCGAATGCCCAGGTTCACGGTCAGGTTGGGACGCATCTTCCAGTCGTCCTGGAAGAACCCGGAGTAATAGTGGAAGGAGTAGAAGTTCTGCGGCTGATAGGTGGCGTTGCCGGAGTCCCAGGTGCTGAGCAGCATGGACGCAATCGAGTTGCCGCTATATCCGGCGGTGGTGGACAGGCCGGTTGCGCCGCCCGTGACCACCGTGTCCCACTGCTGCGTCCAGCCCTTGCCTACTGACAGGTTCACGGAGTTACCGGCGCCGTTGCTGAGCCGCTGCGCGTACTGGCCGGGGCGCAGATCCACGCCAAAGTGCACCACGTGATTGCGGTGCGTCCAGTTCACCACATCCAGAATCGCCAGCTCGTTATCGCCGCGATCCAGCCCGGAGATGGAACCCAGCACGTTGTAGTTGCCCGGCGTGATCGACGGGAAGCGCTGGAAGTAGGATGGATTGGCCGCGCCCAGGCTGGCGGAGAAGCCCAGGTTCGACGGATCGTAGCCAGAAGCAGGACCCGTGGTATCCGTCTGGTCGGTAATCATGGCCGAGGCTTTGAACGAGTTCACCAGACTGGGGCTGAAGGTGTGCGTCCAGCCGATGACCGCGCTCGGGTCCTTATAGTGACTGTTGAAGTGCGCGCCGTAACCGGCATAGTTCAGCCCTGGGTGCGCTGGGTTCACGTTATTGCGGGGACTGCCGTTGATCGAGGTGCCGAACTCCGTCCACAGGCGCAGCGCAAAATAGGCGTTGTCGTTGTCGCCAATCTTCTGATCCACCTTGAGCAGATAGTTGCGCTCCAGAGCCGTGGTCGGGTTGTTCTGGCCATAGTTGTTGTTGAAGTCATTGGCGGTAGTTGCGCTGGGCGCCTGGTTGGGATAGGCGTACCAGGAGAGGACCTTGAGCGCGGTGGGATCCATGCGGTTGGCCGGAATCACGTTGGCCGTGCCGGTCAAGACCGGATTGCCCTGCGGTCCGGGCGCGATGCCAGGCCCATAGCCAAACTGGTAGCGGCAAGAGTGCGGATTCTTGCCGCCGTAGGTTCCGTTGTCGGTGTTGTTGGCCGTGCAAGTGGCCTCTGAAAGCGGATCGTACACGGGCTGGTTGTAGGTTGCGCCGTTGGCGGTGAGCAGGGCGCTGAAGTCACCTTGGCCCGGATTCTGCGTGCCATTGCCGATCATGGCCTGGGTGGGCACGGAGCCATTCGACGCCGAGCCGCTCAGGTTCTTGATCTCCTCATACGCCAGCATGAAGAAGGTCTTCTTCTCGCGGTTCCAGAGCTTGGGAAGAATCACCGGACCGTCCAACTCGAATCCGTAGTAGTCCTGGGTGTGCTGCGGCACGTTGTACTGCGGCAGCAAGCCGTTCTTCACCCTGTTGGCATCGTTGGTGGAGCTATTGGCGTCCAGAAAGCCGCGGCGCATGGTCTCATACATATCGCCGTGCAGTTTTTCGCCGCCCGATTTGAGGGTCAGATCGATGGCGCCGCCCGGGGAGCGGCCGGCGGCCGCGTCGTAGGCGTTGGTGGTGATCTTGAACTCCTGCACCGCGTCGGTGGGCGGATCGTAGGCGTAGTTCTGCGCTCCGGTCATACTCAAGTCGGTGGTGCCGTCAATGTTCAGTTCAATGCCGCCGCCGTGAATGCCAAGACTTTGCGCGGTCTGGTTATAGGGGTTGTAGCTGCCTGCGGCCAGGGTGTTCACCACGCCGGCGCTGAGGTTGGCAATGTTGAAAGCATCGCCGGCCAGAATGGGCAGCTGTTGAATGCGGTCCAGCTCCATCACGTCGCCGCGATCAGCCTTGGAATAATCCAGCACGTCGGCCGCCGCGTTCACGGTGATTTCCTGACTCACGCTGCCGGGGGTTAGCTGGAAGTTCACCTGCACGGTCTGGGCCGTGAACAGGGTGATGCTGGTCTTTTTCACCGCTTTGAAGTTGGGCGCCTCGGCGCTGACGTCGTAAACGCCTGGGCTGAGGAACGGAATGGAGTAGTTGCCGGTGGACGTTGAGGCGGCGCTCTTGTCCACGCCGCTGGACTCATTGTGGACCGTAATGTTCGCGTTGGGAATCACAGCGCCGGTGGAGTCGGTCACGGTGCCGGTGAATCCCTGCGAGGTTTGTGCCGGGGCCGGGTGGCCCAATAGGAAAATCAAACTTGCCAGCAGAAACCCTACGAACCATGCACCGCGTCGAACCAGCGGCAGGCTTCGTTGTTGAACTTTTGACCTTTGCATCCTGTGTTCCTCCAATAGGTTTTCCGGCGCATGGATCTAGAGCATTTTCCCTTTTGCTTGAGACCTCCGTGCCCCATCCATTTCCGCGTTTTATGCGGAAATGGGTGGGATGCCTATGAAACTTAGGTCTACGCCATTTCGTAAATGCTCTAGTTTTGCCCGATTGCCGGAGGTGTTGGTTGTCTTTTCTCACTTGTGCCAGGCACCAGCTGCGGGGTACTGGCGAGCGCCAGGGCGACCCGCCCTAGCGGTTGCTGTCTGGAATCGGTCGAGAAAACGACTTCTTCCAGAACCAGACGCAGAATCCTTTGTGGCTTATAGGACCGGCAAGTTAATTCACGGTGCCCGATTGCGTACCCAACAGCGTTTCCGCGCTGGGATGGGACCAGAGGCCAATCCTCCGTCCGCAGCTGGACCCTCGCTGGCGCGAAGCAGGCAGTCGATGGAACCGGCAGCGGATTCCAGCAGCATAATCAAATGTCATTTATTATCAATATGATAGACGACAAACCCGGCAATCGACTCCGATGAGGAGGACGCCTGCGAGCCTGCCTGACGCCAACCTGAGCGCTGCGGTTCGAACCTCTGAGGAAGGCCAACTCTTAACGACCGAGCGGCGCTGTTGCCCACAGGTTAAGAGCCGGAAAGCCCACTGACGCAAAGTCTCCATATCCCCATTGGCAAATCGCGATGGGAACCTTATCATGGATTGCGGTCCTCCATGCCCCTCCCGACGCCCCCCATAGCCTGGCACGACGCCAGCTCGCCTGCCCCGGAACTCTGCCGCGCCCTGCTGGAGCGGATCGGTGCGAGCATTCCTCTGCGCCGCGCACCCCGGCTGCGCGAGTTTCTGGAATACGTGGGCCGACGCGCCCTGGAAGACCGCTGCGAGCAGATCCACGAGCAGGAGATCGGCGTCAATGTCTTTGGCCGTACCCCCGGCTACGACACCAGTGCCGACAATATTGTCCGCGCCAACGCCACCGAACTGCGCAAACGCATTGAGGCCTACTTCGAGTCAGAGGGCGTGGACGAGACCCTGCGCCTGGAGATCCCCCGCGGAAGCTACGTCCCGGTCTTCAGCTTCCTTCCCCTGGTAAAGACGCCCGCGGAGACGCCGCTGGTAGCCAGCCCTCCCTTGCTAGCGGCCGTGCAGGGAACCTTCCGCAGGCAGATGGCCTGGGAACGGTGGGTTGTTGCCGGGATGCTTTTGCTGCTGGTTGGCCTCACGGTTCATCTGTGGCAGCAGAATCGGCAGCTGGAGCAGGACCTCCGCCCCTGGAAGAGCCAACCCCATCTGGCCGCGCTCTGGAGCCATTTTGCCCAATCCAGCCGCGTTACGGACATTGTCATCTCCGACCAGGCCTTCCTGCTGGTCCAAAACATGGCCAAGCAGACCTTCACCTTTGATGAGTATTTGAACCGTAGCTTCCTCATCAAGATCCAGGGCGAATCCTTGACCCCGGATATGCGCGAGGCCATCAACGTTGTCGCCATCAAGAATATGAGCAGTCTGGCCGAAGTGCGGATCGGTCACCAGTTGATGGCCCTGGACCCGGTGGGAAGCAACTTCCATCTCTACAGCGCCCGCGAGTTTTCGCCGCCCCTGTTTGCGCGCGACAACGTGATCCTGATCGGCGGCCCGGTGTCGAACCCTTGGCAGCAAACCATCAGCGGGCGGCTCAACTTTGTGCACCTTACCGCGCCGAACTTCCAGAGCCCGATCCAGAATCGCGCTCCGGCGCCGGGCGAGCTGCCGGTCTACCGCGCTGATACCGATCCGCTGGGCTACTGCGTGGTGGCCTATCTCCCCAATCCCAACAACACTGGCAAGATGTTGCTGATCGACGGCACCAGCTCCGAGGCCACCGAGGCTGGAGGCAACTTTCTGCTCTCCGAGGATCACCTGTCAGCGTTCCTCAACAAGGCCCATCCCGGCTCGCTTCCCTATTTTGAGGTTCTGCTGAAGACCGTGCAGGCCAGCGATACACCCATCACTACGACGGTAGTGGCTTATCGCATCTACGGAGAAGCAAATTAGAGCCTTTCAGTCGTCCACCGGCTTTTGCCGACCCACGGAAGGATGAAACGGGCGGAAGGAGCAGGGGCCTTCAGGCCCCGGAATGGAGAGCTTGAATCAATGGGCCTTCAGGCCCGGACCTCTTCTTCGCTGCATTGTTTTGTTGAACTTGCATTTTTGTTTCTTCTTAGAGCATTTTCCGTTTTGCTATAGACCTCCGTGCCCCATCCATTTCCGCGTTTTATGCGGAAATGGGTGGGATACCTGTGAAACTTGGGTCTACACCATTTCGTAAAATGCTCTAGGAAGGTTGTAGACCTGGATTCCCTGCCCCCTTATGCCGCGGCTCCGTGAGCAGCTTTGCTGCCAACGGAGCCGCGGATTTCTACGCGCTCGCGGCGTTATTTTGATTCGCCGTCGGTTCCCAGCGCGGCGTGGGGCCAGCCATCGTCCCAGCCAAGAGTGGAGATCCGCAGTGCCGGTTTACCGGTGACGGCATCGTAGGCGTGAAAGACGATGATGTCGCCTTCCGGACGCTGCAGAACCGACTCGCCACCCGGGCCGATCCAGCGCGAATTGCCCGCGAGCAGTTGCGTGCCCCCACCTTCACGCATCAGCTTGCCGGATGCGTCCACGTAAGGTCCGGTCACCTGCAGCGAGCGCCCAACCATGGTGCGGTAGCTGCTCTTTGTACCGCGGCAGCAAAGGTCGAACGACACAAACAGGTAGTAGTAACCGCCATGACGCACGACGAAGGGCGCCTCAATCGCCTCCCAATTTGGCGGCAGGCCCGGCTTGGCCGGTTCCGCACCGGCTGGCAGGGCGCGCGCGGCCAGCGAATACAATTGCGGATCGGCGGCCGAGGGCTTGCCGGTCTGGGCATCAATGCGACGCATCTTGATGCCACCCCAAAAGCTGCCAAAGCTCAGCCACGGTTGGCCTTTTTCGTCCAGCACAAGGTTCGGATCGATGGCATTGAAGTCATCCGTCTTGACCGATGCCAGGACCAGGCCTTCGTCCTTCCACTTGTACTTGGGACTGGTGCTGTCGAGGGTTTCGTTGGTGGCCAGCGCGATCCCCGAGGTATTCACGCCAAAGGCCGAGTAAGCGTAGTACAGGTGATATTTCCCGTTGAAAAAGGAGATATCCGGAGCCCATAACTCTTTGGTGGTCGGACTCACTTTCTGAATCCACTCGGGAATGTGCTCAAAGACGTGACCGCACATCTTCCACGTCAGCAGATCGTGCGAGCAGCGGATGGGAAACTGACCATCGGCGGGATTCGAGGTGGTGGCAAAAACGTAGTAGGTGTTGCCTTCCCGGCCGATCGACGGATCGTGGGTGATGGGATAATCGCCGCCGAGCGAGAGGGCCTGCGGCTTTTGGGCAACAAGCGCCGGGGCAGAGAGTAACAGCAGGGCTACCAGGATTTTTTGAAATCGGCACATGAGAGGTCTCCGTTTGTATCCGCGCAAGGCCAGGGAAGGATTCATCCTTCCCTGGCCGCGTTCTTTGCATTGCCCTGAGCGAGCAACCAAGGTCATTGAATGTAAGGCCAGCCGTCAGAGGTAAAAGCCAAGCGGTTGAGGCCGAGCGTGGGCGTGCCGTTGTTGTTGCCGTCGTAGTAGTGGTAGACGATGGTGGGCAGCGAACTGTTGCCGTTGCTTCCCGTGTCCGTAAAGACGCTGGCTCCGCCGGGACCGTAGAGGTTGCCGTGCGACGAGATAAGGATGGTTCCGCCACCAGAGGTCATGGCAATGCCGCCGCGGTCGACAAAGGGACCATTCGGCGCAGTGGAGCGGCCAACAATCTCGCGATAGGTGCTGGCTGTGCCGCTGCAGCAGACGTTGATCGGCGCAAAGTAGTAGTAGTACTGGGTACCGTTGACCACCCAGGGATAGATGAACGAACCCTCTTCACCCCCGCCGCGATAGGCGATCTTGGTCCACGTGCTGGTGGTGGTGGAGACCGGCTGTCCGATGGTGGACTTGGAGGTTGCATTGGTTGGGTTCTGCAACTGCAGCACGCGGATGCCGTCGGACCACGAGCCATACGTCAGCCACCAGTTACCGCTGGCGTCTACAAACGGGGCCGGGTCGATCGCGTTCCAGGTGGTGGTGGCGGTGAAGCCCCAGGGGTTGTTGGTGGGCACCGCAGCGGTAGCGTTGCTCCATGAGGTGGCAATGATGCCCTGGTCGGTCCACGGGCCATAGGGCGTGCTGCTGGTTGCCAGGCCGATCAACGCTTCAGCGCCGGTGGAAGGCAGATAGGGAATGGAGTAGTACTGGTAGTAAGTGCTATTGGCATACAGCAGACTCGGAGCCCAGACGTCGATGTTTTTGCCGCCGTTGTCGGAGGGCGGCGTCTGCAATCCGGTCCATGAGGCAAAGTCGGGTCCAATGATGGGGCAGTGGCCGGCAACGCTGGTCCAGTAGGTTCCCTCCGCCGTGTTGCATGCGCCCTGCGCCGAGGTGAGCGTGGTGGTTGTGAAGGTGCTCAGGTCGGTGGAGTAAGCCAGCGTCTGGTGCGTGCCATAGAGCCAGTAGATATGGGTATTCGGATCTTGCAGCATGTAGGGGTCGTGCACGTAGATGCCGGTTCCGCTGACGCTCATCGGCGCGGGATAGGCAACACTGGCGGTGTCAGTCAGCTTCCACTCCTGGCAGGTGCAGCCCGGTCCCGTCGCGGCGCGCTGGCCCTGATCGATGGTGGCCGAGGTGCTGGTGCTGGAGTTGGCCACTTCAAGGTACAGGCCGCTGTTCACGTTGCGAACCAGGTAGTTTCCATCGCTGAGCACAAAGAATTCCCACAAGTGGTCGACGGTGCCGTTGTCAGCGTATTGCAGCACCTGGGCTCCGGCCGAGGTGGAGGTGCTGGCAACACCCAGCACCTGGTGGGTGAGCATGTTCTCCACGTTGTATTCATTGCTGCCCATGGGCATGAAGTGCCAACCCATATCGGCTGTGGTGGGGGTGGAGAGCTCCTGCACCACGTTGGTTCCCGCGGTCTGGCTCTGGCCGGAGATGCCCAACACCATGCCGCTGACGTTGTTGGTCAGGGTGAACTTGTTGGTGTCGCTGACCGAAGTCAGCGTGCCCATGTCATAGGTGGTAACCGGGGTGCCACTGGAGCCAGAACTGGAACCGGAGCCTCCGCATCCCAGACAGAAAAGAAGGATGGAACTCATCAGCACAGCCGCAGGCTTAGATAGGCGTAACAACATTCGCTTGCTCCTCGTGTTTCGGATGAAAACTACAGGTTCCACGCCTGCCGCGCGCTGAACCGAAGAAGATTGCGGCGCGGCGGCCAATTGCGGACCACCGCGCCGGTTGTGTCCCAGGAGAGACGCAGATCGGGGCTGAGACAGATGCGAGTTAGTAGGTGATCCTCAGGCGGAACTGCACGTTCCTGGGGCCATACACTGTACCGCCGATTTGACCAACGCTCAGGTTCGTACTGCTCAGGTTCGAGTTCGGGCGCAGGAAGATGTGGCGATTGAAGCTATTGAACATCTCGCTGCGGAACTGCACGTTGATCTTGTCAAAGATGTGGATGGTTCTCTGGATGCCAAAGTCCTCGCTCAGGAAGCCCGGACCGCGGATATCGGAAGAGTTGCGGGGCATGCTGCCAAAGCGCCAGGGATTGCCCTGGCCGCTTGTGCCGGCGCCGTTGGGGTCGCGATTGGAGGCAAGGTTCGGATCGTAGAAGGCAGCGCAGTTGAAGTAGCCCGTGGAGCAGGCGCTGGTGTTGCTGGTGGGGTCGAACTTCATCGGGTTCTTGTAATTCGGGTTCTTCACCGGCTGGCCGGCAACCCGATTGAAGCGCACGCTGGAGTTCTTTCCGGGGATGCCGGTGGCGCCGTTGATGCTCATCGGCTGGCCGCTCTCATAGTGCTGCACACCGCTGACTTCCCAGCCAGAGATGGCAGCCCGCACCGGCTTTGGAGAACCACCCAAGAACTTCTTGCCGCTTCCGATCGGCAGTTCGTAAAGGTAGCTGATGACGAAATTCTGCGGAATGTCTTCGCTGCTGACTGCCTTTTCCGCGCGCAGATTCTCCGGGTCCTGCACCGCGCCGCCGTTTTGCAGCGTGCTCCAGTAGGGCTGGATCACGTCGGCATCGGTAAGGGTCTTGGAGAAGGTGTACGAAGCGAGCAGGTTGAAGCCGTTGTGGAAGCGCTGCTCCACCTTGACGGCCAGAGCGTTGTACGTGGACTGGCCAAGGTTCTGCAGATAGCTGTCCATGTTGATGTAGCTGAACTGCGGGAAGGGGCGGAAAGCCTGGTACTCAGGCTCGTTGATCGGCCACGCACAACCGGAGGCGCAGCTGAAGTTCGGGAAGGGAGCCAGCGGCTGCCCACTCCAGCCGTTCGGACCGGGTGCAGCAGCCCACCAGTTGAGCCAGTCGCCCTGGGCCATGTACTTGTCGGGCATGTCGTTCATGAAGTTGAGCATGGCGTGCAGCCGGGTGGCATGCATGCCCATGTAACCAACCGAGGCATACATGTTGGGTGTGATCTGGTACTGGCCTTCCAGTGTCCAGCTCTCCACCATGCCGGGCCGTCCGTTGCTCTTGGCAATGTAGTCTACGCTGGTGGTGCTGCCGTCCAGCTGGTCGGGATTGAGGTTCGGCGTCGTCGGCAGAGCTGCAAAACCGCTATCGAGCGAAGGGCCGTCCAGCGGATCGGCGGTCCACAGGTTGCCCTGCACCGTGAAGCCCTGTACGCTTCCCTGTCCGTAATCGGCGTAGACCAGCGGGCCGTAGTAGATGCCGCCCGAGCCGCGCAGGACCAGTTTGTGGTTAAGGTTCAGGAAGTCAGGCTCCCAGGCAAAGCCCACGCGCGGTTCAAAGTCCTTTTTGTAGACCGTGCCCCAGGTTTCGTTCGTGCTGCCGTTGCGGCCCGTGCCCTTGCCGGCAAATTCCAGCGCGCCGATGGCGCCCGGCCAGGTGGTGCTGGGCTTGGTCGGATTCAGGTTCGCGGTATCTCCATCCACTTCATGACGCGGCGTGTCGTAGCTCCAGCGCAGGCCGGCGTTGATGGTCAGGTTCGGCTTGATCTTCCAATCGTCTTGCGCAAACAAGGTGCCGTAGTGGGTGATCCAGCGCGGCGCATGCAGATCGGACAGGTTGCTCATCTGGCCGGATTCGCCGATCAGGAAGGCTGCAAAGGAGTTGCCGTCCCGTCCCCAGAAGTTCTCGTCGGAGGCGGTCTGGTTATCCCAGAACTGTGCGCAGCCAGCGTTTCCGGAACAGGTGCCGCCGATGTGGCTGATCCACGAGAACTGGTGATACTGCGCTTCAGCACCGAACTTGAAGCTGTGGCGTCCGCGCTGCCAGTGGAAGATGTCGTTGACAGCCACAACGTTGTCGATGTCAGTGGAGTCTTCCTGCTGACCGAGGCTGCCGAAGGTGTTGCCGTAGAACTCGAAGACCGGGAAGTCGTTGCTGGAGCCATTCGCCAGATTCAGCTTCTGGCTCCAGTTGGAGCCCATTTGCGAGGCCTTGGACTTGTTGATGTTGTCGGAGCGGTTGCCGCCGAAGGTCAGAGTGTTGACCATGCTCGGCGAGATCGTCCAATCCCAGCCAGCACGGATGATTTTGCCCAGTTGGTTGACGGTTCCGCAGCAGGTCTGAATGGGAGGAGGCATGTTGGAGTTGCCGCCCGAGTCGGTGTTCTCACGGGAACTGAAGAAGCCCCAAATCTTGTTCCTGGCGCCAAGATTCTGATCAATGCGGAAGCTGTAGGCCGTCTGGGTTTGGACGCCCACGGAGTTGTAGGTGTAGTTGTAGGTGCTGGCGGTGTTGGTTTCCTGAAGAGCCAGCGGCATCAGATAGGACTTGACGATGTTCTTGGCCACCGCGCTGCCACGAGCAATCGGAATCTTGTTGGTGGGGCTGCCGCTGACCTGGTAGTTGCCCGTAGTTCCGCTAACCGTTTGCCCAAAGCCTGCATAACGGCAGGGTGTCGATCCCGTGTTGTCGTACTGCGGGTCCATGACTTCGCCCGGATAGACGACCTCACCGCAAGGCGAAGTTCCCAGTTGCGTGGAACCGAGCAAAGCCGAAAAGTCATAGCTCTGACCGTCGGAACCGAGTTCGGCCGGAGTGGGCAGAAGGCTGGTGATGGCGCCGCCGTAATTGTGACGGTACTGCTCCCAGTTGAAGAAGAAGAAGGTCTTGTCGCGGCCGCTATAGAGATGCGGAATCCGAACCGGGCCACCGACGTTGAAGCCGTAATCGTTCTGGTTATCGGCTGGGCGCTTGTACTCCTTCTGCGCCGCCGCGGTATTGCCGTTCTGTGCAATGTAGGCGTTGTTGAACCAACTGTTGCCATCGAGCACTGCGTTCTTGAAGAAGTCGTACATGGTGCCGTGATAGTCGTTGGTGCCGCCCTTGGTGTTGTAGTTGGCCAGGCCGCCGGTGGTCCGGCCCAACTCGGCCGGCAGACCGGAAAGCGTGATGTGGAACTCGTTGACCGCCTCGATGGAGGGCGCCATGATCTCAAACGACGCCGAGCCATTCTGCTGGCGATTGGTGGTGATACCGTCGATCAGCTGATCGGTGCCGCCTTCCTGACCGCCGTTGATCTTTACCCCGTTGAGGGCGGAGGCCTGTCCGTAGCCGACAACGCCCGGCGCCAGAAACTCCAGCAGGGAGAGCGAGCGGAAACCGCCGCTAATGGGCAAAGGCAGATCGCGCACCTGTTCCTGCTGGACAGAGACATCCATATCCGACGACTCGGATTCCAGAGTCTCAGTGCCGGCCGTTACGCCGATGCTTTCTGAAGTCGCGCCGACCGTCAGTTGGACATCGTGCGCCGAGCTGGTGCCGATGGCCACAATGACGCCGTTAATCACGGAGGTCTTGAATCCATCCGCCGTCACTTTGAGCTGATAGGTACCCGTACGCACCGAAGGGAGCACGTAGTAGCCGGTGTTGGAGCTGACGGTGGAGTAATTGGTATTGGTGCCAGTCTCCGTGGCGTCGATCCTGGCCCCATGGACCACGGCGCCGCTAGGATCGAGGACGGTACCGCTGATCGATCCGGTGTCGAGCTGCGCCATGGCCATGGTGGTAACCGCCATCAACAGCAGGGCCAGAACGGCCCATGCCCTCAACCACCGGCGATGCCCTTGTCTCTGGCAGCATCTTTCTTGGTTGCTGTTTCTGAGTGAACCTGGGTTCATGATTATGCCTCCGAGCAAACGTTTACGCAACGAAATCATTTTCTCCTCCGCTGCAACTGCCGCATAGTCTTCCGCTCCTGATTCGAGCTATTCAACTTGTGCACGGGCGGCCGCCGCGCACAACTGAATCCTATTGCACTTCCGTCTTGGCTTGCAGTCCCGCAATCTCCGGGTCCTCGACGGGAAGCTCCGAACGCCGCCGTGCGATCTGCGCCATCTGGCGCTCGCCCTTTGCATCCGACGCATTCTTCATGCTGAGAAATTTTTGTAGCGCCTGCTGTGCAGCCGGCGCGTCGTGCTGGGCGCGATAGATCTGCGCCAGCTTGTACCAGGAATCCATGGCCCGGTAACTGGCCGGATCGCTCGAAATCGCCTGTTGAAAATGAAGGATGGCCTCCTGGGGCTGGCCGATGGCCATCAACCCCTTGCCCAGGTAGTAGTGCGCGTCGCTCAGCGTGGGGTCGGCCTGCAGCACCTGCCCCAGCAGTTCAACCCCCTGCGCGGGACTTTGATCCAGCACCAACAGGCTACCCAGCTTGTATTTGGCGGTTACCGCAAACGGATCGTTCGCCAGCTCATGACGATAGGCCTCCGCCGCATCCTTCAGCTTGCCGGCACTCCAGTACTGGTCCCCCAGCTCTTCGTGCAACCCGGGCTGATGGGGCGCCATGCGGACCGCAAGATCGTACTGCTCAATCGCGCTGTCGTGACGGTAGCTCTGGGCATAGGCCTCGCCCAGTACCTGATGGACCCGCACCGAGTCAGGATTGAGCTTGAACATCTCCATATACGAAAGGTTGGCCATCAGCAAAAAGACGCGGCCCCGATGGTACAGAATGTCGGCATCCTGGGGATCCAGGGCATAGGCCTTCTCCAGCGCCACCAATGCGCTCTGCGGCTTGTCTTCCGCCAGATAGCTGAGCCCCAGCCACATCCACGCCTTGGCATTGCGCGGTTCCATGCGCACCGCCCGGCTCAAACTGGCTTCGCCCTCCGCAAAGCGGTTTTCGCGATAGTCCTCGATCCCGAGAAACAGATCGGGACCGCGCATTGCAGGCTTCAACTGGCGTGCCTTCTCATACGCAACCCGAGCCTTGTCTGCCTGACCAAGCTGCTGCTCCGCCAAACCCAGATTGAAGTAGCCCTCGGCAAATTCTGGATGGAGGTGCGTGATCTGGAGGTATGCATCCGCGGCGCGGGCAAAGTCGGCGGCCGCCATTGCTGCGGCGCCCTCTCGCATCGTCTGCTCCAGGGGCCGGTTCGCAGGCTGCTCCGCCTGCAAACACCATGCCCACCCCAGGGATACCATCCCCAGGAGACCTGGAACCAGCGCTTTTCTGAGTCCGCCTCTGCTCACCTGCTGACACTCCATTCCACTGCCGGTCGAACCGGCTCTGCGCAGGACGCTTGCCGCAATCCCTTTTCCAAAGCGACCACATCTGAGCACGCAGAAGTTGGCATCAACAACGCTATTAACGGTTTGCTGCCACGTTTGTTCAGCTAACGTACTCTTTTTAAATAGTTTATTCTCCACGCACCAAACCGCCACCAGGATATTGAGAGCCGGTTTGCAGAGTGCTATAGTTGAGTACCATACGTTTTGTCGACGCATGGCGATTTATCTCTTTGCCTCTTTTGGAGCCACCATCCTCAGTTCGAAACAAAGCGAGATGGTCCGTCATCATCTGGATGAGATCAAGACCAGTCGTGCATTTGCTGGCAGCAAGCGCACCCAGGATTTTCTACAATTTATTGTAGAAAACGCCCTCGCTGGGAACCTCGACAAGCTCCGCGAGCGGATGATTGGCGTGGAACTCTTCGGCCGCTCCGTGGATTACGATACCGGAAACGACTCGGTGGTGCGCGTCAAGGCTACCGAGGTGCGCAAGAAGCTGACAGAGTACTATCTGGAAACCGGACCAAAGCACGCGGTGTGCATTGAGATTCCCCGCGGCTCCTACGTTCCCCGGTTCACCTTCGAGGCTGCTGACGCTCCGCCGGAACCAGCTCAGACCGCCGCATCCCAGAGCCAACTTCCCACGCGGGACGCCCCAGCCAAAACAGTTTCCCGGAAGAACTCTCCGCGCGCGTTGCGCATCGTCGCCCTTACCGCGCTCTCCCTATGTATGGTTGCCACCGCCGGCTACTTCGCCTGGCAGACGTGGCATGGCGTCGCCGCATCGCAGAGCGGCATCCGCGCCATCGCCGTACTGCCTCTCAAGAACCTCTCCGGCGACCCGCAGCAGGAGTATTTTGCCGACGGCATGACCGAGGAGCTGATCAACGACCTGGGCCAGGTCTCCACCTTGCGCGTCATTTCGCTCACCTCTTCCATGAGTTACAAGGGAACCCACAAGAACCTGCCCGAGATTGCCCGCGAGTTGAACGTACAGGGCGTTGTCGAGGGTGGCGTGCTGCGCAACGGCAACCAGGTGCGCATCAGCGTGCAGCTGATTGACGTCCGCCACGACCGACAAATCTGGGTCCACAGCTACCTCCGCGATGTAACCAGCGCACTGGCCTGGCAGGGAGAACTGGCCCAGACCATCGCCGACGAGATCAGCATTGGCGTCACCCCCCAGGAACAGGCCCGGCTTGCCCATCGGAACTCGATCAACCCCGTGGCCCAGGATGCCTATCTGCACGGCATCCTCCTCCGCGAAGCCAACAACTGCAGGGATGCCATCACCGATTTCAACCGTGCGATCGCCGTTGACTCCGGTTACGCCCAGGCCCACTCGGCGCTGGCCACCTGCTACGGCATGCTGGGAGAGTCCGGCCGCATGCCCTACGAAGAGGCCTTTGCCCAGCAGAAATCCGAAGCCGTCCGCGCCCTGGAACTCGACAATTCTCTCTCTGAAGCCCACGCCGAGTTGGCCAACACGGCCATGACCGGCAATTGGGACTGGACCACTGCGGCAACCGAGTTTCACCGCGCCCTGGAGCTGAATCCTAACTCGGCAACCAATCACGAAAAGTACGCCTTCTATCTGGTCCGAACCGGCAATACCCGCGATGCGTTGCTGGAGGTCCAGCGGAGCGTCGATCTGGATCCCATCTCCAGCAGCACCTTCCATGCCGAAGGCTTCATTTACTACTACTCCCGGCAGTACGATCAGGCGCTTGCCCTGACCAAAACCGTGCAGGGCCTGAAGATCAATCTGGACGACTGGAGCTTCCTGATCGGTGCCAACTATGCCGAGAAGGAAATGTATCCGCAAGCCATTGCGGCCTTCTCCAAGGCGGGAGGCGGACCGTATGCCCTTGGCCACCTGGGCAATGCCTATGCACGCTCCGGCCAGCCCGATGCCGCCCGCAGGATCATCGCCCAGATTGAGCAACAACTGCACGCAAGCGATGTGGGCCGTTATGAAATTGCGCTGATCTACGCCGGTCTGGGCGACAAAAAGAATGCCTTCAGATGGCTCGACGAAGCCTACCGCGTACACGATGTGGGCCTGGTCTATTTCAAGGTCGATCCCTGCCTGGACCCGCTGCGCTCCGATCCCCATTTTGTTGAGCTTCTGCAGAACATCGGACTGGCACATTAACCCGCATCGCCGCTCTGTGGTGACCAGGTGACCTCCGGGGTTGTAGCCACCGAAACAAAGCTGCGGGAGCGCTGTACCTTCATCTTGTGTGGATCAATGGACAGCCTGTTCGTCTGTTTGGCAAGGTACACCGCTCAGCCTCAGAAATTGCGGTCAAGAAAACCTTGCAAATGATCGCGCCGATAGGTGGCGTCGCCCATCTCGATTCCGAGAAGAATCTGCGTGGCAACAAGTTGATTGCGGAAGTCGAGAGCAGCCGCGGTTTGCGGGGCACTCACAAACTCCAAAGACCCTTCGACTTCCTGCGTCTCCTGCTGGAGAAGCTTGAGCCGGTCCTTTTGCACCGCAATCGACCGCTGAATCTGCTCTTTCAGCACCTCCAGGCCGCGCGCCACGTCGGATTCCTGCACCTTTTTCCACTCCCCGTAAGCCGCAACGGAGCGGTCCAGATGCTTGTCGATGGCGCGGCCGGCAAGATTGTAGTTGAAACTAACTTCACCGTAGGGCTCAAATCCATTGGCCACAGGCTTGATCTGCTGATGCCCACCGACGGTGAGGGCAACGTCCCAGTTGTTTTGCCGTGTTAGCCGGGCCAGCGATCTCTGCTCCTCAACATCGCTCGTTTGCTTAGTCTCAACCAGTTCCTTGAGCGGCAGCTCAGAGAGCACCGGCACATAGAGCGCGGCGAGGCGGGTTTGCATCTCGGCACGGTCGGATTCGAGTTTGATCCGGTTGGAGATCAGGGCCGTGAGCATGGGCCGGGTCATATTCTGCGCCGCAACCATCCTGTTTGTCTGGTCGATCAGTACCTCGAGCGATGTTGAAGCCTCGCCAATGAGCGTGAGCCGATGCGTGAGCGCGTCCTTTTCAAGAGCGGGCAAGGCATATTGAAGTGCCATCAGAACGTTGCTGCTGGCCTTGTAGAACTCACAGTTCTTGCGAGCCGCATCCAGCGAGATCCCAGCCTTTTTCAAATTGGAAAGACTGAGTTGAGCGCCAGCAACCAGTTGCTGGGGCAGGCCGGTGTTGGGCTGCGTGTATCCCGCCAGCGCGGTGGGAGTACGCAGAAACTCGCTCTGCGCCTTGGCCTGCTCGGCAAGATAAACGCAATAAGCCTGCTGGTCGCCCTGGATGCTCTGTGCTGCCACGCAGCACGGAAACAAAAGAAGAAGTACTACCATCGAGTTACGTCGAAACATGTATAGCTCCATGAGATCCAGATTGGCCACTGCTAAAACAACAACGGCTTGCGACCGAGAAAGACGCTCTGCGACTTTGCCGACTCGGGACGGGAAAGATTCATCTGGATAGTAAGGCCGCGCACCTGGGTCTTGAAGATGGGATGGTTGATGACCTGTTCTCCGCCAAAGACCTGCTGAACGCTGCCCACCTTGCGGCAGAGAACCATGTTCAGATAACAGTCGTAGATGGGCGCTCCCACGGTTGCGCTGGCCTGATTGTCGTAGGGAACGAAAGCGAAGTAAAGCCTGTTAGTGCCGTTGGCGTTGAGATAGTAAGGACTCTGCTTGGCCACGGTGATGGCTTCGCGCAAGCGTTCGATCTGGCGATTGTCCTCGAAGATTTGTTGCTTCGCCACGTTGAGCGTCACATCGAGTTGCGCAATGTCGGAGCGGAGTTCCGCCTGCTTTTCCAGAACTTCCAGTGACTTGGTACCGATGGTATTTTTGTCGAGAACGCTGTCAGAGAGCATGACGCCCGCGATCCGGCTGTCGGTGTAATCGGTGTCGGCGTGGTTCAGCGCGGCCAGTTGCGCGGCGGCGTCCCCCTTGGTGATCAAACCGGCGGCAAGGTCGTTCTTGATCTGCGTTTCAAGCTGATGGCTCTCAGCCAGCACCTCGCGCGTCTTGTGATTGTCGGCTTGCTTTTGCGCCTCCAGGGCGGCCAACTCCGGCCCGGTAAGACGATCATGAGAGCGCTCGCGCACAATGGCCGACTGCAACTCGGCATCGAGAGCCTGCAGCGAGGAGCGGTATTTGGCCATCTCGTCCAGCGTGGTTTGCTGGCGGATCACATCCACCTTGAGGTCCTCAATGGATTGCCGGCTGAGAACCAGTTTCTGCACAAAGTCGAGGCTCTTGTCGTCGTAGGCGGAAAGAATGATCGGCGCGGCCCAGCTCTTGTTGAGTGCGTAAAAGCCCATGATGAATGCGTAGATCAGAATTCCGCCCAGAACCACATACAGGGTCAGGATGGCAAAGACGCGATAAAGGGCAAGAGTTACTTTGTAGAGAATCCCGTAGATCGGCTTGCCGGGTTTCTCCCTGGGGGGCGTTGCATCATTTACTGTCGTGGCCAAGATGGGTCTCCTCGGAAACTTTGGCTCGTGTGCCCCAGTCACCGGAATCGAAGGTGCAAAGTGCGAGCGGGGTGATGAAGAGTGAACTGGTGAACGACCATGCGATGTATGCGCCGAAGGCCAACGGATGACGGATGGTTTCGCGGATGCTGAATCTTCCAATCGCCCAACTGAAGGCCGCGCCCACGCCGAGATAGGCCACCAGCGGCATGGGGCTGGCCCAGGCCAGCGGATTGGAAGTCAGCATGGTGACCATGACCAACAATGCAACGATCGCCCCCAGCGGCGTAAGGATCATGGTGAAGATAGTATTTGGATGTAACTTGAAAACATGGCGCGGCAAGCTTCGCAGGGTGTAGAAAAGATCGCGCAGGATGCTGCTCCGCCAGCGCAATTGCTGGTTGAAGAGAACCGGGAGCCGGGTGGGAACGGCCGTCCAGCAGAGGGCGTCGTTGTTGATGTAGGTACCATAGCCGCGCATCAGCACCTGATGGGTCAGGAAGCGATCTTCGCCCTGATTGACCGGAATGCCAAACCAGTGGCGCGCACGGAGAAGCGGTTCGACCTCCAGCAGCAAGTTGCGGCGCATGGCGAAGAGGCAACCGCTGATGCAACAGATGCTGCGGGTCCAGTTCTCGGGAATCTTGTAGAGTTCGAAGGCGGCGTAATAGACGATGGTTTGAATGACGGTCAGCATGTTGTCGTTGGGATTGCTGACTCCAACGCGGCCGCCTACGGCTCCAATCATCGGCTCCGCAAAGCAGGCCGTCAGTTCGCGGATGGCGTCGGGGTGAAAGATGCAATCGGAATCGATGGAAATAATAATTTCAGCCGTCGAGTGCTGCAGCGCGTTGCAGACCGTGCGCGCCTTTCCGCAGTTGGAATCGTTGCGCCCCACGCGGATGGAGATATTGGTAAAGTCGCGCTGCGCCTTCAGCATCCACTCGTAACTATCATCGACCGAGCAGTCGTCCTGGGCAATAACTTCAAAGCTGCCGACCGGGTAATTGCTGCGGCTGATGCTTTCGATGGAATGGTAAACCGTACGGCCTTCGTTGTAACAGGGGAGCAAGACACTCACAGTAGGCTGCCAGGTGTAATCTTTGCGGATGGTCGTGCCCGGAAACGCAAGCCTCATGAGCAGGCCTGTCAAATATTTGACAACCGAGATCACCAGGCACAGGAACAGGATCAGCCAGAGAAGAATGGGCGCCACAAACGTTCCTCCCCGAGGCGAATAGACCTCGGGCTTCACTGCATCAAAGAACTACTGAAGGCTGCTAGCTATCCGGTAGCGTAAAGAACCGGATGCACTCCAAGCCATGGTATTTTTCCTCAATTCTATCTCTTCTCGGCGGAATATCCCCATGTACCTCCGCGGATTTCGAATTCGCACTTCCCGCTATCTTTCGGAACAGCAACTGCATCGGTGCTGGTAAACGCCGTTTGAGCCATGAGCCGCCTCTGTTGATCTGGAGCAGCGTGGCCACACTCTGGGCACGGGGTGGAAAGCCGGGTCCCCACAGAAAAGCCGGGGTCCCCACGGACAGGTCTTCGTCCGTGGGGTGGAAGGCCTACCTGCTGCGGCTGCTCTGGAATTAAGATGCATTTGCCCTGAGGCGTTGTCCGACACATTGGACAGGTACTGCCGGTCTCTGGTAAAAACATCTAAGTACGTCATGAAATGCTGTCCCTCAAAGCATGAACCTTTTGATTGGGGCAGAATGGCGTAAGTTATTGAACAATGGAGAGATGGCCGAGTGGCTGAAGGCGCACGCTTGGAAAGCGTGTATACTCGTAAGGGTATCCAGGGTTCGAATCCCTGTCTCTCCGCCAAGACACCTTCCAGAGACTTCCAAGAAAATCCAAGATCTAGACATAAGCCCCAGTAAAATCTAGGGCTTATGTCTTTTAGCGTCCAAGGGCGTTCAGCTAAAGCCAGAGATTGTTGGGTATAGGTCTGGGTATATGCGTTCTTTGAAAGGGTATATATTGCCTTCAGGGTGGATGATGCCGCTATCCGATACAGCAATCAAAAAAGCTCCGCCGAGAGAAAGACCCTACACAATGACCGCTAGCGGCGGTCTTTATCTCCTCATCATGCCAACCGGCGGCAAGCTCTGGCGTTGGTCATACCGCTTTGGGAAGCGGGAAAGGCTGATGGCGCTCGGTAAATACCCGGATGTTCCCCTTCCTTGCATTGGCGCAAGAGCGGCACGCAGAGGGTACGGTCTTCTATGATGATGGTGCGCTGATTGAGCACCACAATGATGCCCTCTACATGACGGGCAATAGCGGAGTCTACCATCTGGGCCTGCTCGGCATAGTCGGTGAACGACTGCGGTGCCGCCACCTCAGGATGCATCTCCACCACTTCAGCGTGGGCTCGCACTGCGTGGGTAAAATCCCCCCAGTACTCCATCCCTCCAGTCGGCGTAATCACGGCAATCTCCGTTGGCTTCTTGTGTCCGCATCCAACTGAAAACAGCAAGAACCATCCCGCGGCAATCAGCTTCCAACGCCCCACTCTTGCTTGCTTCATCGTCTCCCGCTCCATCGAAGCGCCGCTACGGCCACACCCTCGGAAAGTTTCCTGTCGTGCCTGCATTTGCTCGCAATTCAGGCTCCTGACCCACAACGGCTCTATCTACCATCGCTCGCCGCCTGGTAGCATTCCGGTGGCGCAGCCGTGAACCCACGCCAGGCATACCTGGCACCATCGCACACCTTGGGCACCGCTCGCCAATGATCGAATCGGCAAATCATATCTGCGGCTGAGAATAGCAAGAGCGACCAACTGCACCGTGGAAATGCACGCGGCGTCATCTTTGTGAACAAGCATGACAGTTGACGGAGAGAATTACGCTCTGCCCTGCGCTTTCTACCTGCAATCACAGAAAGCGTCGCCTCCTTACCGGGACTCGATGCCACAGCCAGCCACTTGTAATACGATTTAGCGGCTTCGATTGCCAGTAGATTGTCGCCTTACTTCGCGATGGGTGAGTAATAAGAGTCTCATCTGGTCCTTGTTTCAGCCCTTTTCGCAAACGCGTGGCTGGGCCGCGGCGTGGGCCGTCTTCCTTCGTCAA
Source organism: uncultured Occallatibacter sp. (assembly GCA_964645855.1). Taxonomy (GTDB): domain Bacteria; phylum Acidobacteriota; class Terriglobia; order Terriglobales; family Acidobacteriaceae; genus Telmatobacter. Next base: position 111,624 of record CAZYDF010000001.1, read on the forward strand.
TTGCTTAGCATGATCAGGGAAATGGGCTCTTGGCGGCTTTCGACACTAAACTTCGTTCGACAAATGACTTGGGGTTTTATGCGGCGCCCACAAAGCTTAAGGCTCTTACCAAACATAGACGGCGATAACCTTGGCTGGCCCCGCGGTATAGTCCTTGACTGTTGTGCTGACAACAATCTGAACGTTCTTTTGGGGCCAGTCCTTGGGCGCGTCCTGAAGTGCTTTCGCTAAACCGTCGGGATTCACAATCAGGTCGGCTGCGGCATCTGAACCGCTGCTCTCAATTCCCGCCACCAGAACAACAAACTGACCCGTATTGGAATCCAGCAGACGAGTTACTAGGCCATAATCCTCGCCGATCGGACCATGTTTTGAGAACCAAGAGCGCCCAGAAGCTCCTTTTTCTTGAATCCGAAGCCCCTTTTCGTCGTCAACATAAGAAAAGTGCAGTCCGGAGGTCATCTCGATCGTCAAAGCGTTGCTGAAGGCGCCGATGACAATGGCGGGGGAATTGCGCAGGTCGGCATACGAATAGCTACTGCCAATCCGGACTTCGCTATCCTTGCCTTGGTGATCGAGGAAACTGGAGAACCGGACAGCCGCCTGGACATCGCCCTGGCCAACCCCGAAGTCGTAGTACTCGAACATATCACCCCAGGTAATCTTATCCCCTGGCTGAAGATTGGGACGATGGTTCATGCGGTAGACTTCGCGGTCAAACTCGCCAGGCGTTTTCGCGCTCCGTTTGTACAGTTCCACCGAAGGCCGATAAAAAATTGGCTTGGGAAGGCAGATCAAGAGTGGTTTGGACGAGCTGAGGGCTGGTCCCCAAAACTCCGCTATTGTCGATTTTGGCGATCTGGACGAGCTTCGGTAGAGGGCAAAAAGTAGAATGCCGATGCAGCCAAGCGTGGCCAGCAAGCCAAAGACAAGTCTCCCAGACCTTTTCTGCCCTGAAAGCAACACTCCCTTGAAATCTGCCGCTGATGTGGTGTTGGTGCTTGGGGAGATGGCAAGAGTCGCCAAGCCGACAGACTCGATGTTTTCCTGCTTCTGATCCACATCCAATTGAAACTCAGGAGTATAAGAGCCTACCGGGAGAACAATGCGGAGCGGGTTCTCATGCCCATGAGCCGTATAGTACTGTTCCAAGCGACGCCTTACCTCTCGGGCTTGTGCTCGGACCACAGAATCATCCCCGGTAGCATAATCCAGGGGCCGGTTGAACAGAGCGGCTCCGATCATGCGCTCTTTCAGGGGATCGGGGTGGTTCTCCAGCCGGTACTGGACAACGAAGCGAAGAAACTGTTTTCCGCGCATGCTGGTGCGAAAGTGCTCGCTTTCCAGAATCTGATGCAGAGCTTCCGCAACCTGAGCGAGCGAAGGGAGCGTCTCCGCAGCCTCGTCCGTGGAGAGGGTGGGGAAGGCGGCCGAATCGACATGGGCAAGTGGATCATCAGGCCGCCCGGTGTGTGATCTTGGCGAGTTTTCCCGTGTCATTGTAGGGCCATTCCTGTTCCTGCCATGTATACGTTTTGGCTGAATGCAGATTTCTGGTAGTCGATTGTACGTGGAGGCTATTGTAGCGCGCCACCAGCGAAGATGAATCATCAAGCACATATGGCATTTATTATCAACAACTTTCACATGTGATAAACCGTTGAAACCTTGCTTCTTCTCTGATTGACATTGCCTAGTAAGGACGGTCTTGCGGCAGATGGGGCTCCGGCGGTTTGCAGGCAGCAAGCTGTCTGGCTTTTGGGTAAACCGGCGAAACCCGGCAAGCAACGCAAAACGAACAGTGCAGCAATTCGGTTCAACGAACACCGCTTGGGAAGAGGCGTCGGAAAAGAGAGGCCCCCTGGATGCTACGGAGAGTGTGGCATCCGGCAACCCAAGTAAACGCATACCCGAACCTCGAAGCAGCAGTTCTTGGAGGCATTTCTGATGAATCGCACCGTATTTCTCACCCGCTGGATCGTCCTTTTCCTGGCGATCGCAGTTCCTTTCGGCGCCTGGGGACAATTCTCCACGGGCATTACCGGTCGCGTCGCCGATGCGACCGGCGCCGTGATTCCAAAAGCCGCAGTTACAGCCCATAACGAGCTGACGAACGAAGACTTCAAAGCCGTCACCAGTTCCTCGGGCGACTTCAGCTTCACCAGTCTCAAACCAGGTATCTACAACGTTGCGGCCACCGCGCCCGGTTTTGATACGGCTCGTGAGACCGGCATCCACCTGCAACTGGAAGCCACCATCACCGTGAAGCTGACCCTCAAGCCCGGCGCCGCGCTTGAAAGCGTCTCGGTCCATGCGGACGAAGCGCAAATCGACCAGACCCACGCCGATCGCGGGGTCGTCTTTTCGACGGACGAGCTTGAGCAGTCCCCCTTTGACAGCGGTAACCCCCTGATGTTGGCCAACGCCGAGCCGGGTGTCTACTTCAATGGCTGCTCAAGCTGCGGATGGGTGCGCCCCTTTGATAACAACTCCATCAACCTGTTCTCGGCGAACGGCCAGGGTTCGGACACCAACGATTTCCAGGTGGATGGCTCGCCGAACAACGCCAATACCTATGGTGGCCGCAATATCGGTTACGTGCCTCCTATCGCCAGCATCCAGGAGATGAAGTTCATCTCCAACCCCTATGACGCGCAGTACGGACACACCGGTGGCGGCATCTTTGACGTGGTCACCAAGTACGGCACCAACAAGCTGCATGGGCAGGTGTATGAGAATGCTCGGCGCACAGGGTTGGATGCGAATACCCACTACGCCGATAACCCCGGGATCAAACTGCCGAAAGGCAGCGATATGCGCAACCAGTTCGGTTTTGAGGTGGACGGACCGGTCATGATTCCGCATCTATTCAACGGACGTGACAAGACCTTCTTCGAAATGCAGCTCGAGGTCTATCAGCAAAACACGCCGCAATCGGGCATCGACAACGTGCCTGCGCTCAGCCCCGGTTCCACCACCCAGAACGTGACCCAGACCGGCGATTTCAGCCAGGCATATTACTGGAACGGAACCGCGGCTCAGCAGGTCAACATCTACGATCCTCAAACTCCGACCGGTGCCAACGGTACCCGAACGCAGTTTACTGGGAATAAGGTTCCAAGCGGCCGGTTCAATTCGACTGCGCAGAAGTTGCTGGGCTATCTTCCGTTGCCCAACGTCGCCACCCCCTCAAATCTCTCCTGGGGGCAGGACAACTACAAGTGGGAACTGGTGGAGACAGACCGGTTCAAGAACGTTGTGATGCGCCTTGACCAGGACTTCGGCGCCAACGACAAGGCCTATCTCCGCTTTGCCTGGAACAAGCGTTTCCAGGCCAATGGCGATGCCAACGGACTACCCGGCGCCGCGGAGACCGGTGTGTTCCCGCTGCTCCGGCAAAACCACTTCTTTACCGGCGACTGGCTGCATACGTTCAACTCCAACTCTGTTCTCGATCTGCACTTCTCCTACACACGCTACATTGACGCCCAAAAGGAAGGCCTCACGCCATTCGATCTGTCTCAGGTTGGCCTGAGCAGTCTGGCCATCGCCGGCACGCCGTCTGTGTTCCCGCAGATCTCCGTTTCTGGCGTCACAGGGTTCGGCAACTGGGCCAGCAATGGCGGCAACAAGATTTCAATCTCCAACACTATCGCGGCCATGCCGATCTGGACCTACATTCATGGCAAGCACACGGTGAAGGCGGGCGTGGACTACCGCTGGATGCGTGCCAGCAACTTTACCTCGGGCGCCTCTTCCGGCTCCTTCAACGTGGGCAGTGGCTGGACCGCCGGTCAAGCCTTCAACGAACCCACCGCCCTGTCAAACACTCAGGGTCTGGGCCTGGCCTCCATGCTGCTGGGCACCATGGACGGCGGCTACTTCAACATCAACGCCAACTCCTACTTCAGCTATCCCTACGTTGCTCCTTTCGTCCAGGACGATTGGAAGGTGACGCCCAAGCTGACCGTCAACATTGGCGCACGCTGGGACTTGCAGGGAGCGCCTTCTGAAGCCCACAACAAGATGATTGGCGATCTGGACACCACCACGCCCAATCCCGTCATGTCCCAGATCACCACCGCTCTGCCGAACGGCACCGGCCTGGTGGGTGGCTTGACCTTTGCAGGCGTCAACGGCCAGCCTCGCACGCTGTTCAGCCAGGACGTTACCTCCATCCAGCCGCGCATCGGCTTTGCCTACTCAATCGATAACAAGACAGTTGTACGCGGCGGCATCGGCGACACGTTTATCCAGTTCGCTGGTCAGGGCAATAACGTCGGCTTCAGCCAGCAAACCAATTACCAGGGCAGCACGGACAACGGACTGCTCCCCAACGCCGCTACCATCAGCAATCCCTTCCCGACCATCGCAAAGCCGGTGGGCGCGGGCCTGGGCCTGATGTCGCAGTTGGGCAACAACCTGAGCGTCTCCAACCGCAACTTCAAGACGCCGGGCGTGGTCAACTACTCCCTCGGAGCGGAGCGCCAAATCAATGCCCACACCACCGTCGATCTGAGCTTTGTTGGCAGCACCGGCTTCCACCTGGATAGCACCGACAACATCAACCACGTCAGCACGGGGTTCGCGGCCCATTGCAATCTGGAAATGGGCGCATCCATCACTACGTACAACAATTGCAACAGCGCCGGCACTAACCCGGAATGGATTACCAATCCCTTCCTGGGCGTTGATGCCTTCTCTCCGGCCAACACCGGCAACGGCAACGGCTACTATAGCAACGCCCAGCTCTCCGCGGGTGCCTTCACCCGCCCCATGCCGCAGTTTGGCGATATTTCCCAAAGCCAGCAGAACGATGGCAAGACCCAGTTCAACTCGCTGCAGGCCGTGGTCACTCACCGCTGGAGCAATGCACTGACCGCGCACGGCAGCTTTGTGTGGGCCAAGACCATGGATTCGGGTGCCATCCTCGATCCAAACTATCGCACTCGTGCCCATTACGTAGACTTCGGCAACCGCAAGTGGCGCTTTACCGCCAATGCTGACTGGCATCTGCCGGTCGGCAAGGGCCGCACCTTCCTGGGCAATTCCAATCGCCTGGTCGATTCCGTCATTGGCGGCTGGACCATGGGCACCATCTACTACTACCAGGCCGGCACCCACTCCAGCGTCGGAATGCCCTGGCCGGGCGTTTGCAATGAGTCCTACTGCAACTGGGTGGAAGTGATCCACAAACAGAACTACGGCGTGCGTCGCACGGTGAGAAACGGAACTCCCGTCATTGCAGCGGCCAGCACCTGCGTGGGCTACTACGATAACAACGGCAATCTCCAGAAGGAAGGTTATGCAACCTGCTCGAAAGCAACCCCGACGGCGCGCGATGACTTCGACTTCATTCAGAGGCCGAGCTGGGCTGCTTACCAGAACGTTAGCGACTCCGGCGTCTACAACCCTCGCGGACAGCAGCTGGACATGAGCATGACCAAGACCTTCCCGGTCTGGCAGCAAAGCAAGCTCGAAATCCGTTTCGAGAGCTATAACCTCCCCAACCACCCGAACTGGGATGGTGAAGGCTATTGGTGGGCGCCGTGGGATCCGAACTTTGGCACCATCAACTTGATCTATGGTGGCCAGACAACTTCGCCGCGCGCGGTGCAGTTGTCTGCCAAGATCATGTGGTAAATCCGAACGGCGTTCCGTGTCCTTGAGGTCATGAACGCACTTTACCCAACGGAATCAGTGCTTCTCCCTGGCATGGAAAAGCGCTGGTTCCGTTTCGCATGTTGATCTGTTGGCAAACCACATCTTATCCATTTCCATACTTGAACCAACCGGCTCCAAACCCACCCGTCTGTCGCATCTTGTAAAGCAAACGCCTGGAGAATCCATGAGAAAGTATCGTGCTAACATCTGCATGAACCCCGCAATATCCGCAAGACGAATGGTCTTGCTTTTCGTGTTTGGACTTGCCGTTTGGGCAATGCCGACATCATCCCGGCTCCAGGCGCAATCCAGCCTTCTTGCCCCCGTTCCTCCCATGGGATGGAATAGCTGGGACGCCTATGGCACGACCGTGAGCGAAGCAGAAGTAAGGGCCAACGCCGACATCATGGCCTCCTCTCTGAAGCAGTTTGGATGGCAGTACATTGTGGTCGATATTCAATGGTACGAACCCAATGCCAAAGCGCATGGCTATCGGGATGGCGCGGCCCTCGCCATGGACGAGAATGGACGTCTTCTCCCTGCGGTCAATCGCTTTCCTTCGTCAGCAAATGGAGAGGGCTTCAAACCGCTTGCCGATTATGTGCATGGCAAGGGTCTCAAGTTTGGCATTCATATATTGCGCGGAATTCCGCGTCAATCTCTAACTAGCAACTCACTGATTTTGGGAACCCATCTTCACGCATCCGAAATCGCGAATCCCGCGAGTGTCTGCTCATGGAATGCGGATATGTACGGCGTTGATATGTCGAAACCCGGGGCTCAGGCCTACTACGATTCCATGGTGGCGCTCTATGCCAGCTGGGGCGTGGACTTTATCAAGGCCGACGATATGGCAAGGCCATACCACAAAGATGAAATCGCAGCCTTGCATCGGGCAATCGTCAAAAGCGGACGTCCAATTGTGCTAAGTCTCTCACCCGGACCGGCACCGCTTGACCAGTTGGAAGACTTGCGCGCAAACGCTGAAATGTGGCGCGTCGAAGATGATTTGTGGGATAGTTGGGCTTCGCTCAAGGCGATGTACTCGGATGCTGCGGCATGGCTCCCGCTGGTTTCTCCCGGTCATTGGCCGGATGCTGACATGCTGCCCCTGGGTCGCATCGGCATACGGGCAGAACGCGGAGATGATCGCACCACCAGACTGACGCCCGACGAGCAGAAGGCCATGATGTCTTTGTGGTCCATGATGCACTCCCCACTCATCTTTGGTGGCGACCTGACCTCGCTTGACCCATTTACACGTTCCTTGCTCACCAATACCGAAGTGCTGAACATCGATCAGCATAGCTCGAACACGACCATCACCTACTCAAAGGACGACCTGCATGTGTGGACTGCCAAGGGCGCGTCTCCCGGCGTGGTCTATGCCGCCCTGTTCAACTTTTCCGATGCCCCCACGCATGTTCATATGGCCTGGAGTCAGCTTGGAGTGGCAGTTTCATCTACCAGCATCCACGAATTGTGGACCGGCGAAACACTCCGTGCATCACCCAACGTAAACGTCGATTTGGCCGCGCACGGCGTGGCCCTTTACAAACTCCAGAGCCGCAGGTAGGCAGCCATGCGCGCCTTGGAAAGATTGGCGATCCTAACTCGGAAACAATCCACCAAGGCGCAACCTATAACAGGCGCTCATGTCCCGGTACTGATCCTTCTGCCACGGCAATCCAGGTGCAGCTCCATGCGGGACCCAACTCGATAGAACTTGCCAACTCCAGCGCATAAGCACCAGACCTGGATCATGTGGTTCTCAGCGCGCAAGGGGCAGCCGCTTTCAATATTGCGTACCCCATCCAGAATGTCACGGTATCCGCAGGCAAATCGGCAACTGCATGGCACGGATGACCGCTCATCGACCCAAGCCGCACTGCGCCAACGTCTCGGTGATCGACGCTCCTTCAACACGCATGGCTCCTTTCTGGCCGTGCCGAACAAACCAACTCCAGGGTTCGGCGCACACCCGTATCCCCGTCCACTGGGCCGTCTGTGAACTGGTTATAGGGATGCGGCTTCCAACCGTCGCGCGAAGTATCAAGATCATGGCTATTTGCGGGAAGGAGGCCGGTTTCATCAGGATCGTCCGCCTCTGCCATTTTGTAGATCACCATGTCCATAGATGGAATCACGTACAGGGCGCACCCTCCCGCGCCCGACTTGAAGTAAGCATCGCGGGGAGCACGCGGCACATGACCATCCGCGTTGACTTCAAACATGAGGCTGAAAGGGCAATGCGGATTGAATGGCGACGGCCGGCTCAACAGCTCCACATATCTGCTGGGCACGAGTTGCTCGCTTTTCCACATTCCTTGCTTCAGAAGCAAATAACCGAAACGCAAGATATCGGTTGCGCAAAGCGCAATCCCCGTCTCACCCGGCGTGTGCGGCAAATCGCCCTTTGCTCCGTGAACAGCATAACCCCAGGCGCCAAATCCCATCGGCCTCGCCAGACGTTGGTCGATGAATTCCTGCAATTCCCTCCCAGCTACTCGGCGCAAGATCATGGAGGCAACATGAGGATCGCGTCCGTAGAGATATCCCTCGCCTGGGGCTGTCCACATCCTTCCGTGCACTGCGCTGCTGTCTTGATTCTTGAATAGGTCGTAAATCGAATCACCCGAGCACCAGGACGGCACTTCGACATTTTCACCCTGTACGATTCCTGTGGAATGACCACCGGGGGATGAAACCCGAGAGGCTCCTGGAATGTAGTTGGCTCTCGATATTCCCGACGTCATGGTGAGGAGATTGCCCATTCGAATATCAGCCATGCGTTCGTCATCCAGGGGAAATGCCTCAGGCAAGAACTCTTTTGTAAAGACCTTCTGGGCAAGACCATCGGGGAAACGGGCCACGTGCTCCGCGACCAGGATGCCACAGGAAACACTGGTAAACATTTTGGCGATGGAGTGCATGTTCGGGTGAGCTTCCCTGCTCGCTCTTCCGAAGTATCTTTCATACACCAGCCAGCCGTGGCTCAAAACGAGCAATCCACCATGCCTGGAGCTAGTTCTGACATAGTCGAAGGCGTCATCAAGAAGGGATTTCTCCAAACCACCTACGGTGCCAGGCGGCGAGCCCTGGTCTCCTGTCCGCCAGCCACCTTGAGCATCAGGCGGCGGAAAATATGCAGCCTCATTCACGCCTGCACGAGCCGCCAGATTGACGAGCGGTAGAACAATTGGGAGCGACATCAGCGTTCTTCGGGTCAGGATCATGCTTCACTCTCCGTGTAACTACGGTGCTATCGAGGGAACTAGCCTTGCTGTGTTGAACGCGCAAACGGATTGAGGAAGCGCTGCCGCATCGCGGGCTCGCACAACGGAAGCGCCATCAGAAACTTATGCACCTCGGCGAGATAGCCCTCGTAGCCGCAGGGATTGCCTTCCCATGTGGCTTAATTGCCGCGCCAGCAGTTGCCTTAATACGCTGTCTGCCAGCTTCGGCTAAAGGAAGGTGCCGCAACTGCCTGCTTGCTTCGGGAGCGACAGAAGATTAGTCCCTTGGGTACTCATTGCAGAGCAAGCGAAACGGAGGCTCGTCTTCCACAATCTCCGGGTACCTGGGCAGCGGTTCTTTGAAACGGTTGTCTGTATCGTCATCGTTGACAGAAGAAACCTCGCCAATCAGGCCGTCGCCATCGATCGCATAGAACATGTGATAAAGATAGGGCGCTAATGTGATGGACTCGCCTGGTCCCAATATTACGTTCCCCCCAGCTTCGACTTGGCGGCGCACGCCGTCGCACGATACAAAAACCGGCGTAGTCGCAAATCCTCCGTCTTCGGATGAATTGTAAAGTTGCACCAACAGCCGGCCTGTTCCCTTGCCGCCTCTATTAATGATGTCCTCTGTCTTGTGGGCATGGTAGTGAAAGGGAGTTACTTGATTTCGCCGGACGATCATGATCTTCTCCGCGTAGATTTTGGAGCCCGCGCCGCCGGACAAGGAACCGTTGCGAAGGGTGAACAAGGTCAGTCCCAAAGATTCAAATTTCCCCGAGTTGAAGTCGGTGATGTCCCACCCCAAGTGATGCGCGCGGATCTCTTCTGCTTCACTTCCGCGCTGCCGCCATTCATCCGGTGTCCAATCGGCGTAGGGAGGCAAGAAAAAGCGGTTCTCTGCTAAAAAGGTGTTGGCTTCCAGAATGGATCGATTAATCGCAGATCTCTTCATTGGGTTCTTCCTTCGCCGAGAATTGTAGAGAGCCCGGCGGCGGAGCCCGATGGCAAACTTGGCGCGTCTCCCGCGTTTCGCGGCATGAAACGAATCTCGCAAGCCTGGGACAGCATCTGATCGGCAAGAAGCGCACAAGGGAAGAGGCCGCGATCCGGCCATCCCATCTGCCCCCATAGCCTCGACGCACTCCCTACCCATACTGGTTCGTTTCGATCGCCCGAGGTGACTCCTAAATATTTACCGAGGCGTGCATCCACGCATCGTTTGAGTACACTTTATCTACATTTGCCGGTGTGACAAGTTCATGTTGGGTAAAGACCGCGGGAGGCACGCACTTCTTATCCAGGATTTCCAGAGCTAGCTTGACAAGTTGAGCGCCATAGAACTCCGGAAAATAGGCAACCGTGCCAATAAACCTGGTTGATGGCCTCCTCAACTCCCTCCTGGCTTCAAGACTCGCGGCTTGACCTACAATCGCACACTCCTTTTCGAGGCCGCTTTCACGGAACGCCTGGAGCACCGCCAGCGCGGTGGAATCGTTGACCGCGCCAACCAGCACCTTTCTTGCTTTGTGGCGTCGCAGGTGCTTGCGCACAATATCAAGCGTTGCTTCGAACTGCCCGCCTTTGGTGTCGTAATGACAAGAAGGAATCTTTCTGCTCTCCGGCATGCACTCATTGAGCCCGTCGCAGATCCCGGTTAAGCGGCTGTTCAGAAGCGGCCCTGCGGCGTCTACTCCCAAATACATCACCTGCTCGGCCTTGCCGTTCCAGTTCTTCAGCGCCCATTTGGCAAGATAGCGCCCGGCAATGCGCCCGGCCTTGTAGTTGTCGGCTCCAAAGTAAAAGGAACCGGGGTGAGGGATATCGACCGCGATGAGCGGAATTCCGGCATCGAGTAACTGGGCCGCGATCTGGGACGCTACGTTTACGTTGATTTGCGAATCGATGACCAAATCCACTTTCTCCGCGACGAATCGCTCCGCATTTTCCAACGCCACTCGGGGACTGAACTCGTTATTCAGAACCACCAGATCGATGTCGGCGGCGCTCGCCGCGCTCCTCAAGCTATCCGTAACAATTCCGGTAAATGGAAGCAGGTTGCTCTGCGAGGCGTATCCAAGCCGGAATCGTCTTGAATGAATCGGCTGCAGGCGGGACTGATACCCCTGCTTTCCGGACCGGCCGACCAACCCGGCCTCCACGAGAGTTTCGAGAAGGCGAAAGACCGTCCCTTTGTCGAGTTTGGTGTGCTCGGCAACGGCCCGCAGAGTTAGCACCTCATGCGAGGAAGAGAATGCCTTCAAAATATCTGCGGCCCGCATCACGGACCGGACCGTATAAGACCGCTTTTCGGGCTGGCGTGCTCCCGCGTACACCCTACTGGACTTCATACCGCGAAATCTTACAGCAGCGACACAGCGCCTGACAACTCTGTGTATATTGAATGTTTCCGCCACAATTCAGCTACGCTCAGGCATCGCACACTTGCCGTTTATTTCACAGTGCAAAACACCTGACAATTTGGTTTTTGCCGTTCAACGCTTCCGCCGCTTCGGTTAGGATGCTCTTCAATACACACCGGATGCTGGATGGACTCAGTACAAAGATTGGCCGTTCCGCGCGCGGGCTGGGATGCTCGCATTCCGCGGTCTCGCGGCACTGCTTGGGGAGATACGTGCAAAAGACTCTTGACTTAAAGCTCGCGGAACTGAAGAAGAACCCCACTTGCCGAGTCTTCATCTTGGCGGATGCAAAGGATGCCGACATGGCTTTCGGCATCTCCTCGACAGGGCAAACTCCCGAGGGAAGCCCGCGCTCTCTGGGCGAATACCGCGATCAAATGCGGCAAATCATCTCTCAGGCCCTGGTGGACATCGTGCTGATGTCGGCCAGCACCTCCGAGATACTTACCATTCAAGAACGCCTGTTTGAATCCTCGGCCGTCACTCCGGCGGTGCGCGCCAACGACACGACCGATGTGCACATTGTGCGCGGGGCGCGCTATGCGGAAGCTCCCTCGCAACCGTTTGCCACTGCGACTCTAGACCACATCCAGGCCGGCAAAAGCCCATGTACCGAGGACGAGCGCGGCATGGGCGCGAATCTGGGCCTCTACTCTGTGACATTCAACAACGACCCAGACCGCGACCTCAAGGTTCTTGAAACGTACAAGGCATTCCGGCTTGAGGCCGAGAAGAAACATTTCAGTCATTTTCTTGAGGTCTTTCATCCCAATGTGCCGGCCAGCGTCCACGGCATCGCGCCAGAAAAAATTCCGTACTTTGTCAACGATCATATCGTTCGCCTGCTGGCGGGGGTGCCGGCCGCCGAAAGGCCTCGCTTCTTGAAGATCCCTTATGCCGGCCCCAAGGCTCTGGAAGAACTGTGCACATACGATCCTTCCCTGGTGGTAGGCGTATTAGGCGGCTCGGCTGGAACCGCGCACGATGCGTTCAATCTTATCTACCAGGCCAAGCGCTATGGGGCTCGCGTGGCGCTGTTCGGCCGTAAGATCAATGCGGCCGAGCATCAACTATCGTTTGTCCAATATCTGCGCTTGGTCGCGGACGATCAGATTCTGCCCGCGGAGGCGGTCAAGGCATATCACGGGGCGCTTCAAGCATTGGGAATCCCCGCGCGCCGCGGCCTGGAACAGGACTTGGAACTGACCACCTCCTTTACAAACTATGGCAGCAGTTAGTGCCGGATCAACCGCACGTGCTCTACGTTCTGGAAACTGACCCGGCATTCGCGTAGCACCAAACCCTGTTTTGAGACCACCAAGGAATGGAAAGCATGAACAAACAATATGATGTGCTGGGAGCCGGAATCGCCGCGGTGGACGATCTGATTTATGTTTCCGATTTTCCCGCAATCGATTGCAAGATACCGGTTCACGCCCGCACTCGCCAAGGCGGGGGACCGGCCTGCACGGCCATTGCCGCGGTTGGATCGCTCGGGGGGCGTGCCGCGTACACGGCCCGCTTCGGCGACAACGATCTGTCGAAGTTCATTGCGGCCGCCTTGAAGCACCATGGCGTGGATACCTCTCCCATCCAAAGCGACCCGGCTGGCGGCCCGTATCACAGCATCATTGTTGTGGATGGCGCGGGCCACCGCAACGTGTTTTACGACCCGGCACTCTATCGGGTGGTTCGCGCCAGCGACTTACCGGATGCGCTGATACAATCCGCAAGCCTCTTTCTTCTCGACCATCTTACCGAGCCCTCGCTTGGCCCAGTTGCCGAAAAGGTTCGCCACTTGGGAGTTCCGATCTTGGGCGACGTTGAAGGCCAGACACCGTCTGCAATCGGTCTCGCTGCGCTGACAGACTATCTAATTGTTCCCAAGGCCTTCGCCCTTTGGGCGAGCAATGCCGCAAACCCGCACGATGCCTGCGCGTTTCTGGCCCGCACGCAGCGCCTGGCAACGGTCGTGACAGATGGCTCCCACGGCTGTTTCTTTTCCACAAGATCCAATCCGGAGGTACGGCACTTCCCTGCCTTCGCGATTGACGCGCACGATACCAACGGATGCGGCGACACCTTCCATGGAGCTTTCGCCCTGGCAATTGTGCGCAACCTCGCAGTCGAGGAGGCAATCACGTTTGCTTCGGCGGCGGCCGCGCTCAAAGCGATAGCGGCCGGAGGCCAGCGCAGAGGATGGGACGCACTTCCCACGCTGGATGAAGTATTCCACTTTCTCCAGGCTGCGCTTGATGGGCCTCAGAGATCCGCGTTGTTGGCAAAACTCGCCACCCTGCAAAACCCCGCGGAATTGGCACGCTGAGAAGACTCTTTGCTCCGAGCCTATACTCGCTTGAGAGTCGAACCACGGCGGGCCACACTGAACAAACGCTATGGCCAACCAACGATGGCAACAAGATGCTGGACCTACCGGAGAGGCTGAAGTCATGAAGCTACGGATGCGATTTGAACGGGGCAGTGCAAAGTTAGCCATGGCTCTGCTGTTGATCTTCATCGGCAGTCAGAAGACTTCTTTCGCTCAACTACCTACCGATCTGCTGACGCCTCCACCTGCCGATGCTCCGCATCTGAACGGCCCGAAGCTGTATGGCGTGCGGCCGGGCCATCCGTTCCTCTATCGCATTCCCTGCACCGGGCTGCGGCCCATCCGTTTCTCCGCCGATCACCTTCCCGGCACACTCAAGCTCAATCGCCAATCCGGCATCATCACCGGCAGCGCCCCGCAACAACCCGGTACGTACGCCGTAACGCTTAGAGTTTCCAGCCGACGCGGTAAAAACTCCCGTCCGTTTCTCATTGAGGTTGGAGACCGGATCGGCCTGACTCCGCAAATGGGATGGAACGGTTGGTATACCTTCTATGACCACATTGCGGACCGCGATGTGCGAGCCGCCGCGGCCGCGATGATCTCTTCAGGCATGGCCGATTTTGGCTACCAGTATGTTGATATCGATGACGGCTGGATGAGGAGGCCGACTTCGCGGGACCCCGCGTTGATGGCGCCTGTGCGTGATGCCCAAGGGAAGATCCTTGCGAACGGCCATTTCCCGAACATGCAGTCGCTGACCGGCTACATACACTCCCTGGGGCTCAAGGCCGGCATCTACTCGTCTCCTGGCCCACTGACCTGCGCGCGGTCTGAAGGCTCTTACCTACATGAGATCGACGATGCCCACAGCTTCGCCGATTGGGGCTTCGATCTCCTCAAGTACGATTGGTGCTCCTACAGCAGCGTGACTCAGGGCAAGACGCAGACGGATTTCGAAATGCCATACCGCAACATGGGCACTCTGCTTCATGGGCTCAATCGCGACCTGATCTTCAATACCTGCCAGTATGGGCTAGGCGATGTGTGGAAGTGGGGACGCGAAGTCGGCGGACAATCCTGGCGAACCACGAACGACGTGGGATTAGCGCCCAACGCAACTCTGCCTGGCTTCTATGCGGTTGGCTTTGCCAACGCCGCACTCAGCCAATACGCCGGCCCCGGCGGGTGGAACGATCCAGACTACATCCTCATCGGCACTGTAGGAAACACCTCGAACTCGAAACTCCCTGCACGCCTAACCTCCCTTACCCATGACGAACAGTACAGTTATATGTCCATGTGGTCTCTGATGGCTTCGCCTCTCATATTCTCTGGCGACATGAGCAAGCTGGACGCATTCACGCTGAATGTCTTATGCAACTCCGAGATAATCGAGATCAACCAGGATTCATTGGGCAAGCAAGCCATCATCGTGCGCAAGACAGACAGCGACTTCATCCTTGAAAAGCCGCTCGACGATGGCTCCGTTGCGGTCGGCCTGTTCAACTTGACGAATACGCCTCGCCTCATTTCAGCAGACTGGGACAAACTGGGATTATACGGCCGTCAAACGATGCGCGATCTCTGGCGCCAGCATGACCTCGGCACATTCTCTCACTCCGTTTTCATGCAAGTGCCAAGCCATGGGGTCGCAATGGTCCGCTTGAAGGCTGTACCTGACCGTTGAGATTTGCGATCCTAACAAACAGTGCAATCGTAACAGAACCTCTGCATCCCGACAGTTGAAGGGAAACAAACTAAGTCAAGCACAACAAGGCGGCATCGATGAAGCGGACGCGACGGGACTTTGTAAGACTTGCGGTGGGTGCTATAGCAGCAGCAGAACAACTGCCTCGGCTTGCAGCCCAAACCGGAAACGTTGCTCAGGACGCAGAACCTCAAATGGAATACCGTTCTCGATTCCTGCGCGTGCAGATGGCCGCGGATCAGCCAAACATCTCTCTGCTCTCTGTCGATTCTCTGGGGCAAGACCGGCTCGCTGGCAACGTCATGCAGCCCCTGCCGCCTGCGGGTCAGGCCTACCGCGCCACTCACAACAGCACGGCAGTAGAGTACCGACTGCCGGAAACAACGGGCGATCCGGCATGGAGCTTCAACTTCGCTGAGTCAGGCATCGTTATCCGCTCTGCATACTCCGCCAGCAGTCGGCCCCAAGCCTTGGTGCTCAACTTTGACCCCTTTGTCAGCCACGCCACCCTGCTTGGACTTTTCGATGACGAAGGAGCTATTTCCTTGCCCGCGCTTCTCCACTTTCCGACGCGCGGCACGTTCCGTATCACAACGAGTACGCCGAATGTGAGCCTCTACTACGATGCCGCGCGGCGCACCGAAGATTATGTCCGCGTCGGCTTTCCCCCTGCAACCAGGCGACAGCCACAAATTGAATATCGGCTTGAGGTAACCTGCATTTATCCGCATGACGCAAATATAGAAGCTGATCCTGGGTACGATGGATACCGCCGCGACTTCCTGAGCATCCTCCAACTCAATCCACGGCGGCGCGCATTGGCTAATAACTCCGCCAGTGACACCTGCGCCGACACCATTTTTGAATATGCGATGATGGCTGTTTCCATGCCACCGCTTGCGGAAGGCTTGTGCGCGCTCGATCTCATCCGGCAGACGTTGAACCGCTTCATCGGCGGCATGGCCGCCTATGGGCTGAAGGAATATAAGAACACTCCTATGCTGGCCTACGACTTCTTGGATAGTTACCCATCGCTGGTGATCGCAGCAACTATTTACGTACAAGCAAGCCGCGATGAAGCTTGGGGCAGACGCAACTATTCGGTGATCAAAAGCTGGGCAGATAAAATGATCGACAGCGACGTAGATAACGATGGGCTGATGGAATATCCCTTGAGCGGGAACTCCGGTTCCTGGCCGGATAAATATCTTGTGCGTCCTTCCAACTGGTGGGACACTGTTGGCTTTGGGCACAAGGACGCATACGCGAATGCGCTCGCTTACAAGGCATTCCAGGGCATGGCGAAACTCGCGGCGGGGTTGGATATTTCCAGCGATGCGGCCCTCTACAAGAACCGCGCCGAGAAACTGCGGGCTGTCTACTGGAGCACGTTCTACAATTCAGAAACAGGCGTGCTGGCAGGATGGAAAAGCACCGACGGCAAGCTACACGATTACTACTTCATCTTTGTCAGTGGCGTGGCCGTCACCTACGGACTCGTGACGCCCGAGCAGGGCAACAAACTCTGGGACAGGTTATTAGCGAAGATAAAGGAAGTGGGATATCACCGCTTTGACTTGGGACTCCCAGGCAACCTGATTCCGATTCGGCGCGAGGACTATGTAATTGCGGAGAAGCGGTGGGGCGGCTCGCAAAAGGTCGATGGTTCCGACAGCTTCCAGATTTATGAGAACGGAGGCGCATCGGCATGTTTTGCATATTTCACGATTCGCGCGCTGCAACTTCTGGGAAGAAGCGAAGATGCCGATGCCATTCTCCAGCCCATGCTGAAGGGCTTCAAGGACGGGCGCTTCCAGGGACGCGGCCCGAATGAAACCACCTATGACTGGACCGCCTGGGACGGCAGCCCCCACGGTTATGAAGGATTGCTGGTGGACAACTATCTGACCCTACTTGCGGCCGCGCCGTCTCACGAACCGACGTGATGAGTAAGGTGCACAGCTCCCTGGGACGCGCAAAGCCGTAATGCGCTCTCATCCTAACACCTTCTGACTCTTGCTTTAGCTACGAGCAGAAGACAGCACGTTGTTCCTACGCAGACTTGTGAGGACTGACCTATGAATTGGAATAGAAGAGATTTTCTAAAGACTGCCGCAGTGGCAGCAGTAACAAATCGCGCGGCCGCGCTGCACGCCCTGGCAAGGGAATTTGATCGGATGCGCTGGTTTCGCGAAGCCAAGTTCGGCATGTTCATTCACTGGGGTCCGTACTCGGTGGCCGGTGTCGAGGCTTCCTGGCCCATCCTTCGCCCCAAGGGCGAGATCACCGAGGCCGAATACCGAGCGCTGCCGCAGCGCTTCAACCCGACGCTCTTCGATCCTCATGCCTGGATCGCACTTGCCCGTTCGGCTGGGCAACGCTACATGGTGTTTACCGCCAAACACTGCGACGGCTTCTGCATGTTCGATTCCGATTACACCAACTACAAAGTCACGAGAACGCCCTATGGCAAGGATGTTCTCCGCCAGTTGTCTGATGCCTGCCGCGAGGAAAACATGCCGTTGGGCCTCTACTATTCGCCGCCGGACGTCAATCATCCCGCGTTTCGCGACACGTCCAAACCTAGTTACACCAACTATCACGGTGAGCCGGAACGGCCGGAGTGGCCGCTGTATCTGGACTATATGGGCTTGCAACTGGATGAGTTGCTCACGCGTTATGGCGCGGTCGCGACGATGTGGTTTGATTGGTTTGATGCCGTGAACATGAAAATGCAGGAACGGTACGATGGCCAGAGGTTTCTCCGCCAGTTACGCCATTTGCAGCCTGCGATGCTGGTGAACAATCGGCTTGGAATTCCGGCCGATTTCGGTACCCCGGAACAAATTATTCCAATATCTGTTCCGGTAAAGGGCGTCCTTATGGACAGTCTAGCCCGCCGTTCAAACCCGCTGATGGCTAGCTCCGTGCCACGACCCGAGGAGTTTCAACCTTGGGAAACGTGCATGACTATCAATGACACATGGGCATACCGGCCCAAGGACCATAACTTCAAGTCCTCCGATAAACTGATATGCACGTTGATCGAAGTCATCAGTCGCGGTGGCAATCTTCTGCTTGATGTAGGTCCACAGCCCGACGGGCAAATCCAGCCGGAGTTTGTGGAGCGTCTCCATGCGGTGGGCGAGTGGGTGCGGCGCAATGAGGCGGCGATCTATGGCAGCACTTACGGCTGGATACAAGGCCAGGACCCTTACCGCACAACCATGCGTGGCGCAAGCCGGTTTGTCTTTGTGATGGACGAAACTGCAATCGAAGTAAGCATTCATCAGATCGAACGTCCCGTTCACCAAGTGAAGCTGCTGGCTACCGGAATGCCACTCAACTTTCAAACAAACGGGAAAGGAATAAGGGTCCCAATACACAAGGCATTTTGGGAACACGGGATTCCTGTATTGGAGCTGATCTAGCTTGTTCCGTCTGCGGCGTCGCGGCGACCTGCCGGCTTGTGATGTCCATGCATGAGCGGGAGTAACTGCTCATCCACGTCCTTCGTGAGAGCGCATGATATTGCGGCGCGGTCTCATCTCGCGAACCCCGCGGCCGTGCCTTCGAACCTACCTAATATGCGCACAGGTATTGTGAGCAATGTTGAAAGGACAAAGAATGAACTGGAACCGAAGAACGTTTCTTCAGACTGCCGCAATGACAGCGGTAGTGGGACGCGTCGCCAAACTTCACGCGCTAGGTGGCAGCTCTGACCGGATGCGCTGGTTTCGCGAAGCCAAGTTCGGCATGTTCATCCACTGGGGTCCGTACTCGGTAGCCGGTGTCGAGGCTTCCTGGCCCATCCTTCGCCCCAAGGGCGAGATCACCGAGGCCGAATACCGAGCGCTGCCGCAGCGTTTCAACCCCGTCCATTTCGATCCCCACGCATGGATCGCACTGGCAAAGTCAGCAGGCCAGCGCTACATGGTCTTCACCACCAAGCACCATGACGGCTTCTGCATGTTCGACTCCCTTTACACCAGTTACAAGATCACGCGCACACCCTACGGCAAGGACATTACGCGACAGTTAGCCGACGCCTGCCACGCCGATGGAATGCCGCTCGGCTTCTATTATTCGCCCCCTGACATGAATCACCCGGCATTTCGCGATACATCGAAACTCACCGCCGTCAACTATCACGGAGAGCCCGAGCGCCCGGAGTGGCCGCTCTATCTGGATTACATGGGCCTGCAATTGGACGAATTACTTACTCGTTATGGCCCGGTGACCGAGATGTGGTTCGACTCGGTCGAAGTGAAGGTGCAGGACCAATACGACGGCCAGCGATTCATCGATCAGGTCCGCCGCCTGCAACCGGCGACCCTGATTAACAACCGCCTCAACATCTTCGTCGACTTCGCCACGCCTGAGGAGTTCATCCCCAAATCGATCCCGGTGCGAGGCGTCCGGATGGACAGTCAAGACAGAACCTCGATTGATAAACTCGACGGCTCGGTTCCGAAGGCGGAGGACTTCGAGCCGTGGGAGGCGTGTCTGACCATCAACAACTCGTGGGCGTATAAACCTAAGGATCACAACTTCAAGTCACCCGATGCCCTGATTCGCTCGTTGATTGAGATCATCAGCCGCGGCGGTAACTTGCTGCTCGACGTGGGCCCGCAACCTGACGGTCAAATTCAACCAGAGTTTGTCGAACGGCTGAAAGCGATCGGCGAATGGACGAAGGTGAATTCGTCCGCCATCTACGGAAGCACCTACGGCCCCATCCAAAACCAGGAACAGTACCGAACCACCGCGCGTGGTACAAGCGTGTTTGTGTTTGTGATGGACGAGAGCGCGACGGAAGTTAAGGTTGCTTCGATCAATCGCCTGGTGCACCAGGTGAAATTGGTGGCCACCGGCAAGCCGCTGGTCTTTCAGGCAAGCGGCAAGGGCATACGAGTTACCTTGGACAAGGCATATTGGGAGCATGGGATTCCGGTGCTGGAGTTGCGTTAGTGCACGCGACAGGATCGCCCGAAGGAATGAACATAACGTAACAACGAATCACGGAGAAGTTGGAGAACGGCAATGAAAGAGACTACGCCCGCACCTATCAGCAGAAGAGAACTGATTCGCGCTGGATCGCTGGTGGCGTCGGGCTGTGCCCTTCTGCCTTGGACTTTCGCTGGCGCCGCGGAAACGCCGAAGACTTCCGGCGACGCGGATGCCAGTAACACATGGGCTATCGGAAACAACCGAATCATGAGGAGCATAACTTTTCAACCGAACACCGGACTCTTCACAGCGCTGCTCTCCGATCTGGCGACGCAGACGGATTTCATCCTCCCAGGAAAGCCTCGCATGGGCAAGGCACAGGAGTTCTCCTTTCAGTGCGACGGACAAGACTGCGCAGGCAACAATGCGGCGTTCGACTTGCTTGGCGCCGATGAGATCTCTCTACCCAACGGCAAATCTCTAACCGTGAGGCTGCGCCACAAATTACGCGCACTTGAAGTGGCCGTTGTTTACGTCTGCTACATCGGCCACCCCGCGATGCGCAAGCACCTTGTGCTGCGCAACACCGGCACACGGCCGCTACGCATCTCCCACCTGAACATCGAATCCATCAGTGTTGTGCTCGGACCAGCCAATGAGAACACGCTGCTGACACAGTACGGCACAGTTCCGCGAGAGACATATTTCACCGGGCGATCTGAAGATGTAGGTCTGCTGGTTACCAACGGCTTGACCGGCAACGGCATCGCTGTGCTCAGCGAGGTCCCCGGAACCATGAAGCGCACCGAGATCGACGGTTTTTACGGACCGGACCAGGCGCGTATCAATGTTCTCTACGATACCGATCTGATGCCCTTCGAACGCACGATCGCTCCCGGTGAAGCTTTCACCTCGGCCAGCGCATCGTTGTTAGCGTTTCGGAAGGCAGATGGTTTCAACGATCCGCAGTGGCTGCTTCCTTCGTATACGGCGCAGATTCTGGAGCGGCGCGTGGACCGTCATGGACCTCCATGGATCTACAACACGTGGGAACCGTTTCATCGAAGAATCACCGCAGCCATCGTGCTCGAACTGGTCGAAGCAGCAGGCGCAATGAGCATGGAGATCTTCACCCTCGACGATGGATGGCAGAAGGAGTACGGCGAAAACACGGTCGATTTAGCCGCATTTCCAGACGGATTGCAACCCATCCTCGAAGCCGTGGAAGCCAATGGAATGAGGCTTGGCCTGTGGTTTCCTCTCGCGGCCATTGGGACCTCTACCCCGGTCTATCTCGATCATCCAGAATGGGCGGCGTGCGACCAGGAAGGCAAGCCCAAGATCACCGTGACTGCGGGTGGACCGAAGGCCGTGATGTGCATGGCCTCCGCATTTCGAGAGACAGCGGCCAACCGTGTACTCGACGCGATCGATCAATTTCGGCTCGCCTACGTCAAACTCGATCTGACCACGATCTTCAATGCCTACGGCGAAGCTCCGGGTTGCTGGGCCAAAGGGCACGATCATAGCAACTGGGCGGAATCGCTCAACCGTATCTACGAAGGCATCTCGTATGTCACGCAAAGAATTTTCGAGAAACATCCAGAAGTGCTGGTCGATCTGACCTTCGAGCTATGGGGTCAGAAGCACATTATCGACGCCGGTTTGCTGGCCGCCGGTGATCTGGACTGGATGAGCAACGTGGACGACTCCCGGCCCGACAGCCCCGGGCCTTTGCAGGCTCGGCAGTTGCTGTATCAGCGAGCAGCAACAATGCCTGCCGAGTGCATGTTGATAGGCAATCTGCGTGCTGACCTACCTAACCGTCACGAGACCTTTGCGACGGCCATCGGGTCTGCGCCTGTTCTTCTTGGTGACCTTCGAAGCCTCCCCCTGGACCACCGGCAGTGGTACCACGAGAAGATTAGCTGGTTCAGGAAGCTGAGAAGAACCACGAAGATTAGCGAGAGCTTCTTCCCGCTCGGCAGTTGGCTGCAAACCAGCCCAGCAGCCTGGGACGGCTTTGCACGGCTGGCGCACAACGGAAATGGCGTGATTTCCCTCTTCCGAAACAAATGCAAGGAAGCAACTGCCATTGTGAAGTTACCTTTGATCCCAGCGGGGAGATACAGATTGCATTCCGTCCTTACGGGCCACGATCTCGGCGTCTTTGAGAAGTCCGACTGGGTGCGTGGCATACCAATTCAGTTTGTGGAGGCGCAGACCGTCGAAGTCCTTGAAGTCATCGCAGTCAATGCATGAAGGAACGGTTGTGCGCAGGTTTGCGCCGAATTACTTGTAATCGAAGGAAACCGAACAAGCCGTGCGTTTTGTCTGACAAAACATGGACAAGCGGCGATTTCCCCGTTTGCATTCAATTGCCGTGCGCGTACTCTTCACTCTGAGAATGAACGCACGCCTATTCGCGCCTGAACCCAGGTCTAGGCTGATCACAATTGCAGTTTCTTGAGGAGAACCGACATGCTCGCTGGCGAAATGGATTTGACGATGTCCTATGCGGAGCGCCTCGAAGCCCTTCGCGCGGCCAAGAGTGCCCAAACGATCGAAAAGCAAGCCGTCCGCGGATCGATGGACTATGACGACCACGGCATCGTCTTGCCTCCAGCCGAGGTCCGTGAGGTGGTTCATAGCATGAGCGGCTCGGGTATCTCGATCACCGATGCGATCATCAACACCTTCAAGCCTGTACCTAGCGATGACAGCGGCGAGTTCTTTGGCCCACGGGCCTGCGGCGAGAACTTCCGCGCGCTGCTGGAAATGCATCCAGTTTTCATCGAGCCTGAGTCGTCGCTCGCCGGT
Source organism: uncultured Occallatibacter sp. (assembly GCA_964645855.1). Lineage (GTDB taxonomy): Bacteria > Acidobacteriota > Terriglobia > Terriglobales > Acidobacteriaceae > Telmatobacter. The sequence continues at coordinate 134,760 of CAZYDF010000001.1, forward strand.
GGGTACATGGTCAATTTCATGTCCTATCGCAAGCTGGGTTGGAAGCCCGGCCTGGACTGCTCCGATCTGTTGGCCCAGCATGAAAAATACCATACCGTTCCCGCCGTGGGAGCATGCCAGCATATGTGCCAGGATTTGGCCATTGGCCTGCGCCTCGGCTGGGGCGGCCTGTTGCACAAGATCGAGCAGAATCGTCCGCGTAATCCCGGCTCCGAGGATTTCTATGCCGGTCTACAACATGTCGTTCTTGGAATGCAGCATTGGATCTCGCGCCATGCTCAAGCTGCTTGTGCGATCGCCGAGACTCGACCGGAGCTGCGCGACAACTTACTTGGGATGAGCGCCATCAATCGCCGTCTGATTTCCGAACCGCCGCGCACCTTCCGCGAGGCTTGCCAGTGGATTCTCTGGTACCAGTTAGCGGCGCGCATGTACAACGGCAGCGGATCACTGGGTAAGTTGGATGTTTTGCTACAGCCGTTCTACCAGGCCGATACAAACGCCGGCACACTGACCAACGAAGAAGCAACCTTCCACATTGCATGTCTACTACTGCGCGATACCGGGTACATCCAATTGGGCGGACCCGATGCGACGGGACGAGATGCAACATGCGCTGTCTCTTACCTTGTGCTGGAGGCCGCGCACCGTTTGCGGATTCCTGCCAATATCGGCGTCAGCGTGGGCAAGGAAGTCGACGACAAATTGCTCACACGCGGCATCGAGATACTGCTTGAAGACCGCGGGGGAATGCCCAAATTCCTTGGCGTCGATAACACTATCGCCGGCTTTGCGGCGTGCGGCTTCCCCATTGAGGATGCCCGCGACCGAGCGTATGCGGGATGCCATTGGAGCGCGATTCCCGGCCGCGAGTATGCAAGCATGGATGTGATTAAGATCAGCCTGCCTCGCCTTCTCGACATTGCACTGCGCGAGATGCTCGCCGACACGGATGTCACGCCAAGCGTCGAGGAGTTGTGGATTCGCTTCACCAAACATCAGCAAGCCGCAATTGAAATTGTTGCGCTCGGCATCGACTACCAATTCGAGCACATGCACAAAGTCTTTCCGGAAATCGTCCTCGATCTGCTGTGCCACGGAACTATCGAGAAGGGACTCGACGCAAGCCACGGTGGTGTCGAGTACTACACCTTCGGTGTGGACGCTGCGGGTCTGTCAACCGCCGCTGATTCGTTCGCGTCCTTGCAGGAACGAATCGACTCGCAGCACCGGTTCTCGTGGCCAGAGCTTCTCGCCCACTTGGATGCAGATTGGGCAGACGCAGACGGCGAGTTAGCTCGTTTGACAATGAAGGGAGCCGGAAGATTCGGCAATGGAGAGTCGTCCGGCGATGCATGGGCTGTCCGAATCTCCCAATCCTTCAGTTCGGCGGTGGCAACCAAGCGCACTCCCGGCGGCCTCAGAATGATTCCGGGGATATTCTCGTGGGCGCTCAATATCCAGCTCGGCAAGAAACTCGGGGCAACGCCAAACGGACGTCACGCTGGAGAACCAATATCTCACGGTGCTAGTCCGGACCCAGGGTTCCGCAGAGATGGGGCCGCCACGGCGATGGCCGTAGCTGTCGCCAAGGTACAGTGCGGTTTTGGAAACACAGCGCCGCTGCAAATCGATCTCGATCCATCGCTCCCCAACACACCAGAGAGCGTGAGTAAGGTTGCGGCACTCATCCTTGGCCACTTCGATCTGGGAGGTACCCAGATCAACATCAACATCCTCGATAAGCAGCAAGTAATCGACGCCGACAAAGATCCAAAACTCTATCCGCACCTGGTCGTTCGCGTAACCGGCTTCAGCGTTTATTTCGCAAGCCTGTCCCCGGAGATGAGGAAGCTCGTGGTTGACAGGCTGATCTGCAACTGATGAGCAATTGCAGCAGTTATTGCGTGGATCGGCGAGTGGAGCAGTGAGTTGACAGCGCAAGCAACTACAAAGAACAAAGCACCGCGAGTGGGCGGGGATACTTCGCCCATGGGAACCATCTTCGGCATCGAGCGCTTCTGCACGGGCGATGGCCCGGGCATCAGGACCATGGTCTTTCTCAAAGGATGCCCCTTGCGCTGTGCCTGGTGCCATAACCCGGAAGGGCTCACCACGCATACCGCAATCTCATTTACAGAGGAGATGTGTATCTCATGTGGAAGATGCATAGAGGCGTGCGAGCATGGGGCGCATCGGTTGATTGACGTCGACGGCAATGCGCCGGGGTTCCATGCCTACGACCGCTCTCAGTGCACAGTATGCGAACATTGCACACTAGCGTGCCCAACCGGAGCGCTGGAAGTTGTTGGGAGGCATGTTTCCGTAGCGACCGTGTTGCGTGAGGTTTTGCAGGATCGGCCTTTCTACGCTCGGTCAGGCGGCGGTCTCACACTCAGCGGAGGCGAACCTACAGCGCAAATCGATTTTGCTCTTACACTGCTCGAAGCCGCCAAAGGCGAAGGCTTGCACTGCTGTATCGAGACCAGCGGATTTTCCGCGTGGAACAACTTCGCTCGCCTATTGCCACTTGTAGACCTGTTTCTCTTCGACTACAAGGAATCCGATCCGCAACGCCATTTGGATTTTGTTGGAATGCCAAACGGGATGATTCTGCAAAATCTCAAAGCCCTTCATGATCGAGGAGCTCAGATCCAACTACAATGCCCGATCATACCTGGCTACAATGACCGCGAGGACCACTTGCATGCCATTTGCGAGGTAGCCAAGGCTCTGCCCCATATAAAAGGAGTGAGGCTTGTAGCTTATCACCCGTTGGGGAAGAACAAATTCCGCAAGCTTGGATTTCCAGTTTCAGAAGATGCACTGGGAATACCATACTTCGACCAGCTATCCAGGTGGACAGACATTCTCACGCGGCAGGGTATCAGAATCGTGACTTGATTCTGCAAGCATCCGCAACCCTTCGAATTCAGACAACTCCTTACCGCTTAACCAAGAACCATGCGTACAGATTCAGTCAGAGGATCTATCATGAGCCAGAATTGCGAATCAATTCAATGGAAGGGCCGCGACGCGATTCGGTTATCGAATGGAACCATGGAACTCATTTCCCTAACCGCAGGTGGACATCTGGCCGCCTTCCGATTGCTTGACCAAGACGGTTGTCCGCTTCAGAACGTACTCTGGGAAGCACCATGGACGACCTACGATCTGGTTCCACTCTGGTCCGAGGAGATGTCACGGCTCTATGGACCGCGCGAAACAGGCCAATTCCTGTCAAGTTTCACTGGGCATGCTCTCTGCCTCGATTACTTCGGCGATCCGTCCGCTGAGATGGCTGTGGCCGGGCTAGGTCTTCACGGCGAAGCGGCAAGCGTACGATGGACCGTAATTGCCTCCGCGAACGTCGATAACTCCCGCTGCCGGTTGGTGGCCAGTCTGCCCATTGCGGGGCTAACATTCGAAAGAGATATTCGCTTGGGGACCGGCCAGAGCGTCGCCTACATTGAAGAGACCGTGACCAACAATCGCGGCATAGAGCATCGCTTGGACTGGGTCCAACACGTCACCTTTGGAGAACCATTCCTCCAGGCTGAAGTCAGCACGCTGGTCACCTCTGCACAGGATGCAATGACTTCACCCTTCGGCTATGAAGGCCATCCCTTGCTCCCGAGCAATCGCTACTTTTCCTGGCCCCACGCGCCGTGCGAATTGAAGAGCTCATCTGTCGACCTGAGGCTTCCGTTTACCCAGAAGGGACGCGGCTTTCTCGCTGGCCTGAGACTCGACCCACGACTTGAGATTGAGTATCTATTGGTCATCAACTGGAAACTCCGCCTCGGAGTGGGTTACTGCTTTCGTCGTTGCGACTTCCCTTGGATGGCAGTGTGGGAGGAGAACTGTGCACGACAAGACGCACCATGGAACGGAAACACACAAGCTAGAGGCATGGAATTCGGCACAACACCGTTACCCATAGCGGCGAACGGCGGCCTTGCTGACGAACGTTTTTCCGATACGCCCAGAGGATGCAACATCGCAGCCCATAGGAAGAAGACCACTCGTTACGTCATGTTTCTATTCGCAGTGCCTGCGGAGATGCACTCCGCTGAACGTGTTGTGCTGGCGAGCGATTCAATTTTCATTTGCGACGGGAAGGGAGCGGTCTCTCTTTCCGTGCCCGTAGAGGGGTGTGGGGATTTCCTTGCATAAGGAACATGGAGCCCCCGCCCACTCCCTGCGCATCGCGGCAAAGCAGTCGTTGCGCTGGTGGTCGCGGACAGCCATTTCCATTGTTATCCGCATTTGTGCCATTCGAGAATACGGAGAAGGGCTAGAGGATGTTAGAGATCGAATCAGGTGAACTATTGCAACAATTCGCGAGCGACAACTATGCCGGGATTTGTCCCGAAGCATGGCAAGCCATGCAAGCCGCCAATCATGGACACGTCACATCCTACGGCGACGATCCATGGACGGCCCGAGCATCCAATGCGTTTCGGGAGTTATTTGAAACTGAATGCGAAGTCTACTTTGTCTTCAACGGCACCGCTGCAAACTCTTTGGCCTTGGCGTCTCTCTGCCAGTCCTATCACGGCGTCATCTGTTGCGATCAGGCTCATGTGGAGACCGACGAATGCGGTGCGCCGGAGTTTTTCTCCAACGGGTCAAAGCTGCTCGTCGCGCCCAGCGTGGACGGCAAGCTGAATCCAGCCTCTATTCGCGAACTTGCAACCAAACGCCAGGATATTCATTATCCCAAGCCGCGTGCTGTTACCATCACACAATCCACGGAGAATGGACGCGTTTATTCTTTGGCGGAGTTGCGGGCTATTGCGGATGAGTGCAAGGTGCACGGCCTTTCGCTCCACATGGACGGCGCGCGCTTTGCAAATGCATGTGCCAGCCTGGGCTGCACACCGGCGGAGCTATCCTGGAAGATCGGCGTGGATGTCCTGTGTTTCGGAGGCACCAAGAATGGCATGGCGGTTGGGGAAGCGGTTCTGTACTTCGATCGCACCCTGGCGGCAGATTTCGATTATCGATGCAAACAGGCCGGGCAGTTGGCATCGAAGATGCGTTACCTTTCCGCGCCATGGGTAGGCATGCTGGAGAGCGGGGCTTGGCTGCGCAATGCGAAACATGCCAATAACTGCGCGCAGCTTTTTGCTTCCCAGATCGCCGACGTTTCGGGCGTGCGCTTGGCTGCCCCCGTTGAGGCCAATGCGGTATTTCTCGAAGCCCCCGAAGAGGTCCTCGCCGGAGTCTGCAAACGCGGCTGGAAATTCTATAGCTTCATCGGCGGAGCGGCGCGCTTTATGTTTCCCTGGGATGCGGATCCAGCGCGTATTCATGCGCTCTGCCGCGATCTGAGAGATTGTGCAGCTCAGACACGGAAGGCATAACACCTGCATAATCGGCAGGCGCTATGCCTCTCGTTCCAATCAGTCGATTCTAGTTGCCTCAGCGGTTGCACCTTTTGTGCAGATCACCGGTTTCTGGCTCTTGCCCAAAGAGTTACTCAGAAGCCTGATGTCTGAAGAGGCCGTGCCGCTGACTTGAGCAAAGACTGGGCTCGCAGCGGGCGCACGCATACCGGTCAACAATGCACGACGGGTGTCGCGGAGATCGAACACCGGCGCGGGCCCGGCGGGCGCGGAGAGTTCGAGGCCCGCGAAAATCACGTCCTCGACATCGTCACAGACGATCGCCGGGCGAGCGTCGGGCTTGTTGGTTATGTACTCGACATCGCGCAACCGAACGCGGTCCACGTGGCGGATATAGAAACCGTAGGCTGGCAACCGGCCCATCATCCACGACTCCGGATACTCGTCAACAGCCTCCGGAATGGTGCGGTCAACCCAATGGGCCTGTCCTTGCTCCACCGTGCGCAATCGGCAGTCGCTGATCGTAATGTCGGAAGGGCGAAGGCCAGGGACGCCCGTAATCGAACTGGTGACGATCGAGCCCGTGGAGTCAACGCCCTCGATGAGCACGTTACGCAGAAAGCTTCCTTCCCCCTTGGTGCGCGCGCCGAGACGAACGAAAATGGGCGCACGCACATTCTGCATGCGGATGTTCGAGATGACCACGCCGTCAACACTGCCGCCATCGACGGTTTCTATATTGATGCCACCAATGACGCGGTTCATCATGGGACTGTCATCGTCGCTATAGAGAACAGAGTTGGAAAACACAATATTCTCGAAGGCTCCGCGGGTGGCCGTGCCCATCTTGAATCCGTTGCTCGCGCACGATGCTATGCAGTTGGTGATGGTAATGTTCTTTGAAGGCAGAACGCGTGTGCCGTAGAAGTTCTCGCTCTTGAGGCAGATCGCATCGTCGCCCCCGGTGATATCGCAATTGGATACGAACACATTGCGGCAACTCGTGATGTCCATGCCATCTGTATTCCTCCCCCAAAAGGGATTACGAATGCGAACACCATCAATGAAGACAGACTCGCAGTCAATGGGGCGCAGCGTCCACCCCGGGGAGTTCTTGAGTGTGACCTCGCTGATCCGCACGTTGGTGCACTGAGCAAACTCCACCATGGGCGACGGGCGGCTGTTGTGATGGATGGTCCGGAAGTGGCCGGAGGCAACATCCTGCCACGCGTCTTCGGGCAAGGCGGTCGGGACGTTGGGGTTGGGCTCCCAATAGGCCTCGCCTTGACCGTCGAGAGTGCCAGGGCCACAGAGAGTTACATCCTCCGCATTCTGCGCAAAGATAAGGTGCTGGCCAGTGGCGTCGCCTAACCTGGGCGGCCCGGCGTGGTAAGTGTAGTCGTCGATGTTGGGGCTGCCGAGAAGAACACAGCCAGCCTCGACGTAGAGCGTAACCCGGCTCTTCAACTCAATGCCGCCGGTCAGAAAGACTCCTGGCGGCGCATAAACAAGGCCACCGCCCGCTTGAAAGACCTCGTCGATCGCGCGTTGAATTGCTTTTGTGTTCAGGACTTTTCCATCAGGTACAGCACCGCAGTCCAAAATACTCTTCGCCGTCTTGATAGGTACGTTCGATGCAAATCCAGGAGCGCCCGTGGCGGCAAGGCCAAGCGCAAGCGATGAAGCGGAAAGAAATTGCCTTCTTAACATAAATCCCCCAATCGGATTTTTCTTTACCTGGGCTGCTGGTCCTGTCTGAATGACATTCTCTTCTTCGGTGCAACCGGCTTACACACCGCCGCGGCCACAATCGAGTCGGCACAGCCATAGTAGAAACGCCATTCATTGTGGAACCACACCAGGCTTTCAACAAAAGTCACATTGCCGCTTCCCCCGGTCGCCGATCCTACATGCACAATCTCAAAGTCCCGCTCGGGGTGGAAGAAGTCCGCATCCGTTCGGTCGATTAGCTTGGTTGGGTCTTGGGGGTCGAACAGTGCTTGCGCCATTGCCCACACATTGCCGCTCAAGCCAAGGTCTGGCCGCCCGTGCGCACCAGCGTTGTAGATAAGGACGATGCCGTTTTCGGTGATGAACGCAGGCGGCCCAGGCTCGACCACATAGCTGTCGAAACTATCCGGGCGCAGGGGCAGGGCAGTCACAAACTTGCCGTCGGGATTCTCAATAACGTTCCATTCCGTCAGGTTATCGGAATTAGCCACCATCGCCCCGGAGTCATTGAAATACATCCAATACTTACCGTTGATGCGTTGGGCGATGAACCGTTCGTTGTGCCGCCTGCAGACAATCGATCCCGACTTCGACCAGAAGTCGCGATACTTGTGCTCATGGCAGTTGCCGATCGCGAGCCCGGTCTTGGTCCAGTGATACAGGTCTTTCGATGTAGCGCAACTAAGACGGGCTTTCTTGCCGTCGTAAGACGTGTACGTCATAACATAGGTGCCATTCTCCGCTTCCACCACGCGAGGGTCTTGGCAACCGCCCGGCCATTCGTAATCCTTCATGAAGTCCTGATCGGGATAGAGAACGGGAACCGGATGCCGTCTAAAACGACGGCCATCTTCGCTAACAGCTAGCCCGATCCGGCTGGTGCCCCAACTCTTGCCGCGTGACAGGTCTTCAGCGCGGTAGAAGAGGAACACCTTGTTCTCCTTCACCACGGCGGCCGCGCACAACACACTCTTGTTTTCCCAGGGAATGGTCTTGCCCGAGATCGGGCACGCAAAAACGCTGTTCGGAAGGGCACCGATATGATCGGCTCCGTCATCGCGCACAAACGGCCCCAACCCCCAGGACGGAATTCCCTTTTCGTTACCCGCTGAGGCAGCGCTATGGTTAGGCCCCATCGCACCTGCGTGCCTTGCGGCGAAGGCTCTCTGCAAAACTGTAGCCGAGGACAGCAAGACGCCCGAGGCATACAAGAAAGAACGACGTGTTACCTTCTCCATCGACAAACTCCAAACATTGCAGGTGTAGTAGGAAGGACGAGTCGAACGTGCCCACTGTTTCGGCCTAGACCTGCAGTCTGAGCGTCACAATCTCCCAAGACTTTACGAAAAGCTCCACGGCGCCCTCTGGACCGACGGCGATAGGCTGGTCTTCTTCTTCAATCAGGTTGGTCTTCCAGGCCTTCTTGATGGGCCGGAAGAGTCTCACGCGCGCGCGTCCATTGGCGCTCCCTTCAGCTTCGAAGAAGCGCAACACGATGGAGTCGTCATCCTCGCTCTTCTTCAGAGCGGTCATGATCATGTTTCTGGGTTCGAGATGCAGGAACTCTCCGTCGGACGGCAGGCTTCCTGCTGGAGCGCCTGGCGCAGTAAAGGCAACGAGCGGAGAGTTGAAAGCAACACCTTCGCGATACCGATTGCGCCATCCGCCGCTGTGGGGATAGAGAGCCATCCGGAAACGGTGATTCCCTTCTTGCGTGAACCAGTAAGTAGGATTCCATCCCAGGCATTTCCGTGTGGAGAGCAGAACATGTTGCAGCACCGGGTATGTGACCGGATTGTCGGTCTGGTCCGCAAACAGATGCAGCGTGGAATCCGAAGCCGCCAGGCATCCACCACCCAAATAGTGATTCGACGATGCGTCAATCCAGTTGATGGCTTCGCGGAAAGGCAAAGGCTTGTCCCCGCCATATTTTACTGCCCCAAACTCGCAATCCACAGCAGCAGGGAGATCGGCGAACTCAATCTCGTCTTTCCCCATTTCTACCGTGCCAAACGGGACCTCGTAGCTCAGCTGAAAGTCATGAGGAAGATCGATCGGAAATGCCACGCGCAGCTCGTGTGATTTGGGACCATCCCAATCGAGAATGTCGACACCCATTTCCACGCGGTCCAGCGATGCATACAAACGGAACGTCTGCCTCAGCTTGAAGTGCATGAATTGAGCCTCGCGGACCGCGGTGGTCATGACAGGCCCCTCGTCAAAACTTAAGAGATGGAAATTGTGATTGCTGGTTTTGTCAAAGTCTTCGGTAGTTACGGCCACAATCTCCGTCTCTTCCCACGCAATGCCGGGCGCCGTGAACTGCAAGACTTCGCCGCCAAAGAACTTGTCGGTCTTCAGCATCTCGCGCTGCAAGCGCTTGTCGAACAGACTCTTCAGACCTCCCGCGCCCAAGACTACACGCAGAGAGTCATTCTCCATAACATCGGCAGCGACGTGTCTGGCCCTGGCGGAAGACGAATCGGCCCGCTCTAGACGATAGGTCTTGTATCCGGCAGAGGGAACATCCTCGGCGAGGAAAGCTATCTCCATTTCTCGCAAGTCCAGGTTCTCGCTCACAATCTGGCAGCGCACTTCCCGGTCATCGCTATCGCGCAGTGCAACACCGCTCCAACCGCCCGGCAGGGTCATCTTGTAGAACACCACATCCGTTCGCTTCCATGCGAGCGGATTGTACACCAACACCGCAAGCTGGCTGGTGGATGGAGCAACCACAGCCCGGGCCAATTGAGCGCCCGCGTCCGCCAGCAGTTTGTCCGCAAGTTCTAGCGACTTCTTGTACGACTCAACATACACAGCATCCGACACCGTTCCCCGGTTGCCGCCCCAGCCGTGATCGGGCCAGCAGTTAGCCTGCCAGGCCTCTTCGAAAGTCGCGGCTGGATAGCGCGTGGATACGCTGGCCTGAAGCAGTCCAGCTGTCAACCGCTCCGCCATCAAGATGCGGTTGTGAGCCAGGCGTCCGGCAAGCAATCCCTCGCGGTGTCCAGGCTCGTCGTAGTACGCCCATGCGAAGGGCCAGTCGCCGTTGACAGTTTGAACATTCGGCTCACGACTCGTAAAATCGTCCAGCGTTCCTTGAGCTTCGACCAGACGAAGCACCGGAGGGTTGATCTGTCGTCCAGCCTGCCCCTTGAAATGTTCATTCCACACATCGGCAAAGCGCCTCATGGCCGCATTCTGGTCGTGGGCATAAGGGATCAGCGACCCGGTCGGCGGCAGATAGTCGCTGTTGTAGTCGTAGATCATCTGTGGAGGCAATTCGCGCGACCGATAGTAGTCCTCGCGATCGGCCGCGGAGTGGAGCCATCCCTGGTTCCCTTTCGGATTGGGAAGCCCGTGGGCGCTGGCGTAGCGAAAGGCGAAGACAAAGATGCGTGTCCCATCCGGAGCTTCCCAGTTGTAGAATCCCCACGGAAATCGCCCTTGAATCGCGTACTTGATTCCGGCTTTCGCCAGGATTTGCGGCATCTGCCTAGTCATGGCCGGGGGATCTGTCTTGATATAAACAACGGAGTCGACACCCGGAAAATTCTTGTGCAGCCAACGCCTGCCCAAGTAGAACTGCCGCACCAGATTCTCGGCGCCTACATGGACTTCGAGGTTCTCCACGTACGATGCCCCCCACACGAATTTCCTGGTGCGCATCAGTTGCGCCATCTCATCGCGCCTCTCCGGATGGCGGTCGAGAAACTCCCTCAGATACGCAACGCACTCCATCGAGTAGCGAAACTCGGGATGCTCGCGAATCAGATCCATGGCCGGTAGGATCAACTCTTTCGAGCGAAAATCGGCGGTTATCTTCTGCGTGTCCAGCCATCCGAGATCGTTGTGATTGGTATCCAGGATGTCAAACGTGCCGCCGTCGAAGTACGAATGGTATGCAGGAACCTTAAGATGGCGTCCGTCTTTGAACGTGTGTGTCTGGTCCGCGATTCTGAATTCCATCACCTGATCTTCATACGGCGCGGGAATCCAGACATCGTGGCGCGACACAGAGTGGGCGGGGCAGACGCCAAGTGGGATCGCAGCGAATAACTTTTCTGCCCGCAGCACCTGGAGAATTCCACCATTGACCTGCGGACCGGGATTGGCAACCTCGATGGTCGCCGATTGAACCGGCTTACCTGCTTGCACGTCATACATGGTGTAGACAAACACCTCAAACGAAGCCGTGTGCGGCCGCCCAAAGACACGGATATTCCCCAAGCCGGTGCCTTGTGATTTAGACTCCTGCCACACGTCGTCAATGGTGATGCGCACCGACTTTGCCTTTTGCGCTTGGGGAAATACGACAATCTCAAAGTCCTTCGATTGCCGCAGCTCGGCTCGAACCGTGGCTCCCCCTGGCAGCGTGCATGTAACCCTTCGCGCCGTGGCCATTGTCCCTTCCCTCATATCGGGATCAAGAACAATATCATAGGGAAGCGGCCGGGGCAGAATCCAGAGTTCACTTACCGTCTGCTCTTGCGGGAAGGCAATCTCCAGCCACGAGCCTGCGGTTTCCTTCTCCGTTTGCCAGCTCGATTGCAGAAAGCCTTTCAGCACATTCAGCGGTCGATACCCCTGATCGTTCGACGAGGCGGTGGCCGTTGCTCCCAGCTTCAGCTCGGCAAGATTGGGATTGGGTTCCGGTTCATGAACCTCTGCGGCATAAAGCCGATGTGGAGTCATCCAGGGTCTCAGTCCGGATTCCAACGCCAGAGAACCCGCCACCATGCCGCTGTAGTTCAGAAAGCTGCGCCGATCCATTGAGAATTCCTTTCGATCTCTATTTCCAATTGACCAAGTTTTCTTCACCTTACAATCGATGGGGGCCCGTCCGCCAGCGCTAGTTCCCTGCTCTGGTGAACGGACCCTCTCTTGGATCGAAGTCAAGTTCCTGGAGCTTTCCTTAGAACATGAACTTCACGCCAGCCTCAAGCGTGCGTGCCTGCGCGCTCGGTGAGGATGCGGTTGAGGTGATGGTTCCGATCGTAGCTTGATTGGAGATGTTCGCCGCCGGATTGCCGAGGTTGGGATGGTTGAAGACGTTATAGGAATCGGCGCGCAACTGGAGATGATACCGATCCTTCCAGACCGTGTTCTTTTCCAGGTTCATGTCCCAGTTTTGCCATCTGGGCCCCCGCAGCATTTGGTAACCCGAGGTGCCATAGGTGGCATAACTGTTCACGCCCGCGGTTTGTCCAGCGGTGTAGACTGCCAGGCAATTAACAGTGGCACTACCGGTCAAGACTGAGTTGTAGCAAGGCGGGGCGTAAAACGCCGCTGGATTGAACCACTGAGCCTTGGTCTTTTTGGCCGGGTACAGCGGAACACCGGGAGTTCTGTTGGCGCGACCGCTAACCTGCCCAATGGGGTTGGACCCGGGAGCCGTGTAAGTGACGGAGAACGGCTGTCCGGTCTGGAAGCTGGTGGTACCGGAGACCTGCCAGCCACTGACAATCTTGTCGATGAAGGGGCCAGCACTGGCAAACAGCAGTTTGTTGTGCCCCATCGGCAAGGTGTAGGCATAATTCACCTGCAAGACCTGGGGCGTGATGCCAGAAAGCGGCCCATAAGAATCACGAGGGGCTTGGCCGGATGGGTTTTCCATGTTTTCCGTGCCGATGACCCGCGTCCACTGGTACTCAGCGTTGAGTGATACACCATTGCTGTACCGCTTGTGCAGACCGGCCTGGAGCTCGTTCAGGAGGCTGTGAAAGATCGGCGTGTTATTGAGTCCGATGGAGGAGAAGGGCTGCACCAGGTTCGTGCTTTGCACCGTAGAGCCCAGCAGCGGCGGGTTGGCAAGGTTGATGTTGGGAACAATGTTGCCGGAGCCACCGGTATTGTTCTGCTTCATGTTGTGCTGCCCCACATAACCTACGCGGAAGTCGAGGCCCTTGGGGAACTGGTGTTCAACGGCCAGGTTGTATTGAATGGTGCGGGGAGTTACGAGCTGGTGCTCGGCGTTCACACCATAATTAGCCGCGAAGGCGCCGGTTGCGGCAAAAGGCGCGTTCATGGTGATGGAAGGAACGCTGCCTGCAGGCTGCGAGAAGGTCGGAGAGGCGGTGAAGGGCGAGCCTCCGAAGGAGTCATTCATGTAGCCCGGAGGCAGCATGTTGAAGTAGAGGCCCGCGGCGCCACGCAGCACCGTGTTGGGGAATACCTGATAGGCGAATCCCAAACGTGGGGCGAAGTTATGCGGCTGGCGGCCAACGTAGCTCATCGGATTGTTGGTAATGCCTGCCGTTGCTGACGTAGTGATCGGAATGGAGCCGTTGGTGAAGTTAGGCAGCGCGCCCGCCAAGGTGTTGGCAAAGACCACGACCGACTTCAGAGACGGAATATAGAGAGCCTGCTGGCCGTAGGGGCTTTGATTGAACCACTGCAAGTCATAGCGAATGCCCGCGTTGACGGTCAGCTTGGGCGTTACCTTCCAGTCATCCTGGACATAGCCGGAATAATGGCTTGACAGGACGCGCCCGACGATGCCGCTGGGAGTGGCATTGCCCGTGGAATTAGGATAGCCCAGCATGAAGTCAGCAAAGGCATTTCCCGAGTAACGGCCCGTGAACGAATAGGTGCCGCGCTGGGGAGCCAATACGCCGGCCGACCAATAGTTGTTGTAGAGATACCCAACGCCCGCCTTGATGGTTTGTTTCGACAGCACCTTGGTGATCGAGGAGTAGAACTGGATATCCTGCTCGAAGCCCTTGGAACCGCCCTCGGAGACAGATGTGATATTGGAGATGGTGATCGCATTCGGCGCGCCGTTGATCACCTGCGGGCCAAGCCCAGGGATGATCGAAGCCATATCGACGTTCCAGTTCTGCGGGGTGCGGAAGATTGGAAGATGGTTGTATGAACCATACGCATCCAGCAGCAGCGTGGGAGAGAACATATGCGTCAAGCCCAGAACAAACAACGTATCGATCTCGCCATCCGCTGAGTTTCCGCCCTGCAGACTGTCGGTTCCGGCATCTGGAAAGGGACCGTAGGCGGCTCTCAGGAAGGTAAACCGCAGCTGATCCTTCTCGCTCAACTTGTGGTCGACACGGAGCGAGAAGCGCTTGGCGGCGCTGACATAGTTATCTTGCTCGACGGTGTTTACACCGCAACCGCTTTGGGTCGGATGCGGATAGAACAGACTTAGTAGTTTCAAGTCCACCGAATTCTGCATCGTGCTGGGAATCACGTTATTAACAATTGCCGGTCCCGTTGGAATTGGGTTGACAATGGTTACCGGAGAGCTTCCGGCGCATAATCCGCCGGCCAGAAACTCGGAGAAGTCGCCAGTGCGCATCTTCTCGGTTGGCTGCTGGGTGGTAAAAGTGGTGGCCTGGTTCAGCCGAAACCCTTCATAGCCGAACAGAAAAAAGGAGCGATCCGTGCCTTTATAGAGATGCGGAATCGTCAAGGGACCAGAGAGGGTGCCGCCAAATTCGTTGCGCTCATATGCCGGGCGGACCAGCGAACCCGCAAAGTACTGCTTGGCACTGGTACCCTTGGAGCGGTTGAATTCAAGGCCTTCCCCGTGATATTGATTAGCGCCGCTCTTGCTGACCACGATCAACTGGGCCTGCTCGCCGAACTCCGCGGGCGCGCCTGAGGAAAGCATCTTGAACTGGCCAATCGCGCCGAAGGGCGGAATTTCAGGGGCAGCACGTGCCAGCGCAACCTCCTGATTGACGACGCCATCCAATGTGGCGCCGAAACCGCCATACGCGTTACGGCCACCGGAGCCGATCGCCGGGGTCATGCCTCTGTCGGCCAACTGGTCCTGCGCGCCAACGGCCTGCACTCCCGGACTGATGGCGATCAGTCCCATTACGCTGAGGCGACCATTGAGCGGTGTGTTCTGGATGGATTCGCTTTCGATCACCATACCAATCGACGAGGCCTCTGTCTGGATGACGGGGCCAGAGGTCGTGACCTCAACCGTCTCTAGCTGCGAGCCGATCTGAAGGGGGGCGTTGATCTGCGCCACCTGGTCCATCTGAAGAACTATCTCCCTCTGCTGGAAGGATTTGTAGTTCGCCTTGTCCACCTTCACGCTATACCGGCCAGGCAAAAGGTGAGTGACCTTGTAGCCGCCAACCTCGGAGCTGCTCAGCACGGAAACGGCGTTTGTATCCAGATTGCGAATGGTGACCGTCGCGCCCTGAATTGCAGCCCCACTGGGATCGGTCACCGCGCCGGTAATCGTTCCCGTAGTACCCTGCGCCGACAGCTTACTGGACAGCATAAGTGCGCATATGAGCATCAAGCCGACAAAGAGGGCGGTATGCCCTATGCAGGTCATAGCCTGAAGCAACCTTGGCCTTCTGGGCCCTCTGGGCATCTCCAATGTAGTGTTCATTCCTTCTCCTTCTTGCTTCCCTGGTTGTTGTTGTCTGTTGAGCATCTTCTTCTGACACAATCACTTGGGATTGGCTTGCTCACCAGCACCACGCCTTTGGGGCCCGTCCGTGGCTCTGGAATGGCAATCGCCACCTGGATGAATTCACTGGCCTCCTCATCCCCACCACATTTCGAGGCCATTCGAGATGGGAATGATCAGTCGCAATTTTTATTGCATACTGTATACAGCAATGTCAATAAATTTTAATTGGGCAGGTCGACCGGACAGGGTTGTGTTATTGTACATCGAAGACAGATAAGTTCTTACGCCACGTTTGGCGAGAGGTGATGAACACCATGGCCACTTCAGGTTTGTACGAACTGCCGGACACTGCACCGCTGAAGAGCCACGTCGCCGACCAGATTCGAAATGCGATTCTGGCCGGCACCTTCAAACCGGGTGATCGGCTCAACGAAACCCACATCGCCAGTCAGTTCAAGGTCAGCAGAATTCCCGTGCGCGAGGCGCTCCAGCAACTCCAGGCACAAGGACTGGTCATGAACTATCCGCGCCGGGGGATGTTCGTCATCACCCTCGACGAAGAGGACGTGCAGAGGATCAACAGCCTTCGTATCCTGTTGGAAGCAGAAGCTATTAAGCTCTGCCGCGCCAATCTAACCGCCACCCAGGAAAGACGCCTGACCGCCATCCTCGAAGAGATGGAGGCCGCCAAGTTGAATTCTTATTTCGATGCTTCCCTGCTCGATCTCAAATTCCACCGGTGCATTTGGGCCTGCTGCGGCAATCCCTATCTGGAAAAGAACCTCGACTCCCTGCTGACGGTTCTGTTCGCCCACCAGGCATTGGCCTATACAGCCTCGCACGCCGACGCTCTCTGGCCTTTGGACCACCATCGCCCCCTCCTCGAGGTCATTCGCGGCACTTCCAGCGTCAGCCCGGAGACCGCAATGGTCAATCACCTGAGGATTCGATATACAAATCCAGAGCGATTTTCAAGCCTGGCACTCTCTCCAGCCCTACCATCTGCCTGATTTTCAAATCAGGAAAAGAGGCACTTGACATTGTTGTATACAGTATGCGATTCTCTTGATGGCTTTAGAACCGATGGGGGAGCGATGGGGATCTGGAAAGACGACGATGAACTGTTTGCGCTGGCCGAACAGGAGCTGTTCACTTGTGTTCTTGGGGATGTAATGGACAAATTAGGTCTCTTTCATCAGTTTCTTCCCCCCAAGATCAGGCCTCTGAATCCCTTGACCGTCATGCTCGGCCGCGCCTTGCCGGTGCTTGCAGGAGATGTCTTTGAGGAGTCCATTTCCGGCTCCGCCAATCGCCTCATGGAAAAACCCTTCGGACTCATGCTCGAGGCTCTGGACGATCTCCGCCGCAACGAAATCTACGTCGCCACCGGTTCCTCCCCACGTAATGCCATCTGGGGAGAGATGATGGCCACACGCGCCACCGCCAAGCGCTGCCGCGGAGCACTCTTGAATGGCTATTACCGTGACACCAAAGGCCTCTTGCACATGAATTTTCCAACCTTTGGCTTTGGGTCCTACGGCCAGGATTCTTCTCCCCGCTACAAGGTCCATGACTTTCGCGTCCCCATCGAAATCGGCAATGTCCCTATCCGCCCCGGCGATATCGTCTTTGGCGACATCGATGGCGTATGCGTAATCCCCGTTGAGGTCGAGCAAGAGGTCTTCACGCGCGCGTTTGAAAAAGCCAGACAAGAAAGGTTCGTCAAGCAGGACCTGGAATCCGGCGCTTCAGCCGTATTGACCTTTGCAAAGCATGGGATTATGTGAGGAGCTTCCAGCATGTCCATCGAGAATGCACGATCCGGTATGATTCGCGAGTTTCTCGAACGGCATAATCTCCAGGGTTGGCTCTCCTGGCGGCCCGATGAGTTGGTCCTCCAGTTGGGATATACATCCTACTGGGGCATGTCATTTCTGCTCTCCCTGCGTACGGGCGAACGCATCCTCTTCGCTCCCGAGTTGGAGCCCCGCAACACCATTCCGGAAGGCGTCGAGTTGGTCCTCTATCCATGGGGATGCTTGGGCTGCGCAGACCCGTTTGCCGTTCTGACCGACAAGCTTGACTTCGAGCTCTATAAGCGACGCCTACCCAGGCACTCGATCGGCATCTCCAGTATGCCCGGCCGTTCTTCCATGCCCATCCTGGCTGCTGAACAGCCCCCCATCACGGACCCGGTCCTGCGGAAACTGACCGTCGACATGGCCGCCAGCATCGAACTCGACCATGCGTTTCTGGGCCTCTACCTGTTCAAGACCGATCGCGACATTGAGCAGATTCGTATCGCCAACCGCGTGGCCCTCGCTGGGCTCGATGCGTGGCGCGCGTCACTGGCTCCCGGGATCACGGAAGCTGAAGCCGCCTCCATCGCCGAAGCGGCGATCCATCGCAGGACGGGCGAACCCGGCATCGATTCTGCGCGCGGATGGGCGATGGTGCAGTCCGGAGCGAATACGGCATGCGCGGGAGCGTTCAATCGATCCTCAGGAAAGCGCATCGCCAGCGGCGACCTGGTTCTGATTGAACTTGCGACCTGCGTGAACGGCTACTGGAGCGACCTGACCCGGACCGAGCCCGTTGGCTCGGTCTCCCCCCAATCCGCTGACCTGTTAGACGCGGTGCGCAGCTCCCAGCAAGCTGCCCTTCGCCTGTTGCGGCCGGGCGTAGCCGCGCGCGAAGTGGATGCCGCCGCGCGACAAGTGCTTGAACGGGCCGGCCTGGCCGATTACTTCACCCACGCTACCGGGCACCACGTCGGCTTTCGTTATCACGATCCTGGCTTTGCAATCTCGCCGGATAGTGACGGGATCCTCACCGCTGGGATGGTGATTACCATTGAGCCCGGTGCATATCTCGCCCCTTGCAGCATGGGAGCGCGCATCGAAGACAATCTTGCCGTAACCGTCAACGGCGCTGACATCCTCAGCGCGGAAAGTCAGGCTCTGAAATGATCGAGCTCGATCTGTCCAAGAAATCCATCTTGATCACGGGCGCTCTGGGAGCCATCGCCGAGCACATCGTTCGCACCCTGACTTCAGCCGGAGCATTTCTCATCCTGACCGATATACGGCCGGAATCAGAGGCCTTGTCGATACTCGATCAATGGAACATCAGTCCCGCAAATAGAATCTATCGCCAACTCGATGTCACGGATGGCGCGGCCGTCGACTCCCTGGTTGCCGAAATGATGCAGCGCTATCCCAACCTCGATACGGTTCTGGGCCATGCTGGTGGATGCGGCTTGCATCCCTTCCTGGAAACCCCGCAAGTAGACTTTGATCGCATCTTTACCTTCAACTATCTTGCGCAGACCTATCTTGCACGCTCCGTTCTAACCCAGTGGCGCAATCGTTCCGTGCCCGGTCATCTGATCTTTACCTCGTCCTATGTCGCTCAGGTTCCGCATACCCGCATCCCCGCCTACGCCACCGCAAAGGCAGCTCTTGAGTGTCTCGTCAAGTGCCTGGCCCTCGAATGCGCGCCCATCGGAATCCGCGTGAATGCCGTAGCTCCGGGAAACGTGGCTGCGGGCAGTTCCCTGAAGGTCTTCGAGGAAGACACCGAATATCGCGAGTTTGTGCTGCGCGTATCGCCGGCCGGCCGGCGTAACTCACCTGAGGCGATTGCCAACGCATTCCTCTTTCTCTGCTCATCGCTGGCAACGGAAATCAACGGTCAAACCCTGAGCGTAGACCTCGGCGTCAGCATTCCAAAAATCGGATAGGAAACTTACATGAAACTAGGTATTGGCCTCTATCGCCATATGCTGAACGAGGAGTACTGCTCATTTGCGGTTCAAGCCGGGTGCACCCATGCGGTTGTTCACCTGGTTGACTACTTCAAGGGCGGCGCCTCCAATCCCCTCGACAACCAACCAACCGGCACCAGGGATACAGTTTGGGGCGTGGCTGGAAATCCCGATGAGTTATGGACGCTGCAGGAATTGACAAGCCTCCGTAAGCAGATCGAGCGCTCCGGTCTTCATCTCGAAGCAATCGAAAACCTGGACCCGGCGCATTGGCACGACATCCTGCTCGACGGACCCCAGCGCCCGCTCCATATTGAGAATGTCAAGACCATCCTTCGCCGCATGGGAGAGGCCGGCATCCCCGTCCTGGGTTATAACTTCAGCCTGGCCGGAGTCTGCGGTCGAGTGCGCGGCCCATTCGCCCGCGGCGGCGCCATCTCCGTAGCAATGGACGGTCCTGTTGAGACGCCCGTTCCTCTGGGCACGGTCTGGAATATGATCTATGACCAGCATGCCCCAGCCGGAACTCTGCCCCCCATTCCCCACGATGAGTTATGGAATCGCCTGCAACGCTTTCTTGAAGAAGTCTTGCCCGTCGCTGAAGCGGCCGGCGTCCGGCTGGCGGCACATCCCGACGATCCTCCCATGCCCACCATGCGCAACCAGCCGCGCCTGGTCTATCAGCCGGAAATGTATCGCAAATTGATCGCCATCTCTTCTAGCCCCTGCAATGGCCTGGAACTCTGTCTTGGCACACTGGCCGAAATGACGGAGGGCAATATCTACGATTCGGTGCGCGAATACGCCAACCAGAAGAGAATCGCGTATATCCACTTCAGAAACATAACTGGAAAGGTTCCTCACTATCACGAAACATTCATCGACGACGGAGACATCGACATGATCGGCATTCTCTCGATACTCCATCGCAGCGGCTTTGATGGCGTTCTGATTCCGGACCATAGTCCGCAGATGACATGCGCGGCCCCCTGGCACGCGGGCATGGCGCACACGTTAGGATTCATGCGCGCCGCCCTCATCGCCGTTGAACGGGCCACACACCCCCTCGAAAGAGAAGGTTCCTTAAGATGAATGTAACTGCGGGCGTACTGATTGCCATTCTAGCGGGATCCATGAACGGCCTCTTCATGCTGCCGATGCGGGCCAATAAGCAATGGGCGTGGGAAAATAATTGGCTCCCTTTCAGCTTCTTGTCGTTCACCGTATTTCCATGCCTCATTGCCTGCCACACCATTCCCGATCTTCTCGCGGTATATCTGCACGCCAATGCCAGGGACATATGCGCGGCGCTGCTCTGTGGAACTCTGGCATACACTGGTTCCCTTCTCTTCGGCATCTCCGCGGTTCAAATCGGCGTAGCGCTCAGCTTTTCCTTGCTCGTGGGCACGATGAGCGCAATCGGCGTCATGACGCCGCGCCTATTGTTGCACCACTCCCTCTTCGGTTCCGCCGGCGACATTTTTGTCCTCGCCGGGGTCTGCCTCTCGCTAGTCTCTGTAGTCTTCGGCTTCGTCTCAAACCGAGGAAAAGACGCCGCCGCCGCGCGCTCCGCTGCCAGCAGTGCGACGGGCTGTGCCCTGGCCATTGCGGGCGGCGCGCTTTCCGGCCTCCTCCCATCCGGGATGGCTATGCCTTGGGCGCATCGCCTCATCGAATCGGCGATTGCCCACGGTGGCGCCCAGCCCGCGCAGGCCTCCAATGCCGTCTTGGCGCTCGTCCTCTTGGGTGGGGCCCTCCCCAACTGCTGTTACTGCATCTATCTCTTGCGCGTCAATGCCACCTATCGAAACTACATTCGCAAGAGCCGTATGCTCTACTGGCTCATAGTCCTTTGTATGGGCTTCCTCTATTCGGCCAGCGTCGCGCTCTGGGGCATAGCTATCTCTCCCTATATGCTGGGCGCATTCGGCCCATCCGTTGGCTGGGCGCTCTTCGTTGGGATGATGGTTATGGCCTCCACTGCCGCGGGCCTGTTGTCAGGTGAGTGGAGATTCGCACGTCCGTCGTCGATTGCGTTTCTCGTATCGAGCCTGGTTGCGCTTGTCTCGGCAACGATCCTCATTTGTTATGGAACATACCTTAGCTGATGTCACCCGAGTTTTGAAAACAAGCCCATTCGAACGTTTGGGGTTTGCGCTTGCCGGTGATCTCCGATGGTTGGGTTCCGGAAGCCAAGCTTCCTGCATCTGACCGAAAAGACTAAAGACGAGGACAAGATGAGACGACGCGAATTGCTTAAGGGTATGACGGCGGCCGCCGTGGGGATGTACCTGACACCCGCTGCACTCAAGGCCCGCGCCGAAGAAGCGAAGCGCCAGGTTGAGAAAGTATATGTGCTGTGGAAATGCCATTTGGACATCGGCTATACGGACACGGAACACGGCGTACTCAGCACCTATTTCGACCAGTTTCTGCCGCGCGCCATGGATACGGCGCAGGCCCTTCGCGCCACGGGCGGCGAGCAGAGTTATGTCTGGACAATGGCTGCCTGGATGATCTACGAGTACCTGGAGCAGGCCTCCCCCCAAGACAGGAAGCGAATGGAGCGTGCCATTGCCGCCGGAGATATTGCCTGGCACGCAATGCCCCTCTCCTGGAACTCGGAGATGCTTGACCGCTCGCTCATCGTCTCATCCCTGGGCCTCTCCGCCGCATTGGATAGGCGCTTCGGCAAAAAGACAATCGCGGGCAAACTAACCGATGTTCCATGCCATACGCGCGGACTGATAGGACCACTGGCCGAAGCCGGCGTGCGCTTCCTCGATATTGGCAACAACCCAAAATGCAAGGCGCCCGACGTCCCTTACTTTACGCTAACTCCTCGCCTTCCCCTGTCTCCGGAGCTGCAGGAATCCGTACGTCTGGATAACGCCATGCTCCTCTCCCGCATGGTGAAAGCGGGCATGAAACAATCCGATGCCGAGGATGGTCCAAAGGAATACCCGTTCCCCTACTTGTTCAACTGGCGCGATCCGCAAGGGTCAGAACTTATGGTACTGTACCACCCGCTTGGATATGGCAGCACCGTCGCGATTCCTGGTACCCGCATCGCCGTTTCCATCCAGGTAAGACAGGACAACTCCGGCCCCCATACGCTCGACGAGATTCATGCCGTCTATGCTTCGCTGCATGCGCTCTACCCCGAAGCACAAATCGTCTCCACAAATCTTAGCGCCATAGCTTCGGCGCTTGAGCCCGTACGCTCTCAGTTACCGCTTGTAACCAAAGAACTCGGCGATACATGGATCTATGGCGTGGGCGCCGATCCGGGTAAGGTGGCGCGCTATCGGGAGCTATGCCGGCTGCGCCGCGAGTGGCTTGCAAAAGGCAGCTTCAAGTGTGGCGACGCCTTGGACCTGGCATTTGTATCGAGACTGATACTGGCGGCAGACCATAACTGGGGACTTAGTGTCGGAAGGTTCTTGCGTCACCCGGAGATCTATTCTCCCAAGGAACTCGCCACCGCCCGGTTAACTCTTCCGGAGTTTAAGAAGATGGACGCGGGCTGGGCCGAGAAACGCGCCGACATCGATAATGCCATAGCTGCTCTTCCCGATGGATTCCGCAAAGAAGCAGTGGCACGCCTGCAAACCCTTGCGCCAAAACCTCCACTCAAATCCGGACTTGCTCCCCTTGCCCCCGGAACTGAAGTTGAAGACGCGCACATTCTGCTCTCGATTGATCCTGCCACGGGCTCCATCAATCGCCTCAAAGACCGCAGGACTGGCCGGGAATGGGCTTCGCCACAACATCTGCTAGCATGCTTCCGCTATCAGACTTATTCGGCAGAAGACTTCGGCAGGTTCACGCGCGCCTTTAATTCGCGCACTGCCGGGTACGATTTCAGCAAACCCGGTTTGGAGAAATACGCTGCGCAGAGCCGCACTTGGCTGCCCATCGTCCAGGAGACGCTCGTTGGCGAAGACGCAAAGGAACATCGCATTGTGTCAGAGCTGCGAATGCCCATGCCCGACGCCGCTTCGGCCGATCTGGTTGGATGGCCTGCGCGATTGACAATGGAGATCCGGCTGCCCAAGGCCGAGCCCCTTGTCCACATCGCCATCCAGTGTTTCAACAAACCGGCCAACCGCCTTCCCGAGGCGATGTGGTTCTCATTTTCCCCGCAGGCGCCGGACGAACATGGTTGGCTGCTCGATAAGGTTGACCGTCCCGTCTCGCCCCAGGACGTGCTCCCGCACGGAGGCATGCATCTGCATGCCGTCACGCGCAATGTCACTTATCGCGACCCCCGCGGAAGCTTCACGCTTAAAACTCTCGATGCACCGCTCGTCTCACCAGGACAGAGAGGCCTGTTGATCTTCGACGACAATCAGCCCGACATGCAGGAAGGCGTCCACGTAAACCTCTTCAACAACCTATGGGGGACTGCCTTTCCACAATGGTATTCCGACGACATGCTCTTTCGTTTCACGGTCGCCCTGTAGTGCAGGCATCGCCCTGATCTCGATGGCGAAGGCTGGCTTCGACTATGTCATTCCGCGTAGCGCAAATCAATACGATGTGAGCCATCGCTCTGGGTCTGCGAGCGGCATGACTCTACCTTCTTGACTCGAACCTGACCATTAGCCTGTACATCGGAGTTAGTACTTATGCGCATCGCCACCCTGCCTCTACTCGCTCTCGGAGCCATTGCCCTGACAGCCGTCCCTGGACCAGCCAAGGCGCAAACATCTGATAGCACCGAACAGATCGTCTCCCTTAACTCTGGATGGGAGTTTCGGCAGCGGACGAACGAGGAGAAAGTGCCGGCACTCTGGCGTACAGCCACCGTTCCCGGCATGGTGCATACCGACCTCCTCAAGAACGACCTGATTCCCGACCCGAATTATGCGGACAATGAGTCCAAGCTGCAGTGGATTGAGAATACCGGCTGGGAATATCGGCGCCGCCTCGAGATTAGCCATGATTTGCTGAACCGCGGCCATCTCGACTTGGTATTTGAAGGACTGGACACAAGCGCGGATGTGTACTTGAATGGAGCCTTGATTCTCAGCGCCAATAACATGTTTCTTGAGTGGCGAGTGAATATTAAAACCCGTGTGCTGGAAGGGGCAAACGACCTTCTCGTGGTCTTCCACTCGCCCATCAAGGCGGCCGCACAAGTGGCCTCCCAGGATCCTTGGAGCCATAGGACCACCGTCGCCGAGAAAGCATACCTTCGCAAGGCTGCTTACATGTATGGCTGGGACTGGGGACCCCGCTTTGCGAGCAGCGGTATATGGAAGCCTGTACAGCTGGAAGCATGGGATAACTTGCGCGTCTCCGACTTGGCGATTCGCCAGCGCGATGTAAATTCCGAAGTTGCAAACCTTTCCGCTGAGATCAACATCCTATCCGCGGTCTCCGGTCCAGCAACCGTAATCGTGAACTGCGACAGAAAAGAAGCTTGCACGGAGCAGACTCGAAAGGTCGTTCTCCGCCGCGGGACAAACAAAATAGATATTCCCTTCCAGATCCTTCATCCTGACCTGTGGTATCCCGCAGGCTATGGGAAGCAACCACGCTATCGCTTCACCGTCCGCGTACTCGAAGGCTCCAAGGTCGTCGCGGCCAGCAGCCTTGCTGCGGGCCTCCGGTCAATCGTGCTGCGCAGAGAGCCCGATCAATGGGGAAGATCTTTCGAGTTCGTTGTCAACGGCATTCCTATCTTTGCCAAGGGAGCCAATGTTATCCCTTTCGATAACTTCCCGGCGCGCGTGCAAACGGAGACCATTCGCCAATACCTCCAATCGGCCCGCGACGCGAACATGAACATGATCCGGATCTGGGGCGGCGGATACTATGAAACCGACGAGTTCTACCAGATTTGCGACGACCTCGGGATTATGGTGTGGCAGGACTTCATGCTCGCCGACATGCGAACGCCTGGAACTTACTCTTATAAGGAAAGCGTCGCCCGTGAAGCGGAATATCAGGTCAAGCGCCTTCGCAACCATCCCAGCATCGTCTTGTGGTGCGGCAACAACGAGACCGAGGCCACCTGGCGCGGATGGAGAAATAGCTTCAAGACCTCTCTTCCTGTCGAGGTATCGGCAAAGATGTGGGAAGACTACTTGACCGTGTCCTCCGGAATCCTCGCTCGAACCGTCGCGCAACTCTCATCCGAGACGCCTTACTGGCCAAGTTCACCAAGTGCGGACGGAGAAGATACTTCGGATGCGTGGCAGTCCGGCGATATGCACGACTGGAGCGTATGGAGCGGCCGCGCGCCCATCGCTGATTATGAAAAACACTTTCCCCGATTCATGAGCGAGTTCGGGTTCCAGTCTCTTCCCGAGATGCGCACCATCCAGGCGTTCACTCGTGCGGAGGATCGGACCAGCGTTCTTACTCCGGTTCTGCTCGCACACCAGAAATACGATCAAGGCAACACGGTCCTTCAGGATTACGTGCTACGTTACTATCGCCAGCCCAAAGACCTCGCGGCTTTCTCCTATGTCAGCCAATTGCTTCAGGCCGAAGCCATCAAGGTCGACGTAGAGCACTTGCGGCGCTCTCGACCGCGCTCGATGGGTTCCCTCTTCTGGCAACTCAATGACTGCTGGCCCGGCATATCCTGGTCCAGCATCGACTACTTTGGGCGCTGGAAGGCGCTGCAGTATTATGCGCGCAGATTCTACGGCGATCTATTGGTATCCCCGCATGTGGAAGATGGCACGGTCGCCGTTTACGTAGTATCGGATCGAACCGAAGCAGTCACCGCGGAACTTACAGTCAAGCTGGTAGCGATGGACGGGACGGTACTCACGGAGAGTACGCAAAAGATACAGGTCCTCCCGCTCTCGAGCGCTATATACATGAAGACCTCGATGGTGGAACTGCTTTTGGCAAGGCATGCTGACCCGGCGAGAACCGTCCTGGTTACCGATCTGACTCTAGGCGGGAAACGCATATCTAGCAATATCCTCTACTTCGCTGCGCCAAAGGACCTGCAACTTACCCCTCAAGTCATCGATAGGACTCTCGATCAGGATAGCAAGGGATACCGCTTGAAGTTATCCGCCACGTCTCTTGCGCCTGGCGTCAATATTACTTTTGGCGATTTGGATGCCAAGCTCTCGGATAACTACTTTGACCTCCTTCCTGGGCAACCACACATTGTTGAGATAGGCAGCACTGCATCCCTTGCCCAGTTGACAGATGCACTGAGAATCGTTTCCCTTGCAGATGCCGCCGCTGAAATCTCGACGCATTGAGTTTTTGGAATAACACGGCTCCCGGCTAGAACCCCGCACTGAATTTACCACAAGAGGAACAGAACATGACTCATGCCACCGGAACAGCGCGCATCTTGCATTGTATTGCCACGCTCAAGACCTATTTGCTTTCTGCTTCTGCGGTGTTGATCCTCTGCGCTCCACACTCCGCGACCGCGCAAACGCCTTCAGCGGGAGCGAAATTGGCCATGGTCGATCCATTCATTGGTACCGGACCCGACGGCCATACTTTTCCCGGCGCAACGGTGCCCTTCGGCATGGTGCAACTGTCTCCCGACACGGAAATTCGTCCCTTCAAACAGAGTTACAAGTGGGCCTCTGGCTACCGCTATGAAGACAGTTCGATCCTCGGCTTTTCGCACACACACTTTTCTGGAAGCGGACATTCCGATCTTGGCGATGTCCTGCTCCAGCCCATTTCAGGTGAGGTACGGCTCGACCCCGGAGACATAGATAAGCCAAGTTCCGGCTATCGCTCGCGCTTCAGTCACGAGCAAGAGCGGGCGGAGCCTGGTTATTACGCCGTCGACTTGCTCGACTACGGCGTCCACGTGGAGTTGACCGCAAGCGCGCGTGTTGGTATTCACCGCTATACGTTCCCTGCCGACAAGCCGGCGCACGTTCTGCTCGATCTTCGTTCCTCGATCTATAACTACACCGGCAAGGTGCTTTGGTCCCGCCTGCGCCTCCGCGCGGACGGCACGGTTACCGGAATGCGCGAAACCCGCGGCTGGGCTCCGGGCCGTCAGCTCTACTTTGCCATGCGCTTCTCACGGCCGCTGGAGCGGAGCCGCTTGTTGAATCGCGAGCCTGTGCCTGTCGAGTATCGTGGTTTCAAGACGCCCGGCACAAATCCGGAAGATACACAAGCGATCGAAGGCCGTGGTATCGTCGCCGTGTTCAGTTTCATTCCCAACGGCCAGCCTCTGGTTGTAAAAGTAGCGCTCTCTCCTGTAAGCGAAGACGGCGCCATTGCTAACATGGACACCGAAGCGCCGGGGTTCGATTTCGACGCCTTGCATGCCAGCGCCACAGCCGCATGGACAAAGGAGTTTCAGACAGTCGACGTTCAGGCCTCGCAAGACGCGCGGAAGAACTTTTACACGGCGATGTACCATGCTTTGCTGTCGCCGAATTTGGCCATGGATGCCGACGGCAGTTATCGCGGTCCAGATAATCAAGTGCATCACGCCGCCGGCTTCAACTTTGTGTCCAACCTAAGTCTCTGGGATACGTTTCGTGCCGAGCAGCCGCTGATGACCCTGATCGAGCCGGAAGCACGCACCAGCGATCTCGTGAATTCCATGCTGGCTTCGCGCCGCAACAGCCCTTTTGGTATTCTGCCTGTCTGGCAAGAGCAAGGCATTGAAACGTGGTGCATGATTGGCTACCATTCAGTGCCTGAGATCGCCGACGCCTACCTGAAAGGTGTTCGCGGATTCGACGCCAACGAGGCCCTCCAAGCAATGGTCGCCAGCGCCACCTATGGTCCCTACGGCAACCTGAACCAGTACATGCACTATGGCTATGTGCCCGTTGATCACGACGACGAAGCCGCCTCCAAGACCATTGAATATGCCTTCGACGACTGGACCATCGCACGCATGGCCAGTGCGATGAAGGATGCGAAGATAGCCAACACATTCACAAAGCGAGCCTCCAATTGGCGCAATAACTTCAACACTAAAGACGGCTTCATCGAGCCGCGTCTGGAAAATGGCGAGTACCGCGTGCCGTTCGACCCCGCAAAAGCCGGAACCGGCAGCGGATTTACCGAAGGCAATGCCTGGCAGTATTCATGGTTTCAGCCACAAGATGTGCGCGGGCTTATTGATTTGCTCGGAGGCAAAGAGCAACTAATCGTAAGGCTTGACGCCATGTTCGATGCAAAGGTCGATCCGCACCAATACGCAGATGTTGAAGATATCAGTGGCATGATTGGACAATACATCCACGGCAACGAGCCAAGCCATCATCTTGCTTACCTATATAACTACGCGGGCGCTCCCGTCCGCACGCAGGAGCGGCTTCGGCAGATTGTAGAGTCGCAGTACCGGCCCACCCCGGATGGCCTGGTCGGCAATGACGACCTCGGGCAAATGTCCGCGTGGCTGGTCTTTACGTCGCTGGGCTTCTACCCTGTCGCGCCCGCGTCCAACGAATATGTGATCGGCCGGCCTTTCGTCGCCAAAGCAACCCTGCACCTTCCCAATGGAAGGACCTTCACGATATTGGCGGAACATCTAAGTTCGTCGAATGCATTCGTTCAATCGGTCACTCTGAACGGCAAGCCGCTCACCCGGATGTTCATTCGCCACGAGGAGTTACTCCAGGGAGGCGAACTGAGATTCGTCATGAGCCCCAAGGCTGAAGCAACTTGGTCACTGCAGTCACTTGAAGCGCCGTACTCCATGACGCCTGCGCAGTGATTCCACGAGCTCGCGTTGAATCATGGTCCGTCGCGATTGGATTCCTTCAGCCTACGGCGGCGAGACAAGCTTACGTTGTGGTTCATTTTCTGCTGGTAAATTCCGCAAGCGTGTAAGAAGCGATGGAAGGTTCAGCGTGAGAATATCTCGAAGAACGCTAGTTCGGTGGCTTGCGGCCTTCACAGCCTATCCAGCCGTGGCGCAAAAGAGAAAGGCCGGCAACGGCGCTGCCACATCGGACGCCAATCCCGTCGAACATGAAGTCTCCGCGCCGGGAATCTCGATCGGGCTGACGAGTTTTGGACACGTCGCAAGCCTGAAGCTGGGCGCAGCCAAACTCGACATTCCCTTTCGCGCCTGTACCGTACTCACCGCCTGCCAAGCAGGCGATGATGTAGCTATACGTGCTCTACCGAACGGCGGGCTTGAGACCCAGCGAACCTTCTTTCACCATGACACCGGCAAAGAGTGCATCGTTACAGAAAGATTCTTTCCTGCCGGCTCAAGTATTCGCTGGGAGTTGGAGATTGTCGGAACAGGTTTGCCCTGGACGACCCCGATTCAGACGCAGTTAGCTTGGCTCAATGCCGCCCATGCCAGGTTCTGGACCACGTGGGACCACGTTCCTGGCGACGCTTCGCAATGGAACGATCCTCTCGTGCATCTTCCCTTCGCCGACCTGAATCTACATTACGGCGGCTTCAGAAACAATGCCAACGCCTTTTGCATTCCTCTCGCGACCATCCTGGATGAGCCTGCGGATATCGCGCTCAGCTTGATTCAGTCACCTGATGACGTGTTACTCGATATGCAGTTGAACACCACGGCTGCGGGCGATGTAATTCTTACGCGTACGAATCACCGCATATCCCTTTCGAGTCCTATCAAGTTCGGCATGGACTTGGTCGCTCATCCCGCAGACTGGCGTGCCGGACTGGGTTGGATGGCTGATCATTATCCAACTTACTTCGATCCGCCAAACCCATCCGTGGCTACCATGGAGGGTTGCGGTGCATACACAAGCTATCAAGGGGCACTGGACAAAGACACCTTTACCAAGATGGCTTTCAGCACAAACTGGAACGCCCACTTCGACTTTCCATTTCTCGGCATGATGATGCCACCTGTGCCTGCGACTGAAAGCTGGCAATCCTGGTATAGGCAGCCTGCGTCCTATAAGAAGATGAGCGCATACTCCACCCAGATGAAGAAGTCAGGCTTCCATGTCCTCGAGTATTTCAACATCACCGAGGCCGGGAATTTCATTCAGGAAGTACCGCCTCCCCGCAAGGCTAAGTCGGACGATGATCTGTGGCGAGATCCGAACGACTTTGTGCACTATCTGATTCCGAACGCCGTGGTTCGCGACCGCGCCGGAAAGATACAGTACTCCGACTGGTATAAGCCCGTCATCGTCGATTCAGCGGAACCCGTGTGGCAAGACTTCCTGATCGGTATGATACTGCGCCTCGTAAAGTACCTTCCCGACAGCGATGGAATCTGCATAGACCGCATGGATTGGCTGACACTCTACAATGCCAATCGCGATGATGGCGTGAGTTGGATTGATGGCCGGCCGGCCCGTTCCTTGCTGGTCTCATGGAAGCAAACTCTCCCCATGCTGGCAGCTATTCTGCGCAAAGCAGGCAAATTCATCTATGGAAATCCCTTAGTCATGAGGCTCGACGCCAATCGTTTTTTGGATGGACTCTACGCAGAGAACGGAGACTCGCCTAACATGCTGAATCTCTGCGCGCTTCTCTGCGTACGCAAGCCTGCTATCGGTTGGACCCATAACATCAATGACCTCAGGCCGGATCCCGATGCCTTGTTTCAGCGTCATCTTCATCTTGGAGTATTTCCCACCGTCCCCATGACAGGCGCCGACCACACCATCGCGCCGGACCCGTGGTGTGATCGGTACTACCTGGATTACGGCCCTCTGCTCGCGGCGATTCGCGGGAAACGATGGGTCTTGCAGCCCCATGTTATTTCAGTTCGTAATCGGGCAGCTCTCGCCAATCTCTTCCAGGTGCGCGGCGGCTATTCGATTCCCATCACCTTTGCCAAGTATGTCGACTTCGTTACTTTGACCCTTCGGAACTTTCCCCGGCGCGGGGAGCGAGTCATCTCGGCTCGTGTGCTTCATCCCGGCGAAGACCATACCTCGACCATCCATGTGCGCATAGTTGGAAGCGACGTCGAGATGACTGTGCCAATTCTGCGCGGATGCGCGGTCGTGACCTTGAAGTGCGGCCCTTGTTAAGAACGGCTTCAGCGCAGTTCCGCCATAGGTTTGGCTTTATGAGTTACTTCAATATGAATAATTTCTTCTCCATCATGAAGTTCTAAGATGACGAACGTACAAGGGGTAATCTTTGTCGCTCGCACGCGTGTTCGCCGCGTGATTTGCGATCTCATTGAAAGCGCAACACAGCCTAAGGCCAAGCTCCTTGGCTCATCACCAAGGAAGACGCCCTGGATTGCTGGGGTTTTGTTCTATGTCGTAGCACTTTCCCTGTTTACCAGCATCGCACGGGCCGACGGCGCTGGTCCCGAGCTGGCGCCTGCACCGCCTGGGCCAAGGGGGTCACCCAATTCCGGCCATAAAGAATGACCTGAGACATGAACTGCCGTCGAGGAAGTTAGCCTCGGTTGGCATGGGAAATGCCTTGGATAAAGCGAAGCGGGAACAGGTGATTGCGCTGGGGAGGCTTGGTTGGTCGCTACGGCGTATCGAGCAGGCGACGGGAGTGCGCCGCGAGATGGCAGGCGGGTATTTGCGGGCAGCTGGAGTGGCCCTGCGCGCGCCAGGTGGCTGGGGTCGCAAGCCGCCACAACCGGTCAACGATGTGACCACCGGCTCTTTGCCTCCGACTACACCGCTAGTGACAGATCGCAAACGCACCGCAAGTGCCTGCGAAGTGTATCGGAAAATGATCCTGCCGGAGTTGTCTCGCTAGAGCGTTTCTCCAATTGCTAACTCCGAAACCACTGCCGCGGAGTAGCTTCTTTCTTAGGAAAGAGCTACCTCGCACTATCTCTGCAAGGGCTACATCTCTTGGAGAAACGCTCTAGTCCCCGGTAAAACCCACGGACCCAAAGTGCGCTGAAATGGCACATTAGCTAAATTTTTTCTAATCTTCAGCCACCTCATCACGGTAGCTGAATTGCCCTATTTCATCCCCAGGAGGGCGGGATGCACATTCACCCCAATAACCTGGCCATTCAGGCTGCCAACTTCCACTCCACCCAGCTGCAGCAGGAGATTGAAGCTCGTCGCGCGGCTGACATGCGCCGCCGCCTGCGCAAGGTGAGCGAGGCGCTTGCAGGAGGCGATTCTACCCCGGAAGAAACCCTGCTAATCAGCCACTGGACCAACACCGACCCCCATCCGGCCCACTCCGCGCCCACCCTGGCCGGAGACGATTATCGGCCCTCCAGCCAGAATTGGGACGATTAGGGCGTGCCGGAAATGCTGCACCCTGCCCGGCCGTTCCCTCGCGCCGGTAGCACCGCGAGTTCCCTTCGGCCCTCAGTGCGCACGGGAAACCTCTGCGCCTGACCCCGGCTCTCTATGATGGAAAGAGCGCCAGGCCCAGATGCCCACCTTCGATCCCCCATCCCGCTCCCTGCCCTCCCTCTTCGAGTTCTTCTCGCCGGGCGGCATGCTGGCGTCTTCCAAGCTGCCGTACGAGTTCCGTCCGGGGCAGCTGGAGATGGCCAAGGCCGTTGAAAAGGCGCTCGCCGACGCGCGCCACCTGATTGTGGAGGCCGGCACCGGTACTGGCAAAACCCTGGCTTATCTGCTGCCTGCTCTGCGCACCGGCCGCCGGGTGATTGTCTCCACCGGCACCAAGGCGCTGCAGGACCAGCTCTACTTCCGCGACATCCCTTTCCTGGAGTCGCTGCTCGGGCCTCTGCACGTCTGCTACATGAAGGGCCGGGCCAACTACCTTTGCCGTCACAAGCTGATGGCCTTGCGCGATCAGCCCATCCTCTCCGGCCTGGAAGAGATCGACCAGTTCCAACAAATCTTCCGCTGGGAGAAGGAGACCGAGACCGGCGACCGATCCGAGCTCTCCGAGCTGCCGGAGCAGAGTCAATTGTGGCAAAAGCTGGACGCGCGCACCGAGGCCTGTCTGGGCTCCACCTGCCCGGACTACCAGCGCTGCTTCATTACCGAGATGCGCCGCAAGGCGCTGGAGTCGGACGTCATCATCGTCAACCACCACCTCTTCTTTGCCGATCTCTCGGTGCGGATGGAGGCGGCTGGTGCGCCCGACGCCGGGATTCTGCCGGAGGCCGCTGCTGTGGTCTTTGACGAAGCCCACGAGCTCGAAGAGATTGCCTCCAATTATTTTGGGCTTTCGGTCAGTAACATCCGGTTCGAGGAGTTGGCCCGCGATACCGAAGCCCAACTCCGCTCGAAGAACGGCGCCGACCGCATTCCGCAGGTCACGCAGCAGCTCCGTGAGCGGGCGCGCCTCTTCTTCAACTGCCTGCCCATGGAGGGCGATGGTCGCAGGCCCTTCACCGATCGCGAAGATTTTTTGGAGATTTCAGGCGATCTGTACAGCAGCGTGACCACTACGCTGCGCGTTCTCGAGGGCGAGATTGCCGAGCTGAAGGAAGTGGAAGAAGCGCCGGGGTTGCGCAAGCGCGTGGCGCGGCTGCGCTCGGAGCTGGAGTTTCTGCTCGAGTCCTCTTCCAGCAACATGGTGTATTGGATGGAGCGGCGCATGCAGACGGGCAACCCGCGCACCGCCTCGCGCAGCACCTTTATTCAGGCTACGCCCATCGATGTCTCCGAGCTGATTCGCGAACAGGTCTTCGAAAAAATTCCTACCGTGGTGCTCACCAGCGCCACGCTCACCGTGCAGAACACCTTCCAGCACATTCGCCACCGCATGGGCCTGGACGATACGCGCGAGCTGATCATTCCTTCGCACTTCAACTACGCCGAACAGGCCCTGCTCTACCTGCCGCCGCGCATGCCCGACCCGCGCGAGCCGGACTTTGTGGACGCCGCCGCCCGCTGCATTGAGCGCGTGTTGCGCATCAGCAAGGGCCGCGCCTTCTGCCTGTTCACCAGCTACGTTCAGATGCGCAACCTCTATGAGCGCATCGCCTCCGTGCTCGACTACCCGATCCTGCTGCACGGCACCGCTCCGCGCAATACGCTGCTGGAGCAGTTCCGCACCACGCCTAACGCGGTGCTCTTCGGCACCTCCAGCTTTTGGCAGGGTGTGGACGTGCAGGGCGAGGCGCTGAGTTGCGTCATCATCGACCGCCTGCCCTTCGCCGTCCCCTCCGACCCCGTGGTGCAGGCGCGCATGAAGGCCATTGAAGAGGCCGGCGGCAAGCCCTTCTTCGACTACCAGGTGCCGGAAGCCATCCTCACTTTGAAGCAGGGCTTTGGCCGCCTGATCCGCTCGCTCGAAGATCGCGGCGTGCTGGTCCTGCTCGACCCCCGCATCCAGCGCCAACGCTACGGCAAAGCTTTTCTAGATAGTCTTCCGCCGTACCGCGTGACGCAGACGATCTCCGATGTGGAAGCGTTCTTTGAGAAGTATCCTTCCAGTGTCGATCCGGCAGAGGACGATGAGGACGTGGAGCTTTAGCGGCCTGCTTCAGTGGCGCGCAATTGGAGGATTTGTAACAGTCGCCCACCAGCGAAGCTGACCCGTGCGGGACGAAACTGTAGCGCCGACCTCCTGGTCGGCTGTAACGGGGGCCTTCTGGCCCCCGTTTGGATCCCGTTAGTGCGCGACCTCAGTCGTGCCCTGTTCCAAGGCTCGTTGCTGTAAGGCAGTGCATTAGCCCTGCTGTGTCAAGGAATCGTTTCATCGCGACCGCGAAACAACTATTGAGGATACGAAGCCCATTCCTTGAGAGGAGTAGAATTCGATGCGTGTGGTTATCTAAACAAGGTGAGGCTCAATGCCAATTCCAGACTTCCAAACGATAATGCTTCCCCTCCTGAAGCTCTCTGCGGATAGGGAGTGGAGAATTTCAGATGCCGTGGAACGGTTGGCAATTGACTATGATTTATCGCAGGAGGATCGCACACTCCTGATTCCTTCCGGACGTCAGACTACATTCTCAAATCGAGTCGCGTGGGCAAAATCCTATCTTTTAAAAGCGGGTCTTCTGACTCCGACAAAGAGAGCCCATTTTTGCATCTCCGACCAAGGGAGGGAAGTGCTGGCAAACCCTCCAGGGCGAATCACAATCAAATACCTAAGTCAGTTTCCAGAATTTAGGCAATTCAGGGAATTGGCAAACGGTGGAGACAAGCAGTCTAGCAGCGACCAAGCCGTCTACCAAGAACATGATTCGTCGCTAACTCCGGACGAAGCCATTCGAAAGGCACACGCTCAGCTCGAACAAGAATTGGCTGACGAGTTGCTTGCGAAGATACGCACCAGCTCTCCTGCTTTTTTTGAAAACCTCGTTGTGCGCTTGCTTTTCGCGATGGGTTACGGCGGCTCTGTAGAAGACATCAACAAAGCTCTCGTCGGAGGCTCGGGGGATGGTGGCGTTGATGGGGTTATCGATCAGGACATTCTTGGCCTCGACCGTATCTATGTGCAGGCGAAGCGGTATGCGGATGGGAACACAGTCGGGCCGGGGGCAATCAGAGACTTCTTTGGGAGTCTCGACCGATTCAAGGCAACAAAAGGGTTGTTTGTGACCGCATCAACGTATACATCTTCAGCGCGCGAGACCGCAGGAATGCTGAGCAAGAGGATTGTCCTCGTCGACGGAAGCCAGTTGACGCGGCTAATGATTCGGCACAATGTTGGATGCAGAGTGGATCAGACGATCGCCATCAAAGCGATAGACGAAGAGTTCTTCGAATAGCTGGAGGGTTTGACGAATCTCTGATGAAGTGCAGTAGATTGGAAAAGCGATAGATCCAGCTGGCGGTAAGGATGTCGCCAGTACAGCAGGCCACCACCCCAACGAACCAAGGTCGTTCGTTGGGGACCCCGGCCGGGAGACCTGCGCTCCTTCTGATCCCTGATCCCTGATCCCTGACCACTGCTCATAGGGCGTATACTGAACTCGTTCGGGCCGCATCCTGAGTTGACGGAGCGGCACTGGAGATGAATGAGCATAACCACCTTTCCGGGCAGCGCCGACGGCGCACACCCCTCCCTTCCCAAAGTCACTATCCCCGTGCTTGCCCAGATGAAGCGGCAAGCCAAGCCTATTACCGCGCTGACCGCCTACGACTACTCCACCGCGCGCCTGGTGGACGAGGCCGGAATCGACATGATTCTGGTGGGCGACTCGCTGGCCATGGTGGTGCTGGGTCATGAGAATACCCTCTCCATCACCGTGGACGAGATGCTGCACCACACCCGTGCCGTGCGTCGCGGAACCCGCCGCGCGCTGCTGGTGGCGGACATGCCCTTTGGCAGCTATCACGGGTCGATTCCCGATGCCATCGCCAACGCCGTGCGCTTTATCAAGGAAGCTGGCGCAGAGGCGGTGAAGATCGAAGGCGGTCGCACGGAGCTGGTGCGCGCGCTCACCGATGCGGAGATTCCGGTGGTGGGCCATCTGGGCCTGACGCCGCAGAGTCTGCATCGCATGGGCGGTTACCGTGTTCAGGCGCGTACGGCGGAGGCGATGGACCGGCTGCGCCGTGATGCCTTGGCGCTGGAGCGCGCCGGTGCGGGCGCAATCGTGCTCGAGGGCATTCCCCGCGAGGTGGCGGAGAGCATTACCCAAGAGCTGGAGATTCCCACCATCGGGATTGGCGCGGGCCCCGGTTGCGATGGGCAGATTCTTGTCTATCACGATCTGGTGAACCTGACGCTGGCGCCTCCGGCCAAGTTTGTCCGCCAGTATACGGATGCGGCTTCCGTGATTCGCATGGCCCTCGGGCAGTATCGCGAGGATGTGGAGCAGCACGCGTTTCCCTCCGATGCGGAGAGTTATCACTTACCTGTTGCCGAGCGCAAAGCACACGCTAAAGGGCGCGGGCCCCTTCGGGTTGCGGGCGGACAGGAGGGTGCGTAATGCAGGTTCTGCGCACGGTGCAGGAACTTCGTATCTGGTCGCGCAGGCAACACGCCGCGGGCAAAACCGTGGGCCTGGTGCCCACCATGGGCGCACTGCACGCGGGCCACGCCTCGCTGATCCGCGCGGCGGCAGCCAGCTGCGATGCGGTGGCGGTCAGCATCTTCGTCAACCCCACGCAGTTTGGGCCCAACGAGGACTTTGACCGCTATCCACGCAGCTTTGCGGCCGATTGCCGGCTGGCGGAAGAGGCCGAGGCCGCGGTGGTGTTTGCGCCCGCTGTGGAGGAGATGTATACGCCTGGCGCGGAGAGTTTTGTGGATGCTGGGCCGCTCAGCGCCAAGCTCGATGGCGCGTCGCGGCCGGGGCACTTTCGCGGCGTAGCCACCATCGTTGCCAAGTTGTTCATCGCCGCCGAACCGGACCGCGCCTTCTTTGGCCAAAAGGACGCCGCGCAGGTGGCCGTGCTGCGCCGCATCGCGCGCGATCTGGGCTTTGGCGTGGAGCTGGTTGCCTGCCCCATTGTGCGCGAGGCCGACGGGCTGGCGCTCAGTTCCCGCAACGCCTATCTCAGCGCCGAGGAACGCAGGCAGGCGCTGGTGCTGAGCCGCGCCGTTCACTTTGTGGCCTCGCTCTTTGCCACGGGCGAACAGAACGCCGACGCGTTGAAGGAAGCGGCTCAGGGCATCCTGGCCACCGAGCCGGCGGTGCGCGTTGATTACGTGAAGCTGGTGGACAATCAAACCCTCGACTCCGTCGAGCTGGCCCAGCCAGGCTCGCTCTTTGCCGTGGCCGCATGGGTGGGTGCAACCAGGCTGATCGACAACACCCTCCTGGGATGAATCTATGTTAAAGGACGGTTACAATCTACGCATGGCAAAGGAAATCATCGCAACCAACGGAGCACCCGCGGCTATTGGCCCTTATTCCCAGGCCGTGCGCGTGGGCAATCTTGTCTTCACTGCGGGGCAAATCCCCATTGACCCAGTCACCCAGGACCTGATTGCAGGCGGCATTGCGCAGCAGACCTTCCGGGTTCTCGAAAACCTGAAGGCCGTGCTTGAAGCCGCGGGCAGCAGCATGGAAAAGGTGGTAAAAACCACCGTCTTCATGAAGGATATGAACGACTTTCTGGCGATGAACGAGATCTACGCCACCTATCTGGGTACTGACGGCGCAGCCCCGGCCCGTTCTACGGTAGAAGTGGCGCGCCTGCCCCGCAATGTGCTGGTGGAGATTGAAGCCATCGCGGAGGTGTAGAAAAGTTGACAGGTGTGCGGACATTCCCCTCCGCGCAGCAGTTCAGAAGACCAGGAGGTTCCTTTATGGCGGAGAAACCTGAAAAGATTGTGCGCTCTGAAGCAGAGTGGCGCACGTTGCTCACCCCGGTTCAGTATCAGATCCTGCGCGAAAAGGCCACCGAACGCGCCTTTACCGGAGCGCTCACCGTCCATCACGAGACCGGCGACTACCACTGCGCCGGCTGTGGGGCGCTGCTCTTCCATTCCGATGCCAAGTTCGATTCCGGCTGCGGCTGGCCCAGCTTCATGCTGCCGGCCAACTCCACGGCCCTTGCCGAGCATGAGGATCAGAGCCACGGGATGCGCCGCGTTGAGGTCACCTGCGCGCGTTGCGACGGCCACCTGGGTCACGTCTTTCCCGACGGTCCCAAGCCCAGCGGCCTGCGCTACTGCATCAACTCAGGCTCCATCAGCTTTATAGATCCGGCCCTCGAATAGTGTCATGCTATCCCACCCATCCCGCACAAAACGCGGGATGGATGGGGTACCCGGGCATCAGTAATTATGGGCCTGATCAATAGCAGGGGCGAAGCGGAAAAATAAAAAAACACAACAAAACCCCGCCCTTTGTGGAGCGGGGTTTTGGCGAAAACCTTGGTTGAAGAGCCGGTCCGGGAAGTTGCTACCGGACTACGACTTGACGACTTTTCCAGCCTTGATGCAGCCGGTGCAGACGCGGATACGCTTGCAAGCGCCGTTGATCACAGCCTTCACGCCCTGCAGGTTCACATTCCAGCGTCGGCGGGTTACGTTGTGCGCGTGAGAGATGTTGTTACCGAACTGCGGGCCCTTGCCGCAAATGTCGCATACCTGTGCCATCGTTCAACTCCAAATTCTTGACCGGTTTAGGGTTTCGGTCGCCCTTCGGCGGGGTAGCGGCGCGGTCAGACACACACCTTCCCCTGAGCATTCCGATCCTCAGTATACCGCGTTCAGCGGGTAGAGGAAAGCCGTGGCTGCACCAGAAGCAGTGCAGAAGCAAGGAAATGGCCAGTTTCTATACCCCTTTTGCCGCAAGCGGGAAGCGTCCGCGCACCTGGTAGCGTGCTCCGCTGGGCTCAAGAAAGCTCTCATAGAGTCGGAACTCCTGTGCCGGAAAGGCGTCGAACCCGACCCAACGGGGCGCACGCGCCATGATGTTGCTGAACCGCTGGGCCTGGCTGCCCCGGGCGCGGGCCAGCGTAATGTGCGGCCGGAAGGCGCGCCGCTCAGCCCGGAAGCCGCAAACTTCCGTGGCCACGACTACCTGACGCTCCAGCGCTTCGAGTTCCGGGCTGAGCCGGACCCCGACGCAGACCACGCCCGCCCTCTCCCAACAGCCGATCCCCTCCAGTTGCATCAAAAATGGTGCAGCTCTGATCGATGCCAGACTTTCCAGCAGTTGGTAGCATTGCTCCGGGCTTGCTTCTCCTAAAAACTGCAGG
Organism: uncultured Occallatibacter sp.; assembly: GCA_964645855.1. Taxonomy (GTDB): domain Bacteria; phylum Acidobacteriota; class Terriglobia; order Terriglobales; family Acidobacteriaceae; genus Telmatobacter. Next base: position 174,447 of record CAZYDF010000001.1, read on the forward strand.
GTGATGTGCCAGCTGACCGGAGCCGTCCAGCGCAAGCCGTCCCCCGGTTGGCGGAGCTGAGCCACCGCAGCCGTGAGCCTGGAAAGCACTTCCGGAGCCAGAGCGATGCCGACGAAGAGGCGCATATCGAACAGTATGCGCCTCAAAACACGACACTTTTACCGAAATGGCACTGGTTCCAAACCGGATTCCCGTAGAGGTACTTAGGTGACCTATGCATGGGTTACTTAGCAGCGATGAACTGGTTATGGGCAAGCTGCGTTTCCGGTCGGCCTGCACCTTACGATTTTGTCGGGAGCCTACATCATGAGAAACAGATTCGGATGGTTCATCCTCATTGTCGCCTCACTGGTTCTGATGGGCGCGGCAGACTTGAAGGCCCAGAGCATGCTGACCACGCACGTCCGCCAGGCGGTTCTGAATGGCGAGGCGCAGCCGGTTGGACGGTTGGCTGCCACCGAGCAGCTGCAACTGGATCTGGTGCTGTCTGTACGCGATGAGGCCGGGCTCGAAGCGCTGCTGGCCGGGCTCTACGACCCGAATAGCCCCTACTTCCGCCAGTTCCTTACCGTGGAGCAGTTTACGGAGCGCTTTGGTCCCACTCAGGCCGACTACGACACCGTGGTGCAGTTTGCCCAGGCCAACGGTCTGCAGGTGGTGGGCGGCACGCGGCACGGTTTGGACGTGCAGGTGAAGGGTGCCGTGGGATCGGTGGAGCAGGCCTTCCACGTAAACATCCGCACCTACCAGCACCCCACCGAGAACCGCATTTTTTATGCGCCAGACACGGAGCCGGTGGCGAATCTCTCCGTCTCGCTCTGGCATGTGACCGGACTGGACAACTACGCCCTGCCCAAGCAGCGCTACTCCCAACGTGCTGACGGCGTACAGTCCAGCAGCGTAGCGGCAATGGCTGGCGGCGTCACCCCCATGGTGGCTACGCCCACCGCCAACACCGGCTCTGGCCCCTCGGCGTCCTTTTACGGCAGTGACATGCGCGCGGCCTACTACGGCGGCACGGCTCTGACCGGCGCCGGGCAGCACGTGGCGCTGCTGGAGTTCTCCGGCGCCAACCTGGACGATGTGACCACCTACTTCAAGAACGCCGGCCAGATCAACACGGTGCCCATCTCTCTGATCTCCGCTGACGGCACCAGCACGGCTTGCAACTATACGGCGGCTGGCGGCAAATGCGACGACACCGAGCAGACCCTGGACATTACCCAGGCCCTTGGCATGGCTCCTGGTCTGGCCGGACTTGAAGTCTACGTAGGCTCCTCCGACACTGCCATTCTGAGCGCCTTGACCACGCACAGCCCGCTGGCCAGCACCATTGGCTGCTCCTGGGGCTGGGGCGCTGATCCCACCGTTCTCGATCCTTATTTCAAAAAGATGGCCGCGCAAGGGCAGTCTTTCCTGGCCGCTTCCGGGGACGACGCCACCTGGTCCAACACCAACACCGCATGGCCCGCCGACGACGCCTATGTGACCTCCGTGGGTGGCACCGATCTGGTGACCACCGGCGCAGCCGGCGCTTGGAAGAGCGAGACGGCCTGGGCCGATAGCAGCGGCGGCATCTCCACCACCGGAACCCTCATTCCCACCTGGCAGCAGCTTCCCGGCGTCATCACCACGGCCAACAAGGGTTCGCTGGTCTATCGCAACGGCCCTGATGTTGCCGCCAATGCCAACTGGACCTTCTACGTCTGCTCCAACCAGCAGGGCTGCACGGCCAATTCCTACGGCGGCACCAGCTTTGCCGCGCCCATGTGGGCGGGCTATCTGGCGCTGGTCAACCAGCAGTTGGCGGCCAGGGGCAGCGCGAGCGTGGGCTTCATCAATCCCACCATCTACGCCGCCGGCATCACCTCCAGCTATTCCACCTACTTCCACGACATCACCAGCGGCACCGCGGGCTCCAACTCCGCCATCGCCGGCTACGATCTGGTGACCGGCTGGGGCAGCCCCAACGGCCAGGGCCTGATCAACCTGCTCACCGGCACGGCCTCCGCGCCCACCTTTACGCTGACTGCCTCGCCCGCCACGCTCTCCGTGGTGCAGGGCAAGAGCGGCACCGCAACCGTCACCAGCGCCGCCGTCAGCGGCTTCAGCTCCGCGGTGGCTTTAACGGCCAGCGGACAGCCGAACGGGGTTACGGTCAGCTTCAGCTCCGCGTCGATTGCTTCGCCCGGCTCGGGCTCGTCCACCATGACGGTGGCCGTGGCCTCCACCGTAGCGGCAGGCAGTTACACCCTCACCATCAACGGCGCGGGCGCCAACGCCACCAAGAGCACCACGGTGGTGCTGACCGTAACTGCGGCGCCCAGCTTCACCCTTACCGCCTCGCCCACCGCGTTCTCCGTGGTGCAGGGCAGCAAGGGAACCTCCATCCTTACCGCCACTCCTTTGAATGGCTTCACCTCAACCGTTGCCTTCACGGCAGCGAGCGGGCCCACGGGCGTTACGCTCAGCTTCAGCACGGCATCCGGAGTCACGACGGGCAGCGCCACGCTGACCGCAACGGTGTCCAGCACGACTCCGGCTGGCGTCTATCCCATTACCGTTACGGGAACCGGCGGAGGGGTTACGCAAACCGCAACGATCACGCTCACGGTGGTTTCAGCCGCCAGCTTCACACTTGTGGCCTCCCCGGCCACTCTTTCCGTGGTGCAGAACAGCAAGAACTCCGCAACCATCTCCACCGCTGCCGTCAACGGATTCAACTCCGCGGTTGCCCTCAGCGCCAGCGGCCAGCCCAGCGGCATGACGGTCGTCTTCAGCGCTTCGACCGTGGCCACCCCCGGCTCGGCCAGCATGACCGTTGCAGCCACCGACGGCGTGGCAGCCGGCACCTACAACCTAACCGTTACGGGCGTCAGCGGCGGCATCACCAAGACGGCCACCGTGGCGGTTGTGGTAACGGCCGCGCCCAACTTCACCCTCACCGCCTCGCCCACGGCCCTCTCCGTTGCCCAAACCCGGTCTGGCACCGTCACCATAACGCCGACGGCGCTCAGCGGCTTTAACTCCGCCCTTACGTACACGGCCAGCGGCCAGCCTGCGGGCGTTACGGCCAGCTTCAGCCCGGCTTCCTCCACTCCAACCGGCTCGTCGGTTCTAACCCTTGCGACAGCCAGCAATGCTGTCGTCGGCACCTACACCGTCACGGTTACGGCCACGGGAGGAGGTTTGACCCGGACGGCCACGGTGGCGCTTACCATCACGCCATCGCCCAGCTTCACGCTCAGCGCCTCGCCCACCGCGCTTTCTGTAGCGCAGGGCAAGTCGGGCGCCACCACCGTCAGCTCGGCTGCGCTTTACGGCTTCAACTCCGCCGTGGCGCTCACCGCCAGCGGCATGCCCACAGGCGTCACGATCAGCTTCAGCCCGGCCTCGCTTCCCACGCCGGGTACAGTCACCACGGCTGGCACCTCGACCATGACCGTCTCCGTAGCCTCCACTGTTGCCGCGGGCAACTACACTCTCACCGTCACCGGCTCCGGTGGCGGCGTCACCCAAACGGCTAGCCTGGTGCTCACCGTCACGCCGCCGCCCAGCTTCATCCTGGTTGCCACGCCCACCGCACTTTCCGTGGCGCAGGGCAAGTCGGGCACGGTAGCCCTCACCGCGACCGCTCTCTACGGCTTCAACTCCGCCGTCACCATGGCCGCCAGCGGCATGCCGAGCGGCGTAACGGCAACCTTCAGCACCAGCACCGCGTCCAACACCGGCGGCGCCACGCTGACGCTAGCGGTTGCCTCCACCGTCGCTCCCGCCACTTATACCATCACGGTCACCGGAACCGGGGGCGGCGTCACCAAGACGACCACCGTCGCGCTCACCGTAACCAGCGCGCCCAGCTTCACGCTTAGCGTTGCTCCTGCCGCGCTCTCCATTGTACAGGGCAAATCCGGCACGGTGGTGCTCAGTGCGGCCAGTGTGAACGGCCTCAACGCGGCGATTGCGCTCACCGCCACCGGCGCGCCCACCGGCGTCACCGTGAGCTTCAGCCCAGCCTCCATCACCGGCGCGGGCAGCTCCACCATGACCGTGGCGGTTGCTTCCACCGTCGCCCCTGGCGCCTACAGCATCACCGTAACCGGAACCGGTGGCGACGTCACCAAGGCGGCCACCGTCGTTCTTACCGTAACCGGCGCACCCAGCTTCACCCTGGTGGCCTCGCCAACCTCGCTCACCGTGGTACCGGGCAAGACGGGAACGGTTGCGCTCATCACCACGCCGCTCTACGGCTTCAACTCGGCCATCAGCTATACAGGCTCTGGACAGCCCTCCGGGGTGACGCTCAGCTTCGGCTCCCAGGCAGGCACGGTAACGAACTCGGCTGCGGGAATCACCGTAACCGTTGCCAGCACCGTACTCCCTGGCACCTATACGCTCAACCTCACCGGCACCGGCGGTGGCGTCACCAAGACCGCAGCGGTTGCGCTTACGGTAAGTGCTCCGCCCAGCTTCAGCCTGGCTGCCTCATCCAGTACGCTCTCTGTGAGCCAAGGGAAAACGGGCTCCATCACGCTTACAACGGCCGCACTCTCTGGCTTCACCTCCGCGGTAGCGCTCACCGCCAGCGGCCAGCCCAGCGGTATGACCATAAGTTTCAGCGCCGCCTCCATTGCCACGCCGGGCTCGGCAACCATGACCGTAGCCGCCGCCTCCAGCGTGGTTGCTGGAAGCTATCCCCTCACCGTAACCGCAGTGGGCGGCGGACTGACCCGTACCGCAACCGTGGTTGTCACTGTCACCGCTCCGCCAGATTTCGCTCTGGTGGCCACGCCCTCGGTCCTCACGGTTCCGCGCAACTCCTCTGCCTCCACGGTGATTACGGCCACTTCCACCGGCGCCTTCAGTTCCCCCCTCACCCTGGCCATCAGTACACCGACCGGCTTTACGCCAGCCTTCAGCCTCACCTCCAGCGGAGCTTTGACGCTCACCGTCAAAGCCCTGTCAACGGTTGCCGTGGGCAGCTACAACGCCACGTTGACGGCCACCGGCGGCGGCATCACGCACAGTATCGTCCTCCAGTTGGTCGTCAAGTAACGTACCACCCACCTGAAGAAAAGACGGCCCGGAGTGATCTCCGGGCCGTTCTTTTATTTCTTTGCTTCGGAATCTATTCCGGTGGGCCCACGGTCACCACAAAGTAGCTGGCTGGCTCGGTTTGGCTGGCATTGGTAATGGTGTGGTCGTCGCCGGCCACGCACAGCGCCATGTCGCCGGGGTTCAGGATCACGGTTTTGCCGGCCGCGGTCAGCGTGGCCTGACCCTCGCGCATAAACCAGATCTCGGTGTGCTTGTGGTGGTTGACGGGCTCCGGCGGCGCGCCCGGCGCAAGGTGCGTCTGATGCGCTTCCAGGCGGATGTTATCCGGCAGCAATCCCAGCAGATACGAGCGCGAGATGCGCGGAGCCGTGGGCGGCGCCTTGGGTGGATTCGGCGGATAGAGCCCCGAACTCAGCTTGTCCAGATGCGCCGGGGCAGCCTGCGCCTGGGCCGTGGGTGCCAGCGCGGAGGCCGCCGCCAGCAACGGCAGCAGCGCGGAAAAATCTCTGCGGTTCATGGAACCTCGCTTTCGAAGCTCATCCTACCGAGCACCGGCCGCCGTGAGCAACCAAAATCGACGCCCCTTGGAGCGGCTCAAAGAGTTGAATTGAAGAGATCTACATCCCGTGGCCGGAGTCGGAGCTGGGGATCATGCAAGCCGCTGTTCAGAACTTCCGTAGCATCTTTGGGGAACCTCTGATCAAGTCACGTTTCCCGCTGCCCATTGCCTCAGAGGCTAAACAGGCTGCGGAAAAACTCCATTTCTCTCGGATTGTGAGTTCCCATTCCCTCGGGCGCTGAAGCCCCGATTGCGTTTCAAGAGGGCTTTTTATCAAGGGCCTGAAGGCCCCTGCTCCCTCCGGCGCGGCTTGAGCCATGCCCTTTCCATGCCCAGAAAGAACCCCGGATTCGGCCCTTGAAGAGTCTGCCGGTATCCCACCCTTTTCGCGATAGAGCCCGCGAAAAGGATGGGGCACCCGGCACCGCCCATTGCGCCGAAGCGTCAGGAGCAACGCGAAGCGGGCTGCTGCATGCAATGCCTGCACCGCAGGTGCTAGAACACGATCTTTCCCGCCACCTGCAGCACGCGCGCGGGCAGGGACGAGTTGATCTGGCCAAAGGTGCCGGCGGTTGAGCTGGTGAGCGCCACGCCCAGGTCGGGCACCACCGTGTTCGGATCGCCAAAGTTGGTTTTGTTGAACAGGTTGAAGGCTTCGGCGCGGAACTCGAAGTGCGCCTTCTCCGTAACCGTAAACTGCTTGGTCAGGCCCATGTCCACGTCGGTATAGCCGTAGCCGCGTACCGCATTGCGCGGGGAGTTGCCAAACGGGTTCGATCCGTTCAGCGCCGGGCTCGTGAAGCTGCCCACGTTGAAGTACTGGGTGTAGCTCTTGCTCCCTGAAACCGCCGCGCCGGTCTGGTTGGGCCGGTAAGCGTTGCGTCCGTCCACGGTAATCAGCGCTGAAACCTGCTGCGCCGTGTTCGGGCTATAGGCAAACGTCAGCGGGTCGCCGGAGCGAATCTGCAGAATTCCCGTGGCCTGCCAGCCGCCCAGCAGGTTGTTGGCCACCGCGTTCAGGGTGTTCAAATACTTCTGTCCCTTGCCGATGGGCAGCGTCCAAACCGCCGTGGTGTTGTTGATAAACGGGTGGTTGTAGGCACTGATGCCGCGATCCGCCTGCCAGTTGTAGATGTTCTGCACCGACGGAATGCCGTTGCCGCAGTTGCTGCAGTTGCCGCCGCCATCCAGAGCCTGCGCCGTCACGTCCAGCGCCTTGGACCAGGTGAACGACTCCAGCACGTAGAGCCCCTGCGAGAAGCGCTTCTCCACCTTCACCTGCAGGCCGTTGTAGTCGTTGGTGGCCCAGGGCAGAATGCCGGCAATGGTGCCGTATCCAGCCGCCGCATACGGCCCCGTGCCGCCGCCGGTTGTAGCCTGGTTGATGTCGTTGACGATGACTTCGTTGGTGCCGTGGTTGCCCACATAGCTCAGGTCCACCATCCAGCTGTGGCCCAGGTCGCGCTGCACGGCAAAGAACCAGTTCCCCACCTGCGTGTCGGGCGAATCCTTGGGCATGTACTGCGCCACGGCCTCGCTCTTGCTGTAGCAGGTTGGGCTCACAAAGCACGAATCGAATCCGGCTTGTGTATTCCGGTACGTAGGAATGCTGGGATACACCAGCCGCTGCGACACCAGGCCATAGGGCGGGTTCATGGTCAGGTAGTTCGACCCCACGCGGTTCCAGTGCGAATAGCTGATGCCGTAACCGCCGCGCAGAACCGTCTTCTGGTCCAGCGCATAGGCCGCGCCCACACGCGGGCCAAAGTCGGCCTTGTTGGGGTTCACGGTGTACCTGTCGCTGGAGCTGGCCAGCACCATGGCCTGGGTGGCGATGTTGAAGTTCGCCAGCCGGTTGTTGGCTTCCGCGATGGGCGTCATGTACTCGTAACGCAGGCCCAGGTTCACCGAGAGCTTGTGGTTCACCTTCCAGTCGTCCTGCACATAGCCGGCCAGTCCCCATACGCGCAGGTCGCTGGTGGTCGGATTGGACAGGCCGATCTCCGCCTGGTAGCCCAACAGGAAGTCGGCATAATCGAACATGCGGTAAGTCTCCGCCGTTTGCGTACCCGCAAAGTAGCTGCCGTAGCCCGCATAGCAACCCGCGTAGTAGCAGTAGCCCGACATCTGCGCGGTGTAGGCATTGGCGCCCAACACCGGATGCAGATCCTCCTGCGAGACGCTCAGTTTGTTGTACTCCAGGCCAGCCTTCAGCGAGTGGTCCTTCCACAACCGCGAGTAGTTCACCTTCGGGTCCCAGAAGGTCGGGTTCTGGTGCTGCGGGTTGGTGATCTGGCGTCCCAGGTTCGAGAAGCCGCCATCCAGGAAGTACTGATACGTGACGCCGCCAATCCACTCCGGATCGGTGGGCAAGCCGGGCAGAGCCAGGCCGCCGGTCATCGTATTCTGACCAGCCAGTACCGGCCGTTTGCCGGCCTGCATGGTCGAGTAGCCCAAGCGCGCTTCCAGAACAGAAACCGTGCTCAGCGTCCAGGTTGCGCCGGCCACAATCTGCTTCATGGGAGCAAACACGTTGCCGTCGCCGTCGCCGCCCGCCGGTCCCTGAATGGTGCCCGGATCAAAGGCGTCCATGCGACCCTGCGAGTAGCGTACGAACATCCGCAGGGTCTCCCGCGGCGTCCAGTCCACCTTCACGTCGCCCTTGTCCTTGTTCACCCGCTCCGGATGCAGCACCACGTAGTTGTTGTAGGTGCTGATATTCGTCGGCGAGGGCAAATAGCTCAGCAACGCCGCCGCAAAGGGAATCACCGCCGAGGAGGGAATCTGGCCGGTGATGTATTGCGTGCCGCCCACTTGCGCCTGGGTATAGGGGAAGCCTGGGATCGTTTGGCCCAGTCCGACCGCGAAAAAGGCCTGGTTGTTGCAGGGGTTTGCGCCCACGTTGTAGTTACAAGGATTGTCCACCGGCAGCGTATGCGTCACGCTGGTCGCATCGGCGTCGTCAATCAGGTAATAACCCAGCGCTGTGCCGGTCGGGCTCAAACCGCGCTCGGCCAGCGACGGAATCGACGCCTTGTCGGTAAGCGAATCGGTCTCTCTAAACCCCTCGTAGTCCATGAAGAAGAAGAGCTTGTCCTTCATGATGGGTCCACCAAAGTTGCCGCCATACTGGTTGCGATGCAGCGCCGGCTTGCCGCCCACGTCGGGCTTGAAGAAGCCCTCGGCGTTGAAGGCCGTGTTGCGCACAAACTCCCAACCGCGTCCATGCCACTGGTTGGTGCCGTAGCGGGTGACCACGTTGATGGTGGCGCCGCCGGAACGGCCAAACTCCGCGCTCTCGTTGTTGGTCACCACCCGAAACTCCGCCACCGAGTCAGGAGCCAGCTGGACAACTTGGTTGCTGAAGCCCTGGTTCGACGTACCATAAAAATTATTGTCCACGCCGTCCAGCAAATAGTTGCTGTACACGCTGCGCAAGCCGTTGATGTTGAACGAGCCGTCGCGGGAGAGATACCCGGACTGCTGCGCCAGCGGGCTGGGCACCACGCCTGTCGAAAGCGCCACCAGTTGCGAGTAGTTGCGGCCGTTCAGGGGCAGCTCGGCAATCTCCTTGGCCGCCACCACCTGGCTGTGCTCGCTGGAGTCGGCCTCCAGTTGCTGCGCCTCCGCCGTGGTCTGCACCGTAGTGGCCACGGAGGCCACCTGCAACTTCACATCCACGCGCTGGTGCGCACCCACCGCCAAATCGAAGGCGGCAACCGCTGCCTGAAATCCCTGTTGCGAAACTTCCAGCCGGTAGGAGCCGATGGGGAGATTGGCAAACTGAAACTGCCCCTGGTCGCCGCTCTGCGTGGTCCTCTCCAGGCCCGTGGCCGTGTTGCGCAACCGTACCTGGCTGTGGGCAACAACCGCTCCACTCGGGTCGGTCACTGTTCCCAACACCGTTGCCGAATCAAACTGCGCCACAGCTGCTGTAGCCATAGCCAGAAACAAAAGCACTGCCGCGAACCAACGCATTGCGTAGCTCCTCTCAAACCGCGTTCAAAACCATGAAATTGGGGGCCCTGTGGTTGCAACGAAAATAATCCAGATGGCTTGGATTTAGAAATAAAAAAATCGCACATGCCCCCAAAAATCGGCGCACTGCCGACCGATTCTCCTGTTTAACTTACTTGCCGAGTGGACCGATCATTATAAACATTCGATTTAAAGATCTTTTCAGGTGATTTGGATCACACTTATCCCCAGCCATCTCCAGCACCGCACGGGCGAGGAACTGCCCCGTGCATGCCTGCTCGCAGGTTGATGGCCCGCACGGAACTCTTCTTGAATGGGTGATTGTTCTTGAAACAGTTTGTTGGCGGACTCAAAGAACACCTGTCCAATTTCAGGACAAGCAACCTGTCGCTCTCCCAAGTTGCGCTGTTCATTGCCGATCGTTCCACTCCAACAAAAACAACCGCCCGGTTTGCCCGGGCGGTTGTTTTCCAATTCCTCAGTCCCTATTCCCTATTCCCTACTCCCTGTTCCCTACTCCCTGTTCTACCCATGCACCGAGACGCCGGAGAAGGAGATGACGGCCAACCCGCGCACCGGCTGGCCGAAGAAGCGTGCCGGCTCAAAGCGGCTGAGCAGCAGCAGGTTCTCCACCTGGGAGCGAGTCTGCGGATCGTTCGGTCCGCTCACAATGCGATAGTCGTACATCTGCCCGTGCCCGTTGATGTAGGCCTCAACCACCACCGGGCCGGAGACCGCGCCAATGTCGTCTCCACCTGCACCCGGAGATAGATAGAGCAACCGCGCCGGCGTTGCCGAACCCAGCGGTTCATCCTTGCTGGCCTGCACCGTTCCCGGCGTAAACATGCCTACCATCGCGGTAACTGTGCCCAACAGCAGCACGGCGCTGCAAAATCCTCCCGCGGCCTGCAGCAGGAACGGCCCCAGGGTATTCCGCCAGGTCAGCAACATCTTGTCCCAGGTGCTCTCGCGACGGCGGGCGCTCTCCTGGCTGATGGCCACGCGAATCCGCAACAACAGGTCCGGCGGTGGCGCAACGCTTCCCAGCCCGGCCAGCGAGCGATGCGTCTCTTTCAAGGCTTTCCACTCCCCGGCACACCCCGGGCAGCAGTCCAGATGGGTCGCGATCCGCTGCATTTCCCTACCATTCAGGCGGCCGTCCAGGTATTCGGTAAACCGTTCCTGCACTCCATTGCAGCTCATCCTCGCGCCTCCTCTCCAAGGGGCATCTCAAACCCGTTCAGCTCAGCCACCGGCTTGGGCGCTGTCAGCAGGGTCTTCAAGATGGCCCGCCCCCGCACCAGCCGCGACTTCACCGTACCCAGGTTAACCCCTTGCATCTCCGCCACTTCCTCGTAAACAAATCCCTCAATATCGCGAAGGATCAGCGTCATCCGGTACGGTTCCGGCACCTGCGCCAAGGCCGCTTCCACCCGTACGCGAATCTCCGCCTGGGCCGCCAACTCATAGGGCGACTCAGAGGGATCCACGAGGCGGTCGCGCAGCAACATCGGCGTTCCGGTGCTTCCGTCGGTGACTTCGGTCTCCATGGGAACTTCCTGCTGCCGGTGGCGAGCCCACCAGCGCCGCTGATTCGAGGCTTCGCGCAACGCAATCCTGTAGATCCAGGTGCGCAGCGAAGATTCCCCGTGAAAGCTCTTGACCCCGCGGAAGACTTTGACAAAGACTTCCTGGGTCAGGTCAGCGGCATCGGCGCGGTCCTGTACGGTCCGGGCCAACAGCGAGAAGATCGGTTGATGATAGCGCGCGATTAACCACGAAAAAGCTTCTTCGGAGCCGGCTCTGAGTTCTTCGATCAGTGCCGCTTCATCCGACTGAAGCACGAGCGCGCTGGCAACATTGCCCATGTGAGGTCCGCCTGCAAGTCAGTGTCCTCCCACATTACCGCAAAAAGAACACGTTTGGCAGCAACCAAATCTGTTCTGCCGGCTCCATTCGTACCGGAACCGTTTGCGGACCGCCCCGACCGCGCAATCGCTGCCGGAGTTCCGGTGCTACCACCGGTTTGCGGGAGCCAGAACCTTCACCCAAGGTGAGGATTCCGAACTCCCTTATTCTCTTAGACACCACAAACCCCGAATGTGTTCCCGGTCACGGGCATGAAATGGTTTCGAGGACGAATGTCATTCCTGTCCCGGATCGCGACCGCGAGCAGTCCGCTCTTGCACAGGCGATCCACAGAGCGCGTACAACAACAAAATCGCCGCCCAGCCAGTGACTCCGGCCCAAGCGGCGATTTTTCTTCTTTCTATCCTGCATGTGCATCATTTGCATGTGCATCATTTATGGTGCAACAGGTTCCTGGCCTCCGGTGGGCCCAAACTCCGCACGATCAACGCCGCTCGCCTCTTGAGCGTAGTTTGGCAGGTTCTTGCGCCCAACGCAGTCGAAAGATCCGCAGTTGCTTTTTGCAGGCTGTCGCCCGAGCACCTGAGGTTGACGGATGTATTCTTCGAGAGCATCCACCAAGCGCGCCATGCAAACTTCGGGTCTCCCGGGATCGGGCACAACAAAAACGGCGTCCTCGCGGACGCCGTCTTCGTTGCTAAACAGAAGAAAAAACTACCGTCCGCGGGTGTCGGCCAGCGCCTGATCGATGAGCTGATACAACCGGCTGCGATCCACAACCTCAATAAACGGTGCGCCTTTGGAGTTGGCCGTCACCACCCAGATGGTGGGCGTGTGCTCAATGCCAATGCGCTGGCCGAGCGCGTAGTCGGCCTTCACCAGTGCGGTCAGCCGGCCCTGCGGATCCACCGCAAACGGCAACTGAATGCCGTGTGCCTGGGCAAACTTCTGGGTCTGGTCGGCCAGGTTGGCGGGGGTCTCAATCTGCCGCTGGTTGGCAAAGATGTAGTCGCGATAGTCGTCGCCCAGCGCCTTGCCCTTGGTGTCAAACCAGCGCGCATTCACCGCCGCCTGGAAGCTCCAGTTGTGCATGGCCAGCGGGAAGTCATGGCGCAGCAGCGGAATCTTGTACTTGGCGGCCGCATCGCGGAGCAGCGGAGCAGCGTTGGCGCAGTCCGGGCACTCCATATCGGCAAATTCGACAATGGCCACGCGCACACCCGCCGGAGGACGCAGGGCGGCTGGCTCATGAACCTGGGTGGTAGCTGGAGCACCGAACTGCGCCCGGGCCGGCAAAGTGGCAACGGCAAGGCACGCAACGGACAATCCAGCAACAAAGGCGGCGCCACGAAGGCGATTGCGGAAGGCAAAGGTCAAGTGCATGGTGGTTGGACGGCTCCCTGTTTCCATTGTAACGACAGGGAGCAGGGATTAGGGAATCGGGAATCGGGGAGGAGGCTGGTGGCTGGTTCTCAGGCGCGCAAATCTGGATTGCGGTCGCGCTCCTGGCGCCGTGCGGCAACCCAGGTGCGCCAACGGTAGTCGGCATACACCGAACCCGCCACCAGAATGAACACAAAAACCAGGAAGAAAATCTTCATCGCAGCTAGTGTAGCGCGAAAAAGAAACCCCACTGTGAACCCGCTGCCCGGCACATGCTGGACAACGTATTCACCGTGGGGTCCATGGAGACTGTTGATGACAATCGAAAACTATTAGCACCTAGCACCGAGTCCCGAGCGCCCAGGTCCCCGAAATCCCTTAGCGGCCCGCCACCAGGACCTTGAAGGAGCCAGGCACCACCGTGGGGCGGGGCTTGGGGTTCTGCGGCGTCGCTGCCGGGCGCGGGCCGTACTCAGCTGTAATCAGGTAGATGCGGTCGGTGGCAGGGTCGTAGGTCATGGTGCGGGCGTTGCGCTGGGTGGCGAGCTTCTGGAGGGTCGGGTAGCCGCCGGCCTTGGTATCCACAACCGCCAGGATGCCGTCACCCGAGGAGGCAAATGCCAGCTGATTCGCCGCGCTGAAGCCGGCCGCGTCCGGTCCGTCGCCAATGGCGGGGGTGGCCAGCAGCTTGCCGGTCAAGGAGTCCACCACGCCCATCTTGTTGCCGTCGCAAACCGGGAACAGGCGATGTCCGGCCACATCAAAGGCCAGGCCGGAAGGCGATTCGCAGCCGCTCTCCCAGGTCGCTGTGATCTTGTGCTCGCGGGCGTCAATCCGCGCAATCTGGTTCTTGTCTTCAATATTGACGAAGACCGTCCCCTTCTCGTCCACCACCGGGAACTCGGGTTTGCCGGGCAAGGGAATGGTGGCCACCACTTTCTGGGTGGCGGCGTCGATCACCGTGGCGTCGTGGCTGCGGCCGTTGAAGGCCCAAACCGAGTTGGTGGCGGGCTCAAAGACAATGCCGTCCGGGTTGGTGCCCGCGGCAATGGTGGTCACCGTGGCCAGCGTGGCGCGGTCAAAGACGACCACCACGTTGCCGGCGCCGTCGGAGATGTAGCCCAGCTTGCCATCCGGCGCAAGGGCCACGCCGTGGGTGCTGTGCAGGCCGGTGATGGCGCCAATCGCCTTGCCTGTGGTGGTGTCCACCACCTCCACGCGGCCGGTGTGGGTAATGTAGAGCCGGTGGGCGGCCGAGTCGGCCACCAGATAGTCCCAGCCGCCCTCGCCGCCAATCGTCCAACTGTCGAGGACCTGGTAAGGCTTTTGAGCTGAAGCTGAAGTGGCCAGACCGGTGGCTAGAGCCAGAACGGCGGCAGATGCGAGAGTGGTGCGCAGCAAGTGCTCGAAACGCATGGAAAACTCCTGAAGCTCGGCGAGAGCAGAATCTGCCGGCAGAAGAAGTGTTGCACGCATTGATTAAGCAAAGCTGAAAAGAGTGAGGATTTCTTTAGGGGAGCAACGCGACATGCTCCCCTGGTTCAAAAAGCAATCTGCCTCGTTTCACCTGCAAGCGAGCACGCCGCAAGGCGATTGCTACCCCCCCCTAACACCGCTAACACCGCTGTCTTGCTACGCCTTCCACTTGATATTGCAGCCCACCGAGGGGCGCTGCTCGGTGGGAACCTTCTGGTCTGCCAGCAGCAGATCGATCGAAAAGCGCAGATCCTCGCCGCTGACCGGAATGCCGTTGCCCGGCCGACTGGAGTCGTACTGGCCGCGATAGACCAGCTTGAAGTCTTGGTCGAAGAGATAGATATCCGGCGTGCAGGCGGCCCCGTAGGCCTTGGCAACTGCCTGGGTCTCGTCGTAGAGGTAGGGGAACAGGAAGCCGAAGGCCTCGGCCTGGGCCTTCAATCCCTCGGGGCCATCGGCGGGATGGGTGCTCGCGTCGTTGGAGCTGATGGCGACAATTCCCAGTGGCTCTTCGGCGTAATGCGCGCTCAGCTCGCCCAGGTTCTTCTCAATGTGCTTTACATAAGGGCAGTGCGCACAGAGAAACAGCACCAGCAGTCCCTTGCGGTTTCTGTAATCATTGCGCGTCACGGTGCGGCCGCTGACCACATCCGTCAGCGAAAATTCCGGCGCAACTGTTCCCAACTCCAGCATTGTCGATTCGGTCAGAGCCATCCGTCTAGTCTCCTTTTTGTACGAACCAAGCTAAAAATCTCGCCTCAAACTCTCATCGGCGGTGGATGAGGACTCTTCGCACACGCAGGTAACGTCGCGGCTCCCGGTGCGGGCTCTGTCCTGTTTCAGCCCTGCTCCGCAAGCGCCAGAACTGGCCTTCCAGGTCCCCGTTTGATGCGGGACGCCCAGATGCAAAGTACAAACCTATGTGGTCAGCCAACTAGAAAAGTCCGCCCTGCCGACCGGGCATGGGAAGCCCAAAGTACTCGTAAGCCAGCCGCGTGGCAACGCGCCCCCGTGGCGTGCGATCCAAAAAACCAATTTGCATCAGGAACGGCTCGTAAACCTCTTCGAGCGCGTCCTCTTCTTCCGCCAACGTCGCAGCCAGTGTACCTAATCCCACCGGGCCTCCGTCGTATTTTTCAATGATGATCTTCAGCAGCCGCCGGTCAATCTCATCAAAGCCATGCGCATCCACTTCGAGCATGGTCAAAGCTGCGTTGGCCGTGGGGCGGTCAATGGCGCCGGTGCCGCGCACCTGGGCGTAGTCCCGCACCCGGCGCAGCAGCCGGTTGGCAATGCGCGGTGTGCCGCGCGAGCGCAGCGCAATCTCGCTGGCTCCATCGGAGTCAATGGGCACGCCCAACACCTCAGCCGAGCGCTCCACAATCACCTTCAGATCTTCCTCAGTGTAGAACTCCAGGCGCAGCAAAATCCCGAAGCGCGCGCGCAAGGGCGAACTCAGCAGGCCGGGCCGCGTGGTTGCGCCCACAAACGTGAAGGGCTTCAGCTCCATCACGTGGGTGCGCGCCGACGGGCCCTGGCCGATGATGATGTCCAGCTGATAGTCCTCCAGCGCCGTGTAGAGCTTTTCTTCCAGCACCGGCTGCATGCGGTGGATCTCATCCAGAAAAAGCACCTGGCGCTCGCGCAGGTTGGTCAGAATGGCCGTCAGATCGCCCTGAATCTGCATTGCCGGGCCTGAGGTCTGCTGGAAGCCCACGCCCAACTCGTTGGCAATAATGGTGGCCAGTGTGGTTTTGCCCAGCCCCGGAGGGCCAAACAAGAGCACGTGGTCCAGCGCCTCGCCGCGCGACTTCGCCGCCTCGAGCGCAATGGCCAGCTGCTCCTTGAGCTTGGCCTGACCAATAAACTCCCCCAGCCAACGGGGGCGCAGCTTGAGCTCAAAGTTCTGCTCTTCGTCGGCGCGCGCCGCACTAACCAGCCGCTCCGGATTGTTTTCCTTTTTGATCGCCATGCTGACCTGAAGTTTAGCGGCTCAGGGCCGGTGAGGCAAAGCGCCTTGCTGCAGCCACCTGCGGTGCGGCAGACGCGCTTCGCGGCACCTGCGATGCGGGCATTGCATGCAGCAGACGCGCTTCGCGGCACCTGCGGTGCGGCTAACCATGCTTCGCACGAGCCCTCAAACCTCGAGAATCGCATTTCGTGCCGTCCCTACGGGACTTGCGTCTTAGCTTGACCCAGCGCTGAAGCGCTGGGCTAACTTGCACTGCGCTTCCGGCGCGAGATTTTTGCTAGATCCGGGAGCAAACTGTTGGAGTGCAGGAGAAGCGCGCACTGAAAGTGCGCCGTGCGAATAGCCCAGCACGGAGCAAAGCGACGTGCTGGGAACGGCCAACCCAACGGAAACGCGCCCCTCGGGGGCGCGGTGCATCCCCACTTGATGCAGCGGTCTCAGTGCAACGGCGGCGTCCGCGCCTTCAGCCAAGCCAGCAGCGCCTCGGGATCGTCACTGATGATCGCGTCCACTTTCGCATCCACCATCTTCTGCCACGACTCGGTTGTGTCGCAGGTCCACGGCGCCACCTGTACACCCAGCTTGTGCACCGCGGCCACCTGTTCGGGCGTCGCCAAATGCCACTCGGGACTGATGATCTCCGCGCCGGTGATCTCGTAAATGTGCGCAAAGTCCTTGTTGTGATCCGTGATGCCGTTCATCCCGTCCCCGGCCGGCTGATTCACCAGCGCGGAGAGCCGGATCTTGGGGTCTTGCTTGCGCATCTCCTTCAGCGTCCGGAAGTCAAAGCTCTGCAGAATAATGCGCGATTCGTCGGCGTGGTGGCGATGAATCGCGTCCACAATCAGGCGCACAAACTCCTCTGGCGACGGGGTCAGCTCCGGATGCGGCATAAAGATCTTGGTCTCCACGTTGAGCTGGATCTTGTTGCCCACCATCAGGTCCAGAATCTGGTCGAAGGTGGCCACATGGGTGCCCGGAACCTGCACCTGGCGCGGGAAATCGATCAGCGACCCTACGCCGCAATCGAATTTTTCCACCTCGTCCAGGGTCAACGTGTGAATCGCGGTGCGCGGCGGATACTCTGGCCCCTGGCAGAAGCGCTCATGCCCCTTGGCCATCGGGTCCTGCACAATGTACGGGCTGTGCGAGACCACCAGCACATTGTCCTTGGTCACCGCCAAGTCCAGCTCCAGCACATCCGCGCCGTGCTCCATGGCGTAGTGGAAGGCCGGCAGGGTGTTCTCCGGACGCGTGGCCCGCGAGCCTCTGTGTCCATGCACCAGAATCTTCGCCGGAGCCACCTGCTGCTGCCCCGCGCTCATGGCTGGCGCAACGCACAGTAACGCCAGCCCGGCCGCTACAACTCTCATCTTGCAAACGTGTTCGAACATGCCCAACAGTCTACTGCGCCCGTGTCACTGCTGGGTTTGAAACTTGCAAATTCTTTGCGCGGCCTCTGCGCTCATGGATCCGGCCGTCAAATGGCGTCCTGCTCTCCCACCCATCCCGCACAGAACGCGGGATGGATGGGGCACCCGAGCGTAAGGATTCAAGGGCCGGATCAATTGACTGGCACCTCCACGTTGGGCCAGTAGCGGAAGCCGCGGAAGGTGGCCTGCCCCGTGCCGCAGGCGTAGAGCGCCGGCCGCACGTCCAGGAATCCCCCCAGCACGTTGTGCTGCATGCCGCTGATCTCGGTGGTGGTTTCAAAGCGCTGCCAGGGCTGGCCGGGGAAGCGGAAGTAGCAGTCCACCTCCTGGCGGTCGTTCACAATCCGCAGCGTGGCGCGGGTGGCGCTCACCTTCTCCGGGCTCTTGAAGGAGTAGGTAGGGGAGATCACTGCCAGCCCTTTCTGGCTAAGCTCGATCCCGGTCAGGTTGGTGGGCTTGTAGAAAAGCAGCAGCCCGGCCTCGCAGCCTTCGCCAATCTCCACCTCGGTTTCAATGGTGTAGCTGTGCCCGCCCACGGGAACGGTCAAGGGCGACGACTCGCCCGGCTTTGCGCCTTGGGCCTTCAGCAGCAATTCGCCGTTGCCAACCTTGAAGCGCTGCGCATCGTACTCGTGCCAGAAGGCCCACTGCAGCCCCAACTCCGGCGAGCGGAAGTCGTCCGAGGGGTCGGCAAACGCCTGTTGCACCGCGCCCGCAACCGGCATGGGCAGAGCGTCGTCCAGCTTCACCCCCGGCGGCACGCGGAACCATCCATCCGGCGTCCACTCCACCGGCGTCAGCAGCGTTTGCCGGCCCAGGGTGCGATAGCCGTTTTCATAAGCATGCACGGTCATGTACCAGCGGCCGTCGAGCGTATCCACAAGGCGTCCGTGCCCGGCAGAGATCCAGCGGTCTTCGCGCGAGGCGGTGTGCACCACCGGGTTGTAGGGCGAATACTCCCAGGGGCCGTCCAGGTGGCGGCTGCGCGCCGAGACCACCATGTGGCTGGTCGCTGGCCCGGCCGTGCCGCCTTCCGCCACGTTCAGGTAGAACCATCCATTGCGCTCCAGAATCTTGGGCGCTTCCAGGCAGGTGCACTCCATGTGAATCTCTTTGGGAACGGGCCAGGCCTCAAAGACCTTGCGGGGAGGCGTCTTCACGCCCAACCCGTCGGCGGTAAGCTCGGCCATCTGGCCGCCTGCCATGTGCAGAAACACGCGGTCATTCTCCACGCCCAGCGCCGGATCGATGGCGTGGATGCCCAGACTGACCGGCTCGCTCCACGGCCCCTCGATCTTATCGGCATGGACCACGGTCAGCACACCGCTCGATGGGTAGTAGATGTGAAAGCGGCCGTTCAGCTGGCAAAGATAGGGCGCGTACACCACGCCGTAGTAGCCCTTGAGCGCGTTCACCAGCGGCTGCCAGTTCACCAGGTCGCGCGAGTGCCAGATGAGCAGGCCGGGCGCGTAGTCAAAGTTCGAATGCGTCAGGTAGAAGTCGTTGCCTACGCGTATGGGGCTGGCGTCGGGCCGGTCGCCACCCAGAATTGGGTTGCGATAGAGTCCAGCAGTTTCGCCCAGCGCCACGCGGCCTGCCGCCGCCACTCCCAGCGCGGTCAGCGCGCCAGTTCCCAAAAAATCTCGCCTGTTCATCATGATGGGTCATCATAGAAAGCGCGTTCCTGTTCCGTCAAAGGCTTAGTCCTGGTATACAGCCCAATCCCGGTCGCCGACCGCTCCCCGGGCAAGCACCAGTGCGTCTCCGCAGCCAGTGCCGCCGCGGCATTTACACTGGGAACGTCTTTCTTCTCCTCCCATGACCAACGATCCCCCCCAGGCCGAGTTGCAACTCCCCAAGTCCGCCGCCCGCAGGGCACGGCTGCGTCGCTTTCGCTTCAACCTGCCGCAGCGCATTGCGGCCGGATTGCTGCTGTGCTTTTTGGCACAGGGCTTCTGGCTGATCGGGCGCGGCACGCTTACGGATCGCGACTACCAGTACGCCCGCTGCGGACGCGAGACCTGGGAGAGCCCTTCGGCCATTGCCGGCTATTACACCAGCTGCGGCAACATCCGCGACGGCATCCTGGCCTATCGTGTAGCGGGCTTGCCCCTTACCCTCAATCTGCTGGTGGAGCGCGGGCTGGACCACTTCCGCGCCCCAGAGAATCGCGTGCTGCAAGCTGGCACAGCGCCCGTCAGCAGCTGGGAGCTGCGCCACCAGATGACGTACACGCTCTGGCTGCTGCGGCTGCCGTTTCTCTTCGCGGGTTGCCTGCTGGGCGGCGGACTCTGGTGGGTCACGCGGCGGCAGTTTGGCAACCTGGGCGGTTACACCGCGCTCGCCCTCTACTGCTTTTCGCCAGCGGTGCTTAGGGCCTGCACCACCACGTCTCCGGAGGTGCTGGCCGCGCTGGGCGTCTACGGCGGCATCTACACCGCCATCGGCGTAGCCCACGCCATGCAGGGCCCCCGCCGCAAATGGCGTCCGCGTATTGTGTTGCTCACACTGGCTCTGGCGCTGGCGGCCGCTGCGCACATTGCGGCGCTGCCGGTGGCTGCGGTGCTCGGCCTGGGCTTCATGCTCTGGGTGGGCGAGGGACGGCGAGCGCAGATTCTGCCCATTCTGCTGGCCTCGGTTGCGGCCGCCCTGGTTCTGCTCTTTGCCTGCTACGGCTTCTCGCCGGACGCCTTTAGTTACCTCTTCCGCTCGTCTGCGGGATTTTTGTGGTTCTCGCTCGACCCCGCCCGGCATTTCTTCACGTTGCCCCACGCGGGCGTCGCGCTGGCGGCTGCCGCCGCGCTGGCGCTCTACCTGGCCCAGCCGCGCTCGCGTTTCTTTGGCAACACAGCTCCGCTGCTTTGCGCCTTCGTCTGCATGGTTCTGGTAACAACCGGCGTGGTGGGCAGCCCCTGGCTCTGGAGCCTACCCTTCCTGTTCACCTTCATCGCCGGCATCTTTGCCGATGCCTATGAGAGCGACCGGCCGCGCATCGCCGTGGCCGCTGGTGGCGCGGTTGTGCTGCTGCAGGTGGCCTGTGCGCTCGGCACTCTTGCCGGGGTGGTCTGAAACCTGCCTCTCTGCCTTCAAGCAGGCGTATACTTCCGTCGTCTTTGAGTCCCGCCGCAGGTCCGCGCCGGACTTGTGAGATGGGGAGAATATGCACTTGAAAGCATTAGGCGTTCAGAGGCATAATCAAAGCAGAGGTTGGATGATCGAATTCCACCCGGAGTTTAAACCGGAGTTCGACGCCTTCGCTGAGGCGGTGCAGGATGAACTGCTGGCGACGCTCTTGAAGCTGCGCCGATTTGGTCCCCAAGTTGGCCGGCCTGACGTGGATACGCTCAAAGGCTCGCTCTTTGCGAATATGAAGGAGCTGCGGTTCAAGGCCGGTGGTGGAGTCTGGCGTGTAGCCTTCGCTTTCGATCCAGAACGATCCGCGATCCTTCTGGTAGGTGGCTCAAAGTCTGGCGTAACGGAGAATCGTTTCTACCGGAATCTGATCCATGTTGCCGATGAGCGATTTGAGCGCCACCTGAAGAATCTGGATGAAGGGCGGTAGAGCCAATGGCCGTGACGTTGGAACAAGTTCTTGCAGAGATACCGTCCGATCGTCGCGAGCGCATCGAACAGCGCGCCGCCGAGCTCATCGCCGAGGAACTCAACCTGCGCGAGATGCGCCGCTTGCGCAAGCTCACCCAGGCCCGGCTCTCGAAGAAGCTCAAGATCGGCCAGGAAGGTGTTTCGCGCATTGAGAAGCGCACCGACCTTTACCTGTCCACCCTGCGCAGCTACGTGGAAGGCGTGGGCGGCAAGCTCTCGCTGGTGGTCGAGTTTCCGGACCGCGCGCCGGTTCTGCTCACCGGCCTGGGCGAACCTGAACCGCCCGCGCGCCGCCGCAGCGCCAAGGCCAAGACCCCAACCAAGCCGAAGGCGACACCTCCCACCCCAAGGCCAGCAAAGGCTCCGCCTCGGTCCGGACGGGCCGCGTAAGGTTACATGCCTCGCGCCTTACCGGTCCCTCGAGAAGAAAACCTTCCCCGTCTACCGCCTCCGCGCCGAAAAATTGGCCCTGATCGACTCCCGCGGGGCTCCAGTTGTCGATTTTCTTTTTCTCCATCCGTACCCCAAAATACGGCGAACAAACTGCGTAAACCGTCTTCATGGCCAGCCCCGCCGCCCTAATGTCTATCAAGTCAACAGATTGCTTCCGGCCCCTCATCCTAACCTGAAGCAAAACAAGAACTTATTCAGCGCAATTCGTCTTGTGAAAACACCCCCCCACGAGTAAAATAAGCTTACAAAGCTCCCGGACCAGGCCTCGCACCAAGGTTCTTGCTTGCCGCTTCCCGCGGGCTTTTCACGAATAAATCATGGCAGACGACAAAAACCCCCAGCTCCCGCTTGACGGCACGAATCCGCCCAACTCGAACCTCATCCCGATCAACATCGAAGAGGAGATGCGCCGCTCGTATCTCGACTACGCGATGTCGGTGATCATTGGCCGTGCGCTGCCCGATGTGCGCGATGGCCTCAAGCCCGTGCATCGCCGTGTGCTTTACACACTCAGCGAGATGGGCCTCGAGCACAACAAGAAGTACACCAAGTGCGCCAAGGTCGTCGGTCAGTGCATGGGCGTCTACCACCCCCATGGCGACTCGGCCATCTACGACACCCTCGTGCGCATGGCGCAGCCCTTCAGCTTGCGCTATCCGCTGGTCGATGGCCAGGGTAACTTCGGTTCCGTTGACGGCGATCCACCCGCCGCCATGCGTTATACCGAGTGCCGCATGGAGCGCATTGCCGGTGAGCTCTTGGCCGACATCGACATGGAGACCGTCGACTTTGTTCCCAACTACGACGAGTCCACCGTTGAGCCCTCCGTTCTGCCCACCCGCGTCCCGAACCTGATCGTCAACGGTTCCAGCGGCATCGCGGTCGGCATGGCCACCAACATTCCGCCCCATAACCTGACGGAAGTCATCAACGCGACCATCGATCTGATCAACGATCCCAAGGCCGCCGAAGATCGTACCTCCGCGCTGGCCATTGTGCTCAAGTACGTTCAGGGGCCTGACTTCCCCACCGGTGGCTTCATCTATGGCCGCGCCGGCATTGCCCAGGCTTACAGGACCGGCCGTGGCCGCTTCATGATGCGCGCCAAGGTGGCCACTGAAAATGTCACCAAGGAAAAGCAGGCCATCGTTGTCACCGAGATCCCGTATCAGGTGAACAAGTCCAAGCTCATCGAGCGCATCGCGGAGCTGGCCAACGAAAAAATCATCGATGAGATCAGCGATGTGCGCGACGAGAGCGATCGCGATGGCATGAGGATTGTCATCGAACTCAAGCGCGGCTCGCAGCCGGAGATTGTGCTCAACCAGCTCTTCAAGCACACCTCCATGCAGGAGAGCTTCTCCATGATCTTCCTGGCCGTGGTCAACGGCCAGCCCCGCGAGCTGGGCCTCGATCAGGCCATCCGCTGCTTCATCGAACACCGCATTGACGTGGTCCAGCGCCGCACCGTGTACCTGTTGCGCAAGGCCCGCGAGCGCGAACATATTTTAGAGGGTTACAAGATTGCCCTCGACAACCTGGATACCGTCATCCGCATCATTCGCGGATCGAACTCCCGCGCTGAAGCGCGCGAGAATTTGTACACCTGGGGCAAGGGCGCTGAGATCATCATCACCCTGGACCGCGTGCGCATGCCCCATGAAGAAAAGGGCATCACTCTCCGCCAGGTTGACGCCATTCTGGAGTTGCAGCTCTATCGCCTCACCCAGCTCTCGGTGGACGAGATCCTGCGCGAACTCGAAGAGATCCGCAAGAAGATCGCCGAGTACGAAGAAATTCTGGGCAGCGATGCCAAGCTGCGCGCCGTCATCGTCAAGGAATTGGAAGACATTCGCGACCGCTACGGCGACGCGCGCCGCACCCAGATGGTGGATGAGAGCGTCGAGCTGCGGCTTGAAGACTTGATCGCCGACGAGCAGGTTGCTGTAACTGTCAGCCATCAGGGCTACCTCAAGCGCACGCCCATCAGCGTCTATCGCCAACAGCGTCGCGGTGGCACTGGACGCATGGGCATGAAGACGCGTGAAGAAGATTTCGTGGCGCAGCTCATCGTCGACTCCACCCACGCCTTCCTGCTCTGCTTTACCAACACCGGCCGCGTGTACTGGCTCAAGGTCTACGAGGTTCCCGACGTGGGCGCAGCCGGCAAGGGCAAGAGCATGCAGAGCCTGCTCAACCTCCAGCCCGGTGAGAACGTGCGAACGATTCTCCCCGTCCGCGACCTGGAAGAGGAAGGAAAATACATCTTCTTCGCCACGCAACTGGGCACGGTGAAGAAGACTCCGCTCAAGGACTTCTCGAATGTGATGGCGCGCGGCATCATCGCCATCGCCATCGACAAGGACGACGAGTTGGTCTATGCCGGCATCACCAACGGCAAGCAGACCATCTTCCTGGCCACACGCGAGGGCATGGCCATCCGTTTTGACGAGCAGTACGATCCCGAACGCTCCGGCGCGGGCCTCCGTCCCATGGGCCGCAACGCGGGCGGCAATCGTGGCATCTCGCTCAAGAAGGGTGATTACCTGATCGGCGCGGCCATCACCAACTCCGATCCTCTGCGCGAGCTGGAACGCGATGAATGCGCCGCGAACCAGCACCAGACCGAGAAGCTCACCTCGCTGCGTACGGCTTACACCGCCGCGGAAGCTACACTCACCCAGGCCCGGCTCGACTATCGCAACAAGACGGTCGAGGCGGATGCCGTGGCCGCCGCCGAGAAGGTTCTCCATCAGGCCGGCAAGGCTCTCAAGGACTTGGATGAAAAGCTGGGCGTCACCCGGCAGCTCATCCTTTCGGTCACTGAGAATGGCTTTGGCAAACGCACCGATGTGGATCAGTATCGCCTCACATCGCGTGGCGCGCAGGGCGTCATCAACCTGAAAGCAACTCCCAAGGTGGGCAAAACCACAGCGATTCTGCTGGTGAACGAAGTCAGCGAGTTGATGGCCATCAGCCAATTCGGCAAGATCATTCGCATCGACACCCAACAGATTCGCGCCGCCGGCCGCGCCACCCAGGGCGTCCGCTTG
Organism: uncultured Occallatibacter sp.; assembly: GCA_964645855.1. Lineage (GTDB taxonomy): Bacteria > Acidobacteriota > Terriglobia > Terriglobales > Acidobacteriaceae > Telmatobacter. Next base: position 199,284 of record CAZYDF010000001.1, read on the forward strand.
CTCAACCTGGAAGAAGCCGACAAGGTAGCCGCCGCCGTCATCATCCCTCCCGACGAACTCGAGAAGGAAAAGGACGACGAATCCACGTTGCTGTAGGACTTCGCGGCCAGCGAATAGGCCCAACGGGCGCCGGAATTATCTCCGGCGCCCGTTTTGTTGTACGCCATCTTCGCCCAGGTCTATTGATCCGGCCCAAAATATAAATATTGATAACTGGGTGGGCGGATTCAAGCTCCAAGTGCAACAGGTGTGATTTTAGCCGACC
>CAZYDF010000002.1:0-54990 GCA_964645855.1 uncultured Occallatibacter sp.
CTAGTGCTGACGGCCAAGATTCCCCGCAAGGGCATCAGCGATTACAAGCTCTACTTTGTGAACGCCAGCCTGCTGGATCGCACCACGCTTTCCGCCATTGCCACCAGCGCCGACGCGCGTACCCAGCGCGAGCTGCAGGCCGAGCAACTGGCTACCCAGCTCCTGGAGCCGCTCGAGACCGTCGGCGATCACGTGATTGTGATGGGCGGGCTCAACAGCTTTGAGTTCTCCGATGGCTACGTGGACACCACCGGCATTCTGGCCGGCAACGAGGCGGCCAGCGGCACGGTCTGGCTCTACGACTCCACCTATAACGCCGTAACGCTGGTGAACTCCACCACCACGGCAACCAACGTTACCGCTGCCGCCGCCAATCCCGCCGCCAGCAGGTACACCTTTGTGGAAAGCGGATCGGCCGAGCAGCTGGACCACATGCTCTACACCAGCGAGATGGGCTTGCTCTTCTCGCTCGACTACGCCCGCGTGGGTGCGGACTTTCCGGTGAGCGCCACCTACGACACCTCCACCGTTGCCCGCGCCACATCGCACGACGGTCTGGTGGCCTACTTCACCGTGCCCTATCCCACCACCACTACGGTTACCAGCACGCCCAATCCTTCCTTCTACGATCAGACCGTGACCTTCACGGCCAAGGTGGTGGTCACAGGCGACACCACCGGCGCGGCGGGAACTCTGGACGGCACGGTGACCTTCAGCGACTCGGTGAGCGGTGCGACGATTGGCACGGCAACGCTCGCGAGCGGTGTGGCTACCTTCACCTACAGCGCGCTCAGCGTCGGCACACACACCATCACCGCAGCCTACTACGGCGGCAGCGAGACGGGTCTCGGCTATCAGTCGTCTTCCGCTACGATGTCGCAGGTCGTGAACAAGGACATCTCGGCGGCAGTGGTGGTGAGTTCGCAGAACCCTAGCTACTTGGGCCAGCCTGTCACCTTTACGGCAACCGTGACTGCGCCCTACAACACGCCCACCGGTACAGCGATCTTCTACGATGGCGTCACATCGCTGGGCTCGGGTACGCTGGATGCAAGCGGCGTGACCACGCTGACCATCAGTACGCTGGCCATCGGCACCCACCCGATCACCGCCGCTTATGGCGGCGACACAAACAACACCACCGCCACGTCTCCGATTCTGAAGCAGGTGGTCAACACCAACACCACCACGCTGGCCGTGGTCAGCTCCGCGTCCACCATCTATGAGGGCAAGAGCGTCACCTTTACGGTCACGGCGGTGGGCGCATCGGGCGTGCCTTCAGGCTCCATCTCGATTCTTGTAGATGGCGTGACTACGCTGGCCGGCACGCTTACGGTAGGTATAAACTCCAGCACCGCATCGGTTGCCACCAGCGTGCTCACCGTGGGCACACACCTGATCACAGCGCACTACGGCGGCGACGGAACCCACGCCGCGGCTGATTCACCGGCGATCCAGCAGGTCGTTCTGCCCACCTACGCAACCACTTCCACGTTGGTGTGTACGCCGCTGATCGCGCAGATCGGCACATCGATTGGCTGCACGGATTCCATTGCGGCCTCCACTGGCCAGCCCACCGGAGTCATCACCTACTACGACGGCACTACGGCTCTGGGCACGGCTACGGTTACCGCCGGTTCGGCCAGCTTTGCGCTCACCGGCCTGGCCGTGGGCGCGCACACCATCACCGCAGTGTTTGCCGAGAACGATCCCTATCTGGCCGGGACTTCGAATGCGCAGACCGTGATCATCGTCTCTGACTTTGCGCTGAGCATTACGCCTACTTCCACCACGCTCTACACGGGCGAGGCTGCCAGCTACACCATCACCGTGACGCCCGGAACCGGTTTCACGCTGGACGTGGCCCTGGCCTGCACGGGCGCACCCACCAATAGTACTTGTACCATTACGCCCACCACCGTTACGGGCGGCTCCGGCCAGGCCATCATGGTGATCCAGACCAATGCGCCCGCGCAGACCGCGCGCCTGGAGCGTGGCGGCGGAGCGCTGCTGGCCGGGTTGCTGGTCTTCCTGCTGCCCCGGCGCTGGCGCAAACGCGGCGCGTGGCTGCCGGTACTGTTGCTGGGCCTCACCCTGGGCACAGTTACTGGCTGCGGAGGCGCCGGCACCCTCACGGGCGGAACTCCCGCGGGAACTTCCACCATCACCGTGACCGGCACGTCGAGCATCTCGACGCTCAACATCACGGAGACTACTACGACGACACTGAATGTGAAGTCGATGTTTTAGGAACCAGGAACCAGGGAACAAGGGATCAAGAACGAGGTGGTATTGTCCTGGAAGCGCGCAATCGAATAGGCAGTGCACAACACGGCAAGCAGCAATACAACGCTGTCATCCTGAGCGAACTGGGCCCCGGGCGCGAAGCGCGTCTGCCGTACCGCAGGTGCTGTTGGTGAGTCGAAGGATCTGCTGTTGTTCTTCGGGGAACTTCCTGCCCCAGCAATTAGGCTTGTAGTGCGTGTGCTGCATGCAATGCCCTGGGGTGAGTCGAAGGATCTGCAGCTGTCTTTCGGCGAACTTCTGATTCAACCCATTGGGGACTGAGGACGAAATGGAGACTACAAGATTGAAGAATGGAACCAAGATTGTGAGGTGGCTGTTGATGATAGCGGCATTCTGCGCCGTGTTGGCTGGTAGCGCCCATGCGCAAACCGCGCCCGATGGGCGGGGCGGCGCGGCCTCGCTGTGGGCAGGCGTGGAGTACAGCAGCTTCCAGGCCGGCTTTCCCAGCGACAGCACCGTGCGGCTGGCTGGCGTGGGCGGATTCGCAACCTACAACCTGAATCGCCACTATGCGCTGGAGATGCATGCGCGCTTCCTCAACCTGAACATTTGGTATGGCGAGACCGAGCAGGACTACCTGGCCGGCCCGCGCTACACCTTTCTGCGCGGTGAAAAGCTGCGCCCTTTTGCCATGTTTCAGGTGGGCTTGGTGAAGATCCAGTACCCCTTCCAGATGGGTACCGGTACCAGCTTTGCCATGGCCCCCGGCGGCGGCCTGGAGTACCGCCTGGCCCGCAAATGGAGCGTCCGCGGAAGCTACGAACTGCAGATGCTGACCAACTCGCCGGACTTTACCAACGAACCCCAGTTCGGCATCCGGCCGAGCGGGGCGTCGGTGGGGATCTCGTATAGGGTGTTCAGCGGGAAGTAGGGAAGTGCCACGGAGCTGGCGGAATTATAGATCTGGCAATTCAACAGTGGCATCTCATTCCCACCCATTCCCGCAAAAGACGCGGGAATGGATGGGGCACACGAACAGTATTTAGTTGCCGGATCTATAGCGGAGCTGGCTTGCTGGCGAGGAGGCTATCGACTTTGCAAGTTGGCCGCGCCTTTGGCGCTTGTTGGTGAGTCAGCAAGTCGGCGGGCTGCTCGGCGCAAATGAAGCGCCCCGGCCGGGGCGCTACGAGAATAGCCCAAGGTGCAGTCCGCGCCAGCGGACGGAACCCTGGGAAGCGGGCGCATAGACCGCACGCGCCCCGTAGGGACGCACGAACCGCCACCTCGCACCTCGCTTGAAGATTGCCCCACTCTCGTCGGCTCCTGCATTTGCGGCCAAGTTGGGCTGCAGAACAACCCCACCCCGAGCACAACGGAAAGGCGCGAAGCGCAGTGGCCGCACCGCAGGTGCCTAGACTTCGTCCTTGCCGGGGCGGAGCATCAGATCGCGAATGGCTTCGCGGGGGTCCTTGCCCTCGTGCAGAATCTTGTCCATCTGCTCGGTGATGGGCATCTCGATTTCGTGCTTGCGCGCTAAGCCCAGCGCAGCCTCGCAGGTGAGCACGCCTTCTGCCACCTTGCCGCCCAGGCTCTCCAAAATCTCCGGCAGCTTGCGGCCCTGGCCCAGGGCATGGCCCACGGTGCGATTGCGGCTGAGAGAGCCGGTGCAGGTAAGCACCAGGTCGCCCACGCCGGAGAGCCCGGCCAGCGTCTCTCTGCGGCCTCCGCAGGCAATGGCCAGGCGGGTAATCTCCGCAATGCCGCGGGTGATGAGCGCCGCCGCGGAGTTGTAGCCCAGGCCCATGCCGCTGGCCGCGCCGGCGGCAATCGCAATCACATTCTTCAGCGCTCCGCCCAACTCCACGCCCACCACGTCGGTTGAGGTATAGAGGCGCAGGCTCTCGCTCGAAAACTCGCGCTGCACGCGGGAGCACACGGAGCGGCGGCTGAAGGCAACGGTGACCGCTGTGGGCTGGCCCTGGGCCACTTCCAGAGCAAAGCTGGGGCCGCTAAAGGCGCCTACGGGCAGCTCAAGGCCTGTCTCGGCCAGGGTCTGCGCAATCACTTCCGTCATGCGCAGATGGGTACGTCGCTCCACGCCCTTGGTGGCGCTCACAATGGTCTGCCCCGCGTGGAAGTGCGGGCGCAGGCGGGTGATGGTGGCGCGCAAAAACTCCGACGGAATCACGGAGACCACCATTTCGGCTTCAGCCACCACGGCGTCGTTGGCGGTGACGGTAATCTCTGCCGGCAGCTTGAAGCCCGGCAAAAACAGGGTGTTCTCGCCAGCGGCAGTAATCACATCTGCTTCCTGCTGGCTGTGCGACCACAGATGGATCTGGTGGCCGCCATGACGATGTAGCGCCAGGGCAATCGCGGTTCCCCATGCGCCGGAACCGAGCACGGCAATGCGGCTCATGCGATTTTCTTCCGTCCTAAACGAGATTCGGTGCCGGCCAGAAGCCGGCGGATGTTCTGGTGATGTTTGACGACGATCAACCCCGCCAAGAAGAACTGTGCGGCAATGAACAGTGGAGGCTTGGGCCCCGCCACCAGCAGCCAGGCAAAGAACGGAAAGCTGAGCGCACCCAAGATGGATGCCAGGGAGACGTAGTGGGTGCAGATGAGGACCACGATGAAGACGGAGATGGCCGCCAGCGCTGCCCAGGGGGAGCACACCAGGAAGACGCCAAAGGCCGTCGACACGCCCTTGCCGCCCTTGAAGTGCAGCCAGAAGGTGTACATGTGGCCGACAACAGCGCCTATCGCAGCAATAGCCTGCGCCTCGCGGGGCAGCAGAAGCGTGGGCGCCAGCAGCGCGCCCAGATAGCCGCCCAGCCACACTGCCGAACAGCCCTTGAGCACGTCGAGCAGGAACGTGGCCAGACCGAGCCCCTTGCCTCCGGAGCGCAGAACGTTGGTTGCGCCGATGTTTCCGCTGCCCGAGGCGCGGATGTCTTCATGGCGGAAGATGCGGATCAACAGGTAGCCACTGGGTATGGAACCCAGAAGATACGAGGCCGCTGCAATGATGAGGCAGGCTAGAAGCATAACGAGTCAGAGTTTAACAGGTGAGGGTTGGGCGGCAACGAAAGTGCTTCGCAACGTTCTGCGGGGGATGAATCTCCCCAAAAGAATTGCGCCATGCATCGACGCACGGGCCAGAGTATTTTGGCTTTTTCTATAGACTCCCGTGCCCTATCCATTTCCGCGTTTTTCGCGGAAGGAAATGGATAGGATACCCATGAACTTCAGGTCTACACCATTCCTGAAATTGCTCTAAAGCCCGCACCTTTCAACGGCTCAAATGCAAAAGCCTGCGCTCCAGTGCTCCGGTGCGCAGGCCGCAAATGGAGAACGAAAACTACATCTGGCTCAGAGCTTGGCGGGCGGAGCGCACCTCAGCCGCCAGCACGCGCAAAATCTTCAAGCCCAGCATCGGGTCCGTCTGCATCAGCAAAGTAAAGCTGTCGCGGGAGACAAACATCACGTGAGCGCCCGCCGCAGCTATCACCGTGAGTGAGTAAGGCGAGTTGCCCACCAGCCCCGGCAGGCCCAGAATCGACCCGCTGATGGCGCGCGAGCTTACCAGGGGCTCGCCGGATTCCGAGGTCATGGAGAGCGCCGCTTCGCCTTTCAGCAGCAGGTAGAGGCCGTCGGGCTCATCTCCCTGGCGGAACAGTACACGGTCCAAATGGCAGACTATAGGCTCGGAACGCTGACCGAGTGCATCAAGCAAATCAGAGTCGGCAACAAAAGCTGAAGGGTCAAGATGCATGGGATCTCGCTGGGTGGGTTTGGAGGGAAGATAGATCCTAGAGTGCGCAGGATTCTCAACCTGCTCCATAGTTGCATCCGAAGTGATGAGAGAAATGTGATTCTTGTCACATAGGCATGTGATGTGTGCTAAGGGGTTGCTCTTAGTGCGAAGAAAATGCGGCCGATCCGGTCCGCCAGCGGATGCCGGCAAGACGGTAGCTGCCCCCCCTGATTGTAGGAAATGTCTGTCTTGAGTATGCGCCCGATTAGCGGGACGATGTATCAATATGCGGTCAATCTCGACTCTCCCGCCAACAGCAAAGGCCCCTCGCAAGGGGCCTCTATCCATGCCTGCTGCTCAGGTGCTCAGTGCGCCTGTTGCCGGGCCAGCTCGCGCTGGTAGGCCAGCCGCCGATCGGCCACAAAGGCCTTGTAGCCCGCGGGATCGATGAAGGCTTCGTGATCACCCTTCGCAAAGTGCGCGTACTTGGCATCCAGGTCGAAGTAGGAGGCATGCGCGCCAAGAAAGATGTCGCAAGGCAGCCCATCCAGCACATCGAAGGCGCGGGCAAAGTCCGCCGCAATCTCCGGGTAGGCGCGGTTGTTCACCAGTTGGTAGCCGGGGTTCACGGTGGTTCCGCCGACGATGACCGCGTGCAGGGTGCGGCCGTTCTCCACCTCGTCCATGGTCCAGGTGGTGGTGCCCTTGTTGTGGCCCGCAGTCAGGTGCGCGGTCAGTACCGCGCCGCCCAGCTTGACCTGATCGCCATCGGAGAGTGCGCGATCCACCTTGGTGAAGTCGAACCACATGGACTCATCGCGCCCGTAGTGGAAGTCGGTGCGCCCGCCGGACTGCACCACGTCCACGTCTGGCTTCATCACGTAGTACTTGGCGCCCGTCTCGTGCAGAATCTGGGCGCTACCGGCGCAGTGGTCATTGTGGCCCTGGCTGATGAGCAGAATCTTGATGTCGGCGTACTTGAAGCCCAGCGACTCAATGCTCTTGCGGATCAGCGGGGGCGAGGAATCCAGATTGGAGTTGATCAGGATGAGCCCGTCGGGCGTGGCCACCAGATAAGCGGCCAGTTCCTGGCTGCCCACGTAGTAGAGGTCGCCGGCGATGTGGAAGGCAGGAAAGGGCGCGGTCCACGAAGCCTCCTGCGCGCAGGCTGGCAACACGCCCACCAGCAGCGCAGTCAATATTCCTAGCAAGTGAAGCAGTCTCTTCCGCATTATTCAGCCTCCCGTACGGCCAGAGCCGCCTTCAGTGTTTCCAGTGCGCGTTCCAGATGTACCCCGCGTGAGCCCTTGATCAGCACCAGGTCGCCCACGCGCATATGCGCGGCCAGCCAGCGTCCGGCAGCCTCCGCGTCGGGCAAAAAGAGCGAGGCCACGCCACCGGCGCAGGCTGCGGCGGCCAGGTGCTCGGCGTTGCCGCTGACCCCAATCACCAGATCCAGCCCTGCTTCCACCGCGGCGCGGCCGCAGGCGGCGTGCAGCGCCGGGCCCTCAGTGCCCAGCTCCAGCATCTCGCCCGCCACCAGCACCCGTCGGCACTCGGTGGGCCGCGCCGCCAGGGTGTGGATCATGGAGCGCAGCGCCTCGGGGTTGGAGTTGTAACAGTCGTTCACAATGGTCGCGCCACCCAGTTGGAGAATCTCGCCGCGCTTGTCGCCTGCCGTCAGGGTCTCCAGCGCCGCCACCGCAGCCTCAAGCTCCACGCCTGCTTCCAGGGCCACGGCCAACCCGGCCATGGCGTTGGCGGCGTTGTGCTGGCCTAGCAACTGCAGGGTAAAGGAGGCCTCGCGCTGATCGGCGCGGAAGCGGACATGCAGTCCATCCAGATCCTCGTGGGTAGACAGAATCTGCGGGTCGGCGCAGGGGCCGGTGCCAAAATAGACCACCCGCCCGGCAAAGTCGCGCCCAAACTGCGACACATACGGATCGGAGCAGTTCAGGAAGGCCACTCCGTTGGCAGGCAGCGCGGCAACCAGCTCGAATTTGGCGCGGGCAATGCCGGCCTGCCCATCGCCAAAATTCTCAATGTGCGCGGTGCCGACGTTGGTGATCACGCCCCAGTCGGGCGAGGCAATGTTGGCCAGTGCGGCAATTTCGCCGGTATGGTTCATGCCCATCTCGATGACGGCGATCTCGTCTTCCGGCTCCAAGCGCAGCAACTGCAGGGGCAGGCCGAAGGCGTTGTTCAGGTTGCCCTTGGACTTGAGCACTCGGAACTTTGCGCCCAGCGCCGCGGCAATGGCCTCCTTGGTGGTGGTTTTGCCGGCCGATCCGGTAACCGCCACCACTTTGCGGCCCCAGCGGCGGCGCACATGCGCGGCCAGGGACTGCAAGGCCAGAAGCGTGTCTTCTACCACCAGCAGCGGCGCGGTCAGCGCGGCGTCCGGCAGCAGGGACAAATGCGCCTTGCTGACCACGGCGGCGGTGGCCCCGTGTTCCATGGCGGCGGCCACAAACTGGTGGCCATCAAAGCGGTCGCCCTTGACGGCAAAAAACAGCTCACCCGCGCCCACCGTACGCGAGTCAATGGAGTAGCCGGAGACGGTGAGCGTGCCGGGATTGGCGATGGCGGCTGGGGCCTCCAGCACGGCGCCAGCGCCCAGGGCGGCATCAGCAAGCGTGAGTTTCATTGACCAACACCATAGCCCATGCGGGCCAGCGAGGAAAGCGCAATTTCAGCATCGTCAAAGGGAATGGAACCAGAAGAGAGAATCTGCTCCTTCTCATGCCCTTTGCCGGCCAGCAGAACCACGTCACCGGGCTTGGCCGCGCCCAGAGCCAGCTTGATGGCGGCCGCGCGGTCCGGCTCAATCGTGTACTTGACGCCGCTCTGCTTCAGCCCCGGCTCAACCTCGCGCAAAATGGCCTCGGGATCTTCCGAGCGTGGGTTGTCGCTGGTGGCCACCACATAGTCGGAGCCGCCGCCGGCTGCTACGCCCATGCGAGGGCGCTTGGTCCGGTCACGATCGCCGCCGCAGCCAAACAGCGTAATCACCCGCTTGCCGGTGGCAGCGGTCATCTGCCGGGCCAGAGCGGTCAAATTGGTGAGCGCGTCGTCGGTGTGCGCGTAATCCACAATCACGGTAAAGGGCTGGCCGGCGTTCACCAGTTGGAAGCGGCCTGGAACCGGCTGCAGCGTCTCTACGCTGGCTATCAGATCGTCAAACGCCACACCCCGCGCATGGGCAGCGGCAAAGGCGGCCAGCAGGTTCAGGATGTTCACTTCGCCAGCCAGGTGCGAGTGCAACTCGGCGGAGCCAAAGGGCGTTTGGAGCTGGATGGTTGCGCCGCCCGGCGTGAGCGTATAGCTGGTGGCGCACCATTCGCCCTTGCCGATGCCGTAGGTGCGCACCTCGGAGCCGGCGTTCTCCGCCGTGCGCGCCAAAGGCCTGCCACGCTCGTCCATGGCGTTGACCACGGCCACCCGCGGGGCAGGGGATTGCGTGCCGTCAAACAGCAGCCGCTTGGCCGCAAAGTACTTCTCCATCGTCTGGTGATAGTCCAGATGGTCGCGGGTCAGGTTGGTGAACACTGCCACATCAAAGCCAATCCCAGCAGCACGATCCTGATCGAGCGCGTGGCTGGAGACTTCCGTGACCAGCTCGGTTGCGCCCAGACGGACGCCTTCCGCCATCAGTTCGTACAGGTCGCGGGACTCGGGCGTGGTGTGCAACGACGGCCGCACTTCGCCGCAGACATGGTACTCAATGGTGCCCACCAGCACCGTCTTGCGCGCCGCGGCGTTCAGCAGCGCCTCCATCAGGTAGGCGGTGGTGGTTTTGCCGTTGGTGCCGGTAATGCCGGTGGACTTCAGCTTCCGCTCCGGGTGGTCAAAGAAGGCGGCCGAAGCCTGAGCCAGCGCGCGCCGGCCGTGTTCTACCTCCAGCAGGCCCACACCCGGCTCATACACGATCAGGTGGTCAAAGGTATCAAAGTGATCGGTGATAATGCCCGCGGCGCCGCTCTTGATAGCCTTGGCCACAAACTTGTTGCCGTCCGTGGAGCCGCCCTTCATGGCGACAAAGACCGCGCCCGGACGTACTCGGCGCGAGTCATACTCAATGCCGGTGATCGCGGTGGCGTTGCTGCCACCCGAGCCCACGGCGGGGATTTCGGTAATTAATTCGTTCCAGTTCACGTGTTTATTGTAGTCGCGCGGTCCCAACCAGGGTTACTGAACCGGATGGGATTCAGCCGGAAGCGGAATGCCTTTGGCCTGTAAAGCCCTGTCAATGAGGGTGAAGAGGAACTGGTCTGATATGGCGCCGGAGATCTTCGCTCCATTGATGAACACGGTGGGGGTGGACCCCACGCCGAGGGTTTCTCCTTCTTTCAGCGATGCCTCAATCGCGCTCTTGTCGGCCTTCGCCATGCAGGCTTTCACGTCGCTTTCCTGGAGCCCGGCGCTCTGGGCTGCTGCGAGCACGTAGCCATCCACCTGCTCAAACGCCTTGCTCAGTTCGCGTTCCTGACCGTCGATGCCGACAGCCGCGGCGTGAATATCGTCAATCGAGTTCCAGTAAGCGGCAGCGTTCTCATGCGCGCAGCCCACCGCAATGGCCGCATGCATCGCCCAGGGATGGCCCTCGATCGGAAAGTCACGGTAGGTTACCCGCACCAGGCTGCCATAACGACGGTAAATGCTGGGCGCCAAACGCGCGTGCAACTGGGCGCAGAATGGGCACTCCAAATCGTCGAAAACGACGGCCTGAACCGGCGCATCGGGCCCCCCGCCGCGGCTTGGCCGACCTCCGTCCCCAGGCAGCTTTTGCGTGCCGGGAGCAATCTTGAAATCCTTGTATTGCGCCACCGTGTTGCCGTCGTGCGAGAGGAAGAGAGTGAATTCGTTGCTGGTTTTGTCGGGTGGCGTGATGGTGATGGCGATCTTGTCGAAGTTGGGGAATTCGCTGGGCCCGATCAGCCGGATCCGCAGACCAGTTTCGGGCAGCATCTGCATGGAGGACCGCAACAGCACCTCGACGCGCCATGTTTCGTCCGCCGTGAGTACGCGCTGCGTAAGGCTCTGCGCGCGGCTCGCACAGACCAAAAGCACGCCAAGAACGATGGACGGGAAGAAATGGTTACGCAGGTTGGGCATACCTTTATTTAAAACCATCTTCTCGCTTGTCGGCGCAAGGCGGATTGTCTGGATCTCCGAAGGGAGGATGGCACAGGTCTGACGCAGCCCGTTCACCAGAGAGGTCGGGTGCTCCAGGCCCGGGGTCCCGTGGACAGGTCTTCGTCCGTGGGGTGGAGGTCTAGAGCGGTGCCAGAATAGGTATACCCACGCCAGAAGCCTCAAAGGTCGCCGCTCCCTGATGGTCGCGTCGACTTGAGAGCAAAGGTTTCTAGGTACAGCAATTCTGGAACCGCTGTAGTTTTTGAGACCTGGGATCGAGATGGGATGGTTTTCGCCGCAACGGCATGAATCGTTGCGCCCCGTGCGGGGCGCAGTGCAAATAGCCCAGGGCCACCCTGACGCGGAGCGGAAGGGGCAGCCCTGGGTTACGATTTTCCAAGGCCCGGGCGCCCTGAAAGGGCGCTGTGCCGGACAGGATTCCTTCCGGGGTTGAAACCCGAGAATCACTTTAGGGAGAATTTTCAGGGAACTGAAGGTCCCAGTTCCTTCCTGTCTCGGATACATAAGTAGCTTGCTTGTAAGTCGCTTATGGGTCCGGCCCGGAAGATTCGCGTCGAGCGATTCCTTGGAGAGTGTTCAGGTATCCCACCCATTTCGCGATAAAGCTTGCGCAATGGATGGGGCACGGTTCTTCTCTTTGAGGGTCGCAGTTCTTATTTCCTACTCCCTACTCCCTATTCCCTACTTCAGTCCCTATCGTCCACACCGCACCTGCACATGCGTCCCGGCCGGAACCATTGTCCCCGGTTCCGGCGTTTGCTGGTGGCAGATGCCGGAGCCGGAGATCTGCACGTTCAACCCGGCTGCACCGGCCTGCTCAATCACTTTGCGCACTGAAAGCCCGGTAAGCTGCGGAACCCGGACTCGCTTCACGTCAGGCAGCATCACGGCTCTGCTGGTGGGTTGAGGAGCCGAAGTTGGCGTAGGTGGTGTATTGGCCGGAGTGTTAGCGGGAGTGGCTGGAGCATGCGCGGTGAGCGCCTCGGCGGGCGGCTGGGTGCGCAGGGGGTCGTCGTCGGGCAGATCGTTGTAGGCCGCGTCCAGGTTGTTGTCGGTGGTGCGGTTTCCGCTGTCTTCGCTCACAAGGGTTTGCTTGCCTCTGTCCTCGGCATGGAGCGGCGTGTCGTGCGGCACGCCAATGTACTCCAGCACGGACTGCGCCACCTCGCGGAAGATGGGAGCGGAGACGCTGGAGCCGTAGTAGTCGTGTTGGGGCGTGTCAATGATGACCGCCACCGCAATCACCGGATTGTTGACCGGGGCAAAGCCCGCAAAGGAGGCAATGTGGGCGTCCTTTGAATAGAAAGAGTGCGCCTTGCCGTTCACCATCACGGTTTCAATCTTCTGTGCGGTTCCGGTCTTGCCGCCCGCGGAATAGCCGTTCAGTCGGGCCTGCTTGCCTGTGCCTTCCTCCACCACGCCGCGCATCATGTTCCGCATCTGGGCGGAAGCCATGGTGGAGATCACGCGATGCGCGCCCTGGGGAAGGGGATTGGGCAAATCCTCACCGGGCCGCACCGGCTGGGCCGTTACCGGCTTCTGGTTGGCGGCGTCGGTCTGGTCCGGAATAAGAATGTGCGGCGCAAGATAGACGCCGCCATTGGCAATGGTGGAAACCATGGCGGAGAGCTGAAGAGGCGTTACCGCAACTCCCTGGCCGATGGCAAAGTAGCCAATCGACGATGCGTACCACTTGTTCAGCGGCATCAGCATGCCCCGGGTTTCGCCCGGTAGTTCAATGCCCGAGCGCGTGCCAAAGCCAAAGGCGCGGATGTAGTCGTTGAACCGCTGCGGACCCAAGCGCAGCGCCAGTTTGATGGCGCACACGTCGGAGGAGTGGGCCAGCGCCTCGGCCACTGTAGCGTGCCCCAGACCTCGGTCTGACTTGTCGTCGCGGATAATGGCTCCGGCCACGTTGATCTGGCCGCCGGAGCAGTCCATCATGTCCCCCGGCTGCACCAGTTGCTGGTCCAGCGCCGCGGAGTAGGTGACCAGCTTGAAGGTGGACCCCGGCTCGTACACGTTGCTGACCGCCGTATTGCTGATGGGCAGCTTGCTCGGCTTGTGGACCTGGTTAGGATTGAAGGTAGGCCGCGTGGCCAGGGCCAGAATCTGGCCGGTATGCACGTCTTCCACCACCACCGTGCCGTTCAGCGCCTCGGTGCGCTGCATGGCGCGCTCCAGCGCCTGCTCCACCGTGTACTGGATATTGTTGTCGATGGTCAGGGTCAGGTTGCGTCCCGCCAGAGGCTCAATCTCCGTTGAGCCCACCGTCTTTTGGTGGGCATCCAGCGCCTCCGAGCGCTCTCCGGCCTTGCCGTGGAGCAGGGCATCGAACTTGGCTTCCAGGCCGGCCATCCCGCTGTCGTCTGGTCCCACATAGCCCAGCACCGGCGCGGCCAGGGTGTCGGCGGGATAGATGCGTTTGAACTCTTTGACAAAGAAGATCCCCGCCAGGTTCTGGGCGCGGATGGCGGCGGCCTGCTCCGGGGTAACGCGGCGCGCAATCCAGGCAAAATTTTTGCCGTTGCCCAGCCGGTTCAGGATGCGTTCCTCGCTGGTGTCGGCGTCGTCCGGATCGATGTGGACAATGGCGGCCAGGGCGTGCGCCGCGGTCTGCTTGTCGTCCACGCCGGTGGGGTCGGCAAAGATGGAGTCGGCCAGAACCGTCATGGCCAGGCCGCTGCCGTTGCGGTCAAAAAGGAAGCCGCGCTGGGCCGCAACGTCGTAGTTGCGCATGTGCTGATGCTCGGCCCGGGCCAGAAACTCCTGATGCCGCACAATCTGCAGCCAGAACAGCCGCCCGGCAATGGCGCCGCCCCAGCACAAAAAGAACAGGCAGATCAGCCAGAAGCGGATCCGCTTGAGGGGAAAGGCGCGGGGCGCTGAGGGACGGGGATGCACAGCTCGGGAGGAGGGCGGCATGGGGGACTCGCGAATCGGGGAAGAAGGGCCGCCGGCTATCGAACCGGCGGCGTGGGAACTTGTACCTGCGCAACCACCGGCGACGAGGGGTCCATCCGGGAGTCACCATGAACCACCTGGCCGGGCTGCGGCGCTGACAGACCGAGTTCCTGGGCCTTGGAGAAGATGCGGGCCGGATTGGTGAGCACGGCCTGGGTGGTCCGCAGCTGGCGATTCTCTTCGCGCAACCGGCCCAGGTCCTTCTTGTCCTGCTCCACCTGATAGCTGTTCTCAATGGTGTAGATGTGCTGCAGGCCATAGACCATCACCAGGCTGAACAGCACCACCAGAGCCGCCGTAAACACCCGCACCTCGCGCATGCGAGCCGGATCGGGCGCCTTTTCCAAACGGCTGTTGTCAAAGTGCTTGGCCAGCGAAAACTCCGGGGTACGGAACTTGCGGCGCAGCGTAGACTGCTTGTTCATCAGGGCGGCGTTGTGCTCAACAATGCGGGCGGTGGCCGCACGGCCAAAGGTCGGATAGGTTGTCGTCATTGCCGCCATGGGGATCTCCTGAGTTGCAGCTTCCAGCTTCCAGCTTTTAGCTTCAAGCTTCATGTTGCAGAAGCCACGGTTTCGGTCTTGCCGGGGCCGTGCCTGGCTAGCAGCTAGGAGCTAAAAGCTAGCAGCTGCTCTCCGTTCTTTCCGCCGCTCTCAGCTTGGCGCTGCGGGAGCGGGGATTGCGTCGTTCTTCTTCTTCGCTTGCCGTTACCGGCTTCTTGGTTAAGAGCTTCCAGACTCCACGATGGGCTCCATCGCGAAAACAATCCTTGGCAATCCGGTCTTCGAGACTGTGAAATGAAATCACTGCAATGCGCGCGGAGGGCTTAAGCAATTGGGGTGCGGCCTCAAGCAGCGCTTGAATCTGGTCCAGTTCTCGGTTGACGTAGATGCGAATGGCCTGGAAAGTCCTTGTTGCCGGGTGCATATGTTTATTCGGCGGGACGGCTGAAGCAACCAGACGGGCAAGTTGCCCCGTCGAAGTTACTGGCCGTCCCCGCCAAATGGCTCTGGCGACTGTCCGCGACCTCCTTTCCTCACCGTACTCGTAAATAAGATTGGCAAGCTCGCGCTCGTCCATCTCATTCACCACTTGTTCGGCGGTAACTCCGGACCGGGTATCCATCCTCATGTCCAGCGGTCCATCCGCCTGAAAACTAAATCCTCGTTCCGCCTGATCCAGCTGCAGACTGCTGACGCCAAAGTCGGCTAGCAAGCCGTCTACGGAAGCCGGCGCAAGATGCCGGGCAATGGAGCCAAAGTCCTCGGGGATCAAGGTCAACCCGGGAGCCTCTGCGCCCATCTCTTCCGCCACCCGCTCCAGGCGGGCTTTGGCCAGCTCGAAGGCCTGCGGATCACGGTCAAATCCAATCAACCGGCCGGCAGGGCCCAGGCGGCGGAAGATCGCTTCCGAGTGACCGCCAAGTCCGAGCGTGCAGTCCACATAACAGCCGTTGGCTTGTACGTGGAGAAATTCAATCGCTTCGTCGCAAAGAACCGGCAAATGACGCTGTTTGGGTGTCGTCATACGCTGCCCCTGGGGGCTATCAAGATGCAACCGCCGGCTTGGGGTTCAGAATCGCCGCCAGCGCCATGCGATGCTCGCTGGTCAACTCTCTGCCCTTCAGCCTTTCCTCAAAGTGTTCACGGTTGACCACTTCAAGGTAGGTCGTCTTGCCCAAGACCACGACGTCCTCTTTCAAGTCCGCCGAGTTACGCAAAATCTGTGGCAGCAGCAGCCTGCCTTGTACGTCGATCTGCACCTGCTGCCCGTAGTAGCTGGTCAAATCCATGTAACGCTGCACGGCCTCATCCATGGTGAAAGGGGCCAGCAGCGCCTCGCGCTTCTCCCATTCCGGCAATGGCCAAATCTCCGCCGCCTTGCCGTCCGTTGAGGTGATGTAAAAGTGCGAGACCGCACCAGCATCCACAAGCAGCTTGAACGCCGCTGGAAGCTTGAGCCTCGACTTTTCATCGACCTTGGCCGGATGGTTGCCGCGAAACATTGGTAGGCCTCACTGCCCTTTGCCGGTGATCTGCCGTCTCGGGCCTGCCTGGGAGCTGCTTCTGGTTGGTTAGCCAGGTACCTGGGCTGAAACACCATCCAGAAAGGTTGTTGTTGAAGAGCAAAACGCTTAAACTTTGAAGGTAAATCCGTTCTGGTGCTCCAGATTGCTACACCAGACTCCATTTTTGACCACTTCGCCTGACAGGTACGATAGTACCGCCGTTCTAGCCGGACGCCAAGGGGAAAATCGCAAGGGGAGTGAGGAAAACCGGCAAAAATGTGGAAAAGTGGTCTAATAGCTCCTGCATCGAAACAGCACACAGCATCTTGTATTAACTAGTCTGGTTCACTGGCTGGACATAGGGCTAAAGCCGTGATAGGTGAATAAAAAGCGAAAGCACGGCGGAATCCCAACCACTTCCCAACTCTCCCGTGGAAAAGCAGGAATCCTGCGCCGCAGCCCGCCGTTCAGGGCTTGCAGGTGCGTTGCCGCGCCCGTTCCCCAACGATCTTCAATAGATACAGGAATACCACCGCATTGATCGTCAGTAGGCTGACGCGCATCCAGGTGAGGCGGCGGACGATCTCAATCAGCTCCCAGGGCAGGAAGGAGGCGGTGATCACCAGCGTCAGGTACTCTGCCCAGATTTGTTCAAGATAGAGCCCAATGCCCTCTACCAGGCTTAAACTCGCATAAAAAAAGGCGGTCATGCCGATTCTTCGCAGCAGGGGATCGTTCAGGAACTCAGTCTTTTCCAGAAGAAAATCCACCAGCTTGCCTTCCGGGTTGAAGTGCAGCCTTTCGGCTACGAACGTCAGCTCGTCACCAACGTTCTTGCCCAGAAGTTGTAATGCGCCCACGCCCAAGGCCGCAATCAGCACGGCCTGCAGGCACTTATAGAAGGCAATCAGTACCAGCCAGCCGTTATGAGGATGCGATCGAGGATTCGTTTGGGTCATGGGGGAGTTTCTTCGTCCTGTTCTCTGTTACGGTAAACGATCGGCAGCGGTTCAGGGAAGCCACCCGCCTTTTCGCCTCTGTCTGGAGTAAAGTGGAGCCACGATGGGAACCGAAAGCTTTCAATCCGAACAGTGGGTGCCGTATCCCGTGGAATTGGTCTTTGCCTTCTTTGCCAATCCCTCCAATCTGCTCCACATCACCCCTCCACGGCTCAAGGCGCGGATGGAAACCCTGCGCGTTGTGCCTCCTTCGGCCCGTCCCGTGGCGGACGATCCGGCGCGTCGCTTCCAGAGCATTGCCGCCGGAGTGGGCTCGGAGCTGAAAATCAGCTTCCGCCCGTTTCCCTGGTTTCCGGTTCGCATTCGCTGGACGGCGCGGATTGTGGAGTTTGTCTGGAACAGCTACTTTGCCGACGAACAGGTAAGCGGGCTCTTTTCCCGCTTCCGCCATCGCCACGGCATTGAGCCCCAGATGCGCAACGGCATGGAGGGCACACTGGTCAGCGATCAGGTGGAGTTTGCGCTGCCCGGAGGCTGGCTGGGGGCGCTCGCCAGCGGACGCGCGCGGCGGGAGCTTGAAAGCCAGTTCGCCGCCCGCCAAGAACGGCTCCTGACCATTCTGGAGAGCGCTTCCCGCCAGGCCCGGCGCCAGAGATCTTGATTTCGATCTTTCATGTAGACAGGTAAATTTGCAAGAAAACCTTGCAAGTTTACCTTCTTATCGCCGATACTGGTTCTCAGATGAACCACACGATGGAAGAAACCAGCGAGTCCGTTGCTCTTACCGAGCTGATGCAGGCCATTGGGCTGGTATTGCGGCGGGTGCGGACGGTGGCTGCCGGCCATGGGCTCTCCATGAGCGAATCGATGACCCTGGGCCGCCTGGAGCGCGCGGGCCCGGCCACCACAGCCGAGCTGGCGCGGGCCGAGAGCGTCAAGCCGCAGTCGATGGGCGCAACCATCGCCGCTCTGGAGGAGATGCAGCTGGTGGAGCGCCGCCCTGACCCTAGCGACGGCCGCCGCATCATTGTTACAGTCACCGCAAAGGGAATAGAGCTGCGCCGTCAGGCGTCCGCGGACAAGCATGCCTGGCTGGCGGCGCGGTTGGCCGAACTCACCCCGGAGCAGCGCCGTACCTTGTTTGCTGCCGGACGCATTTTGCGCCAGGTGGTGAGCCAGTGAGCAACTCCCACGCCTGGCGGGCCTTGCGCTCGCCCAATTTCAGGCTCTACTTCGCCGGGCAGGGCATCTCGGTGCTGGGCACCTGGATGACGCGCCTGGCCGCCACCTGGCTGGTGTACCGGCTTACCCACTCGGTCCTCATGCTGGGCGTGGTCGGCTTTTCCGGACAGATTGTCGCCTTTGCGCTGGGTCCGGTGGCGGGCGTTTGGGTGGAGCGGATGGAGCGCCGCCGGATGCTGATCGTCACCCAGGTGGCGGCTTGCCTGCACGCGTTCACGCTGGCGGCGCTTACCCTCTCCGGAGTGGTCCGATTGTGGGAGGTGCTGGCGCTTACCGTGCTGCAAGGCGCGATCAATGCTTTTGACATGCCGGGTCGCCAGTCGTTGCTGGTGCAACTGGTGGAGGATCGCGACGATCTTTCCAACGCCATTGCCTTGAACTCGTTGATGAATAACGGTGCCCGGCTGGTGGGTCCGGCGTTGGCGGGTATGGTGGTGGCGGCAGTGGGTGAAGGTTGGTGTTTTCTGGCCGATGGTGTCAGCTATCTGGCCGTGATTGCATCCCTGGTGCTGATTCATACCCGGCCCATGGAGCGGAGCGCGACCCAGGCCAGCCTGTGGCAGGAGATGCACGAGGGCTGGAAGTATGTGAGCGGTGTGGCGCCCATTCGCATCGTACTGGTGCTGTTTGCGTTGCTCAGCCTGATGGGAACGCCCTTTTCCGTGGTGCTGCCGGCCATTGCCACCGACGTACTGCACGGCGGACCGCAGACGCTGGGCTGGTTGGGCGCGGCAGCCGGCGTGGGCACCATGGTGGCAACTGCGCTGCTGGCCATGCGCCACTCGGTGGTGGGGCTGGAGCGCTCGCTGGTCAGTGCCTCGGTTTCGCTGGGTGCTGGCCTGGCTCTGTTGGGTCTTTCGCGCTGGCTGGCGGTCTCGTTGCTCATGATGGTGGTGGTGGGCTTCGGGCTGATGCAGACCGCGGCGGTGTGCAACACGGTGTTACAGGCGCTGGTAACCGAAGACAAGCGTGCCCGCGTGATGAGCTATTACACCATGGCGTTCTTTGGCGGCGCGCCCCTGGGGAGCCTGTTGCTGGGCGCCGCCGCTGAGCGCATTGGAGCCGGCTCAGCCATTGTGGTCTCCGGCCTCTGCTGCTGCGCCGGAGCGCTGTGGATGGGCTTTAATCTGCGCGGATTGCGGGCAGCGTTGCGGGCTACGGTGGCGGAGAGCGCTGGCCAGGAGATGGAAGCCGTGGAGCAGTAGGCCTGAACAGGCTGCGGAAAAACTCTCAAGGGAAGGCTAAAGCGGTTCTCCAATTGCTATACCCCGAAAGCACAACCGCGGCGTGGCTTTTTCCTTAAGAAAAGCCACCTTGCACAATCTTTGCAAGGGCTACATCTAATGGAGAACCGCTCTAGAAGCGTCAGGGCACGACTTCAGTCGTGCCGCAAGAGGCCGTTTTCCCGATGGGTGGGCTTCCGCCCCTGAACCGGCGCATGTTGCCGGATCTATCTTTATATTCATCTTCAGAAAATGCGCCATTGGCTCTCGCCTGGCAAGATAATCTTCCAAATCCACATTTGGGAGCAGGGTCTTGTTGCGCCTGATGCAGTCGGGTTCCCCAGCTCAAATAGCCAGGCGGGTCGTCATCGTAGACGGGGTTTTTCACGTCTTGACGTTTACGAAGCGCAACTTTTGACCAGGTTTCGGGTCAATAGAAACGGAAACCGTGAGCATTCGGGCACAGATCGGGCCGGACAGAGAGTTCAAGATTTTCTCAGGTTCTGGTATGCGGAAGAAACCGTTTCAGCCCTTTACGCATCCACTGTTTTAACAAAGTTATACCGGCAGAAATAGAAGGGAAAGGGAACACCAACGGTGCCTCATACAGAAGTGGCTTGGCAATTGGTGCGGAAGGCAAGCCTTCTTGCGTTGTCTCTGATGCTGCTCGCGGCGGTGTGCGGATTGCGCTGCATGGCCCAGGGTGCGCTGCTGATGGAAGAGCCATATGGCTTCTTTGGCACGATCAATCCAACCGGACACAATGCGGTGTATCTGGCGCGGGTGTGTGCTCAGACCCCGTTGACCCTGCGCCGCTGCCAGGAGGGCGAACTGGGTTCCGTAATTGCCCGCTACGAGGGCATCAACGGCTACGATTGGGTTGCGATCCCCTTGCTTCCCTATCTTTACTCCGTGCAGAAGGTGGCCGATGTTCCGGAGCGCGTTGACCGGGAGACGGTGCGCAAACTGCGGGGGCAGTATCGCGAGCGCCATCTGCTCTCGTTGGGCGATAACCTCCGCGAGGGCGGATTCTTTCACGGCGGCTGGAAGGAGCTGGTGGGCGTCAGCTATGAGCGGCGCATCTACGCCTTCCGCTTCAACACCACGGCGGAGCAGGACGACCGACTGATTGCACTGCTCAACGACGGGCCCAACAAGTCGCGTTTCAGCTTGCTGTTCAACAACTGTGCGGACTTTGCCCGCGAGCTGCTGGACCAGTATTTCCCAGGCACCTTCGATCGCTCCATCTTTCCCGATGCCGGCATGACCACGCCCAAGCAAATTGCCTACAAGTTGACCCGCTATGAGCAAAAGCATCCGGAGGTGGGGCTCGAGGTGTATGTGCTTCCGCAGATTCCGGGGCTGCGTCGGCATAGCCACTCCAACAAGGACGTTGCCGAGTCGCTGGTGACGACGGCTTACGCGGTTCCGCTGGCGGCGGTGTCACCGTATCTGGTGGGCGGCATTCTGGTGGATTACCTGGTGCGCAGCCACCGCGGCGTGATCCCCAAACATCCTGAAAATCTGGATGCCAGCCACCTTATGGCGTTGACAGCAGGGCCGGCTTCCGAGGAGAATCGCGCCAGCGCCGGATTGCAGACCTCTGGCGCGGCTGCAGCGCTCCCACCCCCGGACGTGGCCGCCAGCTTGACTCCCAGACTGCAAGAAGGCACGGCAAAACATGAGTGACAAAGTTCCCCAGAATCTGAAGAACCACGGACGGGTCGATCCGCCGTATCACTACTTCCTCTTCGGCATGCTCGTCCTTAACCTGGTGTACGCCTGCATCCATCTTTACAACCACCACACCATTACAGCTGGATGGTTCCTGGTGCTGTCCCTCGCCTCGTTTGTACTGTTCTTGAAGGTCCGGCTCTACCCCTTAAAGGTGCAGGATCGGGTGATCCGGCTGGAGGAGCGGCTCCGGCTGCAGGCCTTGGCTCCGGCCGAGTGGCATGCGCAGATCTACAAGCTCACCGAGGACCAACTGGTGGGGTTGCGCTTTGCCTCCGACGATGAGGTGGTGGAGCTGGCCAAGCAAGCGCTGGAGCAGAACCTGACCCGCAAGCAGATCAAGGAACGCATCAAGATCTGGCGTCCAGACAACTTCCGGGTCTGACCACCTTCGGGTACCTGCGGTGCGGCGGACGCGCCTGCGGCGCATTGCATGGATCTCTGGCATTTGCGGCCATTCGATTCCGGGTCCCCAAATGCGAGGGACCCCGGCCCATCCTTTTCCGCAAAGTGCGTGGCGTCTGCGATGCGTCAGACATTGCCGACAGCCATGCGCTTCGCGGCGCCTCGGCGGAGATCTTCGTCGCGCATTTCGTGCGCCCCTCCGGGGTGCGGGCGTCAGGCTGCGGCGGTTCCCATGGTTCCCCCTTCGACTTCGCTCAGGGTCCACCCTGGGCTATCCTCGTGCGCCCCTCCGGGGCGCTGTGCCAATAGCCCAGCACGGAGCCGCGCGACGTGCTGGGATGCGTTTGCAGCCATGAGCAGCGCCCCTCCGGGGCGCTGTGTGGCCCAGGAAGCTGCTCGCCGCACGGTCGGCACGCGCTTTCTGCTCGAAGGCTTGTTGGCGCTACGAACAGATCAAAAGCAACCGCGGATCCCTCGACTCACCGGCACTGCGTGCGGCAGACGCGCTTCGCGCAGGGATGAGGTGCAGCAACAGCGAATCGAAACGCAAAAGCAGATCCCTCGCTCATTCCCCCCAGACTCTGCCCCAAAGAGCCAAGATCGCTCTTTGGGACCCCCACAAAACGCCTGGGGCCCCGTTCGTTCGGGAGGCCAGCGTCGTGGGCCCCAATCATCCTCGCCCCGAGAACCCTGGCGGGGAGAGGATGCGCTCGTTGGCTCCGCTGACTCGCTCCGAAAAAATCCGTGCAACCACTCGCAGATTGGGCGGATTCTTGTTGGTACACTGAGTGCGCTTCGGGCCGATCTGCATTTTGTGAGCGGGCTCGAATAGGTTGCCGAAGCGCACAAGGGGAGAGAGTTCGATGACGAACACACGGCGTGGTTTTCTGGCCTCCGCACTGGCGGCGGGCGTGGCGGCAACAATGGCTCCGGCGGCGCGGGCGGCAGACAAGGCGGCAAAGCCCCGCATCACTTCAGGCGAGCTGGAACATCGCTTTGCCGAACTGGATGCGATTGTGCAGAAGCCGGTCTTCAAGCGCCAGCAGTTTACAACGCCCGTGATCATCGAGACGGTGGAGCTGTTGCACTACCAGAAGTCGTGGCTGTGCCGGGTGCGCTCCAAGGACGGCGCGGTGGGCATCTCCATCAGCAACTCCGAGCAGATGGCTTCGCTCTACCCCATCTTCACGCGCCGCATCGCGCCCTTCTTCATTGGCAAGGACGCGCGCGACATTGAAGCGCTGGTGGAGCAGGTGACCGTGTACCAGAGCAACTACAAGGCGCAGGGGCTGGCCATCTGGGTGCCGATCGCTACCGTTGAGTTCGCTATTCTGGACCTGTTTGGCAAGATGGCGCAGAAGTCCATTGGGCTGTTGATTGGCGAGATTCACAACCCTCAGATTGCTGTTTACCAGGCCAACGGCGAGCGCGACATCAGCGCCGACGAGACCATCGAGCACCTGAAGCGCGATGTCGAGATCTCCAAGGCCAAGGCCATCAAGTTCAAGCTGGGCGGGCGCATGAGCCATCCGGAGTTTCCGGTGGGCCGCAGCGAGCAGATGATTCCCCTGGTGCGCAAAACCTTTGGGGACCAGATGGTGATCTCCGCCGACGCCAATGGTTCCTATACGCCCGCGCAGGCCATTCCCATTGGCAAGCTGATGCAGGAGTATAAATACGCCTTCTTTGAGGAGCCGGTGCCGTTCGATTGGTACGAGGAGACCAGGCAGGTGGCCGATGCGCT
Source organism: uncultured Occallatibacter sp. (assembly GCA_964645855.1). Classification (GTDB taxonomy): domain Bacteria; phylum Acidobacteriota; class Terriglobia; order Terriglobales; family Acidobacteriaceae; genus Telmatobacter. The sequence goes on from CAZYDF010000002.1 coordinate 23,444, forward strand.
GGAGATTCCCATTGCCGGCGGCGAGCAGGAGCCGAGCCTGCACAACTTCCGCTGGCTGGTGGGGCATGGCGCGCTCCGGATTGTGCAGCCCGACATGTTCTACTTTGGCGGCATGGTGCGCTGCATGCGGGTGGCGCGCATGGCGCATGCCATGGGCCAGCAGTGCATTCCGCATATCTCCAGCACCGGGCTCGGGTACCTCTACATGATGCACTTTGTCTCGGCCATTCCGAACTCGGGGCCGTATCACGAGTTCAAGGAGTTCAACAACGATCTGCCGTACACCTGCGCCACCTCAACCTTGCGCAGCGACGATCATGGCGTGATCAAGGTGCCGACCGGGCCGGGCGTGGGCGTGGAGATCGATCCGGACTATCTGGCTAAGCACGTAGTGGTGAAAGGCTAGGCACCTGCATGCAGTGCGGCAGTCGCGCCTTCGGGCACCTGCGGTGCGGCAGACGCGCCTTCGGCGCATGGCATCGTTCAGGTGCTGAGGCTTTCGCGGGCATTGCTTGCGGCAGCCCGCTTTGCCGTGTCTCAGTGCAGTTCTTCGTGGCATTTCGTGCGCCCCTCCGGGGCGCAGTGCTGGGACGCGTTTGCGGCGATAAGCGGCGATACTCGGAGCCAACGCTGGAACCCCATCCTCCATACGCTCTCCTCCTTTCCTCCCCGTATTCGTAAATAGCCCGTCTTCTGCGACCTCCTTTCCTTACCGGCTTCCCAAAATCGGCCCGTGATCTGTCCAGTTTTGCACCAGAAAATTTAATTTCCCTTATGTGGGTGCCCCCCCCCCTGTCTCCCGTACTGAGACAAATGCCCCTCTGCCTCGTTTTACCCCTAACCTTGGTAGCCTGTTCTGCCGAAAGAAGAGGTGAGAAGTCCGCAAGAAGGCGACGTGCGTCTGCTGCGGGCCCAGGAAGGAGCCGCGCGAATGCACTCTTGGGCATGGTGGCCGGTGGTGGCGGTGGTTACGGTGGCAACCTTCACCGATCTGCGCTCGCGCCGGATTCCTAACTGGCTGGTGCTGCCGTTTCTGGTGGCCGGCCTGGGCGTTTCCATCGGGCAACACGGGGGACAGGGCGCGGTGCACAGCTTGGAAGGGATGGGGTTAGCGCTTTTGCTGTTTGGACTTTTGTTCTGGGTGGGCGGAATGGGCGCCGGCGATGTGAAACTGGCCGCCGCCATTGGTGCATGGATTGGTCCCCAGCAGCTGTTTCTGGCGCTGGTGATTACCGCCATGGTGGGCGGCGTCATGGTGGTGGGGTGGGCGGTGGCAGGCGGTTTTCTGCGCGAGTTGTTGGACGCCGCAGCCGACCTTGGTTCCGGGCCCAGCGCTTCGGATGCCGTAGCCAAACCTGTACCCAGTCGCCGGATGCCCTACGCGCCGGCCATTGCGATCGGGACCGTTATCTCGTTTTTTGCGTTCTAGGGACAGGGGTGGATGATGTCAGCTTCTCCAAATGAGCATTGGTTTCAGGGTGACCCGCAGACGGGTGGCATGGACGATCTCCGCGCCAGCCAGAGTGCGGCTGAGTCCCAGACACCGCCGCTTTCCGTGGTGATCATTGGGCCGCAGGAAGTGTATCGCTCGGAGGTGGCCCGGGCCATTGGAGCCTGCAATGTGGGCGAGCTGATCGAGTTCACTTCTTATCCTCCCAGTTTGTCGGAGGTGCCCAAGATGCTGGAGGTGCGCCACGACATCATCGTCATTGAGCTGGACTCCAACCCCGAATTCGCGCTGCAACTGCTGGAAAGCATTGACGCCAACGGTGCTGCAACCACCATGGTTTACACCGCGCGCACCAATCCCGAGCTGCTGGTGCGCTGCATGCGGGCTGGGGCTCGCGAGTTCCTGACCCTGCCGCTTGCGGCTGGGGTTATCGGCGAGGCCATGGAGCGGGCCACGCTGCGCCGTCCCGCGCCCCGCACCGCGCGCAAGCCGCAGGGCCGTTTGCTGGTGTTCATGAACTCCAAGGGCGGAGCCGGAGCCACCATCCTGGCCACCAACTTTGCGGTGGCGCTGGCTCAGGAGCCTAACCAGTCCACCCTGCTCATCGATCTGGACCTGCCGCTGGGCGATGCGGCCCTCAGCCTGGGCATTGTCAGCGAGTATTCCACGCTGAATGCGCTCCAGGCCGGCAGCCGTCTGGATGCCGACTATCTGAAGCGGATGCTGGTCCGCCACTCCACCGGTGTGCATGTACTAGCCGCGCCGGGCCGCTTTTTGCAGTACCAGACCACCAGCGACGGCATTGACAAGCTGATGGTGGTGGCTCGCCAGGAGTTTGACAACGTGGTGGTGGACGTTGGCAGCCGTCTGGATCTTTCTGCGACCACGCTGTTCCGCGAATCCAACACCATTTACCTGGTCACGCAGGCCGGAATTCCCGAGCTGCGGAACGCCAACCGCATGATTCAGGAGTACTTCAGCGGATCAGGCCCGAAGCTGGAAATCGTTCTGAACCGCTTTGAGGCGCGTACCTCCGGGGTTACCGAGGAGCAGGTTACCAAGGCACTGACCCGGCCCGCGCAGTGGAAAATTCCTAATGATTACGCTGCCGTGCGCGATATGCAGATTAATGCCACTCCGCTGGCCCTGGCCGATTCGGGGATCGCGCAGCTGATCCGCCGCATGGCGCGGGCGGCCGTGGGCGTGGTTGCGCCGGAGCAGAAGAAGCGCCTGTTGGGCATTTTTTGAGAGGTTCTCCAAGAGAAGTGTTGAGCAAAGCGCCGCAGGCGCTGGTGGGATGAGGGAGCAAGAACGTGGAGCTGCTGAGCCTGGAAGGGTACAAAGCCGAGATACACCGCATCCTGATCTCACGGTTGGATCTGGAGAAGCTGGCGCGCGCGAACTCCACCCAGGCCCGCGCCGCGGTCTTCGGCCTGGTGCGCGAGATCATGGCCGAGCAGCGCGTCCCGCTCAATCAGGACGAACAGGAGCGCATCCAGTCCGACCTGCTCGACGAGGTCTTCGGTCTGGGACCGCTGGAACCCCTGCTGCGCGACCCCAAGATCAGCGACATCCTGGTCAACGACAAGGATCATGTTTTTGTCGAAAAGGGCGGCATGTTGCAGCGCGTCAACACCGCCTTCCGCGACGACCGCCATCTGATGCAGATCATCGATCGCATTGTTTCGCGCGTGGGCCGGCGCATCGATGAGTCGTCGCCCATGGTGGACGCCCGCCTGCCCGACGGCTCGCGCGTGAACGCCATCATTCCACCGCTGGCGCTCGACGGCCCTTCGCTCTCCATCCGCCGCTTCGGCACCGGACCCTTGGCCGCTGGCCAACTGGTGCAGCTCAAGAGCATCTCGCCGGAGATGATGGAGTTGCTGGCCGCGGCCGTCAAGGCGCGCATCAGTATTCTGGTCTCAGGCGGCACCGGCTCCGGCAAGACCACGTTCCTCAACATCCTCTCGCAGTACATCCCCAACAACGAGCGGCTGGTCACCATTGAGGACGCGGCCGAGCTTCGTCTGGCGCAGGAAAACATCGTGCGCCTGGAGACGCGTCCGCCCAACATCGAAGGCCAGGGCGCCATCCGCCAGCGGCAACTGCTCATCAACAGTCTGCGCATGCGGCCGGATCGCATTGTGATTGGCGAGGTCCGCGGCGAAGAGGCCTTTGACATGCTGCAGGCCATGAACACCGGCCACGAAGGCTCCATGGCCACCATCCACGCCAACACCCCGCGCGACGCCATCACGCGCCTTGAATCCATGATGGCCATGAGCAACATGAACCTGCCGGAGCGCTCCGTGCGCCAGCAGATTGCGTCGGCCATCACCATCATCGTGCAGGCCTCGCGCATGAGCGACGGTACGCGCAAGATCACCTCCATCACCGAGATCACCGGCATGGAAGAGAACGTGATCAGTACCCAGGAGATCTTCAAGTTCGACAAGAAGGGCATTGGGCCCGATGGCCGCGTGGTGGGCACTTTTCTGCCTACCCGTATCCGGCCGCGTTTTCTGGAACGCCTGCGCGTAGCAGGCATCTCGCTGCCCATGAGCATCTTTGAGCGCGAGATGGCAGTCAGCTAAGGGAAAGGAGGAGCGTACGTGACGGGAGTGGTCGTACTGGTTTTCATGGTCGTCTTTGCAGTTGTTGCGCTGCCTCTGATCCTGTTTGGGATGGGCTCCTCGCAGCGCCAAAAGCAGGTGGTGGCCGCGCTCGATTCAGCTCTGGCCAGCAACATGCCGGAGGTGGGCGAGCAGTATCTGGACGTGCGCAAGCATGCCCGCTTCAGCTCCATACCCTGGATCAACCGCAAGCTGGAGCAGTTGGAACTGGGTCCGCGCCTGCACGCCATGCTGCGCCAGGCCAACGTCAACTGGAGCGTGAGCCGGGTGATGTCGGCCACCGGGCTCATCTTTGTTGCGGTCAGCTTTCTGGTCAATCTTCGCTTGCACAATCCCCTCGTCAGCATGGGGCTGGGCGCGCTCTTGGCCTCGGCTCCCATCGCCTGGGTCAGGTGGCGCAGGCAAAAGCGCTTTGACCGCTTTGAGCAGCTTCTGCCGGAGGCGCTGGACCTGATGGTGAGCGGCCTGCGCGCCGGCCACAGTCTGATCGCGGTGATGAGCCTGGTGGCCAGCGAATTGGCCGATCCGGTGGGCACCGAGTTCCGCAACTGCTATGAGGAACAGAACTACGGCTTGGAACTGAAGTCGGCTTTGGAGAATCTGCAGGACCGCATCCCGGTGCAGGCCTTGCGCATTGTTTGTACCGCCATCGTGATCCAGAAGGAGAGCGGCGGCAACCTGGCCGAGGTGCTGGACAAAGTCTCCGGCACCATTCGCGAACGCTTTCGTCTGCGCCGTCAGGTGGGTGTGCACACCGCGCAGGGACGGCTCACGGGCGGCATCCTTACTGGCCTGCCCCTTGTTCTGGGTCTGGTGCTTTATCTTGCCAACCCTTCCATGATGAGCGTTCTGTGGACCACTCCACTGGGCGTAAAACTGCTGACCACGGCCGCGGTGATGATTGCCATCGGCGGCTTGCTGATTCGCCACATTGTGAATCTGGAGATCTAGGAGGGGACTGTGCTGGTCGCGTTTCTCACGTTCGTTGCCGTCTTCCTGCTGATTGCCAGCCTGGGCATCCTGCTGTTCCAGCAGGATGCGGCCAAAAACCGCATGGAGGAAGCCATTGAGCCCACCCAGCGCCGCGGCCTGCGCGAGCGGCTCAAGAATACCCGCAGCCTGCTGCACACCTTTGTGGTGTTCTTTGAAAGCGTACTGCCGCGCAGCCAGGCGGAGATGGAGCAGATCCAGCAAAAGCTGGCGCGTGCCGGCTATCGTGGCGAGAGCGCGCTGAACGCTTTTTATAGCGCCAAGGTGATTGTGCCGCTGGCGCTGGCCCTTTTGGCTCTGGTCTCCGGCGTGGGCGCCATGAATCCGTTCTTTGTGTACGCCGTGGCGCTGGGTTTGGGATTCCTGGCTCCCAACATGTGGCTCGACTGGCGCATCAAACGCCGCCAAAAGCGCATCCGTCGCAGCCTGGCCGACGTGCTGGACCTGCTGGTGGTTTGCATTGAGGCGGGCCAAAGCATGGATCAGGCCACCGCCCGCACCACCGAAGAGCTGCGCCGCTCCTGTCCGGAGATGTGCGACGAGCTCGGCCTGATGCTGCTGGAGCAGCGCGCCGGAAGGCCACGCTCCGAAACCTGGAAGAATCTGGCCGAACGCACGGGCGAAGAGAGCCTGCGCAACCTGGCCTCCATGATTGTGCAAAGCGAACAGCTGGGCACATCGATTGCGCGCATGTTGCGCGTTCAAGCCGACACGCTGCGTACCCAACGGGTGCAGCAGTTGGAAGAGCAGGCGGCCCGAACCAGTGTCAAACTGGTCTTCCCCCTGGTCTTGTTCATCTTTCCGGCCCTGTTTCTGGTCACCCTGGGGCCGGCTGTCCTCCAGATGCTGGACTCGTTCCAAGCCCTCACCAATCAGTAAGGAGAAAGACAAATGGAAAGCACAACCCTCATCCAAGTCGTCTGTGGCGTTCTCGCCTTCATCGTACTCGCCATCATGGTGCAGCGCCGTCGCGCCCGCGCCAGGTAAGCCTGCACCAGGTAACAGGAGAGACTTCCACTATGGACAACCAGCTCCTTTTCGGCGCAGGTTCCAACCCCGCGCCGAAGAGGAATTAACCACGTCTTCAAAGGAGAATCGCAATGAACCCAACAACTGTGCAGATCATTTGTGGAGCTTTGTGTCTGGTGATCTTGGTCGTTATGGTACTGCGCCGCCGCTCCAAGGCTCGCTAGAGCGCTTTTCCAATGCATGTGCCCTTGCTGAGATCGCGCGAGGCAGCTTTTTCTTGAGAAAAAGCTACTCGGCGGTTGCGATTTCGGGGTAGGACAATTGGAGAACTGCTTGAGTCCGCCGCGCCGCCAACTGCCAAGCCGCGCCTCGTGCGGGCCGTGCGGTGGTGTGTGCGCTCCGCCGTTCGCGCTCCCTTTTGGGCGCGCAATCCGTTGTGCTGGCCAGGAAGTGATGTTGCCGATGAGAAACAGGAATCGTGCCATATGCCGGATAGCGCTGCGTTGGGCCAGGCCCGCGCGCGCCCTGGCCACTGGCCAGGAGGGCGGTGCGCTGGTGGAGCTGGCCATGGCTTTGCCCATCATGCTGGCCCTGCTTACCGCCATCGTCTCCTTTGGCATGGCCTTCAGCAACCAGCTCACCCTCACCCAGGGCCTGGGCACCAGTGCGCAGTTTTTGCAGCAGATCCGCACCACCACCACCGATCCCTGCGCCGACACCATGAACGCGCTCTCCCAGGCCGCGCCCACGCTCAAGAAAACCAACATCATCCTGATGATCACCATGAACGGGACCACGGTTTCCGGCAGCAGTTGTTCCGGCAGCCAGTCCAACCTGATCCAGGGCCAGCCCGTTACGGTGGCCGCAACCTATCCCTGCAGTCTGATGGTCTATGGTGTGACGCTTAGCTCCACCTGCCGACTGGGCGCGCAGGTTACCGAGTACGAGTACTAGAGCGTTTCTCCGAGGATGCTCTAACCGCAACACGGGGAAAGAAGACCATGAACGCACAGAGGAAAGGTCGGTTGAGTGAGCTGCTCCGGGGAGAGTCCGGACAGGTGCTGCAGTGGGCAGCGCTGTCCATGGTGGGCCTGATCGGCCTGTGCGGCCTCACCATTGATGGCGGCCGCGCCTACGTGGCCCATAGCCAGATGCAGAACTATGCCAACGCCGCCGCCCTGGCAGCGGCCTGGCAGGTGTATGACAGCAACAGCACCGCCAGCGTCACCAATACCGCCACCAGCTATAGCGCCAGCTCCGGCGACAAGAACTACACCAGCAACGGGGGCGCCGTTACCACCACCGTGAGCCTCAAGTGCTTGAATTCGCTCTTGCCCAGCGGCTCCAAATGCATCACCGGCTCGCCCAACAACGCGGTCGTGGTCAAGCAGACGGTTACCGTGCCCATGACCTTCATGAAGTTGTTCGGCGTCTCCCAGCTCAGCGTGACTTCCACTGCCACGGCCTCCATGCAGGGCGCATCGCAGCCGTGGAATGTGGCCATCATCCTGGACGCTACCGGCTCCATGGGCACCACCGACTCCAACTGCAGCGGCGTGACGGAGTTTCAGTGCGCCACCAATGGCATTGAGGCTCTGCTGGCCGCCGTCAATCCCTGCCCCATTGGCGTTGCCACCTGCACCGCCTCCAGCTCCAACTTCCATGTGGCGCTGTTCTCGTTCCCCGCCGTCTCCACCGCCACTGTGGGCTACGACTACGACTGCAGTTACAACACGCCCTACTACACCATCTATCCGCTGCCCATTCCAGGAGCCACCAGCTACCCGGCAACGACCTACACATCGGGTAGTGGGCGGAGTCTCCAATCCTTCACCTCGACCTACGAGATCACCTACGGGGCCAGCGATGCCGATGCCAACGGCTTTCTGAGCAACTACTACTCCACCTCCGCCTCCAACCACCTCAACTCCAGCTCTTCCATTGTGAAGGCGGTGAGCGGCTGCATGAGCCCCATCCAGAGCGCCGGATGGGGAACGGGCGCGATTCAGGGCGCCTACTCCGGCGGCATCACCTATTACGCGGGAGCCGTCTACGCCGCGCAATCCGCGCTCATTGCTGAAAAGACTCTCTATCCCAAGGCCAAGAACGCCATCATCTTCCTCAGCGATGGCCAGGCCAACCTGGTTACCTCCACCGGCGACTTTCCCACCTCCTTTACTCCTTCGCCCAGCGGCTCGGCCGACTATCTGCTGACCTCGACCGGATACTATCCATCGGCCACTGACGAGTGCCAGCAGGCCATCCTGGCTGCCCAGGCCGCTACGACTGCCGGTACCACCGTCTTCGGCGTGGCCTACGGCAGCGAGCAGACCGGCTGCAGCTCCGGTTCCGGCGCAACCGACACCACGCTCATCGCCACCGGACACAACCAGTCCTTCAGCAGCGTCTCCCAGCTCACCCCCTGTATGACAATCGAGAACATGGCCTCTTCGCTCGGCTCCTTTTACTCCGACTGGAACCAGAGCGGCTCGGGCCTGGATAACACCTGCGTGGACAACTCCCACTCCGTCGTCAGCTTGCAGGACATTTTTCTCTCCATTGCCTCCAACTTCACCACTCCACGTCTGCTGCCCAACAGCGCGACGTAGCAGGTCTGACGGCAGGGGTCAGGGATCAGGGACTGAGGGAATCGTAGCGCCGACCTCCTGGTCGGCTGTAGCGGGGGCCTCCCGGCCCGCGCTCGTTTCTGATCAGACCTGGGGGACTGGAAGGAGCAGGGACCTTCAGGTCCCTCAAGCCTCACGCCAAAAGAAAGCATCCGGGGTTTCAACCCCGGATGCTTTTCGCCGCGACCGGAAGCCCTTTTACCCGGCGCGCAGCGCGTCTGTGCTGCATGCAATGCCGCGCAGCGCGTCTGCTGCATGCAATGCCCCCACCGCAGGTGGTTATAGCTCTGGGATCACCAGCAAAACCTCGACCCGCGCCGGTTTGCCTTCAGCGGAGGCGGGACGGAACTGCCACTCGGCCAGCGTCTTCAGCACAAAACCGGCCTCCGGAAAGTCAGCCGGGAAGGCGATCTCCAGATCCTCAAAGCGGCCATCGGTATTCACATAGCCATGCACCATCAGGGCATCGGAGTTGAAGGCGCCGGAGGGCAGGTTGGGGCGCACAATGCTGAACGGCCAGGGCGCTTCCAGGTGCGTCACCGCGCCCCCGGCGGCAGCCTCGTCGTCGGCAGTGGCGGCATATTCCAGCGTCCAACTGCGCCTGAGCCCCACGTGCAGATACACGGTGTAGGCCATCCGTCCCCGCCACACCGAGGAGAGCTCTGGATACTGGTCCTCGATCGATGCGCCCACCACCACCGCGCTGAACTGTCCGTCGCGGGCCAGCGTGATCTGGCTGGTGTGCGTGGCCTCTTCGGCCACCTCAAAGCTGGAACTTGCCGGGGCCCGCTCCATGGCTCCGGCGGCTTGGGCGGCGCGCGGGTCGGCGGGTTTCGGGGCCAAGAGCTTTGGATCTGCGGCGCTCGTCTCGGCCAGGGGTGGGTTGAGGGCCTTGGTTGCCGCGGCGGCTTCTTCGGAGTGGGTGTCCAGCCCGGTGGTGCCGTTGGACTCGGTCGCGGTCTCATTCACCGCCGGCAACACGGCCGTCCCATGCTTCAGTTGCAGTTGCCCCAGAGCCATCACCGCCGCCGGGGTGGGCGGGGTCTTGGCCTGGGTGCTCATCGAGGGCGGCTTCTCCTCGTGGCCCGGCGCATGGATGCGGATGGGCGTGGTGGCGGCAATCACCGCCGGCAGCTTGAGCGAGGCGGAGATCTCCGGCACCAGGCTGGCTTCGGCCAGCTCCGTCTCCAGATTGGGCGCGTCCGGCGCGGGCGCAACGTTGGCCGTCACCGGCTTCTCTGCCGCGGGCGGCGCAATCTCCGGCGTGGGGGTGTTCTCCGCGGTCCAGACGACCACCGTGGGCAGCGGAACCTCGTGGATTAGATCGGCCTCGGTGGGCAGATCCGGTTGCAGCAGCAACTGGCGGCTCTTGTGCAGCTTGAGTGGCGGCGCAGCCTGCTTCAGCCTGGCCTCGGTGCTCTTGTTCGGCAGGGGCGAGCGCGCAGGCGCAAAGATGGGATGGCGCTTGGGCCGGTCCGGCGAGTCCAGCGCAATCCGCCGCACTGCCAGATGATCGTGCAGCGGACGCGGATCAAGCGGCGGCACATAAAAGACGCCAAAGCTGACCACAAACACCGCCAGACTATGGAAGAGCAGCGACGCAACAAAGCCTGCCGGCAGACGCGAGGTCTCCGGCGGTTGGGCGAACAGCTCCAGGCTTTGTAAATGACTCATGGGCCCGCAACTCCCTTGCGGATTCGAGCGGTTCCAGGATCGACAGACGCAATACGCCAGACTGCAACTTCCATGTTCGCGGACGGGTAGGGCTTCGGCGCGGGGAACTGTGCGGAAATAAGACAGTGATTCCCAAAATATTTTCTATTTCTGTTTTGGGAATGAGGGATCTCTCATGTTTTGTATCGTTTCCGGGCGATTCGTCCTCGGAAGGAACAGCGCAAGCGTTGATTCCACGGATTTTCCCAACTCGTCAGATGGCCAAAGTAACGTAGGAGAGAAATGTGCCGATAAGCTACAGTGCCGAGCGCAGAATGTCTGTGCATGGCGGTGAAACACGCATCCGGAGGGGTCCGGTAGCGGAGACCAACGGCAGAAGGCCCGCAAGATCCGCGGGGTGAGGCGGAGGGATGAATCGCAGATTGACGACAATTCTGGTGGTGGCTTTGGCCATTGCCGGGCTGTGCAGCCTGGCAGCCTTCCGGCTGATGAGCCGCCGCGCGGAGGCTGCCAAACCGGCGCCCACCACGCGTGTGGTCACCGCGGCCCGCGACATCAAGCTGGGCACGGTGCTGGCGGCCAGCGACGTGACGCTCGCGGACGTTAACGGCCAGCCGCCCAAGGGATCGTTTCTGAAGCTGGAAGACGCCCTGGGCCGGGGTGCCGTGGCCTCCATCTTCCAGGGTGAAACGGTGCTGGAGAGCCGACTGGCGGCGCGCGGTTCGGGCGGCGGACTGGCCTCCACCATTCCCCAGGGCATGCGTGCCTGCGCCGTTCGGGTGGATGAGGTGGTGGGCGTGGCCGGCTTTGTCACCGCCGGGCAGCGCGTGGATGTGCTGGCCAGCGGCATGCGCTCGGGCGCCAACATGATGCCCACCAATGCGGGCGATGGCTTTACCTCGCGCATCATTCTGCAAAATATCCAGGTGCTCTCGGCCGGCACCGACATCCAGAAGGATGCCGAAGGCAAGCCGAAGACGGTGCAGGTGGTGAACCTGCTGGTGACTCCCGAGCAGGCGGAGACGCTGAGCCTGGCCACCAATCAGTTGCGCATCCAGCTGGTGTTGCGCAACCCAATGGATACCACGGTGACGGCGGTGCATAGCATGGCCATGGGCAATTTGATGTCGGATGAGCCGCTGGCGGCGCTCCCTGAGCCCCGCCACGGCGCCGCGTCGCAGCACCGCAAAACGGGCACGGTTCCGGTGAACTATTCGGTGGAGATTTTGAACGGCACAACGCGTACCGAAGAGCATTTCAAGATGCCAGAGGTGAAGCAATGAGAGCCAGAACGAGATCTGCTTTCTGGGGTTGGAGCCTGGCCGCCGCGTTGGTCCTGATCAGTCTGCCGCCGCTTTACGGACAGGCCGTGCTGGCCAAGCCGGTGGCCGCGGCCGACATGCAAAACGATCTGGCCGTGACGGTGGGCAAGAGCGTGCTGATTGACACCTCGCGGCCCATTGCGCGGGTGGCCGTGGGCTTGGGCGAAGTGGCTGAGGCGCGCGTCATCTCGCCGATTGAGGTGATGATCAACGGCAAGACGGTGGGCGAAACCAGCCTCATTCTCTGGGATCGCCAGGGTGGCCGCCAGTTCTTCAACGTGCGGGTCCGCGCCGCCTCTGGAGCGGCTGAAACCACGCTGGAGGCGGTACGCCGCGAACTGCGCACCGAGCTGCCCACCCAGCCCCTCACCGTGACCGCGGAAAACGGCATTGTGTACTTGCGCGGAACCGTGAAGGACCTGACCGCTGCCTCGCGCGCGGTGCAGATCAGCGCCATGGCCGGCAAAGTGATCAACCTGCTCAACGTGGAGCTGCCCCCGGCCGAGCCGCAGATTTTGCTCAAGGTGCGCTTTGCCAGCGTGGATCGCTCCAAGGCCAACCAGTTGGGCATCAACCTCTTCAACCTGGGGCTGGGCAACGTGCTGGGCGGCATCTCCACAGGCCAGTTCTCGCCGCCCACCGTCGCTTCCGGCTCCACTACCGGCGGCATGGCCGGTTCCATCGGTACGGCCACGGTCCCCAACCAAGGCAACTTCATGGCCTACTTTCCGGGCCTCAACGCCGGCGCCACCATCACGGATCTGGAGCAGAAGGGCGTGGTCGAGGTGCTGGCCGAACCCAACCTGGTGGCCACCAACGGCAAGCAGGCCAGCTTCCTGGCCGGCGGCGAGTATCCCTATCCGGTGGTGCAGCCGGGGTCCAGCGGCTCCGGCGCCTCGGTCTCCATTGAGTTCAAGGAGTACGGCATTCGGCTCAACTTTTTGCCGGTGATCACACCGCGCGGCTCGTTGCGCCTGCAGGTTGCGCCGGAGGTCAGCTCGCTCGATACCACCAACTCGGTGGAGATCTCCGGCTTCGACGTGCCGGCCATCTCCACCCGCAAGGTGCGCACCGAAGTCGAACTCAAGCCGGGCGAGAGCTTCATCATCGGCGGCCTGCTCGACAATCGCGAGACGGAAGTGCTGCAAAAGATCCCCTTCATCGGCGACATTCCGGTGCTGGGCAAGTTCTTTCAGTCCATGTCGCGCAACCGCACCAACACGGAGCTGATCGTGGTGGTTACGCCGGAGCTGGTCAAGCCGATTGAGAGCACCGAGGCGCAGCCCAACCTCAAGTTCCCCAGATCGTTCCTGCCGCAGGACGCGAATACGGTCCTGCATACTCCCGATCAGAAGACGACGGCTCAGCCCGCGCCCGCCACCATTCCGGTGGAGAAGCTGATGGAGAGCATGAAGCCGGAGCCGAGCATGGTCATTGAAGGCGGCAAGGGCGGCTTTGGCAGCGCCTCCAGCATGTCCAGTTCCACCACCACATCCACGGCCCCGCAAGCCGTTGCGCCCGGGCCTTAGGAGCATTTTTCTTTTGGTATAGACTTCCGTGCCCCATCCATTTCCGTGTTCTTGGCGGAAATGGGTGGGATACCTAGAAAATCAGGTCTACACCATTTCACAAAATGCCGTAGGAGCTTGTGGTGAACGTCGAAGAAGGGCTAAAACCGCCTCTCAGGGCCGAAAGCCCAGTTGGTTTTGCGGTAATTACGGCACGGCTAAACCCGTGCCCTTTCAAATCATGACTATCAGCACAGGATGCTAAGGGGGAATCGCCGTGTCCATATTCAATCCGCTGCGCTGGATCGCTGCTCGTATCCGTGCTCGCAAACGCCTGCTGCATGCCACCCTGCGGGTTACCGATGAGACGCGTGGAACGGAGCTGGCCTCGCGCCTCAAGACCGCTTCCACCAGTGCCCAGCGCAATCGCGGACTGTTGGGCCGCGACGCGCTGGGCTCCGGCGAAGGCCTGTGGATTGTGCCCTGTCAGGCGGTACACACCTTCTTCATGCGCTTTCCCATCGATCTGGTCTACCTGGACCGGCAACTGCGCGTGCGCAAGATCAAGAAGCACGTCAGGCCCTGGCGCATCTCTTTTTGCTTCGCGGCGGACTCGGTGCTGGAGCTGCCGGCTGGCGCCACGCGTGCGGCTGAAACCGTTTGCGGTGACCAGCTGCTGTTTGAAGAAGTTCCTGCCGCGGAGTCGGCCGCCGTCCCAGCCTGAAAAAAGAAGAGCGCTGTCCCAGCCTGACAGCAAGCCTGAGGCGCATCCCGCGCCCGCGCGGAGCGCGTTTGGCCCCACCGCAGGTGGCCCGCGTCTGTTAAGTTATCTTAATCAATAGCAAACTCGGGGTGTCCGAAATGCGAGCAGCCTTATCTTCTTAGGGACTTGGTTCGATAGGAGCAGTATGGGTTGCACCCGGCTGAGGCTGGGCGAGTCCCTTCACGGAGAAGATCATGAACGATATGCTCATCAAACTGTACGTTAAGTTCCAGGAACTTGCGAGCCGCGAGGAGGGCCAGGACCTGGTCGAGTATGCTCTGGTTGTGGCGCTGATCGCTTTTGGAGCCGTCGCCGGCATGAAGTCTTTGGCCGGCGGCATCAGCACCGCATTCACTAACATCACCACGGCACTGAGCACCAACATCACGTAGTTGTTGTTGTTTCCGCGCCCGGTGGCGCACTCAGTCCTCAGCCAACTTGCGGGAGAGCGCGGCGCGTTTTCCCGCAGGCTTGACGCGGACTGTCGATCTTGCGCACACGGTCTCGAAGCGGGGATTGCTTCCCGCTTTGCCAACCGCGGAATCCCTCTTCGCACACGGTTCGCCTTGCTGAGTTTGCGACATTCTCCACCCGCCTGCCTCTCTTGTTACTGGCTCCTTGGATGGCATGGGAAATCGGGCTAACCGGACGCGGCACTTCGGCGCGTCGCGGAGTTCAACATGCGCCAGTTCCTCCATCTTCTGTACCGCAAACTGCACCTGCTTCTCTCCGAGGAGCGTGGTCAGGATCTGGTTGAATACGCACTGATCGTAGCTCTCATCTCGTTCTGTGCCGTGGCCAGCATGCGCACCCTGGCTACCACCATCAGCACCACTTTCACCAACATCAACACCTTGCTCGGTTCCACCGTCACCTAGTCCATCCCGCGCTGCGTGGATAGCCGCACCGCAGGTGCCGCGAAGCGCGGATGGCCCCACCGCAGGTGGCAGGTGGCAGGCGGCCGATGAGAGACCCATGATCCTGATTCCCGCCGAAGTCGACCGTGACTCCCCGCTGCTCTTGATCGAGTTTGGCCTGACCGCGATTGCCTTTGCCGCGGCCTTTGCGTGGCCTCGTTTGGGATCGAGTTCTTTCCGCGCCGTGGAGCGTGCCTTGGGCCGCCTGGCCCGGCGCAAGCTGCTGGCGGTGTTGGTGGTGGCCCTGGCCGCGCTCTTGTTGCGCCTGGCCCTGCTGCCGCTCCACCCCATCCCCGCGCCCTTTGCCCCCGACGACTTCAGCAACCTGCTTTCCGCTGACACCTTTGCCCACGGCCGCCTGGCCAATCCCACCCCTGCCCTGTGGACGCACTTCGAGAGCATCCACATCGACATGCTGCCCACCTACGGCTCCATGTACTTTCCCGCCCAAGGCCTGGTAATGGCTCTGGGGCAGGTCTTCTTCGGTCATCCCTGGTTTGGCGTGCTCCTTTCGAGCGTGCTCTTCTGCGCCGCTCTTACCTGGATGCTGCAGGGCTGGCTGCCGCCGGGCTGGGCGCTGCTGGGCGGCTTGCTGGCTGTCGTGCGCCTGGGCCTGTTCAGCTACTGGATCAACACCTACACCGGTGCGGGCTTCCTGTCGGCGCTGGGCGGCGCGCTGGTGCTGGGCGCTCTGCCTCGTGTCAAGAAGGGCACGCGCCTCATCGATTGCGTGCTGCTGGCCGCAGGAGCTTCCATCCTGGCCATTACCCGGCCGTACGAGGGCCTGTTGCTCTGCCTGCCGGTATCCGCGGCGCTCGTCTACTGGATGCTGCGCGGTCCGCGCCGTCCGGATCCGCGCGTGTTGCTCTTGCGTGCAGCGCTGCCCGTGGCGATCCTCATTGCCACGCTCGGCTGGTTTGGCCTCTACAACCAGCGCGCCTTTGGCAACGCCACCACGCTGCCCTACACCGTGAACCGCGCCGCTTATGCCATGGCACCCTATTTTGTTGGGCAGCAGCCGCGTCCTGAGCCCCACTATCGTCACGCCGTCCTGCGCCAGTTCTATTACCAGAGTGAGATGGTGGCCTTCAACAAAACCCATGGCTGGGTGCGCTTTGTGCCCGTGGCCATGATGAAGATTGCCCTGGCGCTGCGCTTCTTTGCCGGGGTACTGCTCCTGCTGCCGCTGCTTTCCGTGCATCGCGCCCTGCGCGACAAGCGCATCCGCTTCCTGCTGCTTTGCCTGGCCGTGCTCATGGCGGGCATGGCCATTGAGATCTTCCTCATCCCGCATTATCTGGCCGACTTTACCTGCGTCTTCTACGCCATCGGACTGCAGTGCATGCGTCATCTCTGCTGGTGGCAGCCGGAGCGCAAGCCGGTGGGCCGCATGCTGGTGCGTCTGGCCGTGGTCTTCTGCCTGGGCATGGCGGTTCTGCGCTGCTGCGTTGTGCCGCTGCACATGGAAGTGGGCCTGTGGCCAGCCGCCAAATGGAGCGGCATGTGGACCGGTCCAGAGAACTTTGGCCAGGAGCGCGCCCAGCTTGCGAAGCAGCTTGCAGCCCTGCCCGGCAACCAGCTGGTCCTGGTCCGCTATGACACGTGGCACAACCCGCTGGACGAGTGGGTGTATAACTCAGCCGCGCTGGAATCCTCCCAAGTCATCTGGGCTCGCCAGATGACGCCTGCCGAGGACCGCGACCTCGTAACGCACTACGCCAACCGCACCGTCTGGTTGGCGGAGCCTGACGCAGTGCCGGCCCGCCTCACGCCCTATTCCCCCGCCGCCCGCTGATCCATAGATCCATAGGTCTGGAGATCCGGCCCTCCAAAAGAAACTCCGTGCCCCATCCATTGCGCGGGCTTTATCGCGCAATGGGTGGGAAGCCCTGACCGGATGAGTAAGGGCCGTATCTATCGCTCAACTCCCCGCTACCGCTGCCGATAAACACAGCAGCCGGATTGCGTCCGGCGCTGGGAGAGCTACGTCCATGCTGAACGGAAAGCGCATTGCGGTGGTCATGCCCGCTTACAACGCTGAGAAGACGCTGGCCAAGACGGTTGCCGAGCTCACCGATGTGGTGGACATCCGTATCCTGGTGGACGATGGCAGCAGTGACCACACCGCTGACCTGGCCCGCTCGCTCGGTGTGCTGACCTTCCGCCACGATCGCAACTACGGTTACGGCCGCAACCAGCAGACCTGCTATCGCGAGGCGCTGGCCGCCGGAGCTGACATTGTGGTCATGCTCCACCCCGACTACCAGTACACCCCGCTGCTGGTGCCTGCCATGGCGGGCATGATTTCGAGCGGCGTCTACGATATGGTGCTGGCCTCGCGCATCCTGGGCGCGGGCGCGCTGCAGGGCGGCATGCCCCGCTACAAGTACGTGGCCAACCGCCTGCTCACTGCCTTCCAGAATTTTTTTCTTGGCATCAAGCTCTCGGAGTATCACACCGGATATCGCGCCTTCTCGCGCCAGATGCTGGAAACCCTTCCGCTGCTCGAAAACTCCGACGACTTTGTCTTTGACAACCAGATGGTTGCGCAGGCCGCGGTCTTTGGCTTCCGCATTGGCGAGATCAGCTGCCCGACCAAGTATTTCCCTGAGGCCAGTTCCATCGACTTCCGCCGCAGCGTGACTTACGGTCTGGGCGTGCTTGGAACCACCATGGGCGCGGTGGCGCATCGGCTAGGCATCTGGCGGCAGCCACGCTACGGCGCGGAAGGCCGTAAAGTGGTTGGCTACTACAGCCCCATCGCCCACGGCGATTAGTCTTTCTCGTCAACGGCGGAACACTCGCGGTGGGCCAGCCGCACTCGATTTGAACCCTCCCCAAGAGTGTTGGCTCCGTGCTCCAGCAGCCTGTGTGAAAGTCCGGTTTTGAAAGGGCACGACTTGAGTCGTGCCGTAAGTGACTCAAAAATAAACCTGGGCTTTAGCCCTTGAGGAACGTATCCATTCAGGCGACGCGAAGCGGTCTGCCGCACCGCAGGTGCCTACAGGCCAAGTTCCTTCCAGATCGCGCCCACGCGGGCCTTGGTGGCGGCATCCATTTCCAGCATCGCTGGCCAGGGCCGATTGAAGCCTTCAGCCTTCCATTTGCGCGTAGCGTCAATGCCCATCTTCGAGCCGTAGTTGGGCAGGCGCGCCGCGTGGTCCAGCGAGTCCACCGGGCCCAGCATGAACTGGATATCGCGCTCCGGGTCGATGTTGTTGGCCACCCGCAGCACCACCTCCGGAACGTTCTGCACGTCGCAATCCTCATCCACAATCACAATGCACTTGGTGAACATGGCCTGGCCCAGGGACCAGATGGCGTTCATTACCTTGCGAGCCTGGCCGGGATAACTCTTGCGGATCGACACCAGCATCAAGTTGTGCGCCACCCCTTCGGGGGGTAGATTGATGTCAACTATTTCAGGTATAGAAAGCTTCATCGCCGGCAGAAAGATGCGCTCCACGGCCTTGGCGAGCCACGCGTCCTCCATGGGTGGTTTGCCGACAATGGTGGCCGCGTAGATGGGGTTCGTGCGGTGGGTGATGCAGGTCAGGTGGAAGACCGGATACTCGTCCGTCATGGTGTAAAAGCCGGTGTGGTCGCCAAAGGGGCCTTCGGTGCGCAGCTCGCCCAGCTCCACGTAACCTTCGAGAATGATCTCAGCGTGGGCGGGGACCTCAAGGTCCACCGTCTCGCATTTGACGATCTCCAGCGGCTTGCCGCGCAGGAAACCTGCAATCATGAACTCTTCCACTTCTGGAGGAGCGGGAACGATGGCGGAGAATGTGGTGGCGGGATCGGTGCCAATGGCTACGGCCACCTCCAGCCGCGCGCCCTTCTGCTTGCTGACGGAAACCTGCGGCAAGCCACCGATGGGGCCGTCTGGAATGGCCACCGCGCCGCCCGAGGACTCCGCCATGGCGGCAACACCTGCGGTGAGCGGACTATCGGTCGATCCAAGCGAGGCAAGGGCGCGCAGGCCGTTGCGATAGTGCTCGGCGGCAACCTTTTGGCGCTGCCAGTGCATGCCGGTGGTTTGTCCATCGAAGACCTGCATGCGATACATGCCGATGTTGCGGCGGCCGGTCTTGGGGTCGCGCGTATGCACGCAGGGCAGGGTGATAAAGCGGCCGCCGTCGTGCGGCCAGCACTTGAGAATGGGGAAGGCGTTCAGGTCGAAGCCCTCGCGCAGGATCACTTCCTTACAGGGCGCATCTTTGGCCTGAACAGTTTTTGGAAAGGCCGCGGTGAGCGCGCCCAACTGGGGCAGCATCTTGAGCTTGTCCAGAAAGCCTTCGGGGGCCTTCATCTGCATCAGGCCGGTGATGCGCTCGGCGATCTGCTCCAGCCGGTCCACGCCGAGCGCGAGGGCCATGCGTTTCTCCGAACCAAACTGATTGATGAGCACCTGCTGGCCGGGATGGCCCTTGATGTTTTCGAAGAGCAGCGCGAGGCCGCCTACATCGTACTGGGCGCGAGTGTGCGCAGCGCCCACGGTTGAGGCCGCCTGAGAGCCGATCTTGGAGACGCGGTCCGTGATCTCGGTGATCTCAAGATCCGCGGAAACTTCCGTGCGGATGCGCTTGAGTTCGCCGTGCTTTTCAAGGGTTTTGATCCAGTCGCGCAGGTCGTCGTAGGCCAAGGGAAGCTCCTCGGGGCTCCGGGGAGCCCTCAGAGACATTCTAGCTGGCTGACGCTACGGTCCCACCTCCGGCAATGGGTTGCTCTCCAGCAACTTCACGGTAGCCGCGTAGCGGTGGAAGTTGGAGTAGGTGGCCGTCATGCGGCGATCATTGGGCCCATTGTGCGACTCAAAGCGCACCGGCAGCAGGAAGGTATCATCGCCCAGTTTTTGCGGTGCAAACTCCACGTCCGCAAACACCACGTCGTGATGCAACCGCGCGGACTCGGCGGACATGCTGCGCGTCACATGCCACACCCGGCCCGTGTCCGGCTCGACGATCAGCGTCTTGTGGAATTCCTCCGGCCTATCAGGGCACTCCTCCGGATCGGCGTCCGGCCGGTTCCAGAGTTCGAGCTTGACCGTGGAGTTGGTGGGGCCGGCCGAAACCCGGTAGTTGGTGCAGTGGCTGCCTGGCTGGCCGCCGAAGCCGATGATGTTGATGAAGATGCCGTTGACGAAGTAGGGCGGAGCAATCACCACCTTGCGCTTGAAGGAAGGCAGCATCAACTCGCGCTTGGGCGGCTTGCCGTCAACCAGCCGGAAGGTATAGGAATCCTGGAGCTTGTCGGAGTTATCCTGGCTGCGTATCTCGCGCAAGGTCATCTCCAGCTTCATCTCCGTTTTCAGTTGGCTGTCTTCCCAGGCCTGGCTCACCGCCGACTCATCCACCTCAAAGGACGGCACGCTGGCGCGGTACTGTTTGGCGTACGCATGAATACGTGGCACCAGCTCTTCCGGGGTAGGCAACTGTTGCGCGCCGACGCTGGATGCGGCAGCCAGGAGGAGGAGCCAGGGAAGAGTCTTTTTCATGGCCAGAATTCTAGCATTGAGCGGCTCCCGGGCAGCGCTGCAATGAAACCAGAGTTGTCGTAGGCCGAAACCCATGCTCTCAGGTCGATGCGACCATCAGGGAGCGGCAACCTTGCAGAAGATAGAAGACTAGCTCAAAGGCTTGCCGGAGAAGATAAACCGCTGGTTGCCGCGATGGCATCCAGCGGAAAACCGCGTTCGCGCCAGGCGTCGAGCCCGCCGCGCAGGGGCCTGACGCGCTCAATGCCCAGCTTTTGCAGGGTCATGGCGGTTTTGGCGGCGGTGGCCTCACTGGGGCAGGAGCAGAACAACACCACCTCGCGGTCGCGGGGAATCTCCTGATTGCGGCGGGTAAGCGAGTCGGGCGCAAAGTGATGGGCACCGGCCAGCGTAACCGGGTCAGAAGCCAGCTCCAGAGGATGGCGCAGATCGACGATGAAGACCTCGTCGCCCTGATCAAGCCAACGCTTCAACTCTTCTGGCTCAATGCGAGAGGCGGCCAGTTCCTTGAGGATCATGGCGCGGCGGACGATGCGCGCGGCCAGAAACGCGCCAATGCCCACCGCCAGCAGCGCGCCGGAGAAGTGGCCCACCCAGTTGAGCAGTTCCGCGCTCTGGCTGAGCAGCCCGGCAAAGCAGCGGCCCGCCAGCAGGATGGAGCCTACCCAGAGCATGGAGCCCAGCGTGTCGTAGTACAGAAAGCTGCGCGCGCTCATGCCGTTTTGCCCGGCCACGGGCGGAGCCACCGTGCCCAGGCCGGGCACAAACTTGGCAAAGATCAGCATGGTCCCGCGGCGCTTGCTGAAGGAGACCTGGGTGCTGCGCACGCAGGTGGTGGGTTCCAGCGATAACTTGCAGAGAAGATTGAGCACCGCGTGCCCATAGCGGCGGCCGATGAAGAACCAGGCCGTATCGGCGAGGAGCGCGGCGGCCAGAGCGGCCAAAAAGGCCAGGGAAAGATTGATTTGCCCTGCTGCCGAGAGTGCGCCAGCGGCCATCAGCACCGGCACAGCGGGCAGGGGCACGCCCAGCTGTTCGATCAGTACCCAAACAAAAACGACAAGATAGCCATAGGTGAGCAGAATGTGAGTCGGTAGTTCCATGGCGTCTCCTGGGTGGTGGTGGCAATAAATGCATTTGGACCGGAGGCGGGGGAACGTGCGGGCGCGATAAGGTCTCTTACTGTTCGATGATCGGGACCCAGGTTTGGGTTCAGAACGCAGGGCAGGGCGGTGTGAGGGAGGAGCTAGTTCTAGGAGCGCGGATCGGGAGGCCCACGCACCAGCCGACCAGGAGGTCGGCGCTACAACCAGATGGGCGCACCAAAGGAAAAAGCCCTGCACGATGAACATCGTGCAGGGCCCTTTGTTGCGGTGATTGCTTTACTTGCCGAGCACCGCGGCCAGAGCGTTGGCCAGCAGGCGCGTCTGGACCAGCGGTGAGGCGGAGCCGGTGAGGCCGTCAAAGAGCACTGCCCCCTTGCCCAGCCGGGTGGTGAAGGCTGCCGCGCCTACCGTCATCCCGTGGTCGCGCGCGTAGCCGGCGATGGTATGGACGTTGGCGCCGCTTACCTGCACGCCAAAGCAGTTGTTCACGTTGAACTGGTAGTCGCCCCTGGCGACCTCAGCCTGCGGCAGGCCGCTAAAGAGGGCGTGATGGGGAATGAGGATCCAGTTGCCCATCCACGAAGCACGCGCCGAGCCGATAACGCCCTCGAAACTGAGCGCGCCTTGCTTGGCCAGCAGGGCGAGAGCCGGGGTGGCGGAGCTGGCGTCGGGCGCGGTGACCACCAGCGGGGTGCCAGCCGCAACCTGGGCCAGAATCTCCGGTGTGAGGTTGCTGGGTGGAATATAGCTCTTCCACACCAGGCCGTCATGGTCGGTATAGTCCTCGCCGCCCAGCGAGTAAGCCTCGGTCTTGCCCGCAATCTCAATCTTGATAGCGTTGTAGAGGGCCTCGCGATAGGCCGCGCTGCCGCCGGTGATGTTGTCGGCGCTTAGCTCAATGGCGCCGTCCACAGTGTCGACGTTGAAGGTCTTGGTCAGCGCGGTAGCGCCGCCGTGGGCCTCACTGGCAATGTCAAAGGCTTTGGCCACCACCTTGTGGTTGAGCTCGATGTCGAAGGTGCGGCTGCCCTTGCGCGCATCGGCGGCATCGGAAAAGTAGAGCGAGACCTTGGCCGTGCCCGCAGGCAGGCCGCCAAAGTGCAGCGAGAATCCATGCGCCTTGCCCCGAATGCTGGAGCGGAAGAGGGTTTCGTCACTGGTGTTGGCGATCTTGGAGCCGTCATCCACGTGCACAATGTTGCCGTTGGACTTTTGCACGGCCAGAATCGCGTCGTAATGAGAGCCAGGCTTATAGGCCTCGAGCGTAAGCTGCTTCACCGTGGCCAGTTGCTTGGCGATAGGTTCCAGATCGCCCACCACGCCGATGCGCGCTACCTTCAGAGTGGCCGGAGCGGGCGCGAGGACCTCCAGCGTCTCCGAGTTTTCCGCCGCCGTTGCGCCCTTCAGCGCAAGGTGTAGCGTGTAGTTCCCTTCCCCCAGTGCGGGCGTTTTGACCGCCATCTGCACCGGATAGACAAAGTGGTCCTGGACATACGCGGGCACTGGCCAGTTGCCGAGCGCAAGCTCCTTGCCATCGGGCGCGGTGAGGGTTAGCTCCAGCATGCCGGCAGCGGCCTTGGCCGTCTCGTTCAAGAGATAAACGTCCACCAGCACCATGTCGCCGGCGGCGTGGATGATGCCGCGCGGACGCACCACGGGCAAGAGCGGGGCCAGATGCGGAGCCAGCAGCTTTGGGTCGGCCTTGGGATTGCGCAGGGCGTCCACCAGGCCGGAGTGGTTCTCAATCGCAGTAGATTCCCAGCCGCTGATCGAGAGAATGTCGTTCGAGTCCGAGAGGCGCGCCGACTCAATGACGCGACCCCAGAACTCCATGGTCTTCTTGCCAATCTCCTCATACACCGCTTCGGTGGTGGGGAAGATGGAGCGCATGCCGGCCTTGTCGAGGAAGGCAGCGTAACCGGCATCCATGGCGCGATGATCGGCCAGGTCGTAGCTGGCGCCACCGCGGGCCTCCACCTGCGAGACCATCAGGCCGTGGTGATCGGCCGAGGCCGCGCCCAGCATCTCACCCCAGTCCACAATCTCCTTGGGATCGTCCAGGCGATGGGTGAAGTGCTCGGGGTCTTTGTACAGGTCGTCGGTCCACACGCCGGGACCGCCCACGGTGTGCTGATCGCGCCACCCGCTGTAGCCGGTGCCATCATCGTGGTAGGCGGTGTTGTCCCAGGGGCTAAGCCAGGCCTCGTGCATGTAGTTGATGCCGGATTTGGCCGCCACCACGCGGCTGGGATCGAGCGCGTGCATGGCGCGGAGGGTGTTCCACACATGGGGATTCGAGACGTCGGGCTCGGTCTCGTTCTGCACCACCCAAATCACCAGCGACGGGTGGCTGCGGAACATCTTGACCATGCGCAGAGTCTTCTCCGAGGTGTAGCGGGCCAGGAAGCTGTCCGGATCGCCGCCCGCGCCATCGGTGGCAAAGGGGCCCTTGGCCACCGGCTCCTCACGGCCCAGCGAGGGGCCGAGGAGGTTACGTCCGCCGCCCGGCTCCATGTAGCGCAGCAGGCCCAACTCGTCCTGATTCTGGAGCACGTCTTCCTTGCCGATGTTGCGGTGGAAGTTGAGCATGTTCAGGCCAAAGCTCTTGGCAACGGTGACTTCCTTTTTGGCGAGCTCGGGCGTGGGCCACAGGCCGTTGATGCCCCAGAAGCCCCAGGAAATCGAGGTGAGCACGCGAATGCGACGGCCGTTCAGGTACAAGCCTGCATCGGTGCCAATGCCGCGCGGCTCAAACCAGCGGAAGCCGAAGCGGAGGGTGCGCGCGTCAGATGGGACGTTGGGCTCGGCATTGGTCTTGCCGTCGGCAATCCACTCGGTCTTCATGCCGTAGAGGTTGGGCGTATCCAGATCCCAGAGCTTGGCGGCAACGTCTGTAAGCGGAGCCTCGTAGCTCATGCTGAGGCCGGCGGGTATCGTCACCGCGCGCTCGGCGGCCACGCGGGTTGCACCCGTGGCCAGGTCAATCACGCTGAAGCGCAGCTTGCCGCGCACATCCTTCGCCGTGGTGTTCAGCAGCGTGGCGTTGGCGCTGACGGTGGTCGCGGCCGGTTTGTTCAGCACCCAGGAGTCGGTGATGTAGACCGGGTCGTGGGCGGTGATCGTCATGCCGCGGTCGAGACCGCCAAAGCCGGGGCTCTTCTGGATCTCGTATTTGCCCCAGTGCATGTTCTGGTCGCGCCAATCCAGGCGGCCGCCGGGGTTGGTGATGCGGATGGCAATCTGGTTGGGCTTGCCGGGCTCGATCGCGCGGGAGATGTCCACGTCAAAGGCGGTTTCGGCGATCAGGTCGTAGCCCACCAGCTTGTGGTTGACGAAGATCTCCGCCCGCTGGCGTGCGCCGCGCAGGTGCAGCAGGACCACCTTGCCCGCAAAGTTGGCCGGGACGTCAACCGTGTGCCACCACCAGCTGACGCCCTCGTAGTTGCCGTTCTTCACCTCGGGATCGGTGGCCGTGTAGCCGTACTCACCGGGGGTGTAGGTGCGGAGGCTGAACTTGCCCCAGTAGTGCTGTTCGACGGTGGCAGGTAGGGTGACGGAGATGCCTTTGCTGCTGAGGGCATCCCATCCGCCTGTTGGCGGGTTGACAGGCAACGTTGCCAGTTTCACGTCCGCAGGAAGATACAGGGTGTCGTCTTTCCACTTGGCCGCCGTATCCGGCCACAGCTTCCAGCCCGCATCAGGCACGGAAATAGTGTTCGGGCCCGGCAGAGGTTCCTGCGCGGTGGCCATCCCACATACGAAAAGAACCAGGAAAAAACACGCCGCAATCCACGGCATGCGCACGACCGGATAGAACCGGGAAACAGGCTTCATGTTTGCCCTCAAAGAATCAAGAATTTGTGGCAGAGGCACCTGGGTTCCAGTCTCAGCCTGCCCCTGCCGAGTATCTAGAAAAGCGTTTTACTCCGCCGCACAACATCATGCATGATGAGACCCCTCGGTGGCAACCGGCTCCAGTTTGGCGGTGAAGTGGCGTAGGAAGGGTGCCTCGTAGGTCAGCTTCAGCCCGCCAATCTGGGCGCGGCGCTCCCAAACCCGGAGAATCACCTCCACCACATAGTCAATGTGGCTCTGGGTATACGTGCGGCGGGGAATGGCCAGGCGCACCAGCTCCATTTGGGCAGCCGAGCCAAACATCAGGCTCCCAATCTCCACCGAGCGGATGCCGCCTTCAAGATACAGCTCCGCCGCCAGCGTCACGCCCGGAAACTGCTCCTGGGGAATGTGGGGCAGAAAGGCCGCGGCATCGATGTAGATGGCGTGGCCGCCCGGAGGCTGCACAATCGGCACCCCTTTTGCCGAGATGTGGTCACCCAGGTAGGCGGTGGAGGCAATGCGGTAGCGTAGGTAGTCCTCCTCAAGCGCCTCCTGCAGGCCCACGGCAATGGCCTCCAGATCGCGCCCGGCCAGGCCACCGTAGGTGGGGTAGCCCTCGGTCAGGATGAGCAGATCCTTCTGCTGACGCGCCAGTACATCGTCGTTGGTGCACAGAAAGCCGCCAATGTTGGCCATGCCGTCCTTTTTGGCGCTCATGGTGCAGCCGTCGCCCAGGGCAAACATCTCTTGAGCAATCTGTTTGGGCGTCTTGTCCACGTACCGCGGCTCGCGTTGCTTGATGAACCAGGCATTCTCCGCAAAGCGGCAGGCATCAAAGTAGAGTGGAATGCCGTGGCGATGGCAGACCTGGCTCACCGCGCGCGCGTTCTCCATGGAAACCGGCTGGCCGCCCCCGGAGTTGTTGGTCACGGTGAGCATGACCAGCGGAATGCGCTCCTGGCCCACGCGCTGGATGAGATCTTCGAGCGCCTCCACGTCCATGTTGCCCTTGAAGGGTAGACGGGTTTGCGGCTGGCGGCCAGTGGGCAGGAGCAGATCCACGGCCTCGGCGCCCGCCGCTTCAACGTTGGCGCGGGTGGTGTCAAAGTGGGTGTTGTTGGGCACCACGTCGCCCGGCTTGCACATCACATGGAAGAGGATGCGCTCCGCGGCGCGGCCCTGGTGGGTGGGAACCACGTGCTTGTAGCCGGTGATCTGATGCACGGAGTGTTTGAAGCGGCCAAAGCTGGGACTGCCCGCGTAGCTCTCATCGCCCTGCATCATGGCGGCCCACTGATGGGTGGACATGGCTCCGGTGCCGGAGTCGGTGAGCAGATCGATGAGCACGTCGTCCGACTGCAGCAGGAAGAGGTTGTAATGGGCGCGGCCGAGCAGCTGCTCGCGCTCGTCGCGCGTGGTCCAGCGAATGGGCTCCACGCTCTTGATACGGAAGGGTTCAATGATGGTTCGATTAGCCATAGTTTTTCGCGCTTTCACACGGCAACCGATGATCGAACTTAGAGCAGACGATTGTCAAAGCACCTGCAGTGCGGGCATTGCATGCAGGCACCTGCGGTGGGGCAGACGCGCTTCACGCCATGGCATGGGAGCGGGTCCCGGGTCGGCAGGTTATAGATCCTGCTCGGAAATAGATGCACCGTGCCCCATCCATTTCGCGAGCTTTGTCGCGAAATGGGTGGGAAGCCAGGATATTTCTTAAGAGCTGGACCTGTAGCGAGTCAGCGCGTCGACAGGTTAGCCCCGTCTGCGACACGTGTCCGTGGGATCGGCGGGAGGAGCAGCAGCCTTCAGGCTGCTGAATGCCGGATACCCCAAAAACCTGGGGCTTCAGCCCCGGCTGAACACAAATCCGCCCGCAAAGCCTTGGAGAGCCTGCGGGCGGAAGGGAGTGGCGGAGAGGAATGCTTACAGCGTGGAGTGGGATCCGTCGCAGAGAGTGCCGTTCTTGGAGTGCTTGCAGCCGCAGAAGTAGACGGTTTTGCTCTCGGTGGCTTCAAACTTGACCGGGGCCATGCCGCTGCCCTTGTGGGAGCCGTCGCAGAAGGGTTGGCTGGCGCTCTTGCCGCACGAACACCAGTAGTAGCTCTTGCCTGCCTCTACCGCAACGGGATAGGGGCCTTTCTGGGCGATGATGGGATCGGACATTGGGGAATCTCCTTGAAAATCAAAGTGGCTCCATCATCGCGCATTTAGGTAGTTGTTGCAACGAGTTTATTTGAGAGACCCCGGACCGGTACCGCCGTGCGGGGAGATTTGGGGTCAGGCCGCGCAATCCGGGTTGTGCGGACACCCAAGTTGGTGGGCGACCCGGGACCGAATCACCCCACCCAAGAAATGGCGCGAAGCGCGGCTGGCCCCACCGCAGGTGGCGAAGCGCGAGTGGCCCCACCGCAGGTGGTGCAGGTGGTGAAGTGCGATACTGAACCCATGCGGCGCTCTACGGTTCGTCTTCTTCTATTGCCTCTCCTCCTGATGGCATCCGCGGCTCTCCCCGCCCAGCAGGGTCCTGACGCCTTCCACTGGGCTGACTTCCACTCGCCCAAGGATCAGGACATTGTTGTCTGGGTCACGCGCTCCATGGCGGTTGAGGATTGGTCCGCCATTCGCGAGATCGGTGTGGAGTACGACGCCGCTCTGGTGGTCACCAGCAAGCGCGCCAACCCCCAGGGCGCGGCCAATGCCGATAGCTTTGCCCTGTGGAGCGTCTCGCTCACGGACCACACCCTCTATCCCATCCTGAAGGGCGTCAACCTGCGCTGGCTGGACTGGATGCGCTTTGCCGACGGCGCGCCGGAGGAGCTCGCCCTCCTCTACGACAACTGCCGCGACTGCCAGGCCAACACCTACTTCACCGCACTCCATTACGACGTGACCCGCCACGGCTTTACCGCCCGCTGGATGCGTTCCGGCGACGGCGCGCCCCTCTGGACCGACTCCTCCCCGGCTGGCATGGTTTGGACCCAGTCTTACGCCGGGGTTGCCGAACCCAACGGCCGCGAGATGCTCTACACCTGGAGCCACTTTGACTACGGCAAGCAGAAGGAGCCATCCGACTCCATCTACCGCTACGACGTGGACCCGGTGAGCGGCCTGGAGCGTGCGCTGCCCATCCTCGGCAAGGATGTGGACGTAGTGAAGATGCGCGTCTGCAAGGGCCAGGATGCTATCCCCGGCCTCGTGCGCGGCCAGGATTCCGCCCTCTGCCAGCAGATTGCTGGAACTCGGCCCGACCGTCACCCCGTTACCACGCCCCCCGCCAACAACCGCGGCCGCTCCGTGCCGCCGGGCAGCCGCTAGCGCGCAAAGCTCCAGTGATGCCCCCGGCAGGGGCGTGGTTCTTGGGTTGTCGGTTCATCAAAGATTGGCGGTTGCCCCAGGTGCAGCTCCGGAGCGTAGCGAAGGATGGGCACCTGGGAAGTCAACCCGCTCACCGCACCATTGCCTTTTTGGTCCCATTCATCCGCAAGGTCAGGATGCTCGCGAGCTTGGCATGCTTTCATCCCGAGTCCCTAACCGCGAGGGACCCGGGACAGCATCGCGGATCTCAATCCGAACATGATCAATAGAGGGCTGATTCCCTCCCTGTGCCTCCATTAGCATTCAGGCTATTGGAGCGTGAAATGCGCGTTTTTAATCGATTTGGCTTTTTGCCCCTGCTCGGCATGGCGGTTGTACTTGGCATGACGGGATGCCCTCAGAGTGAGACCCAGGTAGCGGCCAGTGCGAATCAGGCCGGCACCGTGGCGCAGGACTCGGATCCGGCGAATGCCAATTTGGCGCCGGTCGATCAAGGGACGGGCGCTCAAGCCCCCGCCCCCGTCCAGCAGAGTTCAGCTCCGCCGCAGAATTACGCCACAGGCGATAGCTACCAACCAAATCATCAGGATGTGCAGGATGCGGGCTATGCTGTGCAGCAGACGGACTACTCCAACCAGGCGCCTCCGCCGCTGCCCCAATACCAGCAGCCCCAGGATCCCGGCGACGGCTACATTTGGACCCCCGGCTACTGGGCGTGGGCCCCAGCGGGCTATTACTGGGTGCCGGGCGCATGGGTTGAGGCTCCTTACGAGGGGGCTCTGTGGACCCCCGGCTACTGGGGCTACGAGAATGATCGCTACGGCTTTCATCGTGGCTATTGGGGTCGGCATGTGGGCTTCTATGGCGGCGTTGACTACGGATTTGGATACATCGGCTTCGGCTATCAGGGCGGCTATTGGGGTGGCGGCCACTTCAACTACAACACTTCCGTCAACAACCTCAATTTCACGGTGGAGCGGAACGTCTACAACTACAACGTTTCCAGCCGGGGCGAGAATCGCGTCAGCTTCAACGGCGGAGCGGGCGGCATCCAGGTGCGCGCCAGGCCAGCGGAACTGGCGGCGCTGCATGAACAGCATGCGGCTCCCATGCGTGCCCAGTTGCAGAATGAGCGTGCGGCCAGCACCAATCGTGCTCAGTTTGCCAACGTGAACCATGGCCAGCCAGCCAGCGTCGCCGCCAGTCGGCCCCTTGCGGCTGATCGCAACGTCCGGGTCCCGGCGGCTTCGCCGGTCCGTACCACGGCTGTACAACAGCAGCAGGAGCGCCAGTCTGCACCGCAGCAACAACAGCGCCAAGCTGCGCCGCCGCAGCAACAGCGTCAGGCTGCGCCGCCGCAGCAACAGCGTCAGGCTGCACCGCCGCAGCAACAGCGTCAGGCTGCGCCGCCGCAGCAACAGCGCCAGGCTGCACCGCTGCAGCAACAGCGTCAGGCTGCGCCGCCGCCGCAGCAGCGCCAGGCTGCGCCGCCGCAGCAACAGCGCCAGTCCGCACCGCAACAACAGCGTCAAGCTGCACCCCAGCAACAGCACCAGTCTGCGCCGCCGCAGCAGCGTCAGGCTGCGCCCCAGCAGGAGGAGCACAGGAAGTAGTCGCGGGTGCCCCAGGTCCGGACTTTCGGACCTGGGAAGCCTATGCGGTTGGCTCCCGGACTCTAAACGGCTGACGTAATCTTTCGCTTCCTCTTCGCTGCCAGGCGCGTTATCCTCAAAGGCAACGTGACCACTGAGCCCACCAAGGAAGCTCCAGAGCTTACGGCCGCCGAGCCCGACGCCCTTGCCACGTTTCATTCCGTCACCGCCGCATGGTTCCGCGCCGTCTTTGAGGCGCCCACCGCGCCGCAGCGGCAGGGCTGGCCAGCCATCGCGCGCGGAGAGAGCACGCTGATCCTGGCCCCCACCGGCTCCGGCAAAACCCTCACCGCATTCCTCTGGTGCCTTGACCGGTTGATGCTCGGAGGCAGGGGACAAGGAACCGAGGGAACAAGAGACGAAGGGAACGCAACGCTCTTTGCTGACGATGAGCCCAGCGCGCCCCGCGGCTGCCGTGTGGTCTACATCTCGCCGCTCAAGGCGCTGGCCGTTGACGTGGAGCGCAACCTGCGCTCGCCACTCGCGGGCATCGCCAACATGGCGCGCCGCATGGGCGTCAGCGTCCATGAGCCGGAGATTTTCATCCGCACTGGCGACACGCCGCAGCGCGAGCGCGCACGCTTCAGCCGCCATCCATCCCAGATCCTGATTACCACCCCCGAGTCGCTCTACCTGCTGCTCACCTCGCAGGCCTCTGAAGCATTGCGCACCGTGGAAACCGTCATTATCGACGAGATCCACGCGTTGGTGCCCACCAAGCGTGGCGCGCACCTGGCGCTCTCCTTGGAGCGGCTGGATGCGCTCACCGGTCGCCGCCTGCAACGCATAGGCCTCAGCGCCACGCAACGCCCGCTCGAAGAGGTGGCGCGCTTTCTCGGCGGAGCGGAGACGCTGGGAGCAGGGAGTAGGGAGCAGGGAATAGGGACCAGGGACTTGGGCCTAGGGACCAGGGACTCTGGAATAGGGAGTAGGGAGCAGGGAATAGGGACCAGGGACTCGGGACTCGGGACTAGGGACTCGGAACTAGCGACCAGGGACTCGGGCCTAGGGACCAGGGACTACGAATCCTGGATTTACAACGAGGAATTGGGTGCCGGTGATGAGAGCCTCGCCCCGCAGGGGCGAAGTGCAAATAGCCCAGGGCAAGCGCAGCGCAGCCCTGGGATCGCCGCCCACCACAACATCGCACGCGCCCTGAAAGGGCGCGGTGCATCATTGCAAGAACCTGCCCACGAAGCACGCGAAGCGGTCCGCCGCACCGCAGGTGCCGAAGCGGCCTGCCGCACCGCAGGTGCCGAAGCGGCCTGCCGCACCGCAGGTGCC
>CAZYDF010000002.1:55090-115948 GCA_964645855.1 uncultured Occallatibacter sp.
CGAAGCGGCCTGCCGCACCGCAGGTGCCGAAGCGGCCTGCCGCACCGCAGGTGCCGAAGCGGCCTGCCGCACCGCAGGTGCCCTGTCCACTGACCACTCTCCACTGTCCACTGCCGGCAGCGAGTCTCCGACTCGCTACCGGCCTGTCACCATCGTCAATGCCAGCGCGCCCAAACTGCTCAAGCTGCGCATTGAGGTGCCGGTGGAAGACATGGCGCGCCTCGGCAACCAGATCCCCAACGACAACGCCGCGCAGATGCCCAAGCGCGTCAGCATCTGGAGCGCGATTCATCCGCGCTTGCTGGAAATCATTCGCGACCGCACGTCAACGATTTTGTTTGTGAACAGCCGCCAGATCGCGGAGCGCCTTGCTGGCGCGCTCAACGAGCTAGCCGGCGAAGACATTGCCCGCGCCCATCACGGCTCGCTGGCCGCCGCGCAGCGCTCGGTGATTGAAGAGCAACTCAAGGCCGGCAAGATCAAGGCTCTCTGCGCCACCTCCACGCTGGAGCTGGGCATTGATATGGGCGCGGTCGATCTCGTCATTCAGATTGAAGCGCCGCCTTCGGTGGCCAGCGGCATGCAGCGCATCGGCCGCGCTGGCCATCATGTGAATGCGGTCAGCGAGGGCGTGCTCTTTCCCAAGTATCGCTCCGACCTTGTGGCATGCGCTGCCGTTACGCGCGCCATGCACGAGGGCGCCATCGAGTCCACGCGCTATCCGCGCAACCCGCTGGACGTGCTGGCGCAGCAGATCGTGGCCATCGTTGCGCATCCTCCGGGCATCACCAAACCCAAACGCTGCAAGCCCGCGCCCGGCACACTTCCGCCGCCCGAGCCCATGCCCGAGGTCAGTGTTGATGCGCTCTTCGATCTGGTGCGTTGCGCTGCGCCCTTCGCTGCCCTAACGCGGGAAGCCTTCGAGGGCGTGCTCGATTTGATGAGCGGCCGTTATCACTCCGATGAGTTCGCCGAGCTGCGTCCGCGCCTCAACTGGGATCGCGCGGCCAACACCCTCACCGCGCGCCAAGGCGCGGCCCGACTGGCGATTCTCAATGCAGGCACCATTCCAGACCGCGGCCTCTACGGAGTTTTTCTCGCCTTCAGTGAGGGCAAATCGGTGCGCGTGGGCGAGCTGGACGAGGAGATGGTCTTCGAGAGCCATCCCGGCGAGAACTTCATCCTCGGCGCGTCCACGTGGAAGATCGTGGAGATCACGCATGACCGCGTGCTGGTCTCGCCTGCGCCCGGTGAGCCAGGAAAAATGCCCTTCTGGAAGGGTGACAGCGTGGGCCGTCCGCTGGAGTTTGGCCGCCGCATTGGCGCGTTGGTGCGCGAGTTGCGCGCACTGCCCAAGGCTGCCGCGCTCACGCGTCTTGTGGCCGAACACGATCTCGATCCCGGCGCTGCGGAAAACCTGCTCACCTTTCTCGCCGATCAGGAGGCTGCGACCGGCGTGGTGCCCGACGATCGCACTATCGTTGTGGAGCGTTGCAAGGACGAGCTTGGCGATTGGCGCGTTTGCGTGCTCACTCCGTTTGGCGCGCGCATTCATATTCCATGGGCCATGGCCGTGAGCGCGCGCATTCGCGCTGCTGGCATGGCCGATGTGGAAACGCTGTGGTCGGACGATGGCTTCGTGCTCCGCTTTCCTGACACCGATGAGCCGCCGGATGCTGATTGGATCATGGTGGAATCCGCGGAGGCCATGCAGCTGGTTTTGCGTCAGCTTGGTTCCACAGCTCTCTTCGCGGGCCGCTTTCGCGAGGCTGCGGGCCGCGCGCTTCTGCTTCCGCGCAAGCGTGCCGATCAGCGGTCGCCTTTGTGGCAGCTGCGCAAACGCGCCTACGATCTGCTCAGCGTGGCCTCGCGTTATCCCAAGTTTCCGCTGCTGCTGGAGGCCTATCGCGAGTGCCTGCGCGACGTCTTCGATATGCCCGCGCTGATTGAAACTCTCCGCGCCATTGAGCAGCGGCAGTTGCGCGTGCATGTGGTGGAAACGCGCAAGCCCTCGCCCTTTGCGGCTTCGCTGCTCTTCAGCTACGTGGCCAACTTTGTCTACGATGGCGATGCGCCGTTGGCCGAGCGTCGCGCTCAGGCTCTCACCATCGATCAGGAACAGTTGCGCGCTCTGCTGGGTGAAGCTGATTTGCGCGAGTTGCTGGATGCCGACGCCATCGCGGATGTGGAAGAGCATGCACAATGCCTCACCGAGACGCAGCGCGTGCGTTCGCTGGACGGTATGCACGATCTATTGTTGCGTCTGGGCGATCTCTCCCGCGAAGATCTTGCTCGCCGCGTCGCAGACCCTGCACTCATCGCGCAAATCGATCGCCTCCTCCGCGCCCGTCGCGTGTTGGAGCTGCGCATCGCAGGCGAAAAGCGGCTCATCGCTGTGGAAGATGCGGCGCGTTATCGCGATGCCCTTGGTATTCCGCTGCCTCCGGGCTTTGCGGTTGCGTTGCTTGAGCCGGTCGCGCATCCGGTGTTGGAACTCGTGCGCCGTTATGCGCGCACCCATGGACCTTTCACCACGCGTGAAGTTGCGAACCGCTTCGCGCTCGATGCGACTGCAACCGAGCATGTGTTGCATCAGCTCGCGCAGGAAGGCCGCATACTGGAAGGCGGATTCATTCCCGGCGGCCTGCATCGCGAGTGGTGCGATGCGGAGATCCTGCGCCAGATTCGCCGCAAGTCGCTGGCCCGTCTGCGCCGTGAAGTGGAGCCCGTGGAGCAGCAAACGCTCGCGCGCTTTCAGACGCATTGGCAGGGTCTTTTGGTTCCACGAGCGTCTGGTCGCGGCTCCCTCGATGCGCTGCTCGATGCCGTGGAGAGCCTGCAGGGCGCGCCTATCGCTGCATCGTTGTTGGAGACGGCGATTCTGCCCGCGCGCATTGCCAACTACGATCCTGCCGGTCTCGATACATTGATTGCAGCAGGTGAAGTTGCATGGGCCGGCGTGGAGCCCATCGGCGAACACGATGGCCGCATCGCGCTCTTCCTTGCCGACAAGCTGCCGCTCCTCGCGCGTCCTCGTTCATTGAAAGATGCCAACGCCGAACCGCTCACCGACCGTGAGGAAAAGTTGATTGCAGCGCTTGAACGCTCTGGCGCAAGCTTCTTTGATACGCTCAACGACGCGGTGGGCGGCGGCTATCCCGGCGAGACCATCGATGCGCTTTGGAGTCTGGTCTGGCGCGGCCTCATTACCAACGATTCGCTGCACGCACTGCGCGCCTACATCACGAAGCCCGAGACCGGGCGCACGCAGCGTCGCACGCATACAGGAGCTGCATTCCGTTCTCGCAAAACCACGCCGCCCGCGGCACAAGGCCGATGGTCGTTGCTCCCAGTGCTCGAGAAGAGGGAAGTCGGAGCCCGCACCGAGGCCAGCCATGCACTCGCTCTGCAACTGCTTCATCGTTATGGCGTTCTCTTGCGTGAGCATGTGGCAGCGGAGAACATCAGCGGCGGATTCTCCGCTGTGTACGATGTGTTGAAGGCGCTCGAGGAGAGCGGGCGCATTCGTCGTGGTTATTTTGTTGCCGGTCTTGGAGCCACGCAATTCGCTCTGCCTGCGGCTGTCGATCTGCTGCGACAACTGCGCACGCCGCCACCCGATGAACGCCCCGAGTTTGTGCAGCTTGCAGCGACTGACCCCGCCAATCCCTATGGCTCTGTGCTGCACTGGCCTGAGCTTCCGGTTGCCGAAGAAGATGCTGAGAGCGCTCCACGCATCCTCACTCGCGCGGCTTATGCCGAGGTGATTCTGCGCAATGGGCAACTCGTTGCGTGGCTCCGTCGCGCCAATCCTAATTGTCTGGTGTTCCTTCCCGAAGATGAACCGGAGCGTTCGCAGATCGCCGCAGGTCTTGCGCACTTCCTTGCTGTACGCGGAGAAGAACGCATGCGGCAACACTCGCATCAAGGCGCGCTCATCACCACCATCAACGGCCAGCCCGTAGCCGCGCATCCCATGGCGCGCTTTCTTCTTGACGCTGGATTTCATGGCGGACCGCTGGGCATGAATCTTCGCCGCATGTAAATGGGCGTTGCACACCGCACGTGGACCGCATCGAGCCGTTCGGCAATACGGCCCCGCGCCCCATCCTTTCCGCGCTCTTTGCGGAAAGGGTGGGAAGCCAAAAATGCAGATCGTTGAGACCGGATCAGTGTCACGCTCCACAAACAACAAACGCCATGCCCCTTCAAGGCATGGCGTTGTTGTTTGCACGCTGACGCGCGGAGCGCTTACTTCCCGAAAATCTTCTGGATCAAGCTACGGCGTTCGGCGGGATGATCGCAGGTCATGGTGGGAGCGGTGCCTGCAAGGAAGGCGGCTTCAAAGCTGTTGTCCGCGCAGGTTTCGTCGCTTAACATGTTGCTGTTCTCGTCAATGTTCACAACCTCAACGCCGTCGGGCGCGCTGAAGCCGTTGGTGTCAGAGTACTGCGGCAGTTGCACGGCGCGCTTCATGAACTCTGCCCAGATGGGAGCGGCGGCGCGCGCGCCTTCAATCTTCACGTCGGTGTAATCGTCGTTGCCCACCCACACCACGCACAGCAGGTTCGATGTAAAGCCGGCAAACCAGGCATCGTGGCTGGTGCCGGTTTTGCCCGCCGCGGGCGAGGTAAAGCCCATGCCGCGCACGCCTGCGCCAGTGCCATGGCCGCGCAGCACGTTCTCCATCAGGTTCAGCGTCAGGTAAGCCACGCGCGGATCCAGCACCTGATGCGTGCTGGGCGTGTAATCACTGATCACATCGCCGGTGGTGGTGCGAATGCTGGCCAGCATCCACGGATCGATGTGCAGACCCTTGTTGGCAAATATGGTGTACGCGCCGGCCATATCCAGCGGCGACGCGTCATAGCTGCCAATGGCCACGGTCGGCGTGCCGCGCGCGCTCTTGATGCCCGCGTCCCGCGCCAGCGCCGCCACGCGATCAAAGCCCACCATAGAAGCCAGCCCGATGGTGGCGTTGTTCAAGGAGCGCATCAGCGCATAGCGCGCCGTGACCTGATCGTGATAGTCGCCCTCGTAGTTATGCGCGGTGTAACTCTGTCCGCCCACATCGTAAGTGGTCTCTTCGTCCTTCAGCATGGTGACGGGCGAGAAAGGCTGGGTCTGCCCCGGCAGCAGCGTGCCTTCCGCCGCGGTGGCAAAGGCCGCGGCGTACACAAAGGGCTTGAAGATGGAGCCTGTGGGCCGATGCGCTACCGCGTGGTTCACCTGGCTCTGGCCGTAGCTGCGCCCGCCCACCAGCGCCAGCACCTGGCCTGTGTGCGGATTCAGCGCCACCAGAGCTACTTGCGGATACGCATAACTCTGGCCGGCCTTCTTCTCTTGCGCATGCAGCTTGTCCACCTGCGCATCAATCGTGTGTACGGTGGATTCAACCGCCGCCGTGGCCAGCTTCTGCAGGTCTGGATCGAGCGACGTGTAGATGCGCAGCCCTTCGCCGTTCAAGTCGCGATCGCCCAGCTTTTGCTGCAGTTGGTCGTGGACCAGATCAACAAAGTACGGTGCCTCGCTGGCATCCACGGAGCCGGGGATAAGATGCAGCGGCTCAATCTTGGCCTTCTCTGCCTGCTCTTTGGTGATGGCGCCGGTTTCCACCATGGAGTCCAGCACCAAGTTGCGCCGCTCAATGGCGCGCTCCGGATGGCGGAAGGCATTCAAGCGGCTCGGGCTCTGGATGATGCCGGCAAGCAGCGCGCTCTCAGAGAGAGAGATCTGGCGCACGTCCTTGCCAAAGTACGCCTGCGAAGCCTCGCCAAATCCGTTGATGGAGAAGCTGCCGCGCTGGCCCATCGGAACCTGATTGGCGTAGCTCTCGAAGATTTCCTTCTTGCTGAAGCGATGCTCCAGCATGTAGGCCACCAGCACCTGCTTCAGCTTGTAGCGGAAGGTGCCGTTGGAAGTGATGAATAATTGCTTGGCCAACTGCATGGTTAGCGTGGATGCGCCGCCGCGATGCTTGCGGTCGCCAACCACGTCGTGCCATGCCCAGCCCAGCATGCTCACGTAGTTCACGCCGCCATGCTCAAAGAAGCGGCGATCCTCAATGGCGATGACCGCATTCACCAGGTTCTGCGGAATCTCGTCGTAGGTGAGCAGGCGGCGCTTGGTGCGATTGCTGTCGTCGCTCAATCCTGTAATCAGCTGCGGTTCCAGCTCGTAGCTCTCCAGCTGCTGGCCCTTCTCATCGGTAATGGAAGTAACCGAGTTGCCGTTGGTGTGGATCACGGCTGCTTCAGGCGCGTGGAACGACTGCGCGCCGGGCCGTACCGTGATGGACAACGTGCCCTCGGCAAAGGTGCCCAGCTGTGACCCCGTCGATGCGCCATCCGCCGAGTAACCGGCCGAGCGCAGCTCTTCGGCAATCAGATGCACGCTCAGCTTTTGTCCCAAACGCACTTCGCGCGGAGCCGCATAGATCTTGGCCGTGGTGGCAAAGATCGGCGACTTCAGCCGCTCGTCCACAATGCCGCGGTACTTGAAGTAAAAGAAAACCGAGACTGCCAAAAACATCACGGCCACGGCAGCCGCGCCCATCAACGCAATGCGCAACAGGAACCATAATTGAGGGTGCGAACCCGCAGGACGCGCAAACTTGATCTTCAGTGCCATCGGCTTCAACTCCTTGGCTTGTGCCGGAGCGCGCTCGAACTGCCGCTCCTGACAGAAGTTTGCGGCCGTGCAGGCAATTGCCGCGCGGCCGCAAGTGGGGGATAAGAACGGTTACTCCGCGCTTGCCTCAAGCAGAAGCTCTTCAGCAATCCGCTCCTTGAGCAGCGGCAGAATTTCGGCAAGGTCCACATCGGTGCTGGTGCAGGTGGCGCGAGTTACAAGTTCCACTTGTCCCTGAGCCACTTTCTTGCCCACGTTGATGCGATACGGAATGCCGATCAGATCGGCGTCCTTGAACTTCACACCGGCGCGCTCGTCGCGATCGTCCAGCAGCACATCCAGGCCGGCCGCATCCAGCTCCGCGGCAATCTTCTCGCCCGCTGCCATCAGCTCGGCATCGCGCACGTTCGTGACGGTGACCACCACCGCGAACGGCGCAATCGACGCCGGCAGCCAGAAGCCGTTGGCATCGTTTGACTGCTCAATGGCTGAAGTCAGAATGCGCTCAATGCCAATGCCGTAGCTGCCCATGATCGGCGTTACTTCCTTCCCGTTCACGTCCAGCACCCGCGCACCCATCGCTTCGGAGTACTTGTAGCCCAGCTTGAAGATGTGGCCAATCTCAACGGCCTTGCCGACAACGAGCTTGCCCGCGCAACCATCTTTCGGGCAGCTCTCGCCTTCATTCACGGTGCGAATATCAGCGGCAAGAGTCCAGGAAAAATCCACGCCAGGAGTTACACTGCGGAAGTGATAGTCGAGCTTGTTGGCGCCGCACACCATGTTCTTGCGGCCTTCGAGAGCCTTGTCCACCACCACGGTCAGCTCGGCGGTCATCGGCTTGGCAGCAGGCTTCAAGCCCACCGGTCCAAGATAGCCCGCCGGCGCATGCAGGAACTGTTCCAGCTCCTCCGCCACCATCTGCCGCAGCTCGGTTGCACCAAGCGCGCCCATCAGCTTGGTCTCATTCACTTGCTGATCGCCGCGCAGGAAGGCTGCCACCGGATGCCACGTGCTCTTGCCCTCTGCGCCGCGCAACTCCGCCATGTAGGCCACGCACTTGATGTCGTTCGCGGGGCTCATCTTGAGGAACGCTGCAATGTCGGCAATCGCGCCCATGCCCGGCGTGTGAATCTCTTCTGGTTTGCCGTCGCCCGTAGGTTCAAGCTCAACCACCGGTTCGAGCTTGGAAACAGCCTTCTCCGTGTTGGCCGCATAGCCGCACACCGGACAGCTGGCAATCAAGTCCTCGCCCGCATCGGTGTACACCATGAACTCCTGCGACTGCGATCCGCCCATCGAGCCCGAATCCGCTTCCACCGCCACAAACTTCAATCCGCAGCGCGAAAAAATCTTGCGATACACGCGGTCGTGCAGCTCAAAGCTCTTGTCGAGGCCAGCTTTGTCGATGTCGAAAGAATACGCGTCCTTCATCGTGAACTGGCGCACGCGCAGCAGCCCCGACTTGGGCCGCGGTTCGTCCCTGAACTTGGTCTGAATCTGGTACCAGATCTGCGGCAGCTGCTTGTAGCTGCGCAGCTCGTTGCGCGCGATCACGGTCATGATCTCTTCATGCGTCATGCCCAGGCACAGTTCGGCGCCCTTGCGGTCCTTGAGCCGGAACATGTTGTCGCCCATGCCCGTCCAGCGGCCGCTCTGCTCCCACGGCTCCTTGGGCAACAGGGCCGGCAGAAAGAACTCCTGAGCAATCTGGTCCATCTCGGAGCGGACGATCCCGATGATCTTGTTGATGGCCCTCTGGCCCAGGAACAAGTAGTTGTACAGTCCCGCGCCCAGCTGCCGGATGTAGCCGGAGCGGACAAGAAACTTGTGACTGGCCACTTCGGCGTCTGCCGGGGCCTCGCGAAGAGTCGGAATAAAGAGCTTGGACCAGCGTTGCATGAGGTTTTCGTTCCTTTGCCGTTCGAAGCTTCTATTTTACCCGCTCCGCCGTGCGGGTGGTGCGGCCCGCATCACGCTAGATCAGAAGGAACTGGGCCAATTGCGGCTGCCATGCAGTACGGAAGCTATGGAGATCTTGTTCCTCGATGCTGTATAGACGGCAATGAAAGGAAGTCCCGCAATCACCAATTCGCGTGTTTCCTCCACTCTGCCGACGCGGCCAGAATTGGGAAACTGCGCCAACCGCTCAACCGCATCTCGGACGGAGAGAGCGACTCGATGGGCTGCGGTGGGGTTGTCCTTGGCAATATAGGCTCGGATCGCCCGGAGATCGGCGATTGCCGTAGGCGACCAGAGAATCTTCATTCGGGTGCGGGAAGCTCGTTTTCCGTGCCCCAACTTGCGAGCCAGACGGCAACCTGTTCATGAGGAACGGCTTTTCCGGCTGCCAGCGCGTTGAGCCCGGCGCGGATATGGGTCTGTTCCCAGCTCTCCGGAGCAAGATAGGTGGCAAGCACCTCGGCAGCCACATCGGCCACCGGCTGGTGGCGCGCTTCTGCCAGAGCCGCAAGCCGTGCCTGCGCTCCAGCGTCCAGATGAACCACAATGGATGCGTCGGCCATGGAAGCCTCTTCCCTATTATGCGACTATTTGCGTCTCTTCGGCCGCCTGAAAGCGTTCCGAATTAGCCGGAGCGCAATCAGAAGACAACCCAACCCCATCACCCAAGGAACTGGCCAGCCCCCTTCGAAATGCTTCTGAAACGGAATAGACGCCATCACCACTGCAAGGAGGAGGAACATCAGTCCGAAGACCACAAGCCCCGCCCGCTGAATCGGCTTGGCACGAGGATCACCCTTCCACAGGAAGCCGTCCACGCTGCCGCCGCCCTTACGCGCATCCTCCCACAGAACAGCCTTCTGCTGCTCCTCAACCCCAGCGCGAATCTCGTCAAGATCGTTGGTCCGTGCCATCGTTCCCCTCCGGAGTCCAAGAAAATTATTTCTCCAGCAGCCCGCTGGCCCGCATCACGATCCACTCAAACAGCGGCCACGGCAGCAGCGTGCGCAGCGCCAGCAGCAGCTTGGCGTCCCTGCCAAACACGTAGCGCAGCCTGGGGCTGGGGTCCTCAAGAATCCGCGCGATCCCGTCCGCCACAATCTGCGGATTGCCGCGCCCTTTGCCGGGCCGCGCCTTCATGGCCGCTGCCAACCGTTCGCGCCGCACTTTATTCGGCGAACTCGGATCTTCGGAACCAGCAGAAAAAATCGCGCCCCGCGTCCAGATGTCGGTATCAAACGATCCCGGCTCCACCAGCGCCACCCGCAGGCCCAGCGGCGCAACCTCAAAGCGCAGACTCTCCGTCCACCCCTCCAGCGCGTACTTGGACGCCGCATAGGAGCTGACCCCCGGATACCCCGTCCGCCCGGAGATGGACGTGACCATGACGATGTGCCCAAAGCCCTGCCGTCTGAACTGCGGGAGCAGCGCCCGCGTCACCGCCGCCGCGCCAAAAAAGTTGGTATCGAATTGCTGCCGGAGTTCCGCGTCGGAGACGTCATCCACAAAACCGGCCATCGCAAACCCCGCATTATTCACCACCGCATCGAGCGGAACTGCGCGTTCGGCAACCGTCTTTGCAAGCTCTTCCACCTGCTGCAGGCTCGTTACGTCGAGCCGCAGAATCTCGATGCGCTCAATAACTCCGGCCTCGCGCGCAGCCGCAAGCAGACGCTCGCTGCGGGAGATGTCGCGCATGGTGGCGATAACGTGCCAACCGCGCTTTGCCAGCGTGACCGCAGTCAACAGCCCAAAGCCGCTCGATGCGCCGGTGATCAGTGCGTTGCGTTCAGTCGACATGAGTTTCCGCAATTTGATATGGATGTAAAATCTCCCTATGCCAATCCGACAGCGTTGGAAAGTGAAACGGTTTGTCCATCTTCCACGTTTCGGTTCCTTCAATCTTGCCTCTTGAAATGAAAGCTTCGAGCAACTCGTTGTGTGGGTAAAGATACCAAGGATCCTTGTCGTTCAGCCCATCCCTGAAACAGATATAAAGGTTCTTGTCCTCGTACTTTTTGTCAAAAGTCAGGCGCCCCTTGAGTTGAACTGGGAGGATGGTTTTGCCATCAGTCGACTGAATCAGAAAGTCGGCTCCATTCCAGTCGTTTCTCAAAGGGATTGTGAACCAACCAAACTCAGCCAGAACAGCAGAAACCTTTTGGTAGTTGTACGCCTCCTGCTGTTTACCGTTTAGCTCGGTTTTGTAATCAACTCTTTGGAACTTGATCGCCATTGGGATCAATCCTCCTTCCGGTTCGTCGACGTTCTCTGCTGCGCTGTTGAATGGACTGGGGATAATTAGCTCGACCTTCGTCATCGGCGATTGGTTACCCATGTTAAACCATCGGTATGGAATAATGTCAGCCATGCTCGACATGCGCATTCACTGGGAATACTTCTACATCATCATCAAGCTGCTCAAGATGTTCGGCCTGTTGCCGGGCGCGGTGGCGGCCTATGCCACAAAGAACTGGTGGCAGAAGCGGCGACAGCAGCGCGCCCAGGAAGGCTGGCCCTCTGTGGATGGCGTCGTGGTCGGCGCAAAAGTTACCAAGCAAGGTTGGCGCAGTTACTGGGCCGTGATCACCTATAGCTACTGTGTCGGCGAGTACCGCTCGGGGACGTACATCAAGAAGTTCAGCCGCGCGGACGACGCCGATGCCTTTGCCCGCGAGCTGCGCGACAAACGGCCCCGTGTCCACTACAAAGATTCCGCGCCCGATGTTTCCACTCTGCTGGATCGCGATCTGGAAATGTTGGTCCCGATCAACATCCGCAGTCACTGAGCCACCCAGTCCCTAGTCCCGAGCCCCTTAGTCCCAGCTCTTAAATCATCTCCACTCCCCACAGATCGTGCAGGTGCAGGACGCCTTCCACCATCCCCGCGCCATCCACCACCACCAGCGACGTGATCTTTCTTGCTTCTAAGATCGCCAATGCTTTGGCCGCGAGTTCGCTCGATGCAATCGTGCGCGGATGGGGATTCATGGCCTCGCCGGCGGACTTGGCCAGCGCCGCACCGCCTTCATGTTCCAGCAACCGGCGCAGATCGCCGTCGCTGATCACGCCGCACAGCTTGCCTTCGCACTGCACCGTGGTCAGGCCCAGCTTTTTGGACGACATCTCATAAATCACATCGGTCATCTGTGTGGTGGGCGCCACATGCGGTATCTCGCTGCCCTTGTGCATCAGGTCGCGGACCTTGGCCAGCCGCTTGCCCAGCTTGCCGCCCGGATGTAGCTCCGCAAAATCCTCGGCCCGGAAGCCCTTGCGCAGGCTTACGGCAATGGCGAGCGCATCGCCGAGCGCCAGCATCGTGGTCGTCGATGCGGTCGGTGCAAGGTTCATCCCGCAGGCTTCGCGCTCAACCGAGCAATCCAGCGCCACATCGGCCGCCTCGGCCAGGGTCGAGTTCATGTTGCAGCAGAGCGCAACCAGCGCGTCGCCCTTGCGCTTGAGCGTACTCAACAGGCGCAGAATCTCTTCCGTCTCGCCGGAGGCCGATAGCGCCACCACCACATCGCCCTGCATCAGCACGCCCAGGTCGCCATGCACGGCCTCGGCCGGATGCAGAAACAGCGCGGGCGAGCCGGTGGAGCTGAGCGTGGCGGCAATCTTCTGCGCCACAATGCCGCTTTTGCCCATGCCGGTGACCACCACGCGGCCGCCGGATTTGCCGCACTCCAGAACCAGCTCCACGGCGCGTTCAAAGGGCTCGGCCATCTCGCCTTCCAGCCGCGTGGCCAGTGCTTCCAGCGCCTGCGCTTCAGTGCGCACCAGCGCGGCGGGCGTGGTGGGGGCCGGATTCTTCTTCATCTCGCTCATCGGTTGTGAGAATAACAGTTTCCGGCCAGCCGGGCGCAGTGACCGATGCAGTTCCCCACGCCCAAACCTTACCCCACGCTGCTACCATGAACAAAAATGGAAGCCACCATGCGCGAACATCTTGCTACCCTCGTTGACGATTTCCGCCGCCATGGCCGGGAGACTGCCATTGTGCGCCACCAGGGCAACCGGCGGCGCACCACCACCTACGCCGAGCTGGCCCAGCAGGCCGGGCGCTTTGCCGCGCTGCTTGTGGAGCGGGGCATCGCTCCCGGCGACCGCGTGCTCATCTGGGCGGAGAACTCCGCCGAGTGGGTGGCCGCTTTCTTCGGCTGCATGCTGCGGGGCGTGCTGGCCGTGCCGTTGGACGTCGCGGGCTCCGCCGACTTTGCTGTCCGCGTGGCCGCTGACACCCAGGCCAAGCTGGCCGTGGGCGATGCGGTGCTGCTGCAGCAACTGCCCGCCGATTTGCCCAAGGTGCTCTTTGAAGATTGGCCACAGTCCCTGCCAGCGAAGGAAGTGGCCGCCATCAGCATTCTCGGCAAAGACACACCGCTGCAGATCCTCTTCACCAGCGGCACCACGGGTGAG
The DNA here is from genome assembly GCA_964645855.1 of uncultured Occallatibacter sp. Classification (GTDB taxonomy): domain Bacteria; phylum Acidobacteriota; class Terriglobia; order Terriglobales; family Acidobacteriaceae; genus Telmatobacter. The sequence continues at coordinate 68,102 of CAZYDF010000002.1, forward strand.
CCCAAAGGTGTTGTCCTCACCCACGGCAACGTGCTGGCCAGCATCGGCCCCATTGAGCAGGGAGCGCAGCCGTACATGCGCTGGAAGCGGCTCATCCATCCCCTGCGTATTCTGCACACCCTGCCCCTGAGCCACGTCTTTGGCCAGACCATGGGTTTGTGGATTCCGCCCATCCTCACCGCGGAAGTGCACTTTGAAAGCCGCCTCCTCGCGCCGCGCCTGATGGAAACCATCCGCCGTGAGCGCATCTCGGTGCTAGCCGCCGTGCCCCGCGTTCTGGCCCTGCTCAAGGCCCACATTGAAGCCGAACGCCCCGGCCTGTCCGATCAGCTCGAAGCCGCCGAAGGCTCTCGCGCCCTCTTCCGCTGGTGGCGTTTCCGCAAGCTGCATCGCGCCTTTGGCCTCAAGTTCTGGGCCTTTGTCTCCGGTGGCGGCGCCCTGGCCGCGCCTCTTGAACAGTTCTGGAATCGTCTAGGCTTTGTCCTCATCCAGGGCTACGGCATGACGGAGACCACCGCGCTCATCACCCTGAACCATCCCTTCCACGTGGCCCAAGGTACCATCGGCAAGCCCATGCCGGGCAGGGAAGTGAAGCTCTCGCCGGAGGGCGAGGTGCTGGTTCGCGGCGCGTCCATCTCTGCCGCCACCTGGCAGGGCGGCAAGCTCCACAAGCGCGCAGGCGACTGGCTTTCCACTGGCGATCTGGCCTCCAAGGACGAAGACGGCTCACTCCGCTTCCTGGGTCGCAAGAGCGAGGTCATTGTTACCTCGGCCGGCGTCAACATCCACCCTGAAGACCTGGAAGCCGCCGTTGAAGCCCAGCCCGGCATTGCTGCCTGCGCCGTGGTGGCCGTTTCCACCGCCACTGGTCCCGAGCCCTGTGCCGTGGTTGCCTGCCGTGGTGCAGGTCAGGGCGCAGCCCAGGCCATCGAGGCCGCCAACCGCACCTTGGCGGAAGTCCAGAAGATTCGCCGCTGGGTGCTCTGGCCAGAGCCCGACCTGCCCCGCACCTCCACCGGCAAGGTTCGTCGCAAGGCCGTGGCCGACGAGCTCGACCGCATCCAAAAGGCCGCCGCCGCTGGGCATGCCGGCAGCTTTGGCGCATCCAGTGACTGGCTCCTGGCCCTGATCGCCCAAATCTCCGGCGAAACCCCGCGCGGCATCGGCGACGAGCTCCGCCTCAGCGAAGATCTGCTCCTGGATTCCCTCGGCCGCATTCAGCTGGCGGCGGCTATCGAGCGGCGCATCGGCATTGTGGCCGCGGAGGGTGCACTGGACCGTGCGCAGACCCTCGGCGAACTTCGGGAGATTGTTGCTGGCAACGGCCCTGAGCTATCCAGCACCACCATGGAAATCTCTGCCTCCACCGCTGCCACCCTGCCTGCCGCGCAGGTGGAAGCGGCGCGCCGGGGCGGCTACCTCTATTCCACGTGGCCCTGGACGCGCCCCGTGCGCTGGCTGCGCGTGGCTTTTGTGGAGGCCGTAATGCGGCCGCTGGTCAGCCTGCTGGCCGCGCCCACCGTCACCGGGTCCGAGACCGGGCCCCACTCCGGGATTGACGGCCAGGCAGCGCAGGATCTTGCCACCACCGGCCCGCTCCTCATCGTCTCCAATCATGTCTCCAGTTATGACGTGCCGCTCATCCAGTTCGCCCTGGCTGTTCACGTGCGCCGCCACATGGCCGTGGCCATGAGCGCGGAGATGCTCGACGCCTATCGCCACTTCCGCAACCCGGAGCGCGGAGCCTCCAGCGGCTTCTATCTGCCCGGCCGCTTTATCTACTGGCTGCTCACCGGCCTGTTCAACGCCTTCCCGCTCTCCCGCCTGCGCGACTTCCAGCAGGCCTTTACCCACGCCGGTAGGGCCATGGATCGGGGCTACAGCGTGCTGGTGTTTCCAGAAGGCACGCGCTCGGCCACCGGCGAACTGGCGCACTTCCGCCACGGCGTTGGCCTGCTGGCCAAGCAATGCGGAGCCGCAGTGCTCCCCGTCGCCATCAAAGGCATTGCGGAGCTGCGTACAGAAGGCAAGAGCTGGTTCCGCTCCGGCCAGATCGAACTCCGCGTAGGCCAGCCCATCCACTTCACCACCGCTGACACCGAGGTCCTGATCACGGCGCGGCTGGAAGCGGAAGTGGGGAAGATGCTAAGGGACTAGGAACTAGGTGACTAGGTGGCTAAGTGGCCACACGAAGCCGCCTGCCCCACCGCAGGTGGCCATCCTGAGCGAACGGGGCCCCAGGTGTTCTCTGGGGTCCCCAAAGAGCGATCTTGGCTTTTTGGGGCAGAGCCTAGTCGAAGGGTCTGCTTTTGTTCTTCGGCAAATTCCCGACTCGCCCAACCTATCCGGATTTCAGACCAAGGGACCAAGAAACAGAACCCCCATGCTCCGTCGAGCCACCCACTCCAAAGAAAAAAGCGGCTGAAGAGCATCACGCTCCTCAGCCGCTTTTCTTTCTATTGTTCAAAGACCCGGTTACGAATTCTGGTTGAGGCTGAGAACCTACAGCGCCTATGCCGCGTCAGCCCTCGTTCCCTCAGTCCCTATTCCCTACTCCCCACTCCCTAACTAACTCGGCTGTCGCGGGGTAAAGTGACACGTTCCCCCGGCCAGCACGGCGTTCCACAGGGCAGGTTCGGCCGGTTGTTCGCTGGAACCTAGGAACAGTAGGCCATCCGTGGGCAGCAGGCGATGGATGTTGTTCATCAGCACCTTGCGTGTGTCCTGCGCAAAATAGAGCATCACGTTGCGCAGAAAGATCACGTCGAACTTGTCGGTGGAGCGATTGAAGGGCAGCGAGTTTCCGGTTAGGTTGGCCTGCCGGAAGCGGCACACCTTCTTGACCTCCGCCTTCACCATCCAGTCTTCGCCCACGTGGTCAAAGTAGCGGACCACAAAGCGCGCCGGCAATCCGCGGTTGATCTCGATGCGGTGATAGGTGCCGGTCTGGGCCCGGTCCACCACTTCGTTGCAAATGTCCGTGCCTTCAATCTGGATGTTCCAGCCCACCAGCATCGGAAAGTGTTCCAGCATCATCATGGCAAGGCTGTAGGCTTCCTGTCCGGTGGAGCAGGCGGCACTCCAGAAGCGCAGGGTGCGGGTGTGTTTGCGGTTCTCAATCAACTTGGGAAGCAGATCGGTCCGCAGCAGCTCAAAGGGCCGTGAATCGCGGAAGAAGCTGGTTTCGTTGATGGTCATTGCTTCTGCCACAGCGCGCTCCAGAATGGGGTTGGGACGTGAACGCAGACACATGACCAATTCTTCCAGGCGGCTCATCCCGTTATTGCGCAGCACCCGGGACAAGCGCGTATCGAAGAGATAATCGCGCGAGGGATCGAGGACGTTCTGGGAAAGTCCGAATACGAGCTGGCGGAGATAGCCATAATCGGCGCTGGCGGCGTGTTCCATCACTAAACCACCAATCTGCGAAGCTCTTGGGCTTCGCTTGAATTCCGGTTGACGATGCGCATGATCTCAGGAGCGATGGCATCGAGAGGAAGCACTCTATGAGCCAGCCCGGCGTTGGTGACCGCGCCCGGCATGCCCCAAACGGTACTGGTCGCCTGATCCTGCGCGATGACGCCGCCGCCCTGCTCGCGAATCACGCGGCAGCCCAGCATCCCGTCCGAACCCATGCCGGTGAGCACAACGGCAAGCACACCTGAGCCGTAGTGGCGGGCAACGGAACGGTACAGGACGTCAACGGCTGGCCGGCAATGATTCTCCGGGGCAGCCTGTGTCAGGGTCAGAGTGGCCGGAGCGCTGGGGTGAGCTCCTCCCACCACTTCCATGTGCCAGTTACCGCGTGCAACATAGCAGGATCCCGGCACTACGATCATGCCTTGCGCAGCCTCCGCAACCGGAAAGCGGCACCGTGAGTTCAACCGTTCGGCAAACAGCTTGGTAAACAGCTCGGGCATGTGCTGCACAATCAGGATCGGCAATGGAAAATTGGCCGGGATCGCGGGCAGCAGGATGTCGAGTGCCGCCGGGCCCCCCGTGGATACCCCAATGGCCAGCACCGTGGGCACCATCGTGAGTGCCTGTTGGCGGATCGGTGGCGGTCCCCCCATGGGCAGAATGTTGGAGTGTCCCAGAGGCCGTGGAGCCAGGGGCGAGTAGGGCTGCGATGCGGGGGATGCCGTGGGGGCCACCTCCTGCGTCAAAGCTTTGATCTTCGGTATCAGTTGCTGGCTAAGTGTGCGCACCGCAGACTCCCGATCTGCTTGTCCTGTCGGCTTGGTCACATAGTCCGATGCACCGCACGCCAGAGCCTCGATGGTAACCTTGGCCCCGCGCTGGGTGAGTGAACTGCACATGATAACCGGCATCTTGAAGCCTCGTTTCCGCATCTCGCGGAGTGTGACCAACCCATCCATCACCGGCATCTCAACGTCCAGCAGAATCAGATCCGGGCGAAACGTGGCGATGGCTGCCAACGCCGAGGCGCCGTCGCCGGCGGTGCCGGCGACTTCCAGGGCAGTGTCTGTTGTGACGACCGTGCGCAGTAGATTGCGCATCACGGCCGAGTCGTCAACAACCAATATGCGGGTACGCCGTGCAACCGTCATCCGCTAGTCCTCCATCAGACCCAGCAGAGTCAGCTTCTCGTTCAAGGCGTCGGCGTCAAAGGGCTTCATCAGATACTCGTCGGCCCCCGCATCCAGCGCACGCAGAATGAAGTCGTTCTCGGCCTCGGTGGTTACCATCATCACCTTCAGGTCGGCATAGCCCTCGGCGCGCAGTTGCTTCAGCATGTCCAGACCGTTCATCACGGGCATGTTCCAGTCCACCAGCGCCAGGTCAAACTCCGGTCCTTCGTGCAGATGGTCCAGCGCCTGCTGTCCATCGGCCGCCTCTTCGCACTCAATCCCCTTTTCCTGCAGAAGTCCGCGCAGGAAGCCGCGCACAAAGCGGGAATCGTCGACTATCAGTGCTCGCATGGTTACCTCCAAGGTTGAATTCGATCGTTCCCGTTGGTTAGCTGGGCTGGCCAGCGCTGAGCCGGATCGGGTCCAGACGCTCAGGATCGAGCATCACCAGCAGTCTGTCCTTCAGTTTGTAAGCCCCGGCAAACAGCGCGCGACGCTTGGCATCGAGGGTGGAGGGGTTCTGCTCGTAGTCCACAGCCGACAGGGTCAGCACTTCGCCAACCGCGTCCACCAGAAGACCAAAACACCCGCCCTTGGACTCCAGAACAATAATGTCCTGGGGCCCATCCTTGGGAGGAAGTCCCAGAAGATGGCGCAGGCTTACCGTGGTCAGCACATCGCCGCGATAGTGAACCAGGCCCCCCACGTAGCTTGGCGCCAAGGGCACCGGCTGCGGACGGGCTCCGCCCACGATCTCGAGAATGTGCGAGATCGGCATCCCAAACCAGGTTTTGTCCAGCCGGACCGAGCAAACCTCGACCAGCGCCGCTGTGGCCTTTTCTTTCAAATGGGTTACGGTTGCTGTGCTCATGCCATACTCTCCGCGGGCTGGTTCCAGTTCTGGTTCTGCTCGGGCGGAAGGGGCGGCACGCCGCCCAGATCCACCACTCCGGTTACCTGTTCCTTCAGCAGCGTTACGCCGCCGGTGCGCTGCACGGTCCCGGCCTCAAACAGATCCGAGCCCGCCGCCACATCCAGCACCTGCGATACCGCAATACCCACATGACGGTTGGCTTCGCGGCATACCACCACGATCACCTGCGCCCCGGGCTTGGCTTCAGCAGCCTGCAGCACGCCACCCGAATCCTCCACTGGGAGCAACTGGCCGTTGAAGTTGATCACCGGCCGGTAGCCGATGTATTCGATCCGTGACAACGGCAGCTGCTCGATGCGCAGCACGTCGGCCAAGGCCACCGCGGCACGCCGTCCCGCCGCTTCCACCAGCAGATATTCCATACCCTTTATCTCGGACGCGTCTTCCTCGTTGGCCGACGCGGCCTCTTCCTCGCGGGTGAGCATGGTAATGCCGGCCTTCATCGCAATCGATCCCGGATCCAGAATCAGCGCCAGATCGCCATTGCCCAGCACCGTGGCGCCGGAGTAAAGACCAATGCCCTTCAGTACCGACGACAGTGGCTTCACCACAATCTCTTCCGGGTCCGCCAGCCCGTCCACCACCAGACCAAAACGGCGTCCGTCGGCGTCCAGCACGGCAATAAAGTTGTCCCGCTCGCTGGCTTCCTTGTGCTGGTTGCCCGGCGTCAGCATCCGATCCAGGAAGACCAGCGGCAGAAGCTTGCCGCGCAGCCGGAACAGAGGCGCGCCCTCCATCCACTCAATCATGGTGTTGGCCTGCTCCGGCGGAACATGCACCAGCTCCGAGAGAGCGCCCTGCGGCAACGCAAAGCTCTGGTCCAGGGTGCGCACAATCAGCGCCGGAATAATGGCCAATGTCAGCGGAATCCGCAGCCGGAGCGTGGTGCCCTGGCCGGTACGCGAATCCACTTCCACCTTGCCGCCAATCTTTTCCACGTTGGTGCGGACCACGTCCATGCCCACGCCACGGCCGCTCACGTTGGTCACCGCGGCTGCGGTCGAGAAGCCGGGCAGGAAGATCAGCTGCAGCAGCTCGCGTTCCACCAGCTGGCTGGCCTTATCAGCCGTAATCAGCCCGCGCTCAATGGCCTTGGCGCGGACCTTTTCCACGTTGATGCCCGCGCCGTCATCCGAAACTTCGATGATGACGTGGCTGCCCTGGTGGCTGGCGCGCAGCTTCAGCGTGCCCTCCGGGTCCTTGCCCGCCGCTATGCGCACATCGGGCGGCTCAATGCCGTGATCCAGTGAGTTGCGCACCGCGTGCGTCATGGGATCTTTGATGGCTTCGAGCAGGCTCTTGTCCAGCTCCGTGTCCTGGCCTTCCAGCTGCAAACGCACCTTGCGGCCCAGCACCTGCGAGAGGTCGCGCACAATGCGCGGCATCTTCGAGAAGATGTTGGAGACCGGCTGCATGCGGGCCTTCATCACGTTCTCGCGCAGATCGGCCGTCACCATGTCCAGACGGCGCGAAAGCATCGTCATGTTGGGATCGTTGGCCGTGGCCTGCAGAACCTGATTGCGGGTCAGCACCAGCTCGCCCACCAGATTCATCATCCGGTTCAGCAGCGTTACATCCACGCGCAGAGAACTCTCGGCGGCGCTGGCAATCGGCTGTAACCGCCGCTTGTCCTCGTCCGACATCGACTCGGGCTTGGCTTCCGGCTTGGCCTCGACCACGGGCGGAGCCGCGGCCTTGGTGTCAGCCGGAGGCGGGGGCGCCGCAGGGGCGTTGGCCGTGGGCTGGAATTGCGCGGCTTGCTCGGCGAATTTGACGGCAGCCGCATGAATCTGGGCCACCTCTGCTGGCGTGCTGGCCTGCAGCTCTTCCAGCTGCATCACCAGCTCGGCATCTTCGCCGTCGCCCTCGCTGCTCTCGCATTCGATCGTCTTCAGAATCGAGCGCAAGCCGTCCAGCAGCTGCAGCAGGCCGGTGATTACGGGTCGGGTTGCCGTCACTTTGCCATCGCGCAGCAAGCCGAGCAGGTTCTCGCCCGCGTGGGCCAGCTTCTCTAAACGCTTGAAGCCCAGAAAGCCTGTGGTGCCCTTGATCGTATGCACCGAGCGGAAGATGTCGCCAAGCAGCCCCGCATCTTGCGGACGCTCTTCCAGTTCGGTCAGGCACCGCTCCATGCGATCCAGCCCTTCCTGGCTCTCGATCAGGAACTCCCTCGTCAATTCATCCATTGGATTCACTCACTAGGCCGGTCCGGATCTGGTCTCCGGGCGCGGCAGCACTCTAAGCCCTTATCGGACACTTCCGAGCCAACTTGAGCCGCCCACCCAAGGGAATGATTCCTTCTATCCGGGTTTCCGCTTTCGGTTCCCATTCCTTTCTTTGCTCACCGGCCGCAGGGCGGGCGGAGTATGCTATACCCTCTGGTTACCGCCGCAGGGTACAAGAGGCCTACCATGATCCAAAATGAGTCAAAAGATCAACGCCTTCTCCATCTGCTCCGCCTTGCCCTTCAAGCCGCGGAGCACGCCTACGCGCCCTATTCCCACTTCCGCGTCGGCTCCGCCCTGCTGCTTTCCAACGGAGAAATCGTGACCGGCGTCAACGTCGAAAACGTCAGCTACGGGCTCACCCTCTGCGCCGAGCGCTCTGCCCTGTGCTCCGCCGTCTCCCGCTTCGGGCCGGAGATCAAAGTGGTGGCCGCCGCCATCGCCAACCTCAACAACGCCCCCAGTCCCCCCTGCGGCGCTTGCCGTCAGGTGCTGGCCGAGTTCATCCTGCCCGACGCTCCGGTCATCTTTCCGGCCACCGGCGGGCTGCGCACCCTCACCTTTCAGGAGCTGTTGCCCTGCTCCGGCGACATGCAACTGAAGTAACCCCCGGCCCTCCAACAGAAGCACCGTGCCCCATCCATTTCGCGGGCTTCATCGCGAAATGGGTGGGGTACCCAGACACTCTTTTAGGGCCGATCTATACCTGCTCAAGAGGTTTTTTCGCGATGTCTGACCCGAATCTTTCCGTGCCCCCCCTCCACACCGTCGATCTGATCCGCAAAAAGCGCGATGGTGAGCGCCTGAGCGACGCCGAACTCCAGTTCCTGGCTCAGGGCGCCGCCACCGGCTCCATCCCCCTGGAACAGCTCTCCGCCTTCCTCATGGCTGTCTGGCTGCGCGGGCTCAACCTGGACGAGACGCGCGCCCTCACCCTGGCCATGCGCGACTCCGGCGAAAAATTCTCTCCCGCCAACCTCGGCAAGCAGGCCGTCGACAAGCACTCCACCGGCGGCGTGGGCGACAAGACCAGCTTCCTCATCGCTCCTCTCGCCGCCGCCTGCGGCGTGGCTGTACCCATGATCAGCGGCCGCGCCCTGGGCCACACCGGCGGGACGCTCGACAAGTTGGAGGCTATTCCCGGCTTCCGTACCGCCCTCTCCCTGGCCGAGTTCGAGTCCGTGCTCCTGAAATGTGGAACCTCCATCGTCAGCCAGACCCCCTCGCTGGTCCCCGCCGACCGCGTCCTCTACGCCCTCCGCGACCGCACCTCCACGGTCGAGTCCCCTGGCCTCATCTGCGCCTCCATCCTGAGCAAAAAGCTTGCCGCCGGCCTCAACGCCCTGGTCCTCGACGTGAAAACCGGCTCCGGCGCGTTTTTGAAGAAGGCCGAAGACTCCGAGTATCTGGCCGCCCTGCTCGTCGCCACCGCTGAATCGGCCGGTACCCGCACAGTGGCTCTGCTGACTGACATGAGTCAGCCCCTCGGCACCGCCGCCGGCAATTGGATTGAGCTGGTCGAGGCCGTTGACCTCATGCGCGGCAACCGTCCGCCGGAGAACGAAGACCTGCGTCAGCTCTCCCTGATTCTGGCGGGCTGGATGATCCACCTGGGTGGCCAGGCCGCCACGGCGGAAGTGGGTTTTGCCCGCGCCGAACAGGCCCTGAACGACGGTACCGCGCTCCGCATCTTCCTCGAAATGGTGACCCTCCAAGGCGGCGACCCCAGCGTCTTCGATCATCCAGAAAACCACCACGTCCCCGGCGCAACCCGCGTGCTGGAAGCTCGGCAAGCTGGCTATATCACCGCCATGGACACTACCGTTCTGGGCTGGGCCGTGCAGCGTACCGGAGCCGGACGCGAGAAGGCCGGTGAGCCAGTAGACCCTCACGCCGGCATCCTCTTCCATGCCCGCCGCGGCGCCAAGGTCGAAAAAGGCCAGCCAATCGCCACCCTCTTCGCGACAAATAAAAAAATGCTCGACGAGGCCGAAGCCCTCTACCGCAGCGCGATCACCATCGCCCCCGCGCCGCCCGCTCCAGTTCCTCTGGTAGGCCGCATCTTCACAAAGGCTGAGGCCGAGCAATACCTCGCCCACCACCCCCGCTAAGCACCTGCGGTGCGGCAGACGCGCCTTCGGCGCAGAGCATTGCAGCCGGAGCCCTGCATCAACCCAAGCGGTCAACCCCCGCACCCAGGGCAAACGCATCTAAAATTGCTTCGGAACAGGCCACGAAGGTAGAACACAGAATATTGATTTCATGAGCTTTGTAACAGGGCACGACTTTAGTCGTGCCCTGTTACAAAACCCCTCATTGGAAATCGGTAGGTGAGATTAAGATGCGTTTGCCCTGCCCCTGCACCCACCTGCGCAGCTGGGTGCCCCAGGTCCAGATTCTGAGCAAGGCACCGGCCCAAACCGGTGGGGGTTTTCAGGGAACATCAAGGATGTTCCTTGGAAAACCTGGGATCGGAAGGAGCAGAGACTTTCAGGTCCCTGAAAACCCGACCCAAACGAATGATTCCGGGGTTTCAACCCCGGACGTGTCTTGGTGCGGCCCAAGCGCCCTGCAAGGGCGCTGTGCAAGTAGCCCAGCACGGAGCCGCGCGACGTGCTGGGAACAGTCGCCCTCCCAACGTCAAGCGCCCTGTCAGGGCGCTGTGCAAACCGTCCTCCAACGTTCGCGGAGGTAAACGCCCGCTGCATGCAATGCCGCGTAGCGCGTCTGCCGTACGCAGTGCCTTCAGTCTGGGTGGTGAGTCGAAGAATCTGCCTTCGTTCTTTCGCGTTCCACAAAATACCTTGGACTCAAAACACGAGAAAGGCCAAAATCGCAGGGGGCGCAAAGTTGTGGGTAATTGAAAGCGCTTGCGCTCGCCATGGGCACGTTGGCTCTGGATTTGCGCTAGCGCGGGCTCTGCGCGGGTTTGGCAAAATGGAAGGTGCAGTTCACTTGGGAACTGGCAGGGTCGGCCTTGACGTCGAAGGTGGTGAGAACCGTCTGCAGCCATTTCGTCATGGCCTTGTCCTTTTTTTGTGCCAGAGCCGCAAAGTTTGAAAGATAGCTTTCGTCGAATACGTCGCCTGGCGCCATCTTCCAGGCGAGCTTGAGCTTGGAAGCCATTGCATCAGGGGCGCCGTCGAATTTGACGGAGGCAAACCGGTACTGCGGACCCGGTGTAATGTCGAGGCTGTAATTCACGATTCGCGTCGCCTCATTGAACGAAGGGTGTGGCACAATCGAGCAATCCAGATAGCCTTTTGCATGGTAGGCATCACGCGTGGCCTGGGAAAACAGATCCAGAGGCCGTCCTGAACCGGCCGGGTATTTCGCCAGGAATTTATCAATCTCTGTGCGCGCCACCAGTGCGCTGCCCGGAAGGTCGATGGTCCCCAGTTTGTAACTCCCACCCTCCTGGATCGTTACTGTAAAAGGGATGTCGACGGATTGATCCGAAACCATGGGCGGATCAACCTGGGCAACATTCACTCGTACCGCCGCATAGCCCTGGTCCTGGTAGATTTCCTCGAAGGCGTGCTGAAGACCCGCGGCGGTGTTTTCCGTGTCAAAGCTGTTTCCGGTTTGCCCGCTGGCCAGCAGGCTGACCTTGGCTTGCATCGCGGACGAGATGCCGACAAGCTGGATGCGCCCGATATGCACCGCCGGCGATACCACAGTGAAGTTCATAGCCGTGAGCTTTTGTGGGCCCAGGCCGCTGGTGGGAACGGCTTTTACTGTTGCTTTGATGCCATGGGCCGCCAGCATCTCTTCGAACGTCTGGCGTATCCCTTCGAGGATGGAGCCGCTGGCAGGCAACAGCCCGTGATAGAGCGGGAAGCGTTCATGAAGTTTGGCATCGAGTTCTTTACCGGGCGCGAGGGGCAGATTCTCCAGGTGCATGGGAAAGAGCTGGCTGGTGGGCGTCAAAGTGAAGAGCAGCGATTTGCCGGCGAAAGTGAATTTGACCACGTCGAACAGGCCGGTGTCATTCAGCTGTTTGGCGTGAGCCTTCACTTCGCGGGGGTTAAGGCGCGTGTCCGGTTTCAGACCGGCGGCCGCCAGCAGCTCCTGTTGCGAATACTGTGGCGCGCCTTGAAAGCGGATCGCCTGGGGGGGAAGCTTTTTCTGCGCCAACAAAGGAAGAGAGCAAAACAAAAGCAAAGCGGCATGGACTGCGCCTGATCGTAGGTTCATGTTGTGCTCAGGTTAGCAAATATCGGCCGTCGAGGCCAGAGGGTAGCCGGCTTGGTCCCGGAGACGGTCGGTTGCTGATGGGGAAGGGAATTGTCACCGGCTCCAGATCGGTCTTGAAGTATGCCGGTGTTGCCAGAATTGAATCTGAACGGGCGCGCAGCTCCCCGTCGTGGGATGCCGCGCCGTCTGGAGCGCCTGGAGTTTGCGAGAATGGAGGAGTGCAGACAAACAGAGTTCAGCCTGATGCCGTAGGCTTCGATTTCGGCACCACCAACAGTTCCGTGGCTCTTTTGCGCGACGGGGCCGTGCAACTTGCTTCATTTCCCTCCCTGGGCGCCCAGGTTGAATCGTTTCGCTCGGTGCTTTATCTTGAATTGACGAAAACCACCGGCGGGCCAAGGAAGGCCCACAGCTTGACCGGTCCAGCCGCCATTGAGCGCTACCTTGATGGCGAGGAAAAGGGCCGTCTGATCCAGTCGTTGAAGTCGCACCTGAGCAGCCGCACGCTGACCGGAACCGAGATCTTTGGACGCCGCTACAAACTGGAGGATCTGATTGCCCGCATCCTCGGCGACCTCCGGAATCATGCGTCCACGCAATTTGGAAACCCGATTCGCTATGCCATGGTGGGTCGTCCGGTGCGCTTTGTAGGGGCGGATACCGCGGAGGACGACGATTTTGCTGTGGCGCGTTTGCGCGAGGCATTTATCGCCGCCGGCTTTGAGCACGTCGACTTTGAGATGGAGCCGGTGGCCGCCGCCAGCACCTATGAGGCCACGCTCGATCACGACGAGTTGATCTTGATTGGCGACTTTGGCGGCGGCACCAGCGACTTCTCCCTGCTGCGCGTGGGGCCAGGCGTAAGGCGCCATGGAAGCTCTGCCCAGGCCCTGCTGGGCAACAGCGGGTTGGGCCTCGCCGGAGACACCTTCGATGCCCGCATCGTGCGCAAACTCGTCTCCCCTGCGCTGGGATCGAACACCGACGCGCGCTCCTTCAACAAGCTGCTGCCCGCGGTTCCCGCGTGGATCTACGCCAACCTGGAGCGCTGGCATTATCTCTCCTTCCTGCGCACCAACAACGTGCGCGAGATCTTGAAGGGCGCGCGGGTGCGGGCGCTGGAGCCGGAGAAGATTGAGGCCCTGATCACGCTGATCGAGGAGGACCTCGGCTATCAGCTCCATCAGGCCGTGCAGCGGGTCAAGTTCGAACTCTCGCGGAGCCAGACGGCCGAGTTCCGCTTTCGCGATGGCAGCATGGACCTGCGCATCCCGGTTACACGGCGCGAATTCGAATCTTGGATTGAGAAGGATCTGCAGGCCATCGGAGGCTTGATTGACGGGCTGCTGAGCGCCTCCGGAGTCCACCCTCGGGAGGTGGACCGCGTGTTCCTGACCGGAGGAAGCTCGTTTGTGCCCGCGGTCCGCAACCTCTTTGAAACCCGCTTTGGCAAGGACCGCATCCGCGGCGGCAACGAGTTCACCTCCGTGGCCCACGGTCTGGCGTTGCGCGCGGCTGAGGCGTTGCGTCAAAGGTCCTAATGATCCGGCCCTTAAATAGGGTGCAGGTATCCCACCCATTTCCGCACAAAGCGCAGAAATGGATGGGGCACGGAAGCGTTCTGCGCGAAGCGGACTGGCCGGATCGCAGGTGCCTTATTGATCCGGCCCATGAATAGTGACAACTGGGTGCCCCATCCATCCCGCGTTTTTTGCGGGATGGGTGGGATTGGGACACTGTTTGAGGGCCGGATCAATTGCATGCCAAAGGGGTGGAACGGGCACAGTGCCGTTCCACCCCTCGTTTCCTAACGTCCATCGCTTCCAGGATGTGGCGGCAGTTGGGCAGTCTCATCATGAGTTGCTATTCGCTGAACGGCACGCCAAACGAAAGCAGTGCCACACGAGGCGGGCGATGGTGCGTGCCCAACAGCTTCGGTCGCTTGCCCATTTCCATCCAGATGCGAAGCGCGGTTTCATTCATATAGAGCAGGCGAATCTGCTCGTTGCTGGTTCCGCGCTGGCCGTAGATGCTGATGCTGCCCAGCAGCCGTGTCTGGTTGGATTCGATCAAGTACGGACCCATGCTGATGGACGGAGCATTCTGAAGTTCTCTGACTTCGTTCACGCTTTGCGCCACCATGGTGTAGTTCTGCGGCTGGTCTGTCTGCTTTGCGGCAAGGGACCTGAGCAGATCATTCGATGTATGTGTAGTTGCGGATGCCATTGGGTGCTCCTTGAGTAGGGTTGCGGTGGCGCGGAAGCGGCGACATGTGCGGAGCTGACTTCTCAGCCCTGGTCGGTTGCAGGAAACGAAAACCTGTAGAATCGCCTCCAGCAAAATGCGCAGCGAACGGGATGCAACAAGAACATGCTGATCAGGCCGTCGTAACCGCGCTGCTCCGCGGGTTTGAATTTAATCGAAGCGCAGCGAGGACACTTGCGCAACCACAGCAGATGGGGGATTTCGGTCATCCAGTTCCATCGCATCCAATCCATTCTGTCGTCTCCTTTGCGCGGGTTAGAGCATTTTCCCTTTTGGTATAGACTTCCGTGCCCCATCCATTTCCGCGTTCTTTGCGGAAATGGGTGGGGCACGGAAGAAAATCAGGTCTACACCATTCCACAAAATGCTCTAGATCCTGCTGGCCCTGTCGTGGCTGAAGTTGGCAGCGGGCCACGCCAGCAACTCACGAATACTTCCCCTGGCCAAGGCGATGCAGCAAACCCTGCTAGATGTCGTTGGGGCAATCCAGGGAAGTCTGTTGCTGTATCTGTCGAGGCTGCACGATGACCGTGGCCACATGAAATCCGGGGTACTCGGCCACGTCCACTGATTCGAGTTCAGCGGCGTTGAACCGCACCGCGATTCCATCCAGCGCGCGATTCAAGGCGCGCCGGGTTGCGTTCCCGCGCGACATCCCAAAGCCCATGCGGGAGCAGGAACCCTGCATCCACATAAAGTGCCATCCTGCCTGGCGAATCATGGTGTCAAGCACCGGCGCATCCAGATCTTCAACCCTTGCCCAGTCGTTGCCCAGGGGTTCGCGAATCGGGTCCAGCCGGTTGGGCAACTCGCATGCACTGCGCAGGAAAACCGAGTGCTGCTTCAACCCTGCTCGCTGGGGGGAGTTGGGGAATTAGGGGTCGCGCTGCTGTTGGCTATCTCTGCGGCGCTTGGCAGTGGTGCGGCAGCGGCCCGCAGCAGTGAGCGGGGCGCACGCGGCGCGGTATTGCCGCTGCCGCCCTTTCGGCTGAAGAAACCGGAGGAATCGGATGGACCAGTGGCTCGATAGACACGCTTCAGGTTGCGCATGGGCGGGGATAGATGATTCTTGCCCTCGCTATTTTTTGTCGCGCACATAACAACTCCGGACGTATCGGTTGCGAATCTGAACGGTGCTCGTCCGAAGCGGAAACTGGGTTGCCGAAGGCGAGAAATAAAGAATGGTACAACTAGCCTGAGGATACGCTCTAATCCATGCCTGTGCCGCTATTTCTAAAGGACGTTGATATGGAACCACTTAGGTGTCTTAAGGTGAGCAAAAGCGGGAGCCATTGGGGATTCACATGCGAAAGAAGTTACGCCGATGGCAGCCGGTAAGGCCGTCCGCGATACATGCCCACCTGTTCCACATCGCGTACCCGGATCACTTGTGCCGTGGTGTTGTCGCCGCCATCAATCTCAACGGCGCGGGCCACAAGGTCCTTGGCCAGTTCTTCGGCGGTTTTGTTTTGTGAAACCACGCGCGCAATCTCCGCTACCGGCGTTTCGTCGTGCACGCCGTCCGAGCACAGCACCAACACGTCGCCCGGCTGAATAGTAATCTGCGAGGTATCGGGCGAGATAAACATCTCCGGGCCAATGGAGCGGATCAGCACGTGGCGGGAGGAGGATTCGGCAATCTCGTCGGCTGAGATCAGCCCCATCTTGCGCTGCTCGTTCACCAACGTGTGGTCCTGGGTCAGCTGCCGCGCTTGGCCTTTGCGCACCAGGTAGCAGCGCGAGTCGCCCACGTGGCAGATCACCGCCTGGTCGTAGCGCAGCGCGCAGGTTACCAGAGTGGTGGCCATCTTCTTGCCGCCATACTCAGGCTTCAACGTGCAATCATGCACGTCGTTGTTGGCCTGTTGTACCAGCTTGGGTATCAGCGACATGAGCATGGTGCCGGGCTGCGCCTTGGCAAACAGTTCCGTCACGGTTTGGACGGCGGTAGCCGAGGCCACTTCGCCCAGATCCATGCCGCCCACGCCGTCCGCCACCGCGAATAGATAACCATGGCTGCGCCGTTGTGCGCGGGTTGAGGGCACAAAAGAGCCCATCGAATCCTCGTTGTTGGTACGAACCTTGCCGAAATCGCTTGCTTGACCGAACTGTATATCCAACATGGGGCGCCGTCGCTCTATCAGGTTGCCTCCCAACTGGGGAGGAGGTGTGGGTTGGAAACCATGGTTGAGTTAAGTGGGGAAAATGGCCACTGGGTGACCCCCATTCCAAAGCTTAACTCAAGTATTGGAAAAGAGACCACCCAGACGGCAGGTTCAGGTTAACAGGGCTTACCTGGATTCCAGCAGGATCGCCTTCCCCTTCGCCTTGGAGCTGCGCAGGAAGTAGATGGCGCCGTACAGGCCCCAGACAGCGGAGATGCCCACGGCTAGAAGTGGTTCCTTGAATGTCCCCAGTCCAAAGGCCGGAGAGATCAGATAGAACGCCATGCACACCAGGTTGGCGATCAGGCCAAAGCCAGGAATCAGCAGGTGCTTGATCACGTTGTAGTCCGGACGCTTGTGGAAGGCCACGATGCACAGCAGGCAGCTGAGAGCATACAGGATGAAGGTTCCAAAGTTGGAGGTAAGGGTGATGGTGAGCAGGCTGTTGGGAAGCGCGGCCATCTTGTCGTGCGTCGAATATCCGAAGCTTGAGAAGATACCGTGGGGCAGGGCAGCGATCGAAGCATCGGTGGGAGCACCACCATCGCCAAAGGCCAGGGAGACGGCGATGACGCCGATCACAGCCGAGATGATCGCCAGGGTCCAGATCGCGCGACGCGGGGTCAGCGACTTGGCGTGCAACATGCCGAAGTGCTCGGGAGCCTCGTCGTCCTTGCCCATCGCGTAGGTCACGCGAGCGCCGGTGTTCATGCAGCTCAGCGTGGTACCGATCAGCGCCAGGAAGACGGTGAAGGCTTCAGCCAGCATGAAGTACTTGCCATTGCCTTGTCCCAGCAATCCGTCGCCCACGATGATCATCATGTCGCCGATTGGAGCCGCGGAACTGGCGGCACTGGCCATCGTATACCCGGAGTTCAGGAAGTAATTGGCTGCGAAATACTCAAACAAGTAGCAGAATAACCCTTGGATGAGTAGCGAACCAATTACGGCAATGGGTATGTGTTTGGTTGGATTCTTGGCCTCTCCGCCCATGGCGGTAACTGACTCAAAGCCGACCAGAATAAGAATGGCTACCGTGGCCTGAATGAAGATGTAACTGATCTTGTGGGCACTTACTACCGAAGCCGCATCCTTGTGGGTCAGGAAGGCGCCGGTGGAGTCGGTGGCGGGGTAGTCGATGAGGAAGGGAAGCGGCTTGCCGGCGGCATCCACCTGGGGCTGCGGAACGCCAGCGGCATCGCGGACAATGGTGCCATCCTTGGCGGTTGCGAACTGGTAAGTGTAGGTGGCCAGTGATTGACTGTCGTATTGGAAAGCGGGGGTTCCGGTCGGGTGGCTGGTGCGGTAGCCGAGAGCCAGAACACTGAACACGACCAGAGCCGAGATCTGAATGATGTTGATGGCCAGGTTGACGGCCGTCGAAGCGCCCGCGCCCTTCTGGGCAATCCAGGCTACGAAGAACGAGAAGACCACCGCAACCAGGGCCATGAACAAGGGGCCGGGGTTGGACCCGCTGATGAAGTTCGGATACAGGAAGCCAACAATGTAACCGACGAAGATGCCGGTGGTGGCCACCATGACACCGGGATAAACCCAGTAGTAAAGGTGAGAGCCCCAGCCAACCACGAACTTCGCAATGCGGGCATACTTCGAGGCCTTGTTCTGCGACAGCATGGCCTGCTCAGCGTAGTAGTAGCTGGAGCCGGTGCCGGGATAAAGCTTGGAGATCTCGGCATAAGCAACAGCCGTGGCCAGACACAGCAGCAGAGCGGCAAGGATACCGATCCACATGCCCGGGGCCGTGGTTCCGGTGGTGGCCTGGATATAGAACGTGAGCCACAGGAAGGCGCCGGGAGCGATGAGCGCCATTGCGTTGCTGGTCAGACCGGTAAGTCCGAGGGTGGCCTGCATCTGGGGTGCTTTCTGTTCTGCCATGAGCATTCTCCTGAAAAAGTGAATTGCCTTGTAGATTTATCCCCGGATCATTCTCCGGGATCGTGTGCGCTGCTTGGGGTGCGGGAAGCGGGCCGTGGAGGGTTGCGGTTATGGGCCGAATGCCGTGCGGATCTGTGTGTCCGTTCATGCGATGCGCAAATTTTGGTGGTGAACTGCCGGTCGAGAACAAGAGGGAAACGGAAGCCGCAAGCTCTTCGATATTCAGAGCCTAGTACCGTTGGAATGAGGACTCAATAAGGAAGCACACTATTTCTCAAGAAATGATAAGGACCGCATAAAGAAAGGATATTGGTTGTAAGTTCCCCTGAAAACGACTTCGCCCAGCAGCCGCTGTCCTAAGACAGTAACTGCTGGGCGAAGTCGAACAATATTGCATCCAACCAATCTATTTTGTGGTGATGTTGTTGCCAAAGATGAAGCCGAATTCGAACACGCCCCGGACCTGAGTAGGGTCAGTGCCCTTGGCTCCAAAGACATCTCCTGACGTGTACGTCGTGGCATGCACGAACGAGATGTCGCCGCGGGCGAAGAATCCACCCTTCTGGTAGGTCGGCGTTGCGGTGAAGGAAGTTGCCGCGCTGCCTGGTCCATAGATCAGGTTGACGGTGGTGGGGGATCCGTTGCCGGAGCTGGTGAGGTATTCAAAACGCGCCGGGAGCGAGAAGCCGCTCTTGAAGGAGCGGTTGATCGTAATCGCGCCGCCATCGGTGGTTGCGCCCTTGATGACGCCGACCTTGGCGTTGGTGGGCACGCTGCTGTGCTGGTAGTAGGGCTGCACAATCCATGCGCCCTTGGTGTAGGTGTAGATCACGGCGTGCATGGAGCCGTTGTTCTGGACCGGCGTGGCGGCGGTTTGGAATACGGTCTGTCCGGTGTTGCCCATGCCGTCGTACACCAGGCTATGAGGACCCTTGGTAAAGGTGACCGAGCCGCTGATGAAGTTGTAGCGATTCGAGTAGTAACCGTCATTCAAGCTGAGAGAAGCGGTGATGTATTTGCCGAGCGCCTGATTGACCTGTACGCCGCGGTTGATGGCATTCTCCTGGTTCCAGACCAGGCCGCGCTCGATGTTGAAGTTCTGGTAAGTGAAGGTTGATTCAGCGCCCATCAAAGTGGGCAATGAACCACCCTGGATGGATGTCGTCTTGCCCAGGGGAAGCTTGAGGAACGCAACCGGAACCGGGCCGTAGTAGCTGCTCACGGTGGTCTTCGCGTCCAGGAAAGCGGCACCTAGAGTGGGCATGGTGTAAGCGCCGGCCTGCACGTACCACTGATACTTTCCGTCGGCTTTCTGGATGAAGATTTGACCATTGCTCAGGGTAGCGTTTTTGTTATCGTCGCCCGCGGCCGTCATGGGGTTGTTCTGAAACCTTCCGAAGCCGGTCAAGATGCCGTTGACGGACAATTTGCCCAGAGGACCCGCGTCGAACGTGGCCGGCGGAAGCCACTGCAAAGGGCCGCTCAGAACGAACGTGGAAAGGGGCGCGGGCGCGGCATCCGCGGGGGCGGCTGCAGTCGGCGCTGCGGGCGCTGCCGGAGCCGGTGTTTGAGCGGCTGCGAAAAGTGCAGAGCCCATGGCTGCAACGGCCATCGTGAGCAGGGTGCGATTCCAGTTCTTTTGCATCGAGAAAAATCCTCCCAAGAGTAATGTTGGTTAAAGTCGTAAATCAGTCCATGCCCTGAAGGGCAATGAGCGGCAACCGCAAAGTTGCTTATGGGCTTTGGAACCAAAGCCACCCTGGCGGCTTTAGTCCATATCGGCTTCTTCGCCACCGCGGTTACGGTTCTTGCGAAGGCAACAGCCCGTTGGTATGACTCTAGTTACGCAAGGATTCCATAAGGAAACTATGAGGATCAAAAAAGTTTTTCCCAAAGCCCTGAATTTGCGCTGGCGAGGCGCGCGCGAAGTGCTGGTAAGTACAGGGCTTCACTCACTCCCAGGGCATTTCTCTCTTTTCCCCTGGTTCATGAAGATAGAATAAGGAAATTTGATACACTGCTCAAAAGCAGCAATGCGGTTTTGCCAACTGGTTCCAGCAAGCTTCAGGCAGAGCGTTGTGGCACTTCGGCAAAAGCTCTTCCTCATGGCGATGACTGCAACCAATGCGCGTGAACAGCAAGTCGAGAGGAACCACCTTGGCCAGCGGTTACATCTCAGGTAGGAACATGTTTGGCGCCCGCAGCAGATTCACGCGTGGCATCCGTGTGCTGCTGTTTGTGCTGGAATGCTCGCTGGGTATTCTGGCCGTCATTCTGCTCGCGGCGCTGGCGCATTGGGCGGGTTGGCTGCTGCCGGTTGCCTTCCTGCTTTACTTGATGATCGTAGTGCCCACCGCGCTGCTGTGCGGTTTTTCGCAGGCGCTGATTGTGTCGCTCTCCGCGGTGGTTGTCCACGGGGTTGTGATCAGCCGTCAACCGGAGATGAAGTTGGCCTCCGATCCGGTGAACTCAATCACCTTTCTTGCCTTTGTGCTGGTCTCGCTGCTGATCAGCCGACTCTCTTCGCGCGTGACCGAGAATGCCCGCGAGGCGGAGACCCGCGGCGAGCAGATGCACGACCTCTACGAGTTTACGCGGCGCACCCTGCAACTGAATCTGCACGTGGAACCCGGTCTGCAGCTGGCCGATCTGATCCACGATATCTTCGAGCTGCAAGCGGTGGCCGTCTTCGATGCCGATCTGCATCACGTCTATCAAGCCGGCTATTGGAGCCAGGACCCGATGGAGTTGGCGCAAAACGTCTATTACTTTGAGACCAACGACGACGACGCGGTTACAGGGCTGGGCCGTCGCGTGGTGCGGTTGGGCGCCGCGCCCGTGGGCAGCCTGGTGGTGCGCGGCGAAACCAGTCCGCTCACCAACAACGCCATCGCTTCGCTGATCGCCATGACCTTCGATCGTTATCGCGCCTTTGCCAATGAGAGCCGCATTGAGACCGAGCGGCGCACGGAGCAGTTGCGCGCCACCGTGCTCGACAGCCTTGCGCATGCCTACAAAACCCCTCTTACCGCCATCCTCGCGGCCAGCACGGGCCTTGCGGAGATGGGCAAGCTGTCTCCCGGTCAGTCCGAGCTTGTAGCATTGATCGACGAACAGACCGCGGCGCTCAGCGAGCTGACCACGCGGCTGTTGACCACGGCGCGGCTGGACGGCGGCGAAGTGAAGATCAACGCCGTGCCGATAAGTTTGGGCAGCCTGGTGGAAGAGGTGGTGGCCAGCCTGCGCGACCGCTTGGCCAGTATGAAGGTCGCGGTGGAACTTGCCGACGATGAGATGACCATGGCTTGCGACCGGCAGTTGATGGTGATGCTGCTGACCCAGTACATTGACAACGCCTGCAAATACTCCATCTATGGCACCACGATTACAGTGCGCGGGGAGCGGGGCAAGGCCGAGACCATTCTCTCCGTGCACAGTTTTGGGCCGGTGATTCCGATGTCGGATCGGGAGCGGATCTTCGATCGCTACTACCGCTCGGCTACCTTGGCCAACCGTGCGCCAGGTACAGGGATCGGGCTTTCCGTGGCCAAGCGTGTAGCGTTGCTGCACGGCGGCTTTGTTTGGGTGACCAGTGACGAACAGGACGGGACGACGTTCTTTGCGTCGATTCCAGATGCACGACAGAAGGGAATGGGCGCATGAATCAGGCAGCAATACGCATTCTGATTGTGGACGATGAACTAGCCATCCGCAGGGCGCTGCGGCCGCCGCTGGCGGAGCTGGGCTTTCAGGTGGCAGAGGCTTCGCGCGGCGAGGAAGCCCTGCAGTTGCTGCGCTCCGGCGGCTACGACGTGGTGCTGCTGGACATCAACATGCCGGGCATTGGCGGCATTGAAACGCTGCGCCGCATTCGCGCCTTTGCGCCGCGGCTGCCCATCCTGATGCTGACCGTGCGCGACCAGGAAGAAGACAAAGTTGCAGCGCTCGATCTGGGCGCGGACGACTACGTGACCAAGCCCTTCTCCACGCGCGAGCTGATCGCCCGCATCCGCACCGCGGTGCGCCGTGTGCGCGCTCCGGAGCGGGCTGAGGATGCGCCCATCTCCATTGGCGAAATCCGCCTGGACCCGGTGAAGCGCATCGTCACCAAGCGCTCGGAGGCGATTCACCTGACCCGCAAGGAGTTCGATATCCTCCATTGCCTGATGAGCCGCGCGGGCCGCGTAGTCACCTACGCCAAGCTGCTCACCGCCGTGTGGGGCGCTGACTGCCGCGAGGAAGTGGAGTATCTGCGCACTTTCGTCCGCCAGTTGCGCAAGAAGATCGAAGACGACTCCTCCAATCCCGTCTACCTGCTCACCGACGTGTACGTGGGCTATCGTTTTGCCGACGCGCAGAGCTTCCAGGACGAGCCCACCGAGTCCTTGCCGGGTGAGGTTCTTTGACCTCTTGACGGGAAGACTATGCCAACAACAAAAGGCCCCGGGTTTCCGGGGCCTTTCTGTCTTTCAGAGTGGAACAGGCAAGCAACAGAGTTTCCGAGCCTCGGCGTGGAGACTCAAGCATGCTCATCGTTGGCCCGGCCGGCAGCCGCAGGCTGCGTCTGGCCCCACCGCAGGCGGTGCAGGTGGTGGCTATTCATTGTAGTGCAGCAGGCTGAAGACGTCGTGGCCGGGGAAGCGGTCGCGGCCCTTCAGGAAGTCCAGCTCCACGGCAAAGGCGATGCCGGCAATCTGGCCGCCCAGGTCGGTGACCAGCTTGACGGTGGCTTCCATGGTGCCGCCGGTGGCCAGCAGATCGTCCACAAGGACCACGCGCTGGCCGGGGACGATGGCGTCCTTGTGGATCTCCAGCGTGTCGGAGCCGTACTCCAGATCGTAGGTAACGCGCGCCACGGGCGCGGGCAGCTTCTTGGGCTTGCGCACCGGCACAAAACCCGCGTTCAAGCGGTAAGCCAGCGCCGGTCCAAAAATGAAGCCGCGGGCCTCGATGCCCAGAACCAGATCGATCTTCTGTTCAATGTAGTGCGCCGCCAGCGCGTCGATCATCTGCGCAAAGCCGGTCTTGTCCTTGAGCAACGTGGTGATGTCGTAGAAGAGAATGCCGGGCTTGGGGAAGTCAGGCACGGTGCGGACCAGCTTCTTGAGGCTCTCCATGTCGATGGGTTTCTGGGCGTCGGGCA
Source organism: uncultured Occallatibacter sp. (assembly GCA_964645855.1). Taxonomy (GTDB): domain Bacteria; phylum Acidobacteriota; class Terriglobia; order Terriglobales; family Acidobacteriaceae; genus Telmatobacter. The sequence goes on from CAZYDF010000002.1 coordinate 91,519, forward strand.
TGTTTTTGGGTCGCTCCTTGCTGCGGCTCGCCTGGGTTCTGGCCGGGCTGCCGGGGTACGTTGCGATTATAGCTGGCGGTGGTCAGGGGTCAGGGGACTAGGGACTAGGGACTAGGGACTAGGGACTAGGGACTAGGGACTAGGGACTAGGGACGGGATGCTGGTGGGAGGAAGATGGTTGCCCTTTTGATCGCTGTCATCCCGAGCGAACGGGGCCCCGGGCGTTCTCTGGGGCCCCCAAAGAGCGATCTTGGCTCTTTGGGGCTGAGCCTGGGGGTGGTGAGTCGAGGGATCTGCGGTTGCTTTTCGTTGGCTGCAACCCGGCAACGGTCGGCTGGAGGCGCGGCGCCCAGGGGATGCGGATTTCGGGTTAAATGCAAGCATTAGCAAGGCGCAGCTAAAAGCTGAAAGCTAAGAGCTAAAAGCTGCTTTACCAAGCCCCTTCAATCCGGAACGCGCTCAGCCCCTCGGCCTCCGCCTCTTCCAGAAAATGCTCGATGAGGTTGTCCACGCGGCAGCCACGGGGGCCACGGCGCAGGGCGGAACGCAGCCCGGCCAGGTCCTCGGCCGTGCCTGCCGCCACCACCTCCACGTCGCCCTCCTCGGTGTTGCGCACCCAGCCGTGCAGAGCAAGCTCGGCGGCCTCCCGCTGCACAAACCAGCGAAAGCCCACGCCCTGCACACGGCCACGAACCAGGAAGTGAAGAACCATGACCCCCAGTTTTGCAGAGCGCAGCCGCCCTGCGCAACCCAAGCCCGCAGCAGCACCGCCCCCGCTCGCGCTACACTGGCACTACAATGGTCTTCGTACTCGACAACTACGATTCGTTCACCTACAACCTGGTGCAGTATTTGGGCGAGCTGGGAGCTGAGGTGGTGGTGCGCCGCAACGACGAGCTGACCCCAGTCGAGGTTGAGGCGCTGCGGCCCGAGCGCATCCTTCTCTCGCCCGGGCCCTGCACCCCGCGTGATGCCGGCATCCTGATCCCGCTCATCCGGCACATGGCGGGCAAAGTGCCCATCTTTGGCGTTTGCCTGGGCCATCAGGCTATTGGCGAGGCTTTTGGCGGCGAAGTGGTGCGCGCCAACCAGCTGATGCACGGCAAAACCAGCCAGGTGGAGCACGATGCCAAGGGCATTTTTGCGGGCCTGCCCACGCCTTTGACCTGCACGCGCTACCATTCGCTGGTGGTCCGCGAGGAGTCGCTGCCGGCCGAGCTTGAGGTTACGGCCCGCACCAGCGAGTCCACCGGCACGGTCATCATGGGCCTGCGTCACCGCAAGCTGAAGATTGAAGGCGTACAGTTTCATCCGGAGAGCGTGCTCACCGAACATGGGCATGAGATGATCCGGAATTTTTTAAACATGTAAAACCTATGCGGGAAAAACACAGCATGTTGCGCGCGGCAACTCTAGCCCCAGCCGTGGGCCTGATGCTGACGGCTGCCTGTTTGCAGGCGCAAGCGCCTACCCAGGCCTCTCCCATCGCCATTGTGACCATGGAGGCCAACGCCCGGCCGGGTGAGGCGCCTACCGTCACCGGAGCGCTGGAAGTCACCGCCGGGCGCACCATGATCGCCGCCTCGGGCTCGGTTACGGCTGGCTCGCGCACCGCCCGCGTGGCGCTGCCAAGGCGTGGCGAGCTGCACGTCTGCGCGCGCACCACCGTGAAGCTGGCGGCGGACGGCACGGCGCAGGGTGAGGCAGGACAAGGCTTGTTGTTGGCTCTGGACCACGGAGCCATTGAGCTGAGCCTGGCCGGGTCCAGTGCCACCCGCGCCTCCGACGTGCTGCTGACCCCCGACTTCAGAATCTTGGTGACCGGGCCCGGCGCGGCGGAGGTGAAGGTGCGGCTGGGCGCCGGAGGCGATACCTGCGTGGATAACTCCGGCGCCAATGCCCCCTACGTGCTGGTCTCCAGCGTCTTTGAGGGCGGTGCATACCGGGTGCAGGCCGGCCAACGGGTCAGCTTCCAGCACGGCAGTTTGCATGAGGTGGTGGACGCCGAGAAGGAGCCCTGCGGATGCCCTCCAGAGACTCGCGGGACCAATGACTTTCCTCTAGCGCAGAGCGAGGGACTTGAGCCCCTTACTCCGCCTGTGCCAAGCCGCGAAGGCGCGGTGGTTGCGGAGCCTCTAGTGCGCGAAGGCAGCGACAAGGCCGCCAAGCCTGCCGTTCAGCCGCCTGCCGAGACGCCCAAGCCTGCCAAAAAGCTGGGCTTCCTGGCCAAGGTGGGCGCATTCTTCCGCAAAGTTTTCGGGGCAGAGTAGGGAACTGGCAGACGGCTGATAAATTCTTCTCTTTGGGTTGTTTTGAAAGGGCATGGCTTTACAGGTTGCGGAAAAACTTCGAAATTCAGGATGAAGCCGAAGAGAATACCGCAAGGGCTAAAGCCCATCCTTAACTTGCTGAAATGTATTGTATGTTATTGGTTCGTAACTATTTAGTTTCACGGCTGTCCGGTAATAGTGATGCCCTGATCTTGTAACCCATGCAACCCAAGCATGTTATCGGCGCTTTTTGCTTGCCGCGATTTGAAGTGCGTGTATGCCTCCTGCCCGACCTCCCAAGATGGAGGGATGAACGAAGGCAAGCTCGTCTTCTCTCAGTTGATCGGCTTTCTCCTCGACCGCGAGGTCAGCCGCTGCGTTACCCGCCGGGGCGGCGACCGCTACTCCAAGATGCTCTCCTGTTGGGAACAGTTTCTCGCCATGGCTTTTGCTCCACTGGCCTACCGCGAGAGCCTGCGCGACATCGAGGCCTGCTGGGGCGCGATTGGCCCCAAGCTCTATCCCATGGGCTTCGGCTCTGCGGTGGCGCGTTCCACCTTGGCCGACGCCAACGAAAACCGCGACTGGCGCATCTTTGCCGACTTTGCACAGGTGCTGATCCACACGGCGGTCAGGCTCTGTGCCAACGACGCGACCGGCATCCCAGACGTGCGCGATCTGTACGCACTGGATTCGACCACCATTGATCTTTGCCTGGCGCTGTTTCCCTGGGCCAAGTTCCGCAAGCATAAGGGCGCTGTCAAAATGTACCCATTGCTCGATCAGCATGGATCGATTTGGACGCGACAACGCAGCCAGTATCGGCAACTAGTCGTCTGTCTATCGTACAAGCCAGCTTGTAGCCCGCTTCCAGTTCTAAGCTGATTTGACTAGCCCCTGGTGCGCGTGCAGTTCTGGCGTGTACCAGGGATTCTCTGAAGAAGACCGTCGCGCGTGTATACGATACAAAATCGTTTCAACCCGAATGAGATAATTCTTGTGCGTATCAAAGTCACCAAAGCGCTCAGCCGGGAAGGCCCGCGCTGGGTATTCGTTGAGAAAGCTGATGCGGTATCCGCCATGCTTAAAAATACTCTTGCCACTGGGCTCTGTCTTCTGGCTCTCGGGTGCGTCCCGGCGCTTGCGCAACAACCTCGCAACCCGTTCAATGATCCTTCGCTGCCAACGGAAAAGCGAATCAACAATCTGCTTTCGCTCATGACCATCGATGAGAAGATCGACTGCCTGAGCACGAACACTGGCGTGCCACGGCTTGGCGTGAAGAGCTACGGTAGCTCTGAAGGCATCCACGGAATCGTCCAGCGTGAGGGCAGAGCCAATCGGCTGCCCATTACAACGACGCAGTTTCCACAGCCTCCGGGCATGGGCGAGTCGTGGGATCCGGACTTGGTCCGTCAGGTGGCGGGCGTGGAGGGCTACGAAGCTCGGTTTATCACCCAGACAGAAAAGTATAACCGTCAGACACTCATGCTCTGGGGACCGCAGGCCGACCTTGCGCGCGATCCCCGCTGGGGCCGCGGCGAAGAAGTGTACGGCGAAGACCCGTTCTTCAATGGAACGATGGTAGCGTCCTTTGCCAAGGGTCTGGAGGGGGACGATTCGAAGTATTGGCAGGCCGCCCCGTTGCTCAAACATTTTGTGGCAAACAGTAACGAGGATCACCGCACCGAATCGTCCTCCAATTTCGATCAGCGGCTGTTCTGGGAGTACTATTCAGTGCCATTCCGGATGGGATTTCAAGAGGGCGGCGCTAGAGGCGTCATGGCTTCGTACAACGCTTGGAACGGTACCGCGATGGCCATCAACCCTATTCTCAAAAGCATCGTTCGCGACCAATGGGGCGTGGAAGTGATCTCGAGCGATGGGGGAGCGGTCCATCTCCTTGTCGATCCACGTCATCTCTTTCCCGATCAGAAGGCCGCTGTGGTCGCGTGCTTGAAAAACGGCATCAACCAGTTCCTCGACCGGTTCCAGGACGAAACCAAGTCCGCGCTGAAAGACGGTTTGGTCACAGAAGCGGAGATCGACAACCTGCTTCGTCCCAAGTTCCGAGTTACGATCAGGCTAGGCTTGCTGGACCCGCCGGAGATGGTTCCTTACGCGAAGATCAAGGACACACCAGAACCCTGGAACACCGAGAAGGATCGTGCCGTCTCAAGAAAGATGGCGCTGGAATCGGTGGTGTTACTCAAGAACGAGAACAGCTTTCTGCCTCTCAAGAAAAATGCCATCAAGTCGATCGCTGTCATCGGGCCGCTGGCCAACTCCGTCCACTGGGACTGGTACGGCGGCACGCCTCCGTATACGGTGACGCCTCTCGATGGAATCAAAGCGGTACTTGGTCCAGACGTGAAGGTGAATTACGCCGAGAGTGAGCTCGGCAACGCGGCCATCGACGCTGCCAAATCCTCCGACGTCGCGGTGGTGGTCATCGGCAATGACCCCACCTGCGGTCCCGACATGGCACATGATTGGCACAACACCGCCGATGGCGGCGGCACACTGGCCTGCACCGTGCCAAGCGACGGGCGCGAAGGGAGCGACCGCGAAAGCATCGATCTGGCCCAGGAACAACTTGTGAAACAGGTGTATGCCCTCAATCCCAAGACCGTGGTCTTGCTGCTTTCCAGCTTTCCCTTTGCGATCAATTGGTCGCAGGCTCACGTCCCCGCCATCCTCCACATGGCCCACTCCTCGCAGGATGAGGGTACGGCCTTGGCGCAGGTTCTCTTTGGCGACTACAACCCCGGTGGGCATTTAGTGGAAACCTGGCCCAAATCTCTCGATCAGCTGCCCCCGATGATGGATTACAATATTCGCGACGGTCGCACCTATATGTACTTCAAGGGAGAACCACTCTATCCCTTCGGCTATGGTCTGAGTTACACCACTTTCAAATACTCCAACCTCCGCACCAGCTCCTCGCAACTGGCCAAGGATGGCACGATCACCGTTAGCTTAGACGTAACTAATACTGGCAGTTCGGTGGGCGACGCAGTCGTCCAGCTCTACGTAGAGCACATGCACTCCAAAGTCGAACGTCCGCGTGAAGAACTGGAGGGCTTTCAACGCGTCACTCTCCAGCCCAAGGAAACAAGGAACGTGCAGATTCCGCTGAAGGCGGCATCGCTTGCCTGGTGGGACGAGAAGCTTCCCGGATTCCGCGTCGAGGCTGAAGCCATTCGCGTCATGGTCGGTAGTTCGTCTGCCGACATCCAACTGACCACCGAGGTGCGAGTTCCCTAAAACAGTTCAGCCCAGCGCCTGACCTTACAAACCGTCCAGTCGTGTACGTCTGGATAAACCCGCAGACAGGGCGCGGGAGAAATGAGAATGAGAAGCGATGAGCAATGTCATGATAGCCGCCACCTTGGCGGTATAGAGCGCCTGCTTTGCATTGCAGGTGCAGAACGCCAGATTTTGGATTCAGCCAGTCAGCGTGTTTGGCTGGTCCATGCTAACGATGCCTGCGGCGGTTGACATGTGTTGGGCGTGGCGTTCAGTCTTACCCTCTGACCAGCTTGGCGCTGAAAGTCAGTGAGACGCCCTCACGGCAAGCTCCATCGTTTGCGCTGAGGAGATTGTCTCGGCAGCTTACGGCCCACTCGTTACCAATCACGCCGGCGCCGATAGATTACTGCGGACTGAGTCGCAGGTTCACTCACAATGAATTCATGTTGAATAGCTTCATGGCACACGCCGCATCACTTAGCGGACGATTTCGCGAGAACGTGTTAGTAGTGATCGGCGTTGTCGAACCGGAAGAAGATCTTCGTGGCACCTGCGTCAAAGCGGGGAGGACCGAACAGCTTCCTTCGAGTTTGCTCTTCCGCCATGCCCGACAAACGCTTTCATGCTAGTCGCTTCCGGAAAGAATGCCAGTTCGAATTGCCGAGACGACCGCTTCGGTTCTGTCAGAAGCACGGAGCTTGTCCATAATGCTAATCACATGGTTGCGGACGGTATTATCACTGATGTTGAGAGCGCTGGCGATCTGCTTGTTTGTGGAGCCATCGGCGAGCTTTTCGAGGATCTGCAACTCGCGCGCCGTCAAATCAGACCGCATCATTCTATCGGCCAACCGCGCGGCAATATGGCGAGGTATATAGCGTTTTCCCATCATGACAGCGGAAATAGCAGAGACCATCTCAGCTTTGGTGGCATCCTTCAAGAGATAGCCGTGGGCCCCCGCTCTTATAGCGCGATAGATGTCTTCTTCCTTCTCGAAGCTTGTCAGCACAATAACCTTGGGAGGTTTCTCGAAGGCCTGGAGCTCACCCAGCACGCCGATGCCATCCATACCCGGCATGCGCAGATCGAGAAGAATTACGTCCGGATTGCAGCGCTGAACTATTTCCAGGGCCTCCTCGCCGCTGCTGGCGGAACCAAGAACGTCGATGTTGGGTTGTGTGCTCAACATGCTTGTGAGCCCTGTACACACGACGGGATGATCGTCAACGATCAGAATCTGAATCAGGCTGTGCTTCGCGCCGTCTTCTTGCATAAGATCTGCCCTCCAAAATGAATTCGCGCAAACGCCCAAAGGCGACTGATGGTGAAAACTCGGCGGGAAGCTGCGCGACCACTTCGACACGCGTACCTAAACCGGGTCCGGAATGGATTTTCAAATGTGCTCCAACGAGAGCGGCACGCCGTCGCATTCCCCGTATGCCAAAGCCGAGCAGACTACCGCTGATCGCAAAGCCGACTCCGTCATCCTGAATGACAAGGGTCAGAAGCTTCGGCTCGTACCGCGCAGAGATTGTGATGGAATTGGGATTTGCATGGCGCACCGCATTCGCGATTGCCTCTTGTCCTATGCGGAGAAGAGCACCGTACACGCGGGGACGCAGCGCTCTCTGAGTGCCCTGCGCATGAGATTCGACACGGACCGACCCGCCCTCGACCAGTTTGTTGACACTCACCACCAATGCCGCCAGGAGATCGGCATCGCGCGGAAATGATTCCTTTGGATCAAGACTCCGCTGTGCCTCCTTGTGACTATGCCGGACCAAGTCATATGCGACGTCTACCTTTTGCCGTAGCTGCGTGCTGTCCTCGGAAACCGAGTCGCGTATCGCTTGTAACTGGAAGCCGATTCCAGCGAAACTCTGCGCAAGCGTATCGTGGATCTCATTTGCCAGTCGCTCTCGCTCGGTAAGAATAGCCTGGAGTTTCCAATGCTCCGTCTGTTTGTAAACCCCGAGGACCGTGGCGGCAAGCAGGAGAAAAGCCAAGAAAAGAGCGAGAAGAATCAGATGTTGTGTGCTCCACCACGAAGGGGGATTGATAATTGTCACATCCGCAGGAGAACGAAGCAAAAGCATGCTTCGGATCGTTACGGCGCCGGTTCCTCCTACGCCCCATAAACCTTCAACCTCGACAACACTCACACCTGCGACGCGAACCGTACTACCCTCCGGGATTTTCCTCAGGCCAACTCCGTCACTACCGTAGGGCAACTCAGCAACCAACAAAGTAGAATTCGATTGCAGTAAAAGGTACTCACGAGTCGGCTCCCGAAACCATCTGACCGTACGTCCTTCAAGGCTGACAAGCCGGTTGTTGAAGACACCAGCAAGAAAGTCGTCGACAGAAACAGGGGTAGGGGACGGTGCTTGGCCATGGTGGATGAATCGAAAGACTGAATTCTCCAAGACCGGACCGCTCTTCCGTGGACTCGGAAATCCAGACGCTTCCACTTCGTCACCAGCTTGCAGAGACATGTACTGATCGGTCTGAACAAAGACTGCGCCGGTGGTGTCCTGGAGGATCACACTCTCCCCAGACTTAGCATAAGTGACGGTCCCAGCAACGCGAACGCGATGCTCATAATCTGTTCCAGACCGATACTGCATCAATCTTCCGATGGGCAAGGCCGCCCGATCGAACGGACCTACCGAGGGCTGTTTAAGTACGGTTATAGCTTGCATGCCCGCCACGGTCAGGATTGGGGCTGTGATCTGCCCATTCCTGTTCTTCGTACTCGTCGCAACAGCATTGATCCGAACCGTCGAGTCAATCAAGTTCGCTGCTTGTGCTGCTTCCGCCTCCGGAAGGGCTGCATAGATGGAGGCGCTCCCTCGCGATAGCTTGATCCAGAGCCGCTCCGAGGGAAGAACGTTTGGCCGTAAACCGACGGAACGGACTGTACCTTCGATCGAGACGAATTGCGACTCGAAGGTACCGGTCGACAAGTTCTCGAATGTGACAACTCGTGGAAGTGGTAATGCGGCAACACCGACCTTGCGTATCGAAGACGCCTTGATAACGGGTGAAAACAATCCGGGACGAACGATACCGTCAACTTGGACCTCATCGCCCGCGTGGAGGTCAGCGTGATCGCCGCGAACCCAAATTCCGCCCGTCCTATCTTGCATGAAAAGCCCTTGTTCCGTCGGCTTGGTAACGACGGCGCGGATATGCACAGGTGGGTTCTTGGCAGCCTGATTCGGAGACAGCAGAAGAATGGGAGCAACCGATTGAAAAGCAACATTCAACTGACAGTAGCTCGGCGGGCAAAGACATCCGCCAAGGAGACTTAACGCCAGAACAACCAAACTCGGTCGCGAACCAGAGGAGAATCCAGGCGCTTGGCGATGGGCGGGCATCCACCTATGTTACGCCAGCCAGAACGCGCAGAAAAGATGATTTGCCACCAAAGGGAATCGATGGAGGTGGTGTTCACTGCGCCCTGCGAAGACGAGGGAAACCTCATGGGAACAAGTAATAGTACATGTGTACTAGATAAAGACAGTTCAGAAAGACTATGACCACTCGTTTCAACCGTACTATCGCTTCCCCTTACAACTGTATCTTGTGAAGGCATGAAGTGCGTGAATAGAATTGCCTCTGAAATTCAGATCCACAAAGCTGTGTTCGCTAGATCCACAGGCTTAGTCGTGCAAGTGGCAAGGCATGACCCGTGTGACCATGCGACGGTACGAGCGGCGGATTCGAAGAGGATGATCCACAATGGAAGTGAACGTGGCTGGTGGTAGATGGTCGGCATGGAGTTCAAGGCTCATTAAGGTTTGTACACGCATTCTGCTTGGAGTGTGCTTGGTTGATATGCTCGGGGTTGCGGCTTCCATGCAAGCTCAAGTATCCGCATTGCCAGTGCTCAGCCGCGACGGCCAGAGGACGCAACTCATCGTAGATGGGCAGCCGTTCATTATGCTGGGCGGCGAAGCTAGGAATTCAAGCGCCTCGAATCCTGAGGACCTTGAGTCGGTGTACCAGGCGTTGGACGCAATCCATGCAAACACCGCGGAGATACCTCTGTCATGGAATCTGCTTGAGCCTGAGCCGGGGAAGTTCAATTTTCAGCTTGTTGACGCAGCTCTATATGGGGCCCGCAAACATAACCTGAAGGTCGTATTCTTGTGGTTCGGAACGGCAAAAAACGCTACCTTCTCCTATGTCCCAGATTGGATAAAGAGTAATCCCAAAACTTACTTCAGAGCCCAGGATGCATCGGGCAGGGAGATGGATGCTATCTCCCCATTCTGCGATGCGGCGCTCAATGAGGACAAGCGGGCATTCTCCGCCGTTATGCGCCACATCCGCGAATTCGATCAGCGCGATCATACCGTCATACTGATGCAGGTTGAGAATGAAACTGGCCTCATTCGTACAGACCGTGACTACTCAGCTACTGCCACCAAGGCGTACGATGCGCAACCACCCTCCGATTTGCTGAAGTACGTCGAGTTGCATAAAGATGGTCTGACTCCCGTGTTGCAGAACGCCTGGAAGCAGAGCGGCTATCGAACGACCGGAAGCTGGACCGAAATCTTTGGGGATTTGGCGCCGGAGGTTTTCAGCGCCTGGTCGGTTTCGCGTTACGTCGAGCAGGTTGCAGCAGCCGGGAAGGCTGAATATCCCATCCCCTACTACGTCAACGTGGCACTGATGAATACTGGTTCAGCACGGCCGGGAGACTGGCCAAGCGGGGGCGCGACGGCCCATGTGATTGATGTCTGGAAGGCTGTTGCCAAGCATATCGACATCATTGCACCGGACATTTATAGGGTTGACTTTCCGCAGCAGGCCGCTCTCTACAATCGGTCTGACAATGTTCTGTTCGTTCCAGAAACTGGATTTTCTCCTTATTATGCGCCTTACGTCTTTACTGTACTGGCGGGCATGGACGGCATCGGCTTTTCTCCGTTCGGCATCGACCACGGTCGACTTGCGGATACTGATAGGTCGGAGCTGAAGGCGAAGGAAGGCGAACTTACGGCAGGGGCAGTTGCAATCGAAGAGAACTATCGGGTATTGAGGCCGCTTCTGCCTATCATCGCCCGCAACCGATATCGTGGCACGCTCTTTCCAGTTGTTCTTGATATGTACCGGCATGAATCGCTGGCGATCCCGCTTGGCGATTCGCTGACCGCAGTTGTGCATTTCGATGAGAAATTCGTGGCAGAAACTCAGGCCCACCGCTCCGGCGGAATCATCCTCAAGCTGGCCGCCGACAAATTCATTGTCGCGGGCGAGGGATTCCACATAAATTTCGCCGAATTGAGAGGTGTAGCGCGCGATTCCGAGTATCTCTCTATTGAAGAAGGGACTTTCGTTGGCGAGAAATGGGTAACTGAACGCGTCCTCAATGGAGACGAGGAGAATACTACACTGCTCCTGCGTCACCCTCGCATCCTTCAAGTGCGTCTCAACCGAACGTTGCAATAGGCTCTTCAGGCAGAACCACTTTCTACCTTGAGGGCAACAGCCCTTGTTCACCGAGCTTCATTTCTGTCAGAACACAGTGCTCCGAATTGTCGACTCTTACTCGACGGCCGTTCAGGAGTTTGGATCAATTCTTTAGGAGGAAACGATGCAACCTGGAAAGAATATGTTTTGCAAGTGTTATGTATCCGCCAAGCCGTGGTTGGCGGTAACGATGCTTTTCGCTATTCTGGCCTTGAGTCAGACCGCCGCTGCGCAGGTTCTGTATGGGTCGCTGACGGGGGCCGTAACAGATAGTTCGGGCGGCTTAATTCCCAACGCGCATGTTACGGCGTTGGAAGTGAGCAAGGGAATTGCCAGGGAGACACAAACAGACTCCGCTGGAAGTTACCGTGTTTCGGATATGTTGCCGGGCGTTTATCGGGTCACGATTGCGGCGCCGGGCTTTGCCTCAGGGGTCACGAACGGCATTGTGGTCAACGGAAATGAAGTGGCGCGCGTAGACGCAAAGTTGGCGCCTGCTAGCGCTACCGCGACCGTCACCGTTACCGATGCCCCTCCAACGCTGCAAACCGATCGGGCCGACGTGCATACCGACATTTCCCCAGAGGAATTGGCGTCTTTACCGTCGATCTCCACGCAGGGAAAGAACTTTCAAGAGCTGCTCCGGATCGTTCCCGGCGCCAATCTTCCAGCTGAAAACAACTCGGCATCGGCCAACCCCACTCGCGGCATGACCAGCAACGTCAATGGTCAATCCTCGCAGGGAAACAGCACGCGCATCGACGGCGTGTTGGATCTCGATCCCTGGCTGCCCAACAACGTTGCCTACGTGCCACCATCCACCGCTATCGGAGAGGTGAATATCGCCACTAACTCGATGGATGCGGAACAGGGCATGGTGAATGGAGCCGCAGTCAACGTCACGATCAAGTCGGGCACTAACAAAGTTCATGGCGAGGCGCACGAATTTCATACCGACGACGGCATGAAGAATCAAAACTATTTCAATCCGCCGAATACCAAAAAGCCATTAAATGTCTTCAATCAGTTTGGCGGTGCAGTTGGGGGCCCGATCCTCAAAAACAAGTTGTTCTTCTTTGGCGATTGGGAAGAGAGCAGGCAGGTGCAGGCTCCCGCTGGCGGCACGTTTCAGACGGTTCCCATTGGGGGGCTGAACTACGCCACAGCTTTGGCGGCCGGGTACTTTGATTTCTCCGGCATGGGAATTGTTGACAGTTCTGGCAATCCGGTTCACATATACGACCCGTTGACGGGCAATTCCAACGGCACTGGCCGAACTGCATTTGCAAATGACAGGATTCCCATCAACCGGGTCGATACCGCGGCTTTAACGCTGGCATCCTTGATCCCAGCGCCTACGCCCAGCCTTGCAATAGCGCAGACGAACAACTACATCAATCAGCAGAAGGGGTATTACAATCACGATAGCTACGATGCGAAGGTTAACTACGTTCCCAGCGATAAGACGAATTATTTCGGCCGTTACAGCATAAGCACCGGCGCAATCTACGATCCGCCGGCGCTGGGGGCCGTTGGCGGTAGTGCGACGAACGGCGGCCAGCAGGGCTTCTCCTACCCGAAGATCTATGTGATGGGTATGGGCGTGGCACATGTGTTTACCTCCAATGTCATGCTGGACGCAAACGTCGGGTACACGCGTCAGCACCTTCTCTCCACAAACATCGACATCGGATCTCCTTTCGGCTTGAATACGTTGAAGATTCCTGGAACCAACGATGCCGGATTGCCAGCCTCGAACAAACTGTACTGGGGAATTCCAGCGTTCACATTTAACAGTTATTCCTCCTTGGGCAACACTGCGGCTTCCAATCCATTCGAGATGCGCGACAATCAGATTCTGGGAAACCTGAACCTCACCTGGATGAAGGGCCGTCATCAGTTCCGCTTTGGTGTTGAAGAGGACCACACGGGCTTGAACCATTTCCAGCCCCAGGGCAGCGGAATCCAAACGCCACGTGGCGGCTTCGGTTTCACCGGGGTTGTGACGGAGCAGGTTTCGTTGCGAGGGGCCAACCTGGTTGCAACCGATGCTCCCTCCACGCTCCAGTACAACTCCTTCGCCGATTTCCTGCTGGGTCTTCCGGCCTCAGACGGAAAGACGATCCAGACGATGGATCCAATCGCGCTTCGCTGGAACCAAATCGGTATGTATGCGCGCGACCAATGGCAGGCCACGCCTTCGCTCACTGTGAGCTATGGCGTTCGCTACGAAGTCTATCCAATGGCCTACAGCGATCACGGCAAGGGAACCAGGGTTCTCAACGAAGCCACCATGCAAGTGCTCATCGGTGGGTATGGAAGCACGCCAGTGAAGGATGGGGTGCAAACTGGACACGGCATGATCCTTCCTCGCCTCGGCGTTGCATGGCGTCCAGACTCAAAGACAGTTGTCCGTGCTGGTTTTGGCCTTAGCGCAGACTCGAACAATTGGCGGTTCATGCGTAACGATTATCCGGCCAACATCAGCACCTCATGGTCGGGACAGAGTACGGGCGGCTCCACGAACTACAGCCAGTTCGCACCCTCAGCCAGTCTCACCGGCCTGAATGGAGCATCCGCCGCTACGGGGCCCTACGCGGCTCTCCCCACAGGCATCGTGCTGGCTACACTTCCCAACATCACATCCGGGAGCATTGCTCTTCCCAACGGTATTTCCACGACCACCATTCCATTGAACTTCCGGCGCGGATATATCGAGGGCTATAACCTCGCGATCGAACGTGAGGTTGCTGGATTCGTGGCCGATGTCGCCTATGTGGGATCGGTTGGTATACGTCCTTTGAGCGATTGGAATTCCAACTGGGCTGCTCCGGGTGGAGGAAGTACCGGGCGGGTTCTGAATTCGCAATTTGGTGGTAACTGGCCGGACACGCCCATGATTCTGCCTGCGGGCAGAAGCAGCTACAATTCTTTACAAGCCAAGGTGACGCGGCAACTCGGTCACGCTTCCAGCGTTGGAGTGGTCGAAACATGGGCGAAAGTTATCGACTATGACGACAATGAGGAGAACGGCGCTTTCGCGTGGAACTCACCTGCGCTCTTCTCGAAGAACAAAGGACTCGCAGGATATAACCGCAAGAGCAATTTTGAGGCCTTTGGAGTGTATAACCTACCCTTTGGGAAAGGCGAGAGATGGGCATCGAGCGGAATCGGCAGTTGGATCGCCGGAGGGTGGCAGCTCAGCAGCATTCTAAGTATCGCAACTGGGACTCCATCCACAGTGGTCGATAACGGTTATTCCAGCAGCCTAAACGGACCAGGCGAGCAGGCTGTCCCGAACCAGGTTGCCGCAATTTCGTATACCAAGGGCAGGCCAAACCAGAATCCAAGCACCTGTTCCTCTACCTCTTGCAAGTGGTTCGACCCGGCAGCGTTTGCGCGGGTCACGACTGCAGCAACAATGGGAAATGTTAACCGCAACACTCTTATCGGACCGGGCTATTTTGACCTTGACGGCACCCTGCACCGCAACTTCAATATCAGGGAAGGGCTCACCTTCCAGATTGAGGCGGTGGGCGTCGGCCTCACCAACACGCCTCACTTCGCCAATCCGACGGTTGATTTGAACAGCTCGAACTTCGGAAAGGTCTCTGGAACGCTGGGTGCCGGTAACGCCGGGGCCAATATGGGCGGCACCGGCGGGGAACGCCTGTTCTTTGTCGGTGGGAAGCTCATCTTCTAGGCAAACCACAAATCCCCCGATCATCATCGACGCGCCGCTCCTCTTCGGAACGGCGCGTCGGCGGACACGGCTCTCACCCGCATCGTGGTGGCGGTATCATTGTCAAACTCGGGGCTGACCAGTTTGTTGTAGCAGGGGAGGGACTTCACTTTGACTCCGTTGAACGCAAAGGAAGTCTGCTGAATTCTAAGAATTTATCGATAGAAGAAGGAAGATTCGAAGGAGATCGTTGGAAGGCCAGGCGCTTTTTGAATTGTGATGAGGAGAACGCCAGGATGCCCTTCCATGCGCCACGCATCTTTCGATAACGCTCCATCGCGGCAACCGAATGGAGTAGCCCACTAGAGCTCACGTTGGCAGCAAGGCGCTATGGGCCTTCAATCTGTGCACCCCTTCTTCAGCTGATCCTGGTCTCTTTCCATTTCGTTTAGGGTTCTTTTGCTATGGTGCGATTGAGGCCGATATAGTTATGATTTCAAGCAGAACGCACTATGGGGCCATGTCGACTGATGAAGCGCAGAGAATTTTTGAAGGGTACCGGTCATGCCGGGCTGGCCGCTGTCGGGTTGGCTTCAGGAGCGGCTGCAACGGGATCTGAAGACCTGAAACCACTGGTCCGGAAGGTCCGCGAGGCTGCGCTGGCACTCCAGCGCAAGGATTGGGAGCACGGCACTTTGGCGCAGGCGTTCCTGGAACTGGAAGACTGGGACCGAGTGGTGCTGCTGACCAAGGCCGCCGTGATTCTGCGCGAGTCCGACGGCCGGCTCGCAGTTGTTGGCAGCGGCAGTCCCACAGACCCTGCAATGGGAGGCGAGGCGTACTGGAGGGCTGCAGAGAGGACGAAAGATCCGGAACTCGCCTCTGCCGCCAACGGGCTTCTCGACTGGATTCTCAGGGGCGCACCCCGCTCCGCTGATGGAACCCTTTATCATCTGTTCCGGCGCACGGAGATGTGGTCGGATGGCTTCAATGGCGCGCCTCCGTTCCTGGCTGCTATGGGTCATTTTGACGAAGCCCTTCAGCAGATTCGCGGCTACAAACGCAGGCTGTGGGATGACGACAAGAAGTTGCTGGCGCATTATGCGGTCGAAGACGCGCAAGGCAACATAACTCTCCGCCAGCCGGTTGAGTACTGGGGAGGGGGGATGGGATGGGCCGCTGCTGGACTCGCGCGTACTCTCCGCCTCCTGCCGGAGAGCAAGCAAGAATACAGAGCCGAACTGGCCGCCTTCCTCAAGGACGTCGTTGACGGCTGTCTAAAATGCGAGAGGCCCGACGGGCTGTTTCACAACAATGTTGATCGCCCGGAGAGCTTCGTCGAAACCAATCTTTCGCAAATGCTAGCCTACGCAATCTATGTCTCCGTGGAGGGCGGATGGCTTGACCGTGGGTACCTTGCCCGGGCTGAACGCATGCGCAGGGCAGCACGCGCTAAGGTCGACGCGTACGGATTTGTGCAGGGTGCCTGTGGCGCACCCCACTTCAACCAACCGGGCGTATCTACTGAGGCCCAAGCTTTTTTCTTGATGATGGAAGCGGCCGCTGCCCAACATGAAAAGGCGATCGGCCGCAAACTGAGTTGATACGGGCAAACAACATGGAGGTCTTGAACATGTCGATACAATCTATGCTGCGCGTCGTCGGGAGCATTCTCGCAGTCCTCGGCGGATGCTCCTGTCTGGTTTCCCAGGGGGCGCAGAAGCTTCCCGGCAACGGACTCGCCCAACACCCCTTCCTGTATTGTGGCGAGTGGCAACAACAGTCGCTCGACAAGCAGACGATGTATCTTGTCCGGCATGGCGAGATCGTTTGGAGCTTCACCAATCCGTTTCACGGCGAACTGGGCGATTGCAGCCGCTTGTCCAACGGCAATATCGTCTTTTCACGCCAGTTCGGAGCCAGCGAAGTAACGCCGGAAAAGAAGATCGTGTGGAACTACGACGCTCCGGAGGGCACGGAGATTCATACGGCCTACCCCATCGGCAATGACAAAGTGCTCATTATGCAGAACGGGAGTCCAGCTCGTCTCATGATCTTGCGCAAGCGCGATAATGGCGTGGAGATGAGCCTGGAGTTGCCAACCAATTCCAACTCGCGCCACGGGCAGTTCCGGCACGTACGGAGGACGAAGAAGGGAACCTTCCTCGTCGCCCACATGGATATGGGGAAAGTGGTGGAGTATGCGTCCGATGGTCACGTTGTTTGGCAGGTAGAAGCTCCGTCTCCCTGGGCCGCGGTTCGGCTTGCCAATGGCAACACGCTGATCAGCGGCAACAGCTATGGCTATGTACGCGAAGTTGCTTCTTCGGGTAACGTGGTGTGGGAGCTAACCAAGGATGAGTTGCCGGGCTTTCCTCTGCACACGGTGCAGGAGGTCACGCGCCTGGCTAACGGCAATACGCTCATCAACAATTGGACCGCCAACCTGCCCGAAGCCGAAGCCGCTAACATGGTGCAGGTTCTGGAAGTGACGCCGCAGAAGAAAGTTGTCTGGGCGCTCAAGGAGTGGACTGCGCTCGGGCCTGCTTCGTCAACGCAGTTGCTCGACGAACCTGGCAAGGCAGAACTTGGCGAGTTGCAGCGCTGATCGTGGCTTTACTCGTCATTGAGTATCCACATTTATACGCAGGACACTGAATCGGCTTTGGAAGTCGATATCGCTGGAGGTGGTAATTGAGCAGTTTCAAACAAAAGACTTCATGGCATGAATGGGCAGCACGTATGGCAGCCGTGCTCGTCGGTGTTTCCGCCCTGGTCTGGTTTCTTGTCCGTGTGATTCCCAAACCCGCTCGCGCCAGCTATCCATGCCAGCGCGCGGCCTTTCCAATCGCGAGCGCGTTTGTTCTCTGGCTCTGTTCGCTCTCCGGGCTGTTCACCGCGGCCTTGCCCAAGCGCATTGTTCGCCGCCATCCACGCCTTTTGGCAGGCACCCTGGTCCTCATGGTTGCGGCAACGGGAGGCTGGCTCTATCACTCCCAACATGCGCAGGCAGCAGGTCGCACAACGTCCTGGAACTTTGCGCCGCAGCACCGGAACGAGCCACTGGGTATTGCGCGCGGCGTCTACCCGGGGCGTGTGGTTTGGGCTCGCGATCCCAAGGCCGCCCACTGGAGCGGCGATCTGAACTCGACCGTCGATCAATGGTGGATGGACCGCAATAACGATCAGGCGCGAATCGACGCAATGATGTCGGCAACCTTGCGCAAGCTCACCGGTGCCAGGACCGACGAAGAGGCATGGCAGAAGATCTTCACCCACTATAACGAGCGCGCTCGCGGCATGAAGAGTCGCGGTTATGGCGACGGTGAGATTGTCGCGATCAAGATCAACCTGAATAATAGCGCTGCGAGCGGAATTGGCAACTACACAAATGCGTCACCCCAGGTGACGCTCGCCATGGTGCGTCAGTTGGTACTGCATGCACACGTTCCCGCGTCTAGGATCGTTGTCTACGACGCAAGACGCAATATTTATCCGGCGATGCTCACCAAGATCTGGACCAACTTCAAGGATGTACGCTTTGTGCAGAATCAGGAGCCGCAGACCGCGCAACCTGTCAATCCAGACTACGGCGACTATCACGGTCTGGAGCAGGCGGACTGGGTGGAGGGTGTCAGTTACTCGGCCAACAGCTATCAAGATGCGAAGATGATTCCCCGCCAGATCAAGGATGCAACCTATCTGGTCAACCTGGCGCTGCTCAAAGCCCACTCTTATCCGTATGCTGCAGCGGAAGGCGGCGACGAAGGGCAGACCGCGGTAACCATGACGGGCAAGAATCACTTTGGTTCCATCAAAGGAACGCCCGAATTGCATGCGGCCATCAACACCGATCAGGAAGGCACGCCCCATGCGTATTCACCGATCGTGGATCTTGCCTCCTCGCCGAACCTGGGCGCGAAAACCATCCTCTACATGCTCGACGGATTGTATTGTGGACGTCGCCATCAATCATATCCGCTGCATTTCCCGAATCCGCCCTTCAATAATCGCGTGGAACCTTATGCGAACACCGATTGGCCCTCCAGCTTGCTTGCGTCGTTTGATGGAGTGGCGCTGGATTCGGTCGGCCTCGACATCCTCTATTCGCAAAGCCAGAACAATGTTGGTAAGGATGGGCATCCGCGGATCATGATCCGCGAGAACGCAGACGACTACCTGCAGGAAGAAGCTACTCCCGACCGCGCACCGTCTGGCACAGCGTACATGCAGGCTGGAAAACCGACACTGAGCCTGGGAGTTTTCGAGCATTGGGATAGCGATGCGACACGTCTCTACTCTCGCAACAAGGATCCAAAACACGGCAAGGGTATCGAACTGATCTACATACCGATGTAGCGCTCATCCTTTGCGCTCGCCAAGACGTCTGGCTTTATCGTTGAGACGTGTTCTTCTCATCGCGCCTCCGCCTCTCACATGGATTCGATCAAGGAAGATGAAATGTCCCTTGCTGTTTCAACCGTCCCACCGTCCACCGCAGCGCAGTCTCTTTTCTACTTGCTGCGAGGCTCTGTGTTTGCCTTTCTCTGCTTTTCCGCAGTTCTGGCACCGGGCCAATTGACAGAGACTTTCTCCCTCAGTGGAACTTGGCAATTCGCATTGGCTCCGAACGCAAAGGCAGCGGATGCCCTAGCGGGGTTCTCTGCAAGCAATTAGCTGTGGAGTTTTCAGAGGCCATGAGTATCCGCGAGCTAAGTTGGAAGCGCGTCGGAGAGGTTCTTCTTGCGGAAGAATTGGCCGCAATTAACCACAAGCAAACCTGAGCCATGCCCTGTACAAAGATCGAGCGTTCAGGCGAGTTGATCATTACCCGACCAAATCAGTACCCAAAACTCGCCCAGTATTTAGGGGTTCGGTTGCGAACCGTTGCGAAACAGCCCAACTCGCTCACTGACCGACTTAGAAGCAGGGCAATTCCCGCGCTCGGTTAACGCCTTCATCTGCCCTACTTAAAGCTTCGGATAAAAACGCTTTCTCCGACGATTGAAATCGGTACTGTGCGCATCGGCCGGGAGCTAGCGGGGCTACTTTCTTGCTGATACAGCGGTGCTGCTCTTCGCCTTCAGTCGGCCGCAGATAGCGCAAGGTTGTCTCCAACTTGGCATGACCGGTAAGGTGCTGCACGGTGCGGATGTCCACGCCATTGCGGATCAAGGTGGTCATCCAAGTCCTCCTCAGCGTATGCAGATCGACCCCTGCCGTACCCAGTCCCGCCTTCTTGGCTAACCCCTTGATAGTGGCAAGGAGAGACTGGTCCGGGCTGCCGATGCTGTTGGGCACGATCAGATGGTCGTTCGAATGCATCGCCTGCCTCGCCCTGAGCTTCTCGAGGAACTCGGCAGGCACGGGGATTGCGCGCTCTTCGGCGTCTTTGACCCGAAATGCCCAGACTGGATCAAGCCTTAGGACGCGGCCAGCTTTCTCAGCTTCAGCGAGTCTGACTTTAACCCGTTCCTGCACCTTCCGCGCCTTTTCCGCAGGATAGATGTCCGACCAACGCTTGTCGCTTACGGATATGGTGCAGTTCTCCCAGCCGATTTCGCGGTACATAGCGTGCTCGATTTCCTGCTTGCGAAATCCGCACTGGTAGCCGAGCCGAACCGCCAATTCGCCGCGATCGCTGGCCTGCGCCAGGATGGCCGTAATCTGCTGCTTCGAATAGATGTGCGGATTCGTCAGAGTGAAGGTTGGTTTCAGATCTCTGGCGTACAGGCTCTTGTCTGCGCCAAGAAAGCGGAACCACGCACGGAGGCGATTGTAGCGCTTATGCCTCGTCTGGTCTGCGCAGGACGCATTACATGCGGCAGCGCGCTTCGCGATGCTCACGACGTCTTTGTGCGTAGGTTCGTGCCGCCCAAGTGGGCCAAACTTAACTGCCGTTGATGGGCCAAACCAGAATGCCAGAATCAGCCCCTACGGGACTACGGCATCTCTTTGGCAGGCAACCCAGCACTGAAGTGCTGGGCTAACATATTCTGCGCCTACGGCGCGGGGTTGAAGCTAGAATCGAAGTAGGTGGGGAGAACCAAGATGGAGTTTCCTGCAAAACTGCAGAAGGAACCTGAAGGCGGCTATACGGTGACGTTTCCCGACATCCCTGAGGCGATCACGTGTGGGGAGAGCATCGACGACGCTCTCTATCATGCCAAGGATGCTCTGGAATCGGCGATGGAGTTCCATTTCGAGGGTGGTCGTCCGGTTCCTGCGCCCTCGAAGCTGAAACGTGGACAGAGAATGATAGCGTTGCCTCCGAGCATAGCGGCGAAGGTACTGCTGCTGAACGAAATGCTGCGGCTGAAGGTGCGCCCCATCGAACTGGCGCGGCGCATGGGGACCACAAAGCAGGAAGTCAATCGGCTGACCAACCTGAAGCACGCCACCAAGATCGACCGCATTGACGAAGCGTTGCGAGCGCTGGGGAAACGGCTGCAGTTGGATGCCGCGTAGGCGATTGCATTTGGAACAGGAACGTTGAAGTCGATACGGCATGGATTGACTTACTCAAGGACGGAACCCCGTGAATATCTGGAAACTGCTCCATTCAATTCTGATGGTCGTTGCAGGAGCGATCTTTCTTGAGGAAACGATGTTCGGGTGTATCGCCGTACTTGGGATTGGGTTCGATACGAAAGAAGATGTTTGCCTCGACCTTGCCTTGACGATGGCGTTTCCTCTATTTCTTCTAGCAATCAGAAACAGATCGCTCTCTCTGATCGCGTTATGGATATTCTATGTGGCGCGATGGATTGATCTCTGCATGCTGAGCCACCCTCCTATTCTGCTGAATCCGCTCGGCGATTGGCACGGCGTTTTGTTGCTGAGCGGCATCTTGCTCTTTTCAGGTGCCCAGATGATCGATTGTGAAAATGAGCCTACGGTGGAAACAGTCAAGAAGTAAGGTACTTGCAGGGGCATGAATGTCCCTACTCCTTCCATGGGAACGACGCAGAGCTGCCGTTCCCGTAGAGGATGCACAAAGCCACGCTTACAGCTTGCCCAACATCCAGTCTTCGAGCTTGTCCAGTTGCACGCGCAGGCCGAGGAAGAACTGTCCAAAGGCCGCGTAGACGGCGCTCACTTCGTCAAAGCGCATCTCGTAGATGAGCTTCTTGAAGACGATGGGATCTTCGGCAAAGAGCGAGACGCCCCACTCCCAGTCGTCCATGCCGATGGAGCCGGAGATGATCTGCTTCACCACGTCGCCGTAGCGGCGGCCCACCAGGCCGTGCTCGTGCATCATGCGCTGGCGCTCGGCAAAGGGAATCGTGTACCAGTTCTTGTCATCGCCGCGCTTGCGATCCATGGGATAGAAGCAGAGGTACTTGGCATCAGGCACGGCGGGGAAGAGGCGCGGGGCCATGGCGGCCGAGGCGCGCTCCAAGCTCTGCTTCACTTCCGCATCGAACTCCGGCGTAAAGGGCTCCAGGCCCTTGGCGGCGGCGGCGTCCCAGGTCTTGCGGCTGGATTCGTACAGGCCGAGCTCGACCACCGAGACGTAGGAGTGCGTAAGGTTCAGGAAGTCGAAGAGCGGGGTCTGCGCAATGTCCAGCTCCACCTGATTGATCTCTTCAAAGTTCTTGCGGAAGTGGACCAGGATCAGGTCGCCTTTGTGGCCAAGCTGCGAAAACAAAGCCGTGCGCACCTGGGATTCAGGATCCTCGCGCTCCAGCTTGTGCAGCACGGAGAGCGACTCATTCAGGATCTCGGCACGCTCTTCGTCGTCCAGGCCCTTCCAACCGATCCAATCGAAGCGGAAGAACTGATGCAAAACGGCGGAACCTTCAAGGGTAAGGGGCACGGGCGAAAACGCGGTCACAGGGGTTGCCTCCGAGGGAAGTGAATAGACATTCCACCTCCATCCTAACAAATTGAAAATACAACCGTGTGCACCTTTCTTTTCATCCAGAAGCGCGTTGGAGCCCGTGAAATGAAGGGATGCGGCCTTATATACTGAGAACGCTCATGAGCGAAAAAATTATTGAGTTTCTGGTGCAGTTCGTAACACAGGCAATTGGGGCCGGCGGATACGCCGGCGTCGCGGCGTTGATGGCAATCGAGTCAGCATGCATTCCGCTGCCCTCCGAGATCATCATGCCCTTTGCAGGCTACCTGGCATACAAGGGAACGTTCAGTTTGTTCTGGGTAGCTACGGCTGGCGCCATCGGGTGCAATCTGGGCTCGGTGATTGCGTATTGGATTGGTGCGGCAGGTGGACGGCCGCTGGTGGAGCGCTACGGCAAGTACGTTTTGATGAGCCACCACGACCTGGACCGGATGACAGCGTACTTTGAGAAGTACGGATCCATCACCGTACTCCTGGGGCGCTTGCTTCCGGTGGTTCGTACCTTCATTGCATTTCCTGCAGGCATTGCCAAAATGCCGCAAGGAAAGTTTCACATTTACACCTTTGCTGGTTCGTGGCCGTGGTGCTATGCACTGGCCTACGTAGGCATGAAGCTTGGGGAAAAGTGGCACACCGATCCCCGATTCCACGAGGCATTCCACCGGTTCCATCTGGCGGTTGAGGTTGCGCTCATCGTCGGCATCGCGTGGTTTGTCTGGTCACACGTCCGGCGCGGACGCCAGGCAGACGAAGCCTGATCCGTTAGCCAGAAAAACCCACTGAGGCGGCCGTTGCAACTGGCTCTGTGGGTATCCTGCCCGGCGGGCAACCGTCGGCAACAACCAGAAAGCACAGGAATCCAATGCAGAACACAGAGCAAAGCGGCCAGAAGACCGCTGCATCCCAAGTTGCGCCGGCGGCAGGCAAGCTGGGCGTAATGGTCGTCGGCCTCGGAGCCGTGTCCACAACCATGATTGCCGGCGTTGAAGCCATCCGTCGCGGGCTGGCCAAGCCGATCGGATCGCTCACCCAGATGGGCACCATTCGCCTGGGCAAGCGCACCGACAACAACACCCCGCTGATCAAGAACTTTGTCCCACTGGCAGACCTGAACGATGTGGTCTTTACCGGATGGGACATCTTTGAAGACAACGTGTACGAGGCGGCGGCCCACGCAGCGGTACTCGACAAGGACCTGCTGGCGCAGTTGAAGCCCTATCTGGAGACCATCAAGCCGCTCCCGGCGGTATTCGATCAGTACTACGTGAAACGCTTGCACGGCACGCATGTGAAGACCGGCAAGACCAAGCGCGACCTGGCCGAGCAGGTGCGTGAAGACATCCGCAACTTCCGCAAGACCGTGGATCGCGTCGTGGTGCTCTGGGCGGCATCGACCGAGATCTTCATGCTGCCGACCGAAGTCCATCAGACCATTGAGGCCTTTGAGAAGGGGCTGGATGCGAACGACGTCGGTATTCCTCCCTCGCAGATCTATGCCTATGCCGCGCTGATGGAAGGTGTACCGTTTGCCAATGGCGCGCCGAACCTGACCGTGGACACGCCGGCCATGGTGGCCCTCTCCAAGAAGAACGAAGCGCCGGTTTGCGGCAAGGACTTCAAGACCGGGCAGACCTTCATGAAGACGGTGCTGGCGCCGGCCTTCAAGGCCCGCATGCTGGGCGTGAGGGGCTGGTTCTCCACCAACATCCTGGGCAATCGCGATGGCGAGGTTCTGGACGATCCGGAGAGCTTCAAAACCAAGGAAGAGTCCAAGCTCGGCTCGCTGGATTACATCTTCCAGCCGGAGCTTTATCCGGACCTTTACAAGGACATCTACCACAAGATCCGGATCAACTACTATCCGCCGCGGGGCGACGA
>CAZYDF010000003.1:0-109661 GCA_964645855.1 uncultured Occallatibacter sp.
CGGGCTATGAGTTTGGCCACAACGACGACTATCAGCGCACCACGCACTACGTGAAAGACGGCACGCTGATCTACGACGATGTGAGCGGCTACGAGTTCGAGAAATTTGTAGAGAAGGTACAACCCGATCTGGTGGGCTCCGGCATCAAGGAGAAGTACATCTTCCAGAAGATGGGTGTGCCCTTCCGCCAAATGCACTCGTGGGATTACTCGGGCCCGTATCACGGCTACGACGGATTTGCCATCTTTGCCCGCGACATGGACATGGCCATCAACGCCCCGGTTTGGAAGCTGACCAAGGCTCCCTGGTAGTAGACGTCCACATCATCGACGAGGAGAAACGATTATGAGTCAGAGTGCAGAAAACATCATTGATCACTCCAGGCTGTTCCAGGGCGAAGAGTACCAGAAGATGTTCGCCAACAAAAAGTGTACGTTTGAGAACGCTGTTTCTGAAGAGCAGCTGGTGCAGATTGGCGAGTGGAGCAAGAGCCAGGAGTACCGGGATAAGAACTTTGCACGCGAGGCGCTGGTGATCAACCCAGCGCGCGCCTGCCAGCCGCTAGGCGCGGTGTTTGCCGCGCTGGGCTTTGAGAGCACGCTGCCGTTCGTGCATGGTTCGCAGGGTTGCGTGGCCTACTATCGCAGCCACTTCTCGCGCCACTTCAAGGAGCCCACCTCAGCGGTCTCCTCGTCGATGACCGAAGATGCCGCGGTGTTTGGCGGCATGGGCAATCTGGTGGATGGCATGGCCAACGCCTACAGCCTCTACAAGCCTAAGATGATCGCGGTCTCCACCACCTGCATGGCTGAGGTGATCGGCGACGATCTAAATGCCTATATCAAGAATGCGAAGGAAAAGGGGTCCGTTCCACAAGAGTTCGATGTGCCCTTTGCGCATACGCCGGCCTTTGTGGGCAGCCACACCACCGGCTACGACAATGCGCTGAACGGCATCCTGGCGCACTTTTGGAATGGCAAGGCCGGCACTGCGCCGAAGCTGGAACGCGCACCGAATGGCGCCATCAACTTCATTGGCGGGTTTGATGGCTACACAGTCGGGAACATGCACGAGATCAAACGCATCTTCGCACTGATGGGCGTGAAAGCTACCATTCTGGGCGATCCCAGCGAGGTGTGGGACACTCCGTCGGATGGCGAGTACCGCATGTACGACGGCGGCACCACGCTGAGCGATGCGGCCAATGCCATCCACGCCAATGCGACTATCTCTATGCAAGAGTTTTGCACGCTGAAGACGATGAACACTATTGAGGACACGGGGCAGGAGACGGTGACCTTCAATCATCCCATCGGTGTGGAAGGCACGGATCGTTTTCTGATGGAGCTAGCGCGGCTGAGTGGCAAGCCGATCCCCGAGTCACTGCGCAAGGAGCGTGGCCGTTTGGTGGATGCCATTGCTGACTCCAGCGCGCTGGTCCATGGCAAGAAGTTTGCCATCTTTGGCGATCCGGATATGACGCTTGGCCTGACTGCCTTCCTGCTGGAACTGGGCGCGGAGCCGGTGCACGTGCTCAGTTCCAATGGCAGCAAGGTATGGCAAGAGAAGGCCGAGGCCCTGCTGTCGAGTTCGCCCTTTGGCGCCAACTGCCAAGCCTATGCCGGCAAGGATCTGTGGCACATGCGCTCGCTGCTCTTCACGGAGCCGGTGGACTTCCTGATCGGATCAACGTATGGAAAGTTCCTGGAGCGGGATACGAAGACGCCTCTGATCCGCGTAGGCTTCCCGATCTTTGATCGTCACCACCATCATCGTTATCCGGTGTGGGGCTACCAAGGCGCAATGAACGTGCTGGTTTGGATACTGGACAAGATTCTCGGTGAGGCTGATCGCGAGTCGATCAACGGCGCCAGCTTCGATGCTGTTCGCTAACTCATCGAGACGCGCAACTGGATGCGGCAGCGCGGTGCGCATACCCCCCCGCCAGCGCGGCCGCTTCCGGTGTTGCTCTGAAACCAAATCAACTTCACGGCGCGGCGGAGGATGAATGAGCGAACTGAAACAGCAGTTGCAGAACATCTTCCAGGAGCCGGGTTGCGCTACCAATCAGGCCAAGAGCGCGGACACGCGCAAGAAGGGTTGCACCAAGCAACTGGCTCCTGGAGCTGCCGCCGGTGGATGCGCCTTTGATGGCGCCAAGATCGCATTGCAACCAATTGCCGATGTGGCGCACCTGATCCATGGGCCGATTGCATGCGAGGGTAACTCCTGGGACGGACGCAATTCCAAGTCTTCCGGTCCCCTGCTCTATCGCACCAGCTTTACTACGGCGATGAGCGAGCAAGACATCATCTTTGGCGGCGAGAAGCACCTGTTTCAGGCCATTCGCGAGATCGTTGAAAAGCACGATCCACCCGCCGTCTTTGTTTATCAGACTTGTGTGCCGGCAATGATTGGCGACGATCTGGTGGCGGTGTGTAAAGCCGCCGCGGCGAAGTTCAACAAACCGATTGTGCCCATTCTTGCACCGGGATTTGCAGGCTCCAAGAACCTGGGCAACAAGCTTGCAGGCGAGGCGCTGCTGCAGCATGTGATTGGCACCGAAGAGCCCGAGTTCACCTCTCCATACGACATCAACATCATCGGTGAATACAACGTGGCCGGCGAGCTATGGCAAGTGAAGCCGCTGCTCGACGAGCTGGGCATTCGCATCCTCTCCTGCATCTCCGGCGATGGCCGCTATCGTCAGATCGCGAGTTCGCATCGCGCCCGCGCGGCCATGATGGTGTGCTCCAAGGCGCTCATCAATGTGGCCCGCAAGATGCAGGAGCGTTACGGTATTCCCTTCTTTGAGGGCTCGTTCTACGGCATTGGCGACACCAGCGAAGCGTTGCGCCAGATTGCGCGCATGCTGGTGGAGCGCGGAGCGGACGCAGAACTTCTGGAGCGCACCGAGCTTGTGATTGCACGCGAAGAAGCGCGGGCCTGGGCGCAGATTGTGCCCTTCCGCGAGCGGCTACTGGGCAAGCGCGTGCTGCTGATTACCGGAGGCGTCAAGTCCTGGTCTGTGGTGGCTGCGCTGCAAGAGACCGGCATGATGCTGACCGGCACCAGCGTGAAGAAGTCCACAGCGACCGACAAGGAACGCATCAAGGAGCTGCTCGGCCAGGATGCGCACATGTACGACAGCCTGGCGCCGCGCGAGATGTATCGCATGTTGCGCGCGTCAGAGGCCGACATCATGCTCTCCGGTGGGCGCACGCAGTTTGTTGCGCTGAAGGCACTGATGCCGTGGCTGGACATCAATCAGGAACGGCATCACGGCTATGCAGGCTACGACGGAATGGTTGCGCTGGTACGCGAGATCGATCGCACACTGGCTAACCCCATCTGGCGGCAGGTTCGCAAGCCAGCACCGTGGGGTCGCAAGGAAAGCAACCACCACATCGCCATAGAGACCGCATAGGAGGAGAGCATGGGCAAGGTCAGAACCAGCACCAAGCAATGCATGACGAATCCCTTGCGACTAAGCCAACCTTTGGGCGCGGCGCTGGCGTTTCTGGGCATGGATCGTTGCATGCCTCTCTTTCACGGGGCGCAGGGCTGCACATCGTTCGGACTGGTGCTGTTGGTACGGCACTTCCGCGAGGCGATTCCGCTGCAGACCACGGCGATGACGGAAGTGACCACCGTGCTGGGCGGCATCGATAACGTGGAACAAGGCATTCTAAACGTCTGGAAGAAGACGAATCCGGATCTGATTGGCATCTGCACCACGGGCACGACCGAGGTGAAGGGCGACGATCTGAACGCCTACATCACGCTGATTCGCGCGCGCCATCCGGAGTTGGATAACGTGGAATTGGTGCACGTAAATACGCCGGATTTCTCTGGAGCCTATCAGGATGGCTGGGCTCGCGCCGTGACGCGCATGATTGAAGAACTGGTGGAGATTCCTGAGGCGGGCATGCGCGATCCACGGCGCATCAATGTGCTGCCGGGTTCGCATCTGACACCGGGCGATGTGGACGAGCTACGCGAGATAATGGAGACGTTTGGGTTGATCCCCACATTCTTGCCGGACCTCTCTGGATCGCTCGATGGACACATACCCGAGGAGTTTACGCCGACCACACTGGGCGGCTGCAGCGTAGATGAAGTGCATGAACTAGGCAACGCCGCATGGACCATCGCCATTGGAACGCAGATGCGCGGGGCTGCTATCACGCTTGAGCATCGCACCGGCGTACCCTATAGGCTCTTTGAACGATTGACGGGCCTTGAATGCTGCGACGAGCTGATGCACTTCCTCTCACAGATCAGCGGTGTGCCCGTGCCCAGGCGTTATCGCCGGCTGCGCGCACAGTTGGTTGATGCAATGCTGGATGCACATTTCTACTTTAGCGGCAGGCGCGTGGCGATGGCGGCGGAGCCAGATCTGCTGTGGACGATCACTACTTGGCTGCATGACATGGGTTGCCAGATTGTGGGCGCTGTAACCAGCACCATGTCGCCCCTGCTCGAGGACATTCCAGCCGATGAGGTGATTCTTGGCGACCTTGAGGATCTGGAGGTAGCGGCCGCGGGGGCCGACCTGATCGTGGCCAACAGTCAGGCGCGCCAGGCCGCGGATCGCTTGCATGTGCCGCTTTTCCGCATCGGCATTCCCGTCTTTGACCGGCTGGGCAATGCTCACCTAACTACGGTTGGATATCGCGCCACACGCGACCTGATCTTCAGTGTGGGCAACACGCTGATGGCTGTGGACCATGAACCAACACCAACAACCTGGGTGCGTGAAGGGATGTTACAGCCGTCATCATCGTCCCACTTCAACATTCTGCCTTCTTGATCATCCGCCGGAGAAGCTGCCATGAAAGTCGCATTTGCAACCGAAGACCTGACCCATGTGAACGCCCACTTTGGATGGGCAAAGACGATTGCGGTTTACGAGATTACCGCGGACGATGCCAGCCGTGTGGAAGTGCTCGAGTTTGGCGGCGTGCTTGAAGAGGATGGCAACGAAGACAAGTTGATGCCGAAGATCGAGGCCATCACCGATTGCGCGATTCTCTACGTCGCTGCCATAGGCGGATCGGGCGCGGCACGCGTGGTATCGCGCAACGTGCATCCCGTGCGTGTGCCCGAGACCGAGACCATCGCCAACCTTGTGGACAAGCTGCAGGTGGTGTTGCGTGGAACGCCGCCACCGTGGCTGCGCAAGGCGATCCAAAAGGGGCAAGAACGCAACTTTGACTTTGACAGCGAGGTGCTGCATGGTTGAGGCCCTCAACACCAAGGACACTACGAGCGGAGAGTTGTTCCTCACAGAGCTAACCAAGCAGTGGAGGGCGCAGGACCTGCATGGCAGTTGGGATGGGAAGCCGGACGCAGAGTTGCTTGCGCCTTATGTTGTCACGAAAGAGCAGCGGCGCGAGATGCCGTTGATGGCCGATCCTGATCCGGATACCTTGTGGCGGCTGGAGATCTACTACAACGCCATTGGCCTCTCCATCGAGCGGCTGACCGGTGTGATGGTCTCACCGATGATGAAGTTCCATCATGAGGGATTTGGACGCGTGGTGCTGTTGGCCGGGCGGCTGGTTGTGCTGAGCCGCCACTTGCGCGACGTGCATAGCTTTGGATTCGAGACGATGGAGAAGCTCGGCGAAGAGGGCGCGAAGGCCGTGGACGCCGGCCTAGAGTGGATTCGCAAGTATCCCGAGGCCGCACACGAGTAACACAGCCCGTTGCAATCGAGAGAGAGGATGGCTTTGATTTCTGAAACGACCACAGACATCGACACATTGAAGGCGCAGATCAAGAAGCTCTCCACTACGTCGGTGCAAGCCAAGATGCAATTGCACGATCTGGCCGAGGAGCTGCCAACAGCATGGGAGTCGATTCCCGATGCGGCGGAAAAGACCTACGAGATCTTCAAACAACTTACCGCGAAGCGTGCGGAATTGAAAGCCATGGGGGCCTGAACAAATATGGATACTGTTGCCACAACCCGCGATGGGCGCACTTGGACGCCAGGCTACCTGAGCGCGATCAACCAGGAAACCTGCATCGGCTGTGGCCGTTGCTACAAAGTGTGCGGGCGCTCGGTGCTCGCCTTGCAGGGCGTGAACGAAGACGGCGAGCTGGTGGATCTGGACGACGACGAGATCGAGCGCAAAGTGATGACCATAACCGACGCAGGCAACTGTATTGGTTGCGGCGCATGCGGCCGGGTTTGCTCTAAAGCCTGCCACAGCTACGTGAACAATTAGGAGCGCGGATGAAAGCAGAGCGTATCTATGCAGGATTGATGGAACTGGCGGCAAACACCAAGCTGGCGCAGGAAGACCGTCATGTGCTGGCGTCGATTGTAGCGATTGCCGCGGTGGAAGCCGTGCAAGGGAAATCGCTCTGCGACGCGTTGGGGATGGAGGGCGCGCAACTGCGCAAGTTTCTGGACGCTTCTTTTCCCCACTCCTCGCCGCTCTTTGCCAACCTGAGCCTCTCTGCTCCCATTGCACGCTCCGAGGAGGAAGCCTGCATTCGCGAGTTGCTGCTGCGTTTCCGCACGCGGGGGAGCAAGCTTGCACCGTTGTTGGCTACGCTGGTAGCACGTCGTGCGATGCGCCCCAATCATCTGTGGCAGGATCTGGGCTTCGCCCACCGCGGCGAATTGAGCGCGATGATGAGCCGTCATTTCGCGCCTTTGGCCACGCGCAATCGTCAGGACATGAAGTGGAAAAAGTTTTTCTATCGCATGACGTGCAGTGAGGAAGGATTCTCACTCTGTTGTGCTCCGGTGTGCGGTGAGTGCGGAGACTTCTCTACTTGTTTTGGCGATGAATCGGGCGAGAGTCTACTGGCGCGCAACCAGTTCCTGGGATCGACGTTGCCGCTGGTCCAAGTTGCCGTTGTGTAGCATCCCAACGAGATCCCTGTCGGAAACCCGACAATCGCAACGTGCGGCCCGCTGCAAAGAGTTGATTCTGTACACTCGGCCAAATGGCCATCTGATTGCTCTACTTTCTGTATCTGCTGTTTCTGCGCGTCACCCTGATGACAGCAGCAGATGACGCTGACAAGGCCGATCCAGGAGGTACCATGCGACAGACGACGACCCCGTTCACCTGCTCTTACCTGGATAACAACGCCACCGCCCCGATGGACCCCGAGGTGCTCGGAGCAATGGTAGCAGCTCTTGAACAGGGCTGCGGCAATCCATCCTCGGCGCATCGCGCAGGACGTAAAGCCGCTGAACTGGTGCTTGAAGCACGTGGCGCAGTGGCGGCCTTGCTGGGTACGCAGAACGATGCGGAGATCGTCTTCACCTCGGGCGGCACCGAAGCCAACAACACTGCACTGCACTCCGCAATGGCAACACAGATAGGCAGAGACGAGATTGTGGTTTCTGCCCTTGAGCACGCCTCGGTCCTTACGACTTGTGCTGCATTTGAAAAGAGTGGGCAGGCAGTGGTCCACCGCATTCCCGTAGATGGCGAAGGGCGCATCGTTGTGGATGCCTACCGGGCCGCGCTCAACGGGCGCACCGCGCTAGCCAGCGTGCAGTGGGCCAACAATGAGACTGGCGTTCTGCAGCCAGTGGCGGAGTTGAGCAAACTCGCACACCAGGCCGGCGCTCTGTTCCATTGCGATGCCGTGCAGGCGATGGGACGTTTTCCACTCGATGTACGCGCCACCATGATCGATCTACTCTCTGTTTCCGCACACAAACTGCATGGCCCACAAGGAGTGGGCGCGCTTTATGTGCGCAAAGGGACCAGCTTCTCGCCGCTGCTTCGTGGTGGGCGGCAGGAGCGTGGCCGTAGATCTGGATCGGAGAATGTGGCTGGGATTGCAGGCTTCGGCAAGGCTGCCGCTCTAGCGACCGCAGCACTCAGCTCTTCCAACGCCCAGATCTGCGCACTGCGCAATCTGCTGGAGAAGCGCGTTCTCGATTCTGTTCCATCGGCCAGGGTTCTCTCTTCTGGCGCGCCACGGCTTGCTAACACCTCCTGCATTGCGTTTGAGGGCATTGAAGGCGACGAAATGGTGACGCTGTTGGACCGGATGGGAGTGGCTGCTTCGTCGGGTGCGGCCTGCTCAACAGGGGCCATGGAGCCATCACACGTTGTGCGCGCGATGGGAATACCGTTCTCGCATATTCGCGGCGCGGTTCGCTTTTCATTTTCGCGCATGAACACGGAGAAGGATGTGGAACGTGCCTGCGCGGCAATTGAAAGCACGCTTGAAGATCTTCACGCCGACGCTCCGGCCGAGGAGGCAGTGTATGGATGAGTTGAGACGAATCACGATCAACGACAGCACACTCCGCGATGGCGAACAGGCTCCAGGCGTGGCTTTCACACTGGACGAGAAAATTGCCATTGCCCGCGCGCTGGAGCAGTGCGGCGTGGATGAGATTGAGGCCGGCACTCCGGCGATGGGGACACTGGAGATCGAGGAGATAGGCGTGATTGCGCATTCGCTGGAGAAGGCGCGCGCGATTGCGTGGTGCCGCATGACGCGGGCCGATGTGGATGCGGCGCTGCGTTCCGGCGTGCGCCATGTGAATCTCTCCATTCCTGTTTCTGCGATCCAGATGCGCGCCAAGCTGGGGCTGACGCCCGACAAGCTGCTGGTACAGATCCGCGCGGTAATTAGCTACGCCCGCGATCGCGGCCTGGAGGTAGCGATGGGAGGCGAGGATGCAAGCCGCGCGGAGATGGCTTTCCTGCTGAGCGCGGTGAATTGCGCAGCTGAAGCTGGCGCAACCAAGTTCCGCTTTGCAGACACACTGGGCATTCTGGACCCATTCCGCATCTTCGAGATCTTTACGGAGATGCGTCAACATCTCGATCTTGCGCTGGAGTTCCACGGCCACGACGATCTGGGATTGGCCACCGCGAACACCCTGGCGGCAATACGCGCCGGCGCGACCCATGCCAGCGTGTGCGTACTCGGTTTGGGTGAGCGCGCTGGTAATGCCGCTCTTGAAGAAGTGGCTACAGGCATCGAGCGGCTAAGGTTGGGACGCACTGCTGTGCAATTGCAGCGCTTGACGCGGCTGGCAGCGATTGTCTCCGATGCTGCGTGCAGGCCAATTCCAGCAGGCAAGGCGATCGTGGGATGGTCGGTGTTCACGCATGAATCCGGCATTCACGTGGATGGATTGCTGAAGGATCCCCTTACCTACGAAGCACTCTCACCGGAACTGTTTGGGCGCACGCGCAGCATTGTGCTGGGCAAACATTCAGGCAGTGCGGCGGTGCGCCAGGCGCTTGAAGAAGCCGGCATTGCAGCCAGTCCTGCTCAGGTACAGATTGTGCTCCGCAGCATGCGCGCGCTAGCACAGTGCATCAAACGCAGCATCAGCAGCCGCGAACTGATTGACCTTTACGACCAAACGTGCGGAACATTTGCCAACCAACCCCGCTCTCAGGAGGCCTGCGCATGAACATTGTGGAGAAGCTGAAAAGGCTGTCGTCTGCCGAGGAATTCTTTGCCGCACTCAATGTCCCCTTCGATCCCACGGTGTTGAACGTGGCGCGACTGCACATTCTGCGCCGCATGGGGCAATATCTTCGCGAGATGCCGCAGAACTGCAACGAAGAGGAGAGCTACGAACATGCGCGGGGAACGCTGCTGCGCGCGTATCTCGACTTTGTTCACTCCACGCCGATGGAGCAAAAGGTCTTCAGGGTACATCAGCAGGCCTGCGTGAAGCCGGAGCCTCCATTGGTGTCGATTCAACTGGAAGCGCGCTAGCACCATAACCCTACAAAACTGTACTTTCCCTGGTCCCATAATCGAGACCAGGGGCGCCCTGAGTTCTCACTCATAACGACTCCGTCATGTTGCCGCGGTACTAAACGCGCACAATCATCACTTCGGTCGCCTTCATGAGCGCCGCGGCTGTCTGTCCTTTGCGTAACTGCATCTCACGCGCGGCGTCGGCGGTGATGATAGAAGTGATCTGCTGATCGCCGATGATGAGCACCACCTTGGCCAGCAATCCGCTGATTTTGACTTCTGCAACCTTGCCCACAAGTTGATTGCGGCCGCTGACCGAGCGGAAGCGTTCACGCGATTCAATGCGCGCGGGCGTGGGCGTTTCCTTGACCATGGGCTGAAGCTCGCTTTGCGGTATGCGATGATGTCCGCCCGGCGTCTTCACGGTCTTCAACTTACCGTGCAGAATCCACTGCTTGATGGTGGCGTAGCTAACGCCCAGCGCGGTTGCGGCCTCGCGTGGCTTCAGCAGAACATCTTCTCTTGCCTCATTGCGTGCTGCCATCTGCATTCTCCCTTGCGCATTTCCTCTTCGAGTATAAATTGCACCTCTGTGCAGAGCTGCGCCTAAAAACATATGGATTCGTTATTTCGATTCATTCAAACTCGAACCATGACCCTATTCTGCCTCGCAAGCACATCCAGACATTTTCGTCGGGTGCAGGTTCGCGTCCTGCTGCTCCTTGCCTTCACGCTTGTCACATCTTCCTTCATCCTTCATGCGCAAGTAGCAGCGGGACTCGCGGGGCGCATCAGCGATGCCGCGAGTTCGGAGATCGGTGGCGCGCAAGTGACGATTACCCAGACCGCCACCAATCTTCGCCAGCAAACCGTAACCACCAGCGCCGGCGATTTCCAGTTTCATAACCTGATCCCCGGCCTCTACAAAGTGGATGTGGAAGCCAGGGGCTTCAAACATCTGCTGCGGGACGGCGTGGAAGTTGTAACGGGAACAACCGTGACCGCCGACATGACGTTGACGGTAGGCGGCGACCGCGAGACCGTGACGGTGGTGGCCGATGCGCCGCAACTCCAAGTTGCCACCAGCAATATCCAGACCAGTATTCTGGGCCCGCTGGTGGTTGCCATGCCGCTGAATACCCGCAATTTTGTGCAGTTGGCCACGCAGTCGCCCGGTGTATCGCTACCTCCGGGCACACTACTGCCGCGCATCAACGGCGGCCGTCCGCGCACCAACGAGTATCTGTTCGATGGCATCTCCGCGCTGCAACCGGAGCCGGGCCAGGTCGCCTTCTTTCCGATTCTCGACGACATTCAGGAGTTCACTGTCGAGGCTAACAACGTTGCTGCGGAGTTTGGCCGCTTCAATGGCGGTGTGGTGAATGTGACCACACGCTCTGGTTCGAACGCCTATCATGGCAGCCTCTTCGAATTCTTGCGCAATGAGGATCTGAATGGGCGCAACTATTTTGCCCCGACGGGGCGCAAGCCAGTGTACAGACGCAACCTGTTCGGAACCACCGTTGGTGGGCCAATCGTAAAGGACCACCTGTTCTTCTTTGCCGATTATCAGGGCGTGCAGCAATCGATTGGCGTGACCCGCATCTCCACCGTGCCGACCGCCAACGAGCGGCTGGGCATCTTCTCCGGCGTATCGAAAATCTACGATCCGGCCTCTACGGTTCTTGCCAGCGGGAAGTATGTGCGCACGGAATTCGCCACCGACACCATCAATCGCGCCTACGATTCTGTTGCGTCTACTATCTTGAAGTACTATCTGCCATCACCCACCACCACGGCGAGCGCCAATAATTATGCGCGCACCGCCAACGACATCGATCACCAGAATCAGATGGATGTGCGCGTGGATGGAGCGTTTAGCGCGCGCGACCGCGCCTTTGGCCGCTACACCTATTACAAGGAAGTGGAAGAACCGGCCACTCCGTTTCCAGGCGGCAGCGGAGCTATCTCCGGCTCGGTGCTGGGTACCGGAAACGTTGCGGGCCTTTCCAGCGTGGCGGGCCAGCAAGCGGTCTTCGATGAAACACACACATTCACTGCGTCGCTTGAGAACGATCTGCGCCTCGGTTATACGCGGCGTGGCAATACGATTGCCGGACCTTACCTGGGCAGCTCACCATCGAGCGCGCTGGGGATTCCGGGCATCCCTACGAACGGGGCCTTCAACAGCGCGCTGCCCTTGTTCACCTTTACGGGCTTCCAGCAGGTGGGCCCTTCGGCCAGCACCTTTGCGCAATACCAGACCGGCGTATGGCAAGTGGTGGATTCCGTCTTCTTCACCCGCGGACGTCACCAGTTCAAGGCCGGCGCCGACCTGCGCTGGTACCAGCTGAACACTATCTCGCCACCCAACCCAACGGGCTCGTTTGCCTTTACCACCACGGGCAGCAACCAACAGGGCGTGACCGGAACCGGCAACTCCTTTGCAAGCTTTCTGCTCGGCCAGGTGGACACCTTCCAGATCGATCTGCAGACCAGCAAGATCCGGCCTCGCGATCACATTGAAGAATACTTTGCGCAGGACGACTGGAAGATTGCCAGCAAGCTGACGGTAAACCTGGGTGCACGCTGGACGCTGCACCTGCCTTCGGTGGAAAAGAACAATCAAGGAGCGGTCTTCAACCTGCAAACCCAGCAACTGGATTACATGGGAGTGAGCGATGTTTCGCGCTCCGCGCGCGAGCTGCACTGGTCCAACGTTGCGCCCCGTGTGGGCCTGGCCTACTTGATGACGCCAAAGACCGTGGTGCGCGCAGGCTACGGCATTGTGTTCATCGATCAGTCAGGCATTACCACGCCGTTCACGGTGCCGCAATTCCCTTTCATCCAGAACGTGCAGCAGAAGACGGGAGACAGCATCAACGCGGCCTTTGCGCTCGCCAGCGGTCCCACCGTTGCCAGCATTGTGAAGAACGGCGATGCCGGACTGGGGCAGAGCGTCTATACGGCCGACCGCACGGCGGGGTCGGGCTACTCACAGCAATGGAACCTTGCCCTGCAGCGCGAGATTGCGCCCCGACTCTCCGTGGAAGTGGCCTACGTGGGCTCGCACATTGTGCATGTGGGCATTCCTGACTCCAACCTGAACCAGTTGACGCAGGCGCAGTTGGCACAAGGCGCGTCGCTGCAGACGTCGGTCACCAACCCTTACTACGGCCTGATTCCGGTCTCCAGTTCGATTGGCGGAAAGACCGTGACCGCGGCCCAACTGCTCAAACCTTATCCGCGCTTTCTGAACGTAGCCATATACCGGCACAATAGCGGCACCACCAACTACAACGCGAGCGAAGTGAAGGTGGAGCAGCGGCTTGCACACGGGCTCACGCTATTGGCCGCTTACACGCGCTCCAAGCTGATCGACGACGCGTCTTCGGTGTACTCCTCCACTGTGCTTTCCTCGCCGAATTCCAGCAGCCTGATTGCGGCCGACACCTTCAATCCGCGTATGGAGCGCGATCTTTCCACCGGCGACATGCCCAACGTGTTGACGGCCAGCGGATCGTGGACACTGCCGGCGGGGCGCAACCATCGCTTGGCCAACCACGGACTGGGCAACGCCGCGCTGGGAGGATGGATCTTGAACGCCATCACCACGGTGCAATCGGGCATGCCCGTGACCGTGACGCAAGCCACCAACAACAACGCCTTTGCAGGCTACGCTCTGCAGCGGCCGAATCACACCGGAGCAACCGCTCTGGCTCCGGATCTGCGCACGCCGGCGCACTTCTTCAACACGGCCGCATTCACCACAGCAGCGCAGTTCACCCTGGGCAACAGTTCGCGCAATCCGGTTCGCGGGCCGGCCTACCGCGATCTGGACATTGCCATGATCAAGCACTCCAAGCTGCCGGGCGAAGTCGATCTCGAGTTCCGCGGCGAAGTGTTCAACATCACCAACCAACCGGCCTTCTCTCAGCCGAGCGGCAGCTTCGGTTCAACTGCCTTTGGCTCCATCACCAGCACCACCACCGACCCGCGGGTGGCGCAGTTCGCCATCCGCATCAGCCGCTAGCAAAACCGCCCGGCGGCCTTCCTGGTTACGCTGCCAGACACATTTTTGTACTGCTTCCTTGTGGAGTTTTCAGGGCTGGCCAAGTAGACTATTGGGCAGTCAGTAACATTCCCAGGGAGGTAACATCGATGAAAATCAGCGCACGCAACATTCTTGCCGGCAAAGTGAGCAAGGTTCTAAAAGGGGCCGTCAACAGCGAGGTCGAGCTGGTGCTCGATGGCGGCGAAAAAATCGTCTCCATTATCACCAATGCCAGCGTTGAAGCGCTGGGCCTAGCGGAAGGCGTGGCCGCCTGCGCCCTTGTAAAAGCCAACGAAGTGATTGTAGGCACAGACCTGGGCGCGGCCAAACTGAGTGCACGCAACGTGCTCAGTGGCACGGTGGAATCCATTGGCGACGGCGCTGTGAACAGCGAAGTGACCATCGCGCTCCAGGGCGGATCGAAGGTTGTTGCCTCCATTACCAAGCAGAGCGTGACCAACTTGGGCCTGAGCGTGGGCAGCGCGGCCAGCGCCATCATCAAGTCGTCCAACGTGATCGTCGGCGTTTAGCAAAGGGGCATTGTGCGCGGTTGTCAGGCTGTGCTATCGCATCTTCGTTGCACGGGCAGGGGTGTTGCGTTGTCCGCAACCGCCTGTCTGTTCGCTTCCCTGCTCTCCGGTTGCCACGGAGCCCGCCATGTGGAGATTACTGTCTCCGTAGCAGCCAGCCTGACGGGAACCATTGAGCAAGTGGAAAGCAGCTACACCAAAATCCATCCAGAGATAACCTTCCGCAACAACTTTGGCTCCTCCGGCGCGCTGGCCCGGCAAATTGAGCAGGGCGCGCCGGTGGACGTGCTGCTGGCGGCAGGCGCCAAGCCCGTGGATCAACTGGTGGCAAAGGGACTGATTGCCGCGGGCCAAAACCGGATTCTGCTGCACAACCAACTGGTGCTGATTGTGCCTGAGGGAACTACCATTACGTCGCTCAACCATCTCAGCCAAAAACAAGTGAAAAAAATTGCACTGGGCGATCCGCGGAGCGTTCCGGCCGGTCTTTATGCCCTGCAGACGCTGAAGGGTGCCAAGCTGGACGCGGCGCTCAAAGAGAAATTCGTGTTTGCCAAGGATGTCCGTCAGGTTCTGGCCTATGTAGAAAGCGGCAACGCGGAGGCGGGCTTTGTGTACGCCACCGATGCGCGCTTGAGCAGCAAGGCTCATGTGGCGCAGACCATCGACGATGCCGCGCACGATCCGATTGTGTATCCCGTGGCCGTGGTGGCGCAGAGCGCACATGCGACTGAAGCGCGCGCCTTCAGCGATTTTCTCTTCTCAAGCAGCGCAGCCCAGGTGTTTGCAGGCAAGGGATTCATAACGGCGGCGCATGAATGATATGGATCGATCCCACGCCGCTCTGGCTCTCGCTGGCCACCACGGCCACGGCCACGGCAGTAACCTTTATGCTGGGCATTCTAGCTGCGTGGCGGATGCTGGCAGTGCGCAACAACCTGCGCGCATGGCTGGACGGCGTGCTGACGCTGCCGCTGATTCTACCGCCCACGGTGGTGGGTTATTTCCTGCTCCTTCTCTTTGGACGTCACAGTCTATTAGGCATGGCGCTGGAGCACGTGGGCATCGTCGTCGTCTTCTCCTGGCCGGCCACGGTGATTGCCGCGGCCGTGGTGGCCTTTCCGCTGATGTACCGCACCACGTTGGGCGCCTTTGAGCAGGTGAACCCCGCGCTGCTGGATGCGGCCCGCACGCTGGGCGCAAGCGAGGCGCGAGTCTTCCGCACCATTCTGCTGCCGCTGGCGGGGCCCGGCGTAGTTGCCGGCACGGTGCTGGCCTTTGCGCGCGCCATGGGTGAGTTTGGCGCCACCCTGATGCTGGCCGGCAACATTCCCGGCCACACGCAGACGCTGCCCATCGCCATCTTCTCCGCCGTGGAGGGAGGCGACCGCGCGGAGGCTGCGCTTTGGGTCACGGTGATTGTGGTGCTCTCGCTGGGAATGATCCGGCTGCTGCATCTGCCCGCCGCCGATCTCTTCCGCAATCGCTTTGTGGGTGAGACGGCGACGAGTGCGAAGATAGCCTCGAACTCCGCGCCACTCGACCTGATGCAGTCCAGCAGCGAAGCGCCGCAGCTGCGGGTTTCACTGCGCAAAGCTCTGCCCAATTTTTCGCTGTCGATCCATCTAAATGCGGGAGAGCGGCCAGTGGGCCTGCTGGGGGCATCGGGCGCGGGCAAGTCCATTACGTTGCGGATGATTGCGGGGGTGGCACGGGCGGACAGCGGCAGCATCGAGCTGAACGGGCGCACCCTTTACTCGAGCGAACACGGCATCGATCTGCCGCCCGCGGAGCGGCGCATGGGCGTGGTGTTTCAGGATTACGCGCTGTTTCCGCATCGCACGGTGGCGGAGAATGTGGGCTACTCGCTCTTCCGCTTGCGCAGAGACGAGCGGCAGCAGCGCGTGGGCGAGCTGCTGCACGCGCTGCGCATTGCGCACCTGGCCAACAGCCTTCCGGCGCAGATCTCCGGTGGCGAACGGCAGCGGGTGGCCATTGCGCGCTGCCTGGCCATGCAGCCCGAGGCGCTGCTCTTCGACGAGCCCTTTGCCGCGCTCGATCCGCACCTGCGCCGGTCTACAGAAGAACAGTTGCGCGAGACGCTGCGCAGCTATCCGGGCGCGGTGCTCTTCATTACCCACGACATGGAAGAGGCCTTCCGTTTTTGCACGGAGTTGGTGGTGCTGGATCTTGGCCGTGTGATTGCGAGCGGCCCGCGCCAAGCGCTGTTTGACGATCCGGGCACCCAGGTTGCGGCGCGGCTCACGGGTTGCAAGAACATTGCCGCGGCCCGGGTGTTGAACGACCATGAGGTGCACGTAGAGGAGTGGGGCTGCACGTTGAAGAGCCTCGGCGCGGTCGGCGCGGCGGTGGATGCGGTCGGGTATCGCTCCCACCACTTCCGGCTGCAAGGGCACGCTGTGGGCGAGAACGTCTTTCCCTGCTGGCTGGTGGAAACCAGCGAAGCGCCGCATGAGATGACGCTCTATCTGCGCCTGCACCGCGCGCCGCAGAAGGGCGAGAAGGCGCAGATCCAAGCCGACCTTCCCAAGCAGATGTGGCGGCAACTGGCATCACAGCCACAGCCTTGGGCCCTTCAATTTGTGCCGGAGAATATTCTTTTGCTCTCCTCCGCGCTGCCGGAGGGGCAGGCTCTGGAGCACCCGCATCGGGACTAGGGACTCCCCCCCCCCTATTGCCAAGACGTAAATTCCTCTGCTACAGGGAGTTACGCGGGGCGGGGCGCTACAAATTCCTCCACGCCAAGGAGTTAGCCGCAAATTCGTCCAGCAAAAGGAGTTAGCTCGCGGCTTACGGGCGCGTGGGCCTTTGCCTGGAGGTCGTCTGTAGTGAATTGTGCAGGAGGGTCAGGTAATTATGTGCAAAAGCAGCGGAGTTAGCGGGGTTGGCGGAGTTGGCCGCGCCTGCGGCGCGTGGTGGCAGGTTGGCGAGTTGGCGGTGCCTACGACGCATTTCGGGAGTGAGCCGTAGCTGGGAGGGATTCATGCGATCCCAGGTCTCAAAATCGAGACCTGGGGCACCCAGTTTTGGGCGAGCCGGAAGTGGGCCACCCGCCTTCTTCTTGCTCGTTGAGATCCGGAGTCTCCCCGGTCCCCAAATGCGAGGGACCGGGCACCCTCGGTGTGGTTTTGTGGGATGCCGAGAGCAGGGCCACCCACCATCGAGGTCAACTTTGCTATCTGGGGGCAGGCAATCATGGAGAAAAACCACCTTACCGTCCTCATGTTCAGAGGCATAGAATGTGCACAACGACATGAAGACGGACAATAGTAACGATCTAACGGCGGTATTGGCTTTCTGGGGTGCCATGCTGTCGAGCATCACCTTCGGGTGGACACTCTATAGAGATTTGCGCGACAGGGCTAAAATCAAGGTGACCGCGCAAATTCGAAGGATTGGACAGCGAGAAGGCGATAGCCAATGGTATGCGGCGGAGCCAAGCATGAATATCCACGGACTGGGCGATGAATTGTACGTCGTAGTGACTGTAACGAACGTGGGGCGACGGCGAATGAATTGGAAAGGATGGGGAGGCACCTATCGGACGCCCGTAAACGGGCGTAATACTTTCCTCGTAAGCGCCCGCTACTTACCGAAGATACTCGAAGAGCAGGAGCAACACGTAGAATTCACGGGAGTTGATGAGCAAATCAGCACCGGAAACCTCAAAGCCATTTCAATCTGGGACGGGGTCGGGAGAAGGTGGCACGTATCGCGAAGGGATATGAAGAAACTGCGCGCGGACATTGAGGAATATGCACAGACGCCAGATGAGCCGACTTAGACTTCTGGCCCAAGGCTGATTATGAATAAGTCGACATTTGGCGAGGCGCTGTTCGAAGAATATCTAGCCTCGCAACAAATCGCGTTCGAGCGCGAGCCCCAATTACCAGGCGTTTCGCAGCTAATTGACTTTGTGGTCGATCATCCAACCCACGGCAAAATCTTACTGGAAGTCAAAGACATCGAAAACGCATTGCCTCCGAGGGGCTTCAGCGTGTTCAATTCTTACACCCCAATCCGTGAACATATTGAAGAGGGCACACGAAAATTCAGATCTACATCGAGCTATGTGTGCGCGCTTGTCCTAGCCACACCACCAGGGAGTTTCGTCCAATTGAACGAGCCGCACATCATGCTCGGCGCTATGTATGGAGATTTTGGCTTCACAATTCCCTTTGATCCAAAGCGAGGAACCGCCGACGCCGACCAGATTTCATCGAAGTTTCTTGTAGGCAACGGAAAAATGGTTCGCAAAACTCGGCTACAGAATACACGCATCGCTGCGCTAATAACGGTTCAGCAGTTTGCGGTGTGGCATCTTGCGATGCGCAAATATATGAACACGGATGATGGTCGAACGCGCAACGAACGGGCTGGTGAACTTATACGTGGGGAAGTGGATTTGGGTGATTATGAGGCCGTCGAGATTGGCGTAACTGTATGGCAAAATGCTGTTGCTACCAAGAAACTGCCAAACGATATGTTTCGAGGAGTGATGGACGCTTGGTGGGAATTTTCCGGAGATGCACAGGCCCTTACATTCGTCGGCGAGCGTCGTCGTGCGCTGGGTATCGATGACAGCCGTTAAAGCGGTGAACAAATAATGGCAAAATCTGCTAGTCACTCCTTAATGGCAGATAGGTTAATGTCGCCAAACCGCATCCTTACCATATAGTAACCATGCGGTCCAGCAGAATCCAGCCGGAATGCCCATCACCCCCAGCCCGTTCTCCGCTTCCGGCGCATCGCGCCCCAAAGAGAAATCCCCCATTGTGATACAGTGCACCGCATTAAACGCCAACTAGAAACATATCTCCGCGCTCAAAACGCGGCATTTGCCACCCTGGACGGTCTGAATAGCTGATTGGTAGGCTCTAACCCATGGTGAACCCCATCACAGCCTGCCCATCCTACGGTGCATAGAATTGGCCATTGCGGGGCAGGGAGCAAGCGTTCCTGCTGGCTGGGATGGGGCGTTCTACGCCTGCAACCGCCAGCAAGGCCGCTAGCAAAGGGTAAATATCTGAATCTACGAGTGATCCCGACCGGGCTCTGCCGGTTGCCGGGCCGGGATCGAAACCTGAAGTTCCGCACCACGAGAAGCGCTTTTTGGAAAGGCTCTCGAACTCATCACCGGCCGAGGAGCAGCAATGTCAAGCCAGACCACGGGCAAGCACAAGACGATGCAGGAGCACGTTGCCGATTTGCGCGCCAAGCGCGAAGAGCTGGAGTTGGGCGGCGGCAAGGAGCGCATCGCAAAGCAGCACGCCTCCGGCCGCATGACCGCGCGCGAGCGCATTGCGGAACTGACCGACAAGGAGTCCTTTGAGGAGATCGGACTCTACGCGCAGCATCGCGCCACGTTCTTCGGCATGGCCGACAAGGAACTGCCGGCCGACGGCGTGGTGACCGGTTGCGCCACCATTGACGGCCGCCAGGTCCACCTTGCCAGCCAGGACTTCACGGTTGCCGGCGGGGCCGCGGGCGAGGTGCACAGTAATAAGGTTGCCGAGATGATGGACATGGCGCTCAAGACCGGCAGCCCCTTCGTCTTTATCAACGACTCCGGCGGCGCACGGGTGCAGGAAGGCATCGACAGCCTGGCCGGGTATGCCCGCGTCTTCTATCACAACGTGATGCTCTCCGGCGCGGTTCCGCAGATCTCGCTGATCTGTGGCCCCTGCGCGGGCGGCGCGGCCTACAGCCCGGCGCTGACCGACTTCATCATTCAGACCAAGCAGGGCCGCATGTTCATCACTGGGCCTTCGGTCATCAAGC
Source organism: uncultured Occallatibacter sp. (assembly GCA_964645855.1). Classification (GTDB taxonomy): domain Bacteria; phylum Acidobacteriota; class Terriglobia; order Terriglobales; family Acidobacteriaceae; genus Telmatobacter. Next base: position 20,101 of record CAZYDF010000003.1, read on the forward strand.
AGGTGACGGGCGAAGAGGTTTCGTCCGAGGCTTTGGGTGGCGGTCAGGCGCAGATGAACTACTCCGGCGTGGTGCACCTGACGGCGCGCTCGGACGAAGAGGCAATGCAGTTGTGCCGCAAGCTGCTGAGCTTTTTGCCCTCGAACAATTTGGAAGATCCGCCGCGCTTGCCCACCACCGGCAAGGTCAAGTCCGACTCCGGGATGAACGACGTGGTGCCCACCGATCCCAAGGTGGCCTACGACATCCGCGGCGTGGTGATGCGGATTGTGGACAACGACGACTTTCTGGAGATTCAGCCCGGCTTTGCGCCCAACATCGTGATCGGCTTTGGCCGTGTGCAGGGCCGCCCGGTGGGCGTTATCGCCAACCAGCCGCTGATGCTGGCCGGCGCGCTCGATATTGACGCCAGCGACAAGGCAGCCCGCTTTGTGCGCTTCTGCAATGCCTTCAATATTCCTCTGGTCACGCTGGTGGATGTGCCGGGCTTTTTGCCGGGCATTGAGCAGGAGCGCGGCGGCATTATCCGCCATGGCGCCAAGCTGCTGTTTGCCTACTCGGCGGCTACGGTGCCAAAGATCACCATTGTGCTGCGCAAGGCCTACGGCGGCGCGTACATTGCCATGTGCTCCAAGGGCCTGGGCGCGGATCGCGTGGCCGCATGGCCCACGGCGGAGATTGCGGTGATGGGCGCCGAGGGCGCGGCGGAGATCGTCTTCCGGCGCGAGATCGATACGGCCGAAGACAAGGTGGCCAAGCGTCAGGAGCTGGTGGACAGCTATCGCAACACCTTTGCGAATCCCCAGGTTGCCGCGGGCCGGCGTCTGGTGGACGAGATCATTGAACCGGCGGACACGCGCAAGTACATTGCCCGCGCGCTGGAATCGCTGCACGGCAAGCGCGAGCTTCGCCCCCAGAAGAAGCACGGATTGATTCCACTTTAAGGAGAAGGAATGCAAATCGATATAGGTACTTTGGCGATTGCTCTGGCAGCCCTCTCTTTCCTGGGAGCCATCGGCTGCATCATTGCTCTTGGCCGTACGCGGCGCGTGCTGAAGATCCAGCAAAAGGAAGTCAGCACACAGTTGGCGAGGCTGGACGAGAAGGTGTCAAAGCTCTTGCCCGCCGCCGTTCCGCATCTGGTGCACACCAAGGCCGCCAGCGTGGATCCGACCGAGGCGCAGGACGAGCTGCTGGCCGCAGTCACAGCGGCAGCCGCGGCGATTGCCGAGCGCAAGATGCGCATCCGCTCGCTGACGCAGGTACCCACCGAATCGGAGGCCGCCACCGCGTGGTCGCAGCAGGGGCGCGTCCTGGTTCAGTCGTCGCATAACATCGGCCCGCACCGCTAGAGCGGCTGCCGGACTCAGAAAGGATTCACCCGTGAAGCTGCAGATCAAGATCAACGGCAAGACCTACGAAGCAGACGTGCAGGTAATGGATGACGACGACCTGCCGGTGCAGCCGGCACTGCCCGTCTTCCAGCCGGCGGCTGTAACCTATGCGCCGGTAACGGCCTCTGCCGGATCGCACGCGCCCAGCGCCGCGCCCTACGGCGGCGAGCAGAAGGTGCTGCGTTCGCCCGTGAATGGCCTGGTGGTGCGCATGATTGCCGAAGATGGACAGCAAGTGCAAAAGGGCACGCTGCTCATGGTTCTGGAATCCATGAAGATGGAGACCAACATCACCACCCCCGGCGTGGGCACGGTGAAGAGCATTCTCGTGACCCAGGGACAATCGGTAAAGACCGGCGACATTCTGGTCGCCTTCGAATAGCATGTTGGCCACGTTTTCCAGCGTGGCCAACATTGTTTTGAACCTTGAAGGGGGAAGTTGTGAGCAGTGTTTCTGAAGCAGTGCAGAGCGTGCCGGCGGAGTTGAGCCAGGTGCCCGGAATCAAGTTTGTCGATCACGTAGCCATTGCCGTCAAGCCCGGCGAGTTGGAGGGCCAGGTGAAGGCCTACCAGATGATGGGCTTCACCGAGGTTCATCGCGAAGAAGTGCTGGGCGGCGATCAAGTGCGCGAGTCGCTGTTGCAGATTGGCCCCGGGCCGAACCTGATCCAGCTGCTGGAGCCGCTCACGCCGGAGTCGCCTGTAACCAAGCTGATTGAGCGCAATGGCGGCCGTGGTGGCTTTGCCCACATTGCCTTCCGCGTAGACAGCGCGCAGCAAGCCTTTGACGCCATGCAGGCGGCCGGCTTCACGATCATCGACAAGGCTCCGCGCAAGGGTTCGCGTGGCACCACAGTGTTCTTTGTTCACCCCAAGTCGAGAGCCGAAAATCCCTTTGGCTACCTGATTGAAATCGTAGAAGACCCGAACAGCAAGTAACACCCGAAGGCAAATAGGAACTATGTCGACCGAAGAGTTGCTGAAGGAATTTCCGCCCGTTACGACGGCGGAGTGGGAAGCGGTGATCCACGCCGACCTGAAGGGCGCGGAGTACGCCAAGAAGCTCATCTGGCCAACGCCGGAGGGCCTGGCGGTGAAGCCCTACTATCGTGCGGAGGACCTGGCCAATGTGCCCGGGCTCAACGCGGCTCCGGGCAGCTTTCCCTCCATGCGTGGAGCCAGTGCGCGCGGTGGATGGCTGATCACCGAAGAGATTGCGGAGACCGATCCGGAGCAGGCCAATGCTGCGGCACGCGCGGCGATTGTGTGCGGCGCGGAGCAGATCGCCTTTACCGGCGTCGTTATTGGCAACCTTTCGGATCTGGGGCTGGCGCTGGCCGGGCTGGATGAGATTCCGGTGCACTTTGCCGCCGCCAACCAGAGCGTACTGACGCTGCTGGTGGAGCGGTTGGCGCATCGTCCGCAGACGGCGACCATCACTACCGGCTGGAATCCCCTCGAAGATCCTGACTTTGCAGCGCAACTGCTGGCAGCGCTGCCCGCCAACCTGCTTCCCTTCACGCTCAACGGCGCAACGTTGGAAGAGTCGGGCGCGACGGCTGTGGAAGAGGTAGGCTTGGAGCTTGCCGCGGGCGTGGATTATCTGGCCGCGATGAGCCAGCGCGGAGTTGCGGCGGATCAGGCCGCGGCGGCCGTGGGCTTCAGTTTTGCCATGGGCGCAAACTTCTTTTTCCAGATTGCCAAGCTGCGCGCCTTCCGCGAGACCTGGGCGCAGGCGGTGGCCAGCTTTGGCGGATCGGCAGAGGCCGCACAGGCCCGCATTGCCGCCCGCACCTCGCGCTGGAACCAGACCGTGTACGACGCGCACAACAATGTTCTGCGTGGCACCACCGAGGCGCTCTCGGCAATTTTTGGCGGCGCTAACTCGATCTCGGTTGCGGCTTACGACGAGTGCTTCCGTACCCCGAACGAAGCCAGCAAGCGCCTGGCGCGCAACACCCAGATCGTGCTCAAGCAGGAAGCGCAACTGGGGCGCGTAGCCGATCCTGGCGGCGGTTCGTATTATCTTGAAACGCTCACCGACTTCATCGGCAGCAAGGGCTGGGCGCTGATGCAGAAAGTTGAGTCAGTGGGCGGATACCAGAAGGCCTCAACCGATGGCATTGTGGCCGGCATTCTGGCGCAGTCCATGGGCGCGCGCATCAAGTTGATTGCGCAACGGCGCGACGTACTGACCGGCGTGAATCAGTTTGTGAATGCGCAGGAGAAGGCGCTGGACGGGATCGAGGCCAACCGCATCGATAGCGCTCGCCGCGCGGCGCAGCCCTTTGAGCAGCTCCGTTTGCGCACCGAGCGCCACGCCAAGCTGACCGGCTCCACGCCCAAGGTTCTGCTGGCGGAGATGGGCGATGTGAAGATGCGCGGCTTGCGTTCGCAGTTTGCGGGCGACTTTCTGGCCTGTGCTGGCTTTGCGATGTTGAAGCAGCGCTTCGATCAAGCCGAGGCTGTGGTTGCAGAAGATGCCGATCTGATCGTGCTCTGCTCGTCCGACCCGGAGTATCCGGCTCTGGCCGCGGCTCTGCTGACGGCTCTACGCGCGGCAGGGCGCAACACGCCGGTACTTGTGGCCGGCAATCCCGACTCGGCTGAGGAGCTGAAGGCCGCTGGCGTCGCGGACTTTGTTCATATTCGCACCAACCCCATCGAGTTCCTGACCCGGTGGCAGCAGCAGCTCGGGATCGAGGCATAACTCATGCGACCTGATTTTTCTACCATCGATTACAAGCCCCTGGCAGCAGCCACCCCCACCGCTCCGGCGGAAGAGTGGCTCTCTCTGGAGCACATTCCGGTGAAGGCTTTTTATACGTCGGAGGATCTGGCAGGCATTGAGCACCTGAACTATGCCGCCGGTCTTCCACCCTATCTGCGCGGGCCTTACAGCACCATGTATGTGATGCGCCCGTGGACCATTCGCCAGTACGCGGGCTTCTCCACGGCGGAAGAGTCGAATGCTTTCTATCGGCGCAATCTGGCCGCTGGGCAAAAGGGTCTGTCGGTCGCCTTCGATCTGGCCACGCATCGCGGTTACGACTCCGATCACGAGCGCGTGACGGGCGATGTAGGCAAGGCCGGTGTGGCCATTGACTCCATCCTCGACATGAAAGTGCTCTTCGACCGCATCCCGCTGGGCGAGATGAGCGTATCGATGACCATGAACGGCGCGGTGTTGCCCATCATGGCCTTCTACATTGTGGCCGCTGAGGAGCAGGGCGTGCCCACGGCCAAGCTCTCCGGCACCATCCAGAACGACATTCTGAAAGAGTTCATGGTCCGCAACACCTACATCTATCCCCCCGCGGGATCGATGCGGATCATTGGCGATATCTTCCGTTTCTGCTCGGAGAAGATGCCCAAGTTCAACTGCATCTCGGTCTCCGGTTACCACATGCAGGAAGCCGGCGCGACGGCTGACATTGAGCTTGCCTACACGCTGGCCGATGGCCTGGAGTATCTGCGCACCGGCGTAAAAGCCGGACTCGACATTGACGACTTTGCGCCCCGCATCAGCTTCTTCTGGGGCATTGGCATGAACCACTTCATGGAGATTGCCAAGTTGCGCGCGGCCCGTTTACTGTGGGCCAAGATCGTGAAGACCTTCCATCCGAAGAATGCCAAGTCGCTGGCTCTGCGCACCCACTCGCAGACCTCCGGCTGGAGCCTGGCCGCGCAAGACCCTTACAACAACGTGGTCCGCACCTGCGTGGAAGCCATGGCCGCTGCGCTCGGCCACACGCAGAGCCTGCACACCAACGCGCTCGACGAAGCGCTGGCGCTGCCCACCGAGTTCTCCGCTCGCATTGCGCGCAACACGCAGATCTACCTCCAGCAGGAAACCGGCATCACGCACGTTGTCGATCCGTGGGCTGGCTCTTACTATGTGGAGCGGCTGACCCATGAGCTAGCGCACTCCGCATGGGAGCTGATCGAAGAGGTTGAAGGATTAGGCGGCATGGCCAAGGCCATTGAGACCGGCATTCCCAAGATGCGCATTGAAGAGGCCGCCGCGCGCCGTCAGGCCTGCATCGACTCTGGCAGCGATGTTCTGGTGGGCGTGAATGCTTATCCTGCTGGAGAAGAGCCGGTGATTCCGGTGCTGGACATCGACAACGACGCCGTGCGTGCCTCGCAGATCCAGCGTCTGGAACTGCTCCGCCGCGAGCGTGATCCAGAAGCAGTACAGGAGGCGTTGGACCGCATTCAAGAGTCTGCTGAAACTGGCGTTGGCAACCTGCTGGAGCTGGCCGTGGATGCGGCCCGCAAACGCGCCACGCTGGGCGAAATCTCATCGGCGCTGGAAAAGGTGTGGGGCCGCTATGCCGCCACCACGCGTACCATCAGTGGTGTGTACGCAGGTGAGAGCAAGAACGCCGAGGCCTTCCACAAGGCACAGAAGATGGTGGCGGATTTCGAGAAGGCCGAAGGCCGCCGTCCGCGCATCATGATCGCCAAGATGGGCCAGGATGGCCACGATCGTGGCGCCAAGGTTGTGGCCACGGCGTATGCCGACATCGGCTTCGATGTGGACATGGGCCCGCTCTTCCAGACCCCGGCAGAGGCCGCTCGCCAGGCCGTTGAAAGCGATGTGCACATTGTGGGCGTCAGCTCGCTCGCGGCAGGGCACAAGACGCTGGTGCCGCAGTTGATTGCGGAGCTAAAGAAGCTGGGCCGTGAAGACATTGTGGTGATTGTCGGCGGCGTCATTCCGCCCCAGGACTACGCGTTTCTCTATGAAGCAGGCGCGGCTGGTATCTTTGGACCGGGCACCGTGATTCCGATTGCGGCACAGAAGATGATCGAGATCCTGAACGGCACAGTAGCCGCGAAGTAGGCACCTGGTACCTGCGGTGCGGGCATTGCATGCAGCAGACCGCTTCGGCACCTGCGGTGCGGCAGCCCGCTTCGCGTTCGTAGTGGTCAGAGTGTTCAATCCCTGGTCCCCAAGTGCGAGGGACCAGTGGCACCCACATCCTACCCTGCGGAATATGCACCCATAGAGGTTTTGTAACAGGGCACGACTTTAGTCGTTAGTCGTGCCGCAAGTGGCCAGAAATCAACGAGGATTTTAGCCCCTGAGGCATCTGTTTGGCGGAGAACTTTGAGACCGCGATGAGCGAACGGCCCGGCACTCCGGCATCGGAGCCGCCGACCGAGCTGTTGGCGCGCGTCTCTGCTCTGGCTACATCCCGTCGCCGTCCGCTCACGCGGGAGCAATACGTTGAGGCGATCCTGGCCGGCGACCGCACCATTCTGGCCCGCGCCATCACTCTGGTTGAAAGTCTGCGCGAGAGCGACCGCCTGCTGGCCGAGCAGATTGTGGAAGACTGCCTGCCGCACACCGGCAACTCCGTGCGCGTGGGCATTACCGGTATTCCCGGTGCGGGCAAGAGCAGCCTGATTGAAACCCTGGGCCGCTACCTGACCGAGGAACGCGCGGAGAAGGTGGCCGTGCTGGCCATCGACCCCTCCAGCCAGATCTCCGGCGGCTCCATTCTGGGTGACCGCACACGCATGCTGACGCTGGCCGCAAGCCCGCTGGCCTTCATCCGGCCCTCGCCCTCGCGTGGATCGTTTGGCGGCGTGGCGCAGCGCACCCGCGAGGCCATGCTGCTCTGCGAGGCAGCTGGCTTCGCGAACATCATCGTCGAAACAGTAGGCGTGGGCCAGGCAGAGACGGCCGTCCACGGCATGGTGGATTTTTTCCTTCTGGTCTTGATCGCTGGAGCGGGCGACGAGCTGCAGGGCATCAAGCGCGGCGTGATGGAGCTGGCCGACGTGGTGCTGATCAACAAGGCCGATGGCACAAACCTGCGTGCTGCCGAAATGGCACGCGCTGAAGCCGAGCACGCGCTCCACTTCTTCCCTGCCTCGGCATCGGGCTGGACACCGCTGGCGCTCACCACCTCAGCGCAAACTGGCGCGGGCGTGCGCGAGCTGTGGCAACGGATCTTGGAGCATAACCAGCTAACGCGCAGCAACGGTTCCCTGACCAAACACCGGCAAACGCAGATGCGCCGCTGGATGCATGAGATTGTGGAGCAGGGATTGCGCGCGCGCTTTGCGCTGCATCCCGCCGTGCGCGACCGCATGGCGCAGGTGGAGGCAGAGGTAGCTGAAGGCCAGACCACCGCATTCCGTGCCGCGCGGTTGCTGCTGGAGGCCTACGCGGGATCTGATGAACCAAACCATCGTTGAGTTTGGATACATCGTGAGGAGTTCGTGATGGTCATCTACCTCAGTCCTATTGTGCCTTGGTCCGCTCCGCCACAGGAAAAGCTACTGTATGGACTCTTGATCGCTGCTGTTCTGCTCCTGTTTGATCGGGCTAGGTCCAAACCCGCTAAAAGCTCCGTCAAGGGCACCATCGAATTCATGGTATTGATTGCGATCCTCTTTGGAATCTCGATCTATTTCAGCTTTTTCGCACACACGAACTGACTAAGATGCTTTCTTCTGGGCTCGCCCTGAAAGGGCGAAGTGCAAATAGCCCAGGACAACCCTGAGCGAAGCGAAGGGGTAGTCCTGGGTGTACACCCTGTGATGAGACGCGCCCTGAAAGGGCGCTGTGCAGGAGTTCCCGCGGTCTGCTTCATCTTCTCCCACCCTTTCCCGCAGAGAACGCGTGAAAGGATGGGGCACCCAGAGATCCTCAGATTGCGTTCAGGACCAGAGGGGAGCGCATCGGCCTCCCAGGTCCCAGAAGCGGGACCTGGGGCACCCACACATCCTTTGAAACCCCCATTCACACGCCATCCAACCACATTCCACCCTGCATTTCGCACTTTGGTCGCATCCAACTTTGCGCGGGATTTGATACAAAGGACGTGCATCCAATTCCATTTCCACAAGGTCTCGCCCATGAAATTTGAATTTCTTGCCGCTCTGCTTGTTTGCTCTGGTTCGCTCGCCCTTCCGGCTCAATCCTTCACCTGTGGCAATGCCAAAGCGGGCGTGACCCAGCTCAAGTCCAACTCCGTCTACTCGGACAAGGCTGCGGGCTTCGACCTGAAGACCACACCTGAGGTTGCCTCCAGCTACTGTTCGAGCGAAAAGCCCTTTTATTTTTCTGTCAACGTGCCCGAGGGCAATTATCGCGTGACGGTTGAGCTGGGATCGAATGCAGCGTCTGTGACCACGGTTCGCGCGGAGTCGCGCCGGTTGATGCTCGAGAAGATCGCCACGGCTGCGGGCAAATCGGCCAAGCGCAGCTTTGACGTGAACGTGCGTTACGTCCGTATCAACAGCGCCCCGGCGAATCTGGTGCACCTGAAGTCCCATGAGGACGAGAGCCTGGACTGGGACACCAAGCTGACGCTGGAATTCAATGGCGAGCATCCCGGCTTTCGCTCCATCACAATCGCCCCTATCGACGAACCCACCATCTACCTCGCTGGCGACTCCACCGTAGTCGACCAGCGTACCGAGCCGTGGACCGCGTGGGGCCAGATTCTGCCGCGTTTCTTCCGCACCGGCATTGTGATCTCCAACCAGGCGGAGTCTGGCGAGACCATGCGCAGCTTTGAGAATGAAAAACGCTTTGAGAAGATTTTTTCTACGATCAAAAAGGGCGACTACCTCTTCTTCCAGTTTGCTCACAACGATCAGAAGCCCGAGAACGGCGTTCCGCTGGACCTCTACCGCAAACTGCTCGCCACCTACATTGACAAGGCGCGCGCGGCCGGAGCCACGCCGGTGCTGGTAACCAGTACCATGCGCCGCGCCTTCGACGACAACGGCAAGATCAAGGACACCTTTGCCGGCTATCCGCAGGCCATGCAGGAGATCGCAAAAGAGAAGCGCGTCACGCTGATCGACCTGAATGCGATGAGCAAGACGATGTGGGAGTCGATGGGGGTGGAAGGCTCGATCAAGGCCTTTGTGCACTACCCGGCCAACACCTTCCCGAACCAGACCGCGGCCATTGCCGACAACACCCACTTCAACGCCTACGGGGCGTATGAGCTGGCGCGCTGCATGGTGCTGGAGATTCAGGAGTCGGACTTGGCGTTGAAGAAGTGGCTCGTGCCGGACGCGGGGCATTTTGACCCTGCCCATCCCGACGCGCAGCCCACCTTCAGCCTGCCCTTCACGCCGATTCCGGCGCGCGAAGGCGATGTAACCAAGGCCCGCCAAATCTAGGCACCTGCGGTGCGGCAGACGCCGCTTCGCGGCCATTGCATCTAGCCAATCGTGCAGTGCAGGCTGTTGCGCGATGCGTTCTAATGCGTAACTCCCCGCAGGCCGGAGGCAAGGCATCCGGTCGGGGCGTTCTCAAAGGCAGCGCGCTCTATTGCGGTCTTCGAAAGAGAATCGCTTCTCCGTCGAGCTTGTACTCGGCGGAGCAGCCCTCGCCGCCGCAGATCATGCCATCGCTTTGGCAAAGCTGGCGGCGGGTGATGAGCCCCATGGTGCCGCAGCGCGGACACGACATGACGGCTACATAGGGGTTGCCCTCATTCCCCATCTTGCTCTGGTTTTCGAGGACAAAGATTGTACCCGGATCCATCCGGTCAGGAATCCATTCTTCCAGAAACTGCAAGTCGGCTAACATCGTTCCCTCCCCTGAGGTGATGCTTCCGAGCCCCACCGCGAGCGGCTTGGCTCCGTCGAACTACTGCAGGCTGCGAATGTCCGCAAAGGCGTTGCGCCTCTGCTCGTGGACAGTGTTCACTGCCGGGCAGGCGGAAGTCAAGAGCAAATGGAACGGCAGGGACTCGGATGAGTTCCCTGCCGGTAAAGATTCCGCAAATGAGCTGGGCCTACCTCGATGGGTGCGCCCGCTCATAGGCATCGAGCGAGCGGTAGATCTCCACGTTGCGCAGGATGGCCTGCACGTACTCGCGGGTCTGGGTAAAGGGGATGGATTCCACAAACTCGTCCATCCCGCTGTAGGGCCCGTTGGAGCGCCAATCTTCCACGCGGCCGTCGCCGGCGTTATAGGCGGCCAACGCGTACTCCGGGGCGCCGCCGAACTTGTCCATCAGCTGGCGCAGGTAGCGCGTGCCCAACTTGATATTGAGCGCTGGGTCCATCAACTGCGAGGTTTGGAAGTTCTTCAAGCCCTCGGCATGGGCCATCTGCTTGCCGGTGCTGGGCAGCAGCTGCATCAGCCCCCAGGCATTGGCATAAGAGACGGCAGTGTGGTCAAACTCCGACTCCTGGCGGATAAGCGAGGCCACCAGATAGGGGTCCAGGTTGTTTTTGGCCGACTCTGACTTGATGGTCTCCCAATACGGCTCCGGGAACAGGATTCGCCAGTAGACCATTGGAATGGCTGGAATGGGAGCGGAGGCGGAGTAGGGAATGGCGCGTTTGGCGGCCTTCAGGGCGCGGAAGGTCTCGCCGTAGGAGGTAAAGATCTGGGCCTCGGCCAGGGCGCTGGCGGAGCCGAAGTCGGGGTCGGCGGCAATCTCGCGGGCCACGTACTCGCCCATGCCGGCGTTAGCCAGCAGGCGCGCCTTGGCCAGGTGTGGGCTGGCTTCAGGAAAGGTTTCCACCAACTTAGGAGCGGGCAGGGGCTGGAAGTGGCTCATCGAAGCTTCATTGCCGGCCTGGGTATTGCCCAGCGCGGCCAGCCGCTGTTGCGCCATCTGGGCATAGAAGAAGTGCGGCGCAACGCGGAGGATGGCGCGGTAGTTGCTGACGGCCATTTGCGGGTTGTTCTCCCGAGCTTCGTAAAGGCGCCCGCGCCAGTAGAGCGCGCCCATGGTCTCGGTAGCCTGGGGGAAGAGGCGAATCTGCTCGTCAAAGTAGCGGGTGGCCTCAGGAAACTGGCCCATGCGGTAGTTGAGCCAGCCAGCGCGCCAGTGCGCCAGCGAGGCGTTCTTGGCCGACGGAAAGCGGGTGGAGTAGGCGGAGTAGTAGTTCACCGCCGTGGGGTAATCCTTTTTGAGCAGATACATGTTGCCGCTGGAGTAGAGCGCCTCCGCCAGATAGGGACTATGCGGGAAGCGCGTCTCCATCTGGCTGACAATCTTCTGCTGATCGGTGGCGTTGTCGCGGTCGCGGGCCAGTTCCATGAGCAGATAGCTGCGGCGCGCGCCGGATTCGTCGTTGGAGTCGGCCAGGGCCTCAGCTTTGGCCGGAGTCAGGCGCTTCAACTTCCAATCACAGGCCGCCTCGGCTACCGCGTAATTGTCGCGCAGCCCTGAGTCCAGATCCGATGCGCTCGCCAGGTGGCGATACTGTTCCGCCGCATCGCCATAGCGGCCACCGTTGTAGTAGGCATCGGCCAGAGTGCGCCGGTCGGCGGTGGAAAGAGCGCTCTCGCCGTCCATCTCCACCAGACGGGTGCGGGCCAGTTGGCCCTCCTGGGAGGTGGGATGGCTCAGCATGAGCTGGTGGAAGGACCGCTCCGCCACGTTCCTCTCGCCAAGGGCCAGGGCCACTTCGCCCTCTTCCAGCTGGAATCCGGGCCGATCTTCAGCGGCCAGCCCATGAGCCTGATCCAGAACCTTTTGGGCCGCGGCCGCATCGCCCTGAGCCAGCAGCACGCTGGCCTCCAGCTCCGGAGCCTGGGCATCAAAGATGCTGTCGGGGTGGCGATCCAGGAAGTCGTGCAGTTGCTGCTCGGCGGCGGCGTTGTTGCCGGCCTCATGCGCGGCCTGTGCACCCAGAAACTCGGAGTAATCCGTCAACTCGGCGCCAATCTGGCGGCTCTGGTGGAAGGCAGCCTGCGCCTCGCCATACTTTTTGTCGAGCAGGTAGGCATGACCCAGCGCCAGATAGGCCGTGGCAGCCGCCTCGCCGGTGTGATTGCGAGCGTAGGCGGCAACCGCGGTGTAGATCTCCGGCGTGCGCAGCGCGGCCAGTTGCTCCGCCATGGGCCGAAGCTCAGCAGAAGCGGTAAAAGCCTGGCGAATAGCGGCTGTCCGCGCTGCCCGAGCCTGGTGGCTGACCGGCGCATGATGGCTGGCGGGCTTGCGGCTCTTAGCGGCGACGCCACTCTTGCCTGCTGCACTCGTCTTGCTGGCGGCGCCGCTTTTGCTACCCTTTGTGGCGCTCTTGTGCCTGGCTCCCGCATGGCTTGTGTCCCGCGTTCCTGTTCCGTCGCCGGTTTGAGCAACAACCGGTGTTGTCGCCATCAGCACACACATTGCCAGCGCCGCACAGCGCGTCACCAACCCAATTGGAGCCCGTCGCAAAGAGGAAGCCTTCATACTTCCACTTTAATCCGCAATTTGCGCGCCGGGGCTCGCGCGTACCTCTGCTGGTAACGGCTTTTCCCGCACGGTGGTCCAGTGCCAATGCTGGCACGGGCTGGAACTCCTGCTTGGAGCGCGGGCATCTGCTCCGTTACACTGGGTCCACATCCCAATTTCAGTTCAGTTCGAGGGATGGAAGGATTTTTGCAACCCAAGACGATGACGACCATCCAATCCATAGCAGGTGAGATCGAGATCCACCCCGACGTGGCCCTGGTAGACCGGGTTCGCGCCGGTGATATCTCTGCCTACGACACTCTGGTTCGCAAATACGAACGCCAGATCTTCCGCATTGCGCAGCACATTACGCAAAACCGTGAAGATGCTGAGGACGTAATGCAGGATGCGTTCCTCAAGGCCTACGAGAAGCTGGACCAGTTTCAAGGAAACTCGAAGTTCTACACATGGTTGGTTCGAATTTCAGTCAACGAAAGCCTGATGCGGTTGCGCAAGCGCCGCACCGGCAGAATGGTATCCATCGACGAGGATCTGGAGACCGAAGAGGGCTCCGTTCCCCGCGATATTGCCGACTGGGCTCCGGACCCCGAGCAGAACTATACGCAGAGCGAGTTGGGCGAGATTCTGGAGAAAACCATCAAGGGCCTGCCGCCGGGCTTCCGCGTGGTCTTCGAGTTACGCGATGTGCAGGGACTGTCGACCGAAGATACGGCCGAGGCGCTGGGCTTAAGCATTCCGGCCGTGAAGTCGCGCCTGCTGCGGGCTCGCTTGCAGTTACGCGAAAGACTCAGCCGGTACTTCAAGCAGAAAAAGAGTGCATCCGAAGTGGGTCGGAAACGATCAAGCAAAGCGGGGACGGTGACTGAAGCATGACCTGTACGGAATTCCTCGCCAAGCTAGACGACCTGATCGACGGCAGTCTTGCGCCCAAGCTGCGCGAAGATCTGGAGCAGCATTTGAAGGGCTGCAGCCACTGCGAAGTGCTGTACAACACCACGCGCAAGACCATCCAGATCTACCGCTCCAATGAGCTGTATGAGCTGCCCTCCAGCCTGCGCGACCGCCTGCACTCCGCCATCATGGCCCGCTGCAAAAAGGGCTGCGGCTGCGAGTAGCGTACTCTGAGCCGATCTCAAAACAAAAAGGCTGCCAGTTTCGGCAGCCTTTTTGTTTTGAGCGCAAACGCCTCAGTGCTTGGCAATCATCTCCAGCGCGTCCTTGCGCAGGGCCAGGCGGCTGGCTTCGCGGGTGTAGAACATGTGCCCGCCGGAGTACTCGCGGACCGAGACGCGGGTGGGGTCACCCATCACCGGCATCTGGTCGGCGGTGAGCACCGAGCCCATGAAGGGGCAGCTCAGATCGTTCCAGCCATGCACGATCATGACGCGCAGCTTGGGGTCGGCAGACACGGCCTGGCGCAGCTCAGGCACCGCGCCATGGCGCAGATCCTCGCCACGATCCCAGAGCCGGTTCACGTCATAGGAGAGCGCGTTGTAGCGGGCATCCACTTTCCAGCCCACGGTGCGGGTCACAAAGTCCACCATGGCGGTGGTGAGCGGGGCCACAATACCGGCTAGGATGGGGTCCCCAGAGCGCTGCTCCGGAGCAAACGGGAAGGGATCGAAGCTGGTCACGTTGGAGTCATACACGGAGCTAAGCTTGCCCTGCTCGCGATGCGCCTCGCGCAGGTAAGCGCCGGTCTCAATCCGTCCGCCGGAGAACTTCACAAAGGCTGGGTCAAGACCGGTCATCTCGGTCACGCGGGCAATCATCTTCTCGGTGGCGGCGGGATCGGAGCGGCCTTTGAGTAGCGTGGTTGCATACTCTCCGCGGGTGTAGGCAACCACATCCGCCATGGCTTCCGGCGTCAGCTTGCCCTTGCGCTCCAGGTTGGCAGCGGTGATGGCGGGCAAGGTCATCATCCAAGGCAGGGGCGAAAGATCGCCGTCGTCGTCTTGCGAGGGGTTCAAGTAGGGCGAGACCAGCACCAAGCCGTTCAACGCCACGCCCAGCTGCGACTGCAGGTAGAAGGTGATACGCGGGCCGCGGAAGCCGCCGTAGCTCTCGCCGATGAGGTATTTGCGCGAGCCGAGGCGGCCGTTCTTGACCAGCCAGTCGTAGATCACCCGCGACAGGTACTCAATGTCGGGCGTGGTGGAGTAGAAGAGTTTCTTGGCCTGCTCCTCAGTGGTGGTGGAGCGGCTAAAGCCGGTGCCGACCGGATCGATGAAGACCAGATCGGTGAAGTCCAGCCAGGTGCCCTGGTTGTCGGTCATGGTGGGAGCGTCGGAGGGGCTGTCGCCCTCGTTGCCGCCATTCATGTGCTTGGGACCGATCGCGCCCAGGTTCAAATAGACGCTGGCCGCACCCGGTCCGCCGTTCAGAGCAAAGGTGACGGGGCGGTTTTCGCCCTCCACGGTGTAGGCGGTCACCACCACCTGGCCAGCCTCATGGCCCTCCTTGTCGCGCACGGGCAGCGCGCCCACCGTGACGGTGTAGTGTAAGGGTTTTCCGTTCAACTGGATGGACTGCTGGGCGTGGGCCTCAGCGGGAAGCGGGGGCAAGGTGGACTTGTCCGCAGTGGGGGTAACAGCCGGTGGGATAGCCGGCTTCTCAGCCGCGGGCTTGTCGGCCTGGGCAACCAGCCGGGCGGGGGCCATTGCGGTCACCATCGCCAGGCAAAGCAGGGAGAATGCTGGAATCGCGAAGAACTTCTTCATGCCCCTTAGGATACAAGCCGCCCACATCGCGAATGCCACTGGAAGCCCCCCCCCCAAGTGATTTAACCTCAGAAACGTTATGAAACTCACGAATGCGCTTCTCCTCTCCGTTCTGTCCGCGGCCTTTGCCGCCGTTCCGACGATGGCTCAGCAGTCTCCGGTAACCCCTCCGACGCAGAAGCCTGAGATTCCTGCAGCCAGCGAACTGCCCGATGCGCCGATGGCGAATGTGGCCGTGTTGCTTGTGCCCAACGGTCCGCGCATGGTGATGGACACCAGCATGGGCCGCATTACCTGCCAGTTCTTCCAAAAGCAAGCACCCAAGGCAACGGCCAACTTCATTGCCTTGGCCACGGGTCAAAAGGACTGGGTCGACCCCACGACCCACAAGACCATGCACAACAAGCCGCTCTACGACGGCACCACCTTCCATCGCGTGATTCCCGAGTTCATGATTCAGGGTGGCGATCCAGCGGGCACCGGCATGGGCGATCCCGGCTATACCTTTGACGACGAGCTGGATCCGAACCTGAACTTTGACCGTCCCGGCCGGCTAGCCATGGCCAACTCCGGACCCAACACCAATGGCAGCCAGTTCTTCATCACCGAGCAGGGCTACGACACGCTGAACCAGCACTACACCCTGTTTGGCCAGTGCGACGACGCCAGCGTGGACGTGGTGAAGGCCATTGCCCGCGTGGACCGCGACGCCGACGACAAGCCCAAGACCACCGTGACCCTGGACAAGGTGACGATTGTGCCCGAAGGCGCACCGCTACCCGCACCACCTGCCACGCCGCATCCGGTCTTCCAGGCTCCGGCCAGCAAGTAGTTTTTCTTGACCACGAGTCTCGATTTTGAGACAAGGGAAAAAACAACCGACCAGCGCTGGAGCACTCCCCAACCAACCAGCCGCAACCGATCAGGAGCAATCATGGCACTCGCCGCAGGAACCTACGCCGTTTTCAATACCACCGAAGGCAAGATCGTTGTCCGCCTCTTTGAGACCGAAGCACCCATCACGGTCAAGAACTTCATCGATCTGGCTGAGGGCAAGAAGGAATGGTCGCACCCCCTCACCCGCGTCAAGTCGACGAGCAAGCTCTACGACGGCACCATCTTCCATCGCGTGATCCCGAACTTCATGATCCAGGGCGGCGACCCGGCCGGCAGCGGCATGGGCGGCCCCGGCTACCGCTTTGAGGACGAGACCAAGGGCTCCAAGCACAGCTTTGACAAGGCCGGCAAGCTGGCCATGGCCAACTCCGGCCCCGGCACCAACGGCTGCCAGTTCTTTATCACCGTGGCCGCCACGCCCTGGCTCACCGGCAACCACACCATCTTTGGTGAGGTTGTGGAAGGCCAGGACGTTGCCGACAAGATCTCCAAGGTGGCCACCGCCGCCCAGGACAAGCCCCGCACCCCGGTGGTGGTTGAGTCGCTGGTCATCGAGCGCGTAGCGTAAATTTTTCGAGCGCATCGCCGACGCCTTCGCGCCATCAACAAAACAGGTCCCAGCTCAGTCTGGGGCCTGTTTTGTTTGGGGAATGGATTAGATCCCGGCGGGGGATACCCGTCCCCGTGCGAAAACTGACTCTTTGCACACAGACAGGCCCAGCGCATGAAATTGTTCCTGCAAAACCCTTGTCTTCTTGAATCTCTGGCCTGCCCCCTGCCCGGTACGATAGACTGCCGGTAGAAAACGCTTTACGAGGCTTTTCATGCAAGGCTACCCTTTGGGCCTGCGCATCCCCCTTGCGGGTGTTTGTGCAGCCTTTTTGCTTTGGTTTTGTGCGGGAAATCTGCGGGCTGAAGATCCTTCGCCGCTGCATATCCCCCGCGTCACACGTGCGCCGCGTCTGGAGGATTTTATCCAGAACCGCCCGCGTGAGGCTGAGGTTGCCATCTCGGTCTTCACCCAGTTCGATCCCCACGACGGCCAGCCGGCTACCCAGCCGACCACGGCCTATCTTTCCTATGACGCCCACAATCTCTATGTGGGATGGGTCTGCAAGGACGATCCCAAGCTGATCCGCGCCCGCGTGGCGCCCCGCAAGGCCATCGACACCGATGACCGCGTCACCATCAACATCGACACCTTTCAGGACCGCAAACACGCCTACTGGTTCGACGTGAACCCCTACGGCATCCAGTACGACGGCCGCACCACGGACGGCATTGGCGACGATCCCAGCTGGGAGGGCCTCTGGTACTCCGAAGGCCGCATCGTCAACGATGGCTACGTGGTTCTGCAGGCCATCCCCTTCCGCACCCTGCGCTTTCCGCGCGGCTCGCGCCAGGTGTGGAACATTGTGCTGGGCCGCTTCATCCAGCGCTCCAACGAGATGAGCCTGTGGCCCGCTGTGAACCATGCGCACCTGCCCGCGTTCGTGGGCCAGTACGCGCCCATTGAGCTGGACGACAACATCACGCCGAGCCGCAACGTTCAGTTGATCCCCTATGGGCTGGTGTCGAACGACCATTATCTGGACCCCGCTCTGGGCTGGCAGCAGGAAGACGAGTACAAGCCGGGGCTGGACGCCAAGATGGTGCTGGATGGCGCCTTCACGCTGGACTTTACGGCCAATCCCGACTTCAGCGAGATTGGCTCCGACGACCCTAAGGTGACGGCCAACCAGCGCTACACGGTCATCTTTCCCGAGCGACGGCCCTTCTTTCTGGAGAACTCCTCGGCCTTTTCCACCCCGGAGTTTCTCTTCTTCTCCCGCCAGATTGTGGACCCACAATTTGGCCTGAAGCTAACCGGCACGCACGGCCCGTGGGGTGCTGGCGCACTGGTGGCGGATGATCGCGCACCAGGCAAGATTGCCCTGCCTGGACAGCCCGGCCACGGTGAGCGCGCCTACAACGCGGTGGCGCGCATGGAACGCGAGGTGGACCACGCCGGCAGCCACGTGGGTGCATTTCTGAGCGAGCGCGACTTCAACGGCGACTTCAATCGCGTGGCCTCCATCGATACGCGGATCCTGCTCCCGCATAACTGGAGCACAAAGGCCCAGGCCACCACCTCGCAGAACCAGAGCAATGGCGTCTATCAGGCAGGTCCGGGGTATTTTTACACGCTGAAGAAGAACGACAACCACACCAGCTTTGGCCTGTGGTACACGGATCGCAGCCCGGGGCTCAATCCGCTGCTTGGCTACTTGGACCGCACCGACATCCGCAGCTATGAAAACTACACGGCGTACGAGTGGAAGCCCGCGCACAGCCGCCTGCTGGCCTTTGGTCCCGGCATGGATACGCAGGTGATCTACGACCACGAGCACACCCTGCAGAATTGGTATCTGGGGCCCAGTTTCAACTTCCAGCTTGCGGGCATGACCTCGATCGGAGTAAGCCACTCCGAGGCCTATGAGCGCTACGAAAACACCGGGTTGCGCGAAAACCTCTCGTCGCTTTCCTTCTCCAGCCAGTGGTTCAAATGGATGGACCTGAGCAGTCGATATGCGTGGGGCACGCAGGCCAACTACGATGCGCCTTCCATAATGAAGCCGTTCACCGGCGACTACAACTACGGCGCCACCACGCTGACGCTTTATCCCAGCACCCATCTGCGCATGGACGGGATCTACTACTACACCCGGCTGGCCTCAGCCGAGACCGCGCATGCGGCCGGCGCGCCCACCAGCGTGATCTACACCAACCACCTGATCCGCTCCAAGATCAACTACCAGTTCACGCGCGACTACTCCTTCCACGCCATTCTGGACTACAACGCCATGCTGCCCAATGAGCCGCTGATTACCGACAGCTTCGCCAAGAACGCCGACACTACGCTGTTGTTCACGTATATGCCGCATCCGGGCACCGCGGTGTACATGGGCTACTCCACCAACTATGAGAACGCGGAGTGGGATGCCAACGCGGTCTCTCCGTATCAGCGCATCAACGATCCCACCACCCAGACCGACCGCCAGTTCTTCTTCAAGGTCAGCTATCTGCTGCACTTTTAGAAACCATGCCACGACAGCAACAAAAAAGGTCCGGAGCCTGAGCCCCGGACTACAGACATTGGACAGTCCTGTTCGTTGGATTGCTTTGAAAGGGCACGGCTTCAGCCGTGCCGAAGAGAGACCAACCATCTCAGGCCTTCAGGCCCTGAGGGATGGTTCTTGCTGATTTGCGCACAGGCCATCCCTCAGCGGCTAAAGCCGGTCAGCTTCTGCACAGCTTGCGGCACGGATAAATCCGTGCTCTTCAAAACTGCACTTTGTCAATGACCTGAGCCCGGACCACTCACCACTATTAAGAAATCATTTCAGAAAATCTTCCAGCGCTGCGTCGATGCCTTTGCGGATGAACGCATCGCGATCCGCTTCCGGCTGCCATCCGAGCGTCTGTTTGGCCGCAGTGCAATCGAAGCGCGCCTTCTGCGTGCGGCTCTCCCAGTCGCTGTAGCTGGGCATGCGACGCTCCGGAAAACGTACCGCCACCTTGACGAGCCACTTGAACATGTCCAGCAAATAGAAGTGCCAGATGGGCGTGGAGCGGCGATCGATGCTCATCTTCCCTGCCCTGTCGAGCGCGTCCAGATACTCATGCGCCGTAAGAAAAACGTCGCCGGAAAGATTGAAGCTGCGGCCCTCAATGCCGGGCGTCCGCATAGCGGCGATGAGCCCGCGCGCAACGTCCTCGACTAAAACCAATGGCAGCAGGTTCTCGCCCTTGCCCCAGATCTGGCAGACGGTGCTGGACCACCACATGCCGATGCCCCAGTGGAAGGGGCTGCCTCCGCGGCCAATCACAATGGCGGGACGCACAATCACCAGCGGCAACGCGCGCTCACGATGCAAAGCGAGGAGAATCTCTTCGCTGGCGGCCTTGGCGCGCGCGTAGAGGTTGCGATGCGCGATCTGCGGATCGAGCGGCGTTTGCTCGGTAATTGTGCCCGCGCGATGGCCGGCGTAGTAGCTGTCAATGGTGCCGGTATAGACAAAGCGCTGAACACCCGCTTCCAGCGCGCACTCCGCAACAGTGCGCGCCGCCTCCACTTCGTATTTTTGATACTCCTGCCAAGTCTTCACCATGGGACGCGCAAGATGAATCACGCAGGCTACGCCTTCCATGGCCTTGAGCAAGGAGGCGCGATCACCAGTGTCGCCGCGCACCACGTCCACGGCGTTGCGCACCTCAGCAGGCAGGCTGGAGGCGTTGCGCGCCAGCAGGCGCACGGACTCGGCCTGCTCGATGAGCTGGCGCACCAGTTCCTTGCCGATGAAGCCGGTACCACCCAGCACCAATACCCGCGCAGGACGCGGCGCTGGCGCGGGCGGTGCGGGTTGAACCGCCGGCAAATGGGCCAGCTCGCCCACTCGCTCGCAGATGCGGATGACGCGCGCGCCGGTGATAGCGGCAATGCGGGAGTCAGGCGGCGCGGAGTTGCCGAGCGAAACGTAAAAGGCGTCCATGGCGCGGCCAATGCTTTCGGCGTAGGGCGTGCCGCGCTTTTCCATGTGCAGCTTGGAGAGGATGTAACTCTTCAGCGTGCGCCGTGCCTGCTGGATCTGCCCTTTGGCCTGCTCGGTGACCATGGCGCAGTTCTCAAAATCCATATCCTTGGGCAGGTTGCGGTGGAGCGTGTAGGTGTTGCGTTCGCAATCGACTGTGGCCGCCGCCAGCGTGCCGCGCACATGTACGTTGAACTCGGAGAAGGCAGGAATGAAGCGCATGCGCACGTCAATGGCAGTGCGCCCCTTGCTGGCGTCGATCTGCCAACGGCGATAAAACTCCACGCCGGTGGGCAGAGTCAGAGTGTCCGATACGCGTACGTCGAGCTGGTCTGGTTCACCTACCAGATCGTAGGCAAAGGCCATGGCATGCGCGCCGATCTCCAGCGCAATATTGCGCGGATCGCGCAGCATCCAGGTATCGAAGGGCCCGTAGACCGATTGCGGCAGAAAACGGTTCCAGGCGATGCGGATCTCGTCGATGGGCCCAAGCCGCCCGGCATCGATATCCGCGCGCAACCGCAGCCACGGCGTGGTGAAGAGGAAGTTGTGGCTCACACCCAACCGCACACCACGCGCTGCGGCCAACTCCACCAGCTCATCGCACTCCGCGGCGGTGGCGCACATGGGCTTTTCCAGAAAGACAGCAACACCCGCTTCAAGGCAAGCTTTAGCCGCGAAAAAGTGCAGATGCGGCGGCAGCAGAATGTGGACCGCATCGAGCTTTTCAGCGGCGAGCATCGCATCGAGCGAGGCGTAGGCATTGGTGCCTGTACGCGCGGCCAGAAGCTGCGCGCGGCTGAGAGCGGTGTCGCACACCGCAGCCACGCGCACACCCGCAACCGAGGCCAAGCACTTCACATGCCAATCGGCAATGTAGCCCGCGCCCACCAGACCTACACGGCGCGGTGAAACAGAGATGTCGTTCATTGGCTCCTCTTGTACTCGATAATGCGCGCGGGACGGCCCTTGCGCCGGTGATATTCCAGGATGCCGAGGATGCCGGGCAGCCGCGAGAGGACGGTGAACGCGGCATAGAGCCATGCGTCGGCAGGCTGCCAGGGGCGATTGCGCAGACCGCGGCGGATGTGGACGCACTGCGCGGCATAGAGCAGAAGCATAACCGCCAGCGAGAGGCCGTAGGTAAAAGGGGCGAGCACGAGCGAAATCAAAGGCAGGAAAAAACCCCAGATCCAGACCTTGCGGCGGTCGTGCGCAAAGTAGCGCTCAGGGCCGGAGCCGTGCAGCGCGGCCACCTGCGCATAGGCATGGCCGGAGCGGCGCGCGCGGCTCCACCAGCCTGCAAAGCTGTGGATGGCCGCATCGTGGCGGGCCATGGGCGCGGCAATCATGAGAATCTTCCAGCCACCCTCCCGCACGCGGATGCAAAAGTCGTCGTCCTCGGCGGCAATCACGTCGTCGCGGAATCCGCCGGCGGCGCGAAAGGCCGAAGCCCGGGCCAGAAAGCGCCCGCCACAGGCTGCAACCTCGCCGGGCTCCTGTTGCCACTCCAAATCACAGAGCCGGTTGTAGACGCTGGCCTCGGGGTGCATCTCCGCCACGTTGCCGCGGACCAGGCCAACGCGCGGGTTCTCTGCCAGCGCGGCGTATCCCGCGCTGAGCCAGCCCGAATCCATCTCGCAATCGCCATCAAGGAATTGCACAAAGGCGATGTCGGGCGCGATCTCCATCAGCTTCTCAAAGCCCTCGTTGCGGGCCCGGGCGGCGCTGAAGGGGCGGTCGGACGCGAGTTCCTGCACCGTGCAACCCAAGCTCCGCGCCAGCTCCACGCTGCCGTCGCTTGAGCCCGAGTCTACGTAGACCACGGTGGCGCAGACTGCGCGCGAAGAGGCAAGGCTGAGCCTGAGCCGCTCGCCCTCATTGCGGCCAATGGCCACAACCGCGGTGCCCGGGATGGGGAGTGCGCACATCACCTCTATTCTATGGGGATGGGCGCTCTCGAACATTCCCCAAAGGTTGGCGGTACCCCAACGTTCGCAGCAGAGGCGAAAGACGGGCTCGCCAGCTCAACCGCAGGTGCCCTGAAAGGGCACCATGCAAGAAGCCCAGGACAACCCGAAGCGAAGCGAAGGGGCAGTCCTGGGACCACGCTCCCTCAATAACGGCACAGCGCCCTGAAAGGGCGCTGTGCCGTCCTTCCACATTGCTCAAAAATCACCGCGAGGGCAGCACCTTCAATTCCTCCAGCACAATGCCCGGCGTCAGAACCTCCGGCAACAGCCGGGGGCTGGTTTGTCCAGGCAGATACAGCGCATAGGTCGGCACGCCGCTGCGGCCAAGCGCGGTAAGGGCCTGGGTAATGGCCTCGTCGTGGCGGGTCCAGTCGGCCTTGAGCAGCACCACACCGTGGGCGGCAAAGGCCTTCTGCACCTCAGGCTTGGTCAGAGCCACACGCTCGTTCATCTGGCAACTGAGACACCAGCTGGCGGTGAAATCGACAAAGACCGGCTGACCGGCAGCCTGCGCACGGCTCACAGCCTCTGGCGACCATGGTTGCCACTTGGCAGCCGCGCTGGTTGCGCTCAAACGATCAGAAGCAAAGCGTGCGGGCAGGAGCAGGTCAGCAGCCACTACGGCAACCAGCAGCACGAAAGCGGCGAGGGTGGCCTTGCGATGCAAGGGCCCGCGGCCCAGCAACCATCCGGCAGCCACCAGGAGCACGAAGCTAGCCGCAAGCGCAAGGAGCGAGGTAAGCCCGTAGGCTCCGAAGAGCACCCATGCCAACCACGCGGCAGTGGCGAAGATGGGCACGGAGACAGCTTGTTTCAAAATCTCCATCCAGCGGCCGGGACGGGGCAAGAGACGCGTCCAGACCGGCTGCAGGGTGAGTGCGATATAAGGCACGGCCAGGCCCAGGGCCAGCGCGGTGAAGACCGCGAAGGTGACCGCGGTGGAGGCCGAGAGCGCGTAGCCGATGGCCGCTCCCATGAAGGGCGCGGTGCAGGGCGTGGCGACGATGACGGCGAGAACCCCAGTAAAGAAACTGCCCGTGAGGCCCTGCTTTTGCGCCAGCGCTCCACCCGCCGAGGTGAGCGAGAGGCCAATCTCAAACATGCCGGTGAGTGAGAGGCCAAGGAAGAACAGCAGCCCCGCCATGAGCGCCAGAAAGGCCGGCGACTGGAACTGGAAGCCCCATCCCAGCGTTGCACCAGCCGCGCGCAAACCCAACAGCACGCCCACCAGCAGCCAGAACGAAGCCAGAATTCCGGCGGTATAAACAAAGCCATGCAGGCGAATTTTTTTCTTCTCTTCGGCTCCTGAATTTACCAAAGCGAGGCCCTTGAGGAAGAGCACCGGAAAGACGCAGGGCATGAGGTTGAGCAACAATCCGCCCAGAAAGGCAAGTCCTGCGGCCTTAACCATAAGCCCCCAGGCGAGCGAAGGCAGAGCGACCAAGCCGGGCAGCGCGGTGATCTCATAAGCGCGCCCGCCGGAGAGCTCGACAACGCCTTTGAGCTCCGCGAGCTGCTTCTGAAGGTACGGGCCCTTCTTGAGCTCCAACACCAAGCCTTGCTCGGTGGTGGTGAACTTTTGCGGCGCGGGGTTGTTCAAGGCGTCCGGGTCTTCCGGGAAGAAGATGGCTTCGGTCTCGCGCCGTCCGGTGGTCACGGCAAGGCGGAAGCCGTCGGCAGTAGGCTCGAAGGTGGCTTTGGCGGTTGCGGGGAGCGGTTGCGGAAGCTGCTTGGAGAAGCGTTCAAAGATAGAGTCGGGAATGTAGAGAATATTCAAAAGACCATCCCAGACCTTTCTCTCAACTTCGAGTTCTGCCTTCTCTGGGATACAGCGTTCCTGGCAGACCAGCCAATCCGCCTTTGCGTGCAACTTGACAGGTCCACCCTTCACACCTTGAGCAACGTGCAGCTTTAACGGGAACAGCGCCTCGTTCTCGTAGCCGTAGTCCATCAGCGGGCCGAGGGGCAGGCGTTTGGGCGCGGGAAACTGCATGGGGTCTGCAGTGATGCCCTGAGGCAGCGTCCATGTGATCTTCGGGGCTTCGCCCGCATCGCCCGGGTTCTTCCAGTAGATGTGCCAACCGGGTTCGAGCTTGAAGTAGAGGCCAGCGTCGTTGAGCTTCTCGCTTTTATAAAGGGCGTCACCCGGAACCACGAGTTGCACATGCACGTGCGGCAGATCAGCGGAGTCAGAAGCGGCGCGGAGGAGCGGTGCCACGGCGAAGGCAACGAGGAGTGCGAAGATGAAGCGCAAACGGGACATGGCGGAGAAGGCTGGCTCCAGACCAGCTGGGATCAGTTTATCGGATGCAGGGCATTGCATGCAGCAACCCGCTTCGTGATACTCAAGACGCCTTCGTGTGGCTGTCCGCGCCGTCCCTCCGGGACTCGATTCGATCTTGGGGCTGCTCTCCCCGCCTTGAAAGGCGGGGCTAACTTGCATCGCGCCTACGGCGCGTGGAGCCTGCGACGCTAACCGCGAAACTCCAGCAAAATGGAGATTTCTCGCCAACGTACATCGAGGATCGCTGCAAACTTGCTGACTCGTTGCCTTGTAAACTTGCCAACTCGCTAACGCCGCCAGCTCCGCTCTCTCCGCTAACGCGGTTCGGCCCGGAACAGCTCCGGACGGGCGGCGTGCTCGCGGTAGATGCAGTCGTTCTCAATGCACTTGACGCCAGCAGCGCGGGCGCGGGCCACGGCTTCGGCATGTTCCACGCCGTCCTGCAGCCACACGTAAGGGATGGCCAGTCGGATGACTTCATCGACGATGGCCGGAACGTGTTCGGATGCGCGGAAGACGTCTACCAGATCCAGGCCCTTGCCCGTTAGCTCTCGGGCTTCAGCCTGGGCTGCGGCCAGCGAGGCAAAGCAGGGCTGGCCCAACACTTCCTTCAGCACCGGATTCACGGGAAAGATGCGGTAGCCGGAGTTCTTCAGGTAGCGGCCAATGTTGTGGCTGGCGCGCCACGGCTTGTCGCTGATGCCAAGCACGGCAACGTTCTTGGAGTTGCGCAGCATTTCGTCAATCAGGGCGCGGTCGTTGGGCATATGCAGTGGTCAGTTTCCAGTGAGCAGTGATCAGGGGTCAGTGTCAGAATGAGTTCCACCCGGAGCGCAAACCATCTGCCGAATGGAACTGTGAATCCAGAATAGAGGACAAAACGCAAAGCAGCTGCATAAAACGGGCTGCGCTCTACCGTTCTGACCACTGACCACTCTTCACTGTCCACTGTCTACACGTCCAGATCGTCGCCGGCATCGCTGACCGCGGTACCACGGCGCTTGGCCAGCAGAAAGCCGCGCAGAAAGGGCTCCAAGTAGCCATCCAGCACCTTGTCCACGTCGCCCACTTCCACCTTGGTGCGGTGGTCCTTGGCAATGCGGTAGGGCTGCAGGACGTAAGAGCGAATCTGCGAACCAAAGTTGATGCCGAGCTTGGAATCCTCCACCTTCTTGCTGATGGCGCGCTTCTTTTCGAGCTCGTACTCATAGAGTCTGGAACGCAGCATCTTCATCGCCTTGTCGCGATTTTTGTGCTGGGAGCGCTCGTTCTGGCACTGCACCACGATGTTGGTGGGCAAGTGCGTCATGCGCACGGCCGAGTCAGTGGTGTTCACGTGCTGGCCGCCCTTGCCGCCGGAGCGATAGGTGTCAATGCGCAAATCTTCGACCCTGAGGTCCACCTGGATCGAGTCGTCGATCTCCGGCGAAACATAGACCGAGGCAAACGAGGTGTGGCGGCGCTTGGCAGAGTCAAACGGAGAGATGCGCACCAACCGATGCACGCCGCTCTCGCCCGCTAGCTGACCAAAGACAAAGTCGCCCATGATGGTGAAGGTGGCGCTCTTGATGCCGGCCTCTTCACCGTCCTGAATGTCGTTGATCTCGGTTTTGAAGCCCTGCTGCTCGGCCCAGCGCAGATACATGCGCATGAGCATCTCCGCCCAGTCCTGGCTCTCGGTTCCGCCGGCTCCGGGATGCACGGTAACGATGGCATTGAGCGGATCGGTTTCGCTCGAAAGCATGGTCTTGGCTTCCAGATCCTCGGCGAACTTTTTTAACTCTTCGATGGCTGGGGCGAGCTCGGACTCTACGTTCTCGCCCTCGCGGCCCAGCTCAATGTAGGCCTCAATATCGTCGCAACGGCGCACCAGCACATCGTCGTCAGCCACCAGCGTCTCCAGGCGCTTTTTGTCGCGCATGAGGGGCTTGGTGGCGTTGGGGTCGGACCACAGCGCTGGATCGGCCAGCTTGGTTTCTATTTGAGAGAGTTCCCGGCGGATGCGAGCCGGGTCAAAGATACTCCCGCAGGTCGCGAACTTGATCGCGGACGGGAGCATAGGCGAATTCGAGATCGGAGATTGCCATTGGTTTGCTCTTGGGACCTGACTTGGATTGGACTGAGGGGTTGAGACCCCTCGACTTGTCCAGAATACCACTGGGGAGGGGGGGCTGGTGCTTGCTGCTTCGGCCGTGTTGCGGTGGGAAGGAGCTCCCAGGCCGATCCGGTACGCATCGTTCAAGGGCTGCTTGGCCTAGCGGAGAAACGCGCATTGACTTCTGTATGTATTCGCAGTCTAATTTGTACTACAGGAGGCAGAAAATGAGCACCGCAATTACCTCCATTCGCCTGAATACAAAGCTGGCCGACGAAGCCGTGCGAGCGCTGGGCGTGAAGACGCGCACCGAGGCCGTGCATCTGGCGCTTGAGGAGATTGTCAGGCTGAATCGCTTCAAGAAGCTGATGAAGCAAAACGGCGGCAAACTGACCTTCGCCAACTACGACAAATGAGATGGTGATCTTCGATAGTTCAATCCTCATCGATCATCTGCGAACCAACCGTCACGCGCAACGGATGGTCGGGCTTGACGATCTGGTGCGGACCT
The DNA here is from genome assembly GCA_964645855.1 of uncultured Occallatibacter sp. Taxonomy (GTDB): domain Bacteria; phylum Acidobacteriota; class Terriglobia; order Terriglobales; family Acidobacteriaceae; genus Telmatobacter. The sequence goes on from CAZYDF010000003.1 coordinate 47,726, forward strand.
CCGTGGTTGTTCTCGCCGAACTTTGGCGCGGTGCGACAACGCAGGCCGAGCAAAAACTCCTTCGCTCTCTGGAGCGGGACTACCCTGTATTTACACCCACTGAGAACAACTGGCTGGAGTCTGGCCAGATTTTGCTGAAGATGCAGCGCGATCACGGCTTCGAAGGGCGCAAACTGCGCGACCTGCATTTCGATGTACTGATTGCCCTCACCGCCCGCACCCACGGCGCAACCCTGATCACCTCCAACCACGCTGACTTCGAGCTGATCCGCGAGTATCGCGGCTTCAAGCTGGAGGTCTGGTAGAGGGTCGAAGCAGATTCATCCCAGGTCCGAAAATCCGGACCTGGGGCACCCATTCATCTTGGACTGGTCAGATTTGGCCACCCGCCGCAGATATCAGATATATCGGGAGAGAAAGGGCATATGCAACGCAACATGGACCTGTTTCGGGAGATTCTGCTCAAGGTCGAGGCTGACCCTCAGTTTGATGGTTCTTTCCACCCGGTCAGTGCAAGGGTTCTCGGAATCGAAGATTGCTCTTCAGAAGAATTTGCCTATCACTGCCAACTTTTGCATGAAGCTGGCCTTCTACAAGGCAATTTCAAGATTGCCAATCAGGGAGCCATTATCCTCAGCCGTCTCACGAACGCTGGGCACGAGTTCCTCGATACTACCCGCAATCCGGAAATCTGGCGGAAGATCAAAGAGGGTGCGAGCAAGATTGGCGGCGCTGGCATCGAGCTTCTTCTTGCGTTGGGTAAAGCTTATGCGAAACAGTTCCTGCAGGAGAAGCTGGGGATTCATCTCTCGTGAGGGCAGGGGCCGGGTGCCCCCGGTCTGGATTTTCAGACCGGGGAGCGCAAAGGCCGGAATTCCGCCGCCCCACCCCAAATCGAAAACAAATGCAAGAGTCCTGCTTGACCTCTGTATCGTCAAACGATACATTAATCTTGTGATCAGGAGCTTTACGCACAAAGGGCTGGAGAAGTTCTTCCGCAGCGGCTCAAAGGCCGGAATTCAGGCTCAGCACGCCCCGCGATTGCGTCTCCAGTTGGGAATGCTCGACGATGCGGGCGCGCCCGAGGATATGAACGCCCCCGGATGGCGGCTGCATCCCTTGAAAGGCGATCTGGTTGGGCACTGGTCGGTCACGGTGAACGGAAACTGGCGTCTCACCTTCCGCTTTGAGGGCGAAGACGCCGTTGTGGTTGATTATCAGGACTACCACTGAGAGGAGCGAGCTATGCGCATGTACAACCCACCGCATCCCGGCGAAGTGATTCGCGAATATCTGGGCGAGATGACCGTTTCGGCCGCGGCCGAGCATCTGGGCGTGGGCCGGGTCACCTTCTCGCGCGTGCTCAACGGAAAGGCCGCCGTCTCCCCGGAGATGGCCGTGCGCCTAGCTGCCGCCTTCGGCACCTCCTCGCCCGAGGTCTGGCTGCGTATGCAAGCCAAGTACGACCTTTGGAAGATCGCCAAGAGTAACAAGATCCGCGTCTCGCCGCTTCCCCACCTGCAGCACTCCTGAAGATTGAACGGCGGGTGGCCCAGATCTCAATCTGCCACCTTGGTTGGTTCCAGAAGGCTGCGACCCGACCAACCGATCAGCCCCAAACTCAGCAGCACGCACAGCCAGGCAAAGACATCGCCGTGGGCGGTGTAGAAGGTAGTGTCCGTTCGGAAGCCATAACCGGCAGGCAGAGCGTCTTCCGCGTGGCGGGGGATGGACTGCCGCACACGGCCGTAGGGATCAATGGAGGCGGTGATGCCGTTGTTGGTGGCGCGCACAATCCAGCGGCGGTTCTCGATGGCCCTCATGCGAGTCATGTTCAGGTGCTGCCAGGGAGCGCTGGTGTCGCCGTACCAGCCATCGTCGCTGATGTTGACCAGAGCCTCGGCTCCGTACTTGGCATACTCTCGCACCTCGTCGGCAAAGACCGCCTCGTAGCAGATGAAGACGCCGTAACGGTGGCCATTGATCAGGAAAGTGCTGTGCTCCTGGCCGCGGTCAAAGCGCGAGACCTTGCCGGTGAGCTTGCGGGCAAAAAAGAGGAAGCGCTGGAAGGGCACGTACTCGCCGAAGGGGACCAGGTGAATCTTGTCGTAACGGCCGATGCGGTGGCCATCCTGGCCGGTGACCAGCGCGGAGTTGAACTCGCGCCAGTCGTGCGCCTCCGGATCGAGATCCATGCCCACCGTACCGACGATAAAGGGAGCCTGGGTGCTGGTGGTGAGCTGTTGCAGGGCGGTGCGGTAGCGCGGATCTTCCTCAAAGTAGGGCGCGGGCGACTCCGGCCAGACCACCAGGTCGGGATGGGTGGCGTAGGGTGGGCAAATGATCTCGCCGCCAGATGCACCGGTTTCAGGAATGCCGGCGATGTAGGTCTTGCACTGCTCGTTGGCCAACCGGGCAAAGGTGGCCATGTGGGCTTCCCACTCGCCGGGAGCGGCCCAAAAGCCCACGCCCTCGACCCGGAGGTTGGGCTGGATGAGGACGGCGGTGGCGGTGGGGGCAGGAGTCGGGGTACGCACGTGGATCCCGTTCATCAGAACCGGAATGACCAAAAGCCCAGCAGCAAGCCAGGTCCTGCGTCCCAAAAGTCTTCCGCGCGAGGAGGAGTCGGTCCAGATGTCCCAGTTGAGGCGCCACCTACCGGCGATCAGCGAGTTGGCCGCCACCAGCACAAACGTTATCCCGTAGACCCCGGTCCATGGGGCAAGCCGAGTGAGCAGGCCGTTGTCTATCTGCGAGTAGCCCAGCTGGTCCCAAGGGAAGCTGGTGATACGGGCGGCGGCCAGATCGAGTGCGATCCACAGAAACGGCGCGGCGGCCAGCGCCGTGCGGAAGGAGAACCTCCTCTGCGCGGCGGCAAAGCAGAGCCCGAAGGCACCCCAATACAAACCGAGGTACAGGCCAAAGCCAAGCAGCAGGAGTTCGGGGGCGAAGGGCGGCATGTCGCCGTACTTCATCATGGTGTCGCGCACCCAGTAGCAGTTGCCCATGTACCAGAGGACGCCAGCCAGATAGCCGAGCAGGAAGCCAAGGCGCAGCGGGCGGGGACGCGAGCCTGCGGCCACCAACGCCCAGAGCAGCGGAGCCAGTCCGAACCAGGCAAAGAGCGAACGCCAGGGGGCCATGGGGCCAGCCAGCGGAAAGGCGAGTTCCAGCAAAACGGCGGAAACGACGGCCGAAAGCCAGAGCTTCCAGCTTCCGAGAACAGCTTTGGAGGGCAAATCAGTGGCGCGCGGCATACTGAGGCGAGTCTACAGCACCGGACGGGTTCAAAAGCGGGACAACTTGCCGAACAGTCCCGCGCAGAAACAAGGGAACTTAGGCTTGGCCGGGCGGCGCTGCCGGGCGCTCGGAAAATCCACACATAAGGAATCCGTAAAGGAAAGATAAAGTGAAAAGCAGGGAGACAGAAAAGAGCTAAGATGAAAACATGGCAGTTTTTGGCATGAAGTTCCTTGAAGTAATGTTTTTCGTCGGCCTGGCTGGTTCGGCGATTGTGGTGGTCATCAGCTTCATCGAAGACGGGAAAGAGCTCTTCGGCAAGGAATAAGTTCTTTGTCCGCTTGATTTTGCTTTTCCTTATCCCCTCCTCATTGACACTGGTTTAAGCCAACAATAGACTCACCGGAGAGCGAGCGCGGTTGAGCTCTCTCGAGTCCAGAAAGCCGGTACTTTCCGGTCTGAGTGCGATGGCATCTACACGGACTACCGTAGCCCCTGCTTCCAATCGAGTGCGCCTGATCGTTGCATCCAGCGTGATGCTGACGTTCATTTCTTTTTGGCGCGCCGCGGCAATCGTTCTTTGCGACCTCGGGTCGTCGGCGTTTTATGCTGGCGGCATTGCCGAGGAAGCGGTTGGCGCCTCTGCCCCATGGTTCATTCTCGCCATCATGCTGTTCAGCTTCGCGGTGCGCGCGGTGTACGTCGAGAGCTGCTCGATGTTTACCCGCGGCGGCGTTTACCGCGTGGTGAAAGAGGCTCTGGGCGGCGGTTTTGCCAAGCTCAGCGTCTCGGCACTGATGTTCGACTACATTTTGACGGGCCCAATCTCGGGTGTGTCAGCGGGCCAATACATTACCGGCTTGATGAACGAGCTGCTGAATGTGGCCAACACCAGCCACTGGCTACCGCCAGCGCTGCTGGACGCGGCCGGCAGTCCTTTCCAATTCAATATGGACCACACCTCGGCGGTGTTTGCCGCGGCGGTGACCATCTATTACTGGTGGGAGAACACCAAGGGCATTGAGGAATCCAGCGAGAAGGCCCTGCAGGTTATGCAGATCACCACCATCATGGTGGTCATCATGCTGGCCTGGGGCGTTTACACGCTGATGACGCTGCCGCACATTCACATGCCGCCTCCGCCCACGCCGAGCCATCTGCATTTCTCTGACGATGCGCTGGGCTTTTTGCGAGGCACAAAGCTGGTCCCGCTGATTGGCTTGTTCGGCGTGCTCATGGCCTTTGGCCACTCGCTGCTGGCCATGTCGGGTGAAGAGAGCCTAGCCCAGGTCAATCGCGAGATCCAGCATCCCAAGCTGAAGAACCTGAAGCGGGCGGCGATCGTGATCGCCATCTACAGCCTGGTGTTCACCGGCGGCGCAACGCTGCTGGCCTCCATGCTGATTCCGGACTACGAGCGCACCCATCTTTACCAGGACAACCTGATTGCGGGCATCGCAATGTATCTGGTGGGGCCCATGTTCCTGCGCATCGCCTTCCGCATCTTTGTGGTGATTGTGGGCTTCCTGATCCTGTCGGGCGCCATCAATACGTCGATGATCGGGTCAACGGGCGTGCTGATGCGGGTGGCCGAAGACGGCGTGCTGACCGATTGGTTCCGCAAGCCGCACAAGCGCTTTGGCACCAGTTTCCGCATCATCAATCTAGTCTTCATCCTGCAGATGGCCACCATCGTCCTCTCCCGCGGCGACGTGATCATGCTGGGTGAGGCGTACGCCTTCGGCGTCATCTGGTCGTTCACCTTCAATTCCCTGGCCATGCTGGTGCTGCGCTGGAAGTACCACGGAGAACGCGGCTGGAAGGTTCCGCCGAACCTCATGGTCGGCAAGAGGGAAGTTCCGATTGGCCTGATCTCGGTCTTCATGGTGCTGCTGGCCACGGCTGTAACCAACCTGTTCACCAAATCGGTGGCCACGGTGGCCGGCATCATCTTTGCCGCGGCTTTCTTTGTGATCTTCACCATCTCCGAGCGGGTGAACCAGCGCAAGCACGCGCTAGCCGCACGGCAGATGAAGGACCACTTCCAACTGGAGCACCAGGACACCATTGACCGCGAAACCACGGCGCTCAGGCCGGGCAGCATCATGGTGACCATGCGCGACGCGGCCAATCCGCTGGCGCTGAAGTGGACCCTGGCGCGCACCTCAACCGATGAGCGCGACGTGGTGGTGGTCAGCGTGCGCATGATGGGCGCGGGAGGACCGGAGTTCCTGAGCGCCGAGGACCAGAGCTTCAGCGAGCACGAGCAGATGCTGTTTACCAAGGCCGTGAGCGTGGCGGAAAGCTTTGGCAAGAAGGTGTCGCTGCTGGTGATTCCCGCTACCGACGTGTTCACGGCGCTGGCGCAAACCGGCAACTCGCTGGAAGTGGATACCGTGGTTTCAGGCATCAGCACCTCGATGACCGCTGCCGATCAGGCCTTCCACATGGGTCAGGCCTGGGAAGCGCTGCCCGAACCCAAGCGGCAATTCAACTTCAGCGTGGTGGGCCCAGGCAGCGAATCCAAGGTCTTCTACATTGGACCGCACGCGCCCAACCTGAGCCCGGACGATGTGCAGCTGGTGCACCGCCTGTGGCTGAACATGCGACGCGATCCGATCGCCAGCGATCTGCACCACTCTGACATCATCACCTACGCGCTGACGCGGCTGGCAGGGCTCTACGCACGGGAGAAGGACGATGTGCTGCGCGACCTGAAGAACTATCGCGCCTCGCGTACGCCTCTCTCGCTGCGGCTGGGTGCCCCGGAGTACTCGAATGCGCCCGCGCCGGGGGTGGATAACCCAACCCGCGCCATAAAGCAGACGCGGGACCAGTAAGCTGTACGAAGCATGAATGGCCTTCACCCGGTGGGTGGAGGCCATTTTTGTTGCCCGGATAAGAGCCATTCTTGAGCCGGGTCTCCAGCACCTGCGGTGCGGCAGACCGCTTCGCGACGCTCACGACGCCTTTGTGCGAAGGTTTGCGCCGTCCCTACGGGACGCATTGCATGCAGCAGGCTCACCCCGCCTTGAAAGGCGGGGCTAACATGTGCTGCGCCTACGGCGCGGGGTAAGCGGCAGCTGACGTGCTTTGTGTTCGTAAGCACCTGAAAAGGAAGACAGGCTGGAAGGCTGTGCCCCCGGGATGCGAACTTAATAGCTGCGGCAACTAAAAAGTGTGGCACCTCATTCCCACCCTTGTCCGCAAAAAACGCGGTCAAGGATGGGGCACCTAGCGAGTATTTACTTGCCAGATCTATAGAGCCAGAGCCGCGCAAGGGAAAGTTGTCACCAGTACAATAGAAGAGTGAAAACAACTTCCCCCCAAAAGGGCCCGGTGGTGGGCTTTATATCGCTCGGCTGCCCGAAGAACCTCGTTGACTCCGAGGTGATGATGGGCATGCTTGACCAGGCTGGCGCACGGCTCACCTCGCACCCCGAAGAAGCCGAGATTCTGGTCATCAACACCTGCTCGTTCATTGACACGGCCAAACAGGAGTCGGTGGACACCATTCTGGAGATGGCCCGCCACAAGACCGAGGGCCGTGCCAAAAAGCTCATCGTGACCGGCTGCCTGGTGGAGCGCTACCGCGACGAGATCATGAAAAACATTCCCGAGGTCGATGCCGTGGTGGGCACCGGTGAGCTGGACTCGATTCTGGAGGCTGCCGGCATGGCCCGCCCCGCGGCGTCGCCCTTCACCATCCTCACGGGCGATGCCCACAGTGCGGCTCGTCCCGGTGTGGAGTCCCGCTCCGGCACCCACAAGCATGAGGAGCCCGCCGGTCGCGAAGAAGGCGCCGCGCGCGAAAAGCAAGGCCGCTTCCGCCGCGACGACTGGGACGGCGCCGAGCACCAGCTGCCCACCTACCTCTACAACGAGAACACGCCCCGTCTGCTGGCCACTCCCAAGGCCTCCGCGTACATCAAGATTGCAGAAGGCTGCGACCATCCCTGCGCCTTCTGCGTGATTCCGAATCTGCGCGGCAAGTTCCGTTCCCGTCAGCTTGAAAGCGTGGTGGCTGAGGCTCGCCAACTGGTGGCCCGCGGCGTCCGCGAGATTACGCTGATCGGGCAGGACACCACCTGCTACGGCGAGGACCTGGGCATCAAGGACGGCCTGGCCACGCTGCTGGACGCGGTGGCCCAGGTCGAGGGGCTGACCTGGCTCCGCTTCCTCTACGCCTATCCCAACCGCATCACCACCAAGCTGCTTGAAACCATCGCCAAACACGACAACATCTGCAAATATCTGGACGTTCCCCTGCAACACGCCGCGCCTGAGGTGCTCAAGCGCATGAAGCGCGGCGGCTCGCCCGACATCTTCCTGAAGACCCTCGCCAAGGTACGCGAGATGGTGCCCGGCATCGCCCTGCGCAGCAGTTTTATCGTTGGTTTTCCCGGCGAGACGACGGAGGATATCGAGATTCTGGAAGCCTTCCTTCAGGAAGCAAAGTTCGACTGGCTGGGCGTCTTCAACTACTCCGATGAAGAGGGCTCGGGAGCCTTCGCGCTGGACCTGAAGGTTCCCAAGCGCTCCATTGAGGCCCGCCGCAAGCGGGTGATGAAGCTGCAGCAGAAGATCTCGAAGAATGCCAAGCAAGAGTGGGTGGGCCGCGAGGTGGTTCTGCTGGCCGAAGGCGAGAGCGAAGAGACAGAACTCCTCTGGGAAGGCCGCACGCCGTTCCACGCGCCGGAGATCGACGGCAAGGTCTACATCAACGACTTTGGCGACTTGGAAGGGCTTGAGGTTGGCAAGTTCTATCGCGCCCAGATCACCGAGGCGCACGAGTACGACTTGGTGGTGCGGATTGTGGGTGCGGCGGAGTAAGCACTGCGTGCGGCAGACGCACTTCGCGCAAGATAGCAGAGGCGACTCTGCCCCGTATCTCTGGCTCAGAGCCCTATGCCGGAATTTCCATCACGTCAATGCGCTCGTCAGCGTAGCGGCAGTATTGAAAGTTGGCCACCGCCGTCCAGCGGTTGTTGGTGCGTTCGCGAGCCACAGTGTTCATCCGCTGATGGCCGCATTGCGGGCAACTATCAAAACGCACCGTAAGCGAGTAGCCGGTGGAGGGCATGGCCGTGCGCTCGCCCGACTGGCTGTGCGCGGCAATAGCGGCTCGGGTGTGACCGGCTTCCGCTTCCTGCTTGAAGAAATTGAAGACCGCGGTGAGGTCGGCCTTGCTGGGCAGATAGCGGGTCTGTGCGCCCTGCTTCTTCATGTAAAGGCAGCAGTGGGTGCAGTACGCCATGCTGCGGATAATGGCCCACACGATCAGTCCGCCGGCGGCAAAGCCCAGGATGAGCCCAACCCCGTAGAGATAGCCCCATGCGCCCAGATGGGTGGGGTCAGTGTCGTTGGTGCCGGAGGTCAGCGTGGTGTGCGTCAGCTCGAAGAGCAGGTAGGCGGGAAACGAGATCAAGGTGCGGACGCGCTGGCCGTCCTGCTCGCCAAACCAGTAGTCGAAGAAGTAGATCAGAAAAAAATTTCCGCCGGAGACGGCCAGGATGTTGGCCAGGAAGAGCTTGCCCGGCTGGTAGCTGGCCAGGCGCGCGCCCAGATAGTAGCCGCTGGCCGCCACCAGCCCCGCCAGCAGCGCGCCCACCGGGAACGGGCCGTAGAGATAGCCGTAGATGGCGATGTCATAACGAAGTTCCACAAAGACCAGCAGAGCGGCAACAGCAACGGTGCTGGCCACTCCGCTGTAGGTGGCAATCATTGCACGGGAGAAAGTGTTCATGAGCGTCTCCGTGAGTTTGCTACGGTATTTTTCTTTGAACGGCTAACTGCCCTGCGTGCGCAGCTCCTCCATGCGCGCCAAATTACGTTTGACGCTGGCGGAGAAGAAATAGCGCGGCACGGTGATCTGCTGGCCGCCATAGATGCGGATGCGCAGCTCCCGCGAAACCGGAATCAGGTTGATGCGGTGCGTAAAGTGGATCAGGGACTCAATCTGCTCCCAGGTCAGGCTCCACTCGGTTACGGTGTAGCACCCGAACCAACCCAGTTTGGGCATTCGTAGAAAGACCCCGGCGGGGCCAGCCATGAAGCAGCAGCCCGAGCTGAAGGCCGCCGCCATGCGTCCACCGCCACCGGACGCTATGGCGAAACCAACCAGCAGAAAAGCCAGTCCAACCAGCAGCAACCACCAACCGGGCATGTCGCCTGGTTTCTGGGCAGACATTTCACCATGGATGGTCACCCAAACGATGACCGCACCACAGGTGAGAATAAGGAATCCAAACAGGAAGCGCATCAATCCAACAACGAAGATGCGCGCGGAAGCGTAGCCTGTGACCGGCTGCAGATTGGACTGCCTGGGATCGAACATGGGTGACACCTCCAACAGGATTCCAGGTGGAAGGCCACAATGTAACCCAGCCATGGCTGAGGATGCAATGAAATTTCCGCGTACGCGTGGGATGCAGCCTGCGGCCAGACGCGACGAGCTAGGATAGGAATTGTAGACTGACAACCGCCAGAGAAGATTTGGCGCCAGGAGAGATTTGGAAGTGGCAACCAGAAAATCCACAAAAATTTTTCGCTGCCCCAGCTGCAACATGCTGGTGCTGATCAGCAACGAAGACTTCCCTTTCTGTTCCGACCGCTGCCGGTTGATTGACCTGGGCAAGTGGGCCTCGGGCGTGTACAAGATCAGCTCGCCGGTGCTGGACCCGGAGGTTCTTGAGGACCTGGGTGGCGCGGGAACGGATCGCGGACGGAGCAACGACTATGAAAACTGAGGGCTCGAAGACCGCCAACTGGCGCGACGTGAAGACCACCTGGGCATTTCTGGTGGCCACCTTCTTTGGCGCTGGCTGCGGCAAACCGGGCCCGGGCACATGGGGATCCGTGGCGGCCGTGCTGCTATGGGCGGCCTACGGTTGGCTCGGACATCCGTCCAGCACCGCCATGCTCATCGCACTCGGCATCGGCATTGCGTTTACGTTGATCGTCGGCATTCCCGCTGCCACCATTGCGGAGCGCGAAGCCGGCGCGGGCGATCCGGGCTTTGTGGTCATCGACGAGGTAGCCGGCCAATGGATTGCGCTGCTCGGGTGTCCCTTGGACTGGAAGCATGGCCTGCTGGCCTTGCTTCTGTTCCGGATCTTTGACATCACCAAACCCTTCCCGGTGCGCAACTTTGAGCGCCTGCCCGCGGGCTGGGGCATCGTCTTCGACGATGTAGCCGCCGGGCTGTATGCTCTGGGTATCGGATGCCTGGTTCGAATTTTTTTCTAAGATTCAGAAAGAAGATACGAGAATGTTCGGCAGCAAGAAGAAGGAGCAACCGGCGGTGACTGTACCGCACATCGACGACATCCGCCCGGCCGCAGCCATGCCAGGTGGCGAGGTGGAGTTGCTTGGCGCTTGCCTGGGCCCGGACAGCTCCGCGCCGCCCGTGGTGCTGGTGGCAGGGCATAGCGCCCGCGTCTCCATGAGCCGCGACGCCCGGTTGATCTTCCAGACCCCGCTGGAGACTGAAACCTGCATGGTGGAGGTTCGCTCGGCGCGTGGCGTCTCCAATCAGGTTCCGCTGCGGGTGGCCAAGCTGCTCTCGGACGGGCTGCACCCGGTCACCAATCCCGCCGTAAGCCGCTCCGGCATGATCTACGCCACCATCAGCGGCCAGCGCGGCAAGCCGACCCCGGTCTCGGTGGTGCGCGTCAGCCCTGGGGGACACGGCACGCCCTTTGTAAGCGGCATTCTCAACGCCACCGGCCTGGCCATCTCCCCCGACGACGTGCTCTACGTGACCTCGCGCGCCGAGGGCAGCGTGTATCGCGTGGAGGCAGGCGGCGATCCCAGCATTTTTGTAGAAGGCATGGGCGTGGCTACCGGCGCCATTTTTGATGCGGAAGGCAACCTGTTTGTAGGCGACCGCAGCGGCACCATCTTCAGAATTGCCCCCGACAAGCAGATCTTTGTGCACGCCACGCTGGAGCCTTCCGTTGCCGCGTATCATCTGGCGGTGGACCGCGAGGGCGCGCTCTATGTGACTGCGCCGTCGCTGGGCTCAAGCGAGCCTATCTGGAAGGTGGAGCCGAACGGCGAAGTACGGCCCTGGTTCCGTGGACTGGGCCGCCCGCAGGGTTTGGCTCTGGCCGCCGATGGCAGCATCTACGTGGCTGCCTGCCTGCGTGGACAGCGTGGCCTGGTGCGCATCTCGCCCGAGGGTGAAGCGTCGCTGGCGGTTTCGGGATCGAATCTTGTAGGCGTGGCCTTCTCCCCGCTGGGCACCACGATCCTTGCCACACAAGAGGCCGTCTTTGAGGTGGATCTGGGCGTGGAAGGGCTGAGGCTGAACTGATCGCACGTTGGCAGTATTGATCCGGCCCTCCAAGCGCGTTACCCCACCCCACCCATCCCGCACAAAACGCGGGATGGATGGGGCACACAGTTGTCAGCATTCATGGGTCGGCTCAATAGAGCATTTTCCCTTTTGCACAAGACTTCCGTGCCCCATCCATTTCCGCGTTTTGTGCGGAAATGGGTGGGATAACTTTGAACTTCAGATCTACGCCATTCCGTAAAGTTCTCTTTGCCGGGGCTACGCTTCTTCTCTTTGGCTTTGGCGCTGAAACTGCTAGCCTGATGGGTACCGAAAGATGCGTACTGCGGCAGTCGAATGGCATGAACAACATGACTCCAGAAAGCCGCAGCCGCGTGGAAGGCGCATACCCAAGACATGAAAGCCGAAATCATCGCTATTGGTTCCGAGATGCTGACCCCTTACCGCCAGGACACCAACTCCCTCTTCCTAACGGAGAAGTTGAACTCCATCGGTGTGACGGTGGCCTTCAAAACCATCGTGGGCGACCGGCGCAGGGACCTAGTGAACGCTATCCGCATTGCGCTGGGCCGCGTGGATGTGCTGGCGCTGATGGGCGGACTGGGCCCCACCGAAGACGATTTGACCCGGGAGTGCGTGGCCGAGGCGCTGAAGCTGAACCTGCACCGCGACGCCCCGCTGGTGGCGGCACTTCATGTACGCGCGGCCACCTGGCACATCGCCATGCCCACCAACAACCTGAAGCAGGCCGATGTGCTGGAAGGCGCCGTGGTGCTGCCCAATCCCAACGGCAGCGCGGTGGGCCAGTGGCTTGAAACCACCTATGAGAGTTATCGCAAGCTGGTGGTGCTGGTCCCCGGGCCGCCGCATGAGTGCAAGCCGCTGTGGGACGCTGAAGTGATGCCGCGGCTGAAGGCGGTGATGCCGCCGCGCGCCATGGTGCGCCGTACCTTGAAAGCGGCCATGATTCCCGAGTCGCAAGCCGACAAGCTCCTCGCCCCCATCTATCAGCAGTACACCGACGTGGAGACCACCATTCTGGCCCACGCCGGCGACATCCAGCTGACGCTGGAGTGCATCAAGACCGATCCGGAAGAGGCCCGCGAGCGTGTCGACGAGCTGGCCAGCAAGATGGAGTTGGCGCTGGAAGAGTGGCTCTACTCCTCTGTGGGCGACTCGCTGGAGCAGATTGTGCTGGACTATCTGGGTCTGCGCCAATCCACGCTGGCGGTGGCGGAGATCTGCACTGGCGGGCTGGTTGCCGAGCGCATCAGCCGTGTCTCCGGAGCTTCGCGCTCCTTCCTGGGAGGCGCCGTGGTCTATGCCGATGCGTTGAAGACAGCCTTTGCCGATGTGCCGCCCGAGATGATCGCCGAGCACGGAGCGGTCTCCGCGCAGGTAGCAGAAGCGCTGGCCAGGGGCATCCGCAAGCGCACCGGAGCCACGCTGGGCCTAGGGATCACGGGCATTGCCGGTCCCACCGGAGGTACAGAAAACAAGCCGGTCGGCCTGGTCTTCATCGCCCTCAGCGATCCGCACAAGACGGAGGTAGTGGAACGCACCTTCCGCGGCGACCGGGTACGGATTCGCGAGTGGGCCTCGCAACTGGCGCTGGACCTGGTCCGGCGGCGGCTGGCCTAGCAGCCTGTGGTCAAAGTAGGGTTTTGAAAGGGCACGGCTTCAGCCGTGCCGCAAATGCCTGAAAAGAGCGGTGGGCTTTACCGGCTGCGAGAAAACTCTCAAGAGAAGGCAAGAAGCGTCAGGGCACGACTTCAGTCGTGCCGCAAAGATCACGAAATTAAGGATGGGCTTCAGCCTGAAATACCGAGTCTTTCCGCAGCCTGTGTAGACCCGGTGCGAATGTCTGCATTCAGAGGACCTTCCTTGATCGCATCGAATGCTTCGCAAGATAGTCTTCTATGTCTGCGGCTTGAAGATCACAATCTGATAAACGGTGTTGTCATGGAACCAGATCAAGATGCCGCGCGATGGCCAGATAAGCTTCATCCCACCGCCACGCCACTCCATCGTTTCGGCATCGCCGTAGATCTTGCGGACTTTGTCCGCCGACATGCCGAACTTTACACCGCTGCCCGTGACGCCCTTGAAGCGTCTCTCGAAGCGAAGTTCGATTGCCTCGCCCTTTTCGTTCAACAGACAATTGAGGCCCGCCTTGTCCCATCGCATCAAGCGAGCATAGGAAGACTTGTCAGGAAAGCCAAAGGCATCGATCAGGGAGTTCATTGGAGCACCGACGATGAAACGGTCCCAGCCCACTCCCTCCTGAATTGTCTGCGGCGTCTTCTGGGCAGAGGCTTGGCATGTAAGGGTCCAGACAAGCAGGATGAGCATGGCACACCAGCACAGCCTGAAAAAACGGAGCATCGACTTACCTCCAAATTGAGAATCGGAGACATTTTAAGAGGTCGCCGCGGAAAACACAATTGCCGAATCCCTGCGGCCGGGTCGCGGTAGGGTCGTCTGATGCCCCAGTCTGCGCACTCTTCAAAGCCGGGTGGGTACATTCAAATTCCAAGTGCAACAAAGAGCGTGAACAGAATCAAACAGTTCGTCGCAGCCGTGCCGTGGGAAAGTGGGAAACGCTCTTTGTTTTCCATCTTTTCCATGGCTTCCTACCAACCATCTCCTGTCGGCTCTTTGCGATGTGTTGTTGCACTTGGACCTTGAATCCGCCGTGCCCCATCCTTCGAGCGCTCTTTGCTCGAAGGGTGTGAAAGGACGAGGGCCCGCTCTTGACTGCTCCCCAAAAGGAAAACGCCCGGCTCAAGCCGGGCGTTTTCCTTCTTCCAAGAAGCTTACTTCTCCGCGTAAGGATCGTTGACCGGGTCGCCCGAGCGCAGCCACGCCGTGTAGATCATATCTCTCAGCATGGAAGCGCCCGCAGCCAGCCGGTCGGCGGTAAAGTCGCGCGACTCAGCCGAGCCCGCGCCCACAAAGCCGCCTGCCTTCTCCAGCTGATACACCTTCTCCACGTGGGTGGCCGTGTGGCGGATGTAGGCTACATAACCGTCGAAGATATCGCCATCCACGGCCTTGGCTGCGGTCATCTTGGCCTGCACATCGGCCGGCTTGATGTTGGCCCCCACAAAGGGACCCTCAAACTGCCAGTGGATGTTGTGCGCGATGGTGTAGCCGTTGGGGTTCGGCCCCACCCATCCGTTGTACTGGATGGTGGTGTGCAGGGGCTGCGAAGCGTCGGCTACGTAGTGGCCCAGCCAGCCGGCGTAAAACACAATTACCTGCTCCACGGGCCGGGTGTCCTGATGCTTGGCGCTCATACGGCGATACTCGCGCATGGCTGCCTTCAAACGCATCCACACCTCGGTGGCTTCCCATGGCTGCAGGCCCAACTTTTCAGGCCGCAGGCCAGCGGCAAAAGCCTTGGCCTCAAAGTCCAACCGCTTGCGCGGCAGGGGACCCAGCGCGTCCGCCGGCTCCAGGTCGATGAAGTGCTCGGGAGCCTGCGCCGCCACCAGTTCCGGCTCGGCAGGCGAACGCCAACGGTCCGGCTCCGGACCCAGGTACTCGATCTCGGCAACAGCCGCATCGGTTTTCAGGAAGGCAGGCACATCGACGGGCAGCGCGCTGGCGGCCAGGCGATTGACCATCTTGTGGCCCTCGTTGCCCCAGGCGTGCGCGGCGGTGGGGGCAAGACTGAGGCAAGCAAACGCTGCAGGGAGAACAACCAGGCCAAAAACACGGGAGATACGGCTCGCTGGAAACATGCAGCCAGTATACGGTGGGGGACAGGAGTGCTGGCTAGAGCGGTTCCAGAATCGATAGACCCACGCCAGCAGCTTGAAAGGTCGCCGCTCCCTGATGGTCGCGTCCACTTGAGAGCAATGGTTTCCAGGTGAAGCAATTCTGGAACCGCTGTAACCCGGAGCTGGATGGAGCTGAAATCCCCCCTGCCCAGATCGGTTCCCGTTCCCCAATTTCGAGGGCAAACCGAAGTGCCGAGGCTTATACTACCTGCAAGTTGTGGTGACTGCGTGTTCCAGCCGTTCTGGTGGATCGCGACCTTGGGGGACCGGAACAATCATGGAAGATCAGCGGTCTAACCCCGCGATCGGTGACAACCCGGATTGCAGCTCCAACGCTTCGGTCCCCACCACCGCGCCAGAGCCTGACACATTCGCCGTTCAGCCCCTGCTCCTGCTGGATGCGCTGGCGGATGGTGTGTGCGCTGTGGACGCTGAAGGCTCTGTCCTCTACGCCAATCCTGCCGCAGCACGGCTGCTGGGGCTCGACTTGGCCGAGATTGCAGGCCGTTCCCTGCATGAGCTTTTGCATGGCTCCGCACCCGAGGATCTGCACTGCGCGGAAGACTGCTTGTTGCGCACCATTGGCCTTGCGCGGATTCCGGCCAGCGGCGAAGATTCGTTCTACCGGCCCGATCACAGCACCTTCCCAGCCGAGTTCACTCTGATGCCAGTTGAAGCCCAGCCCGGCTGCTCCGTGTTCAGCTTCCGCGACATTGGCCAGCGCACCGCCGTTGATCGCATCAAGGACGAGTTTGTTTCCACCGTAAGCCACGAGCTGCGCACCCCGTTGACCTCCATCCGCGGGGCGCTCGGCCTGCTCTCCAGCGGGATGCTGGGCACAATCAGCGACAAGGCCGCCAACCTGCTGCGCATTGCGCTCACCAACTCCGAGCGGCTGGTCCGGCTCATCAACGATATTCTTGATCTGGAGCGCATCCAGAGCGGGCGCGAACCGCTCACTTTCCGCACCGTGCAGCTGGCGGAGCTGGTTCGCCAGGCTATTGATGGCATGGCGCCCATGGCCGACGCCGCCGGGGTCAAGCTCATCCACGACACCACCCAAGTGACTCTTGCCGCCGATCCGGATCGCATTCTGCAGGTACTTACCAACCTGCTCTCCAACGCCGTCAAGTTTTCGAAGCCCAACTCCACAGTTTCCGTCATGCTGCGTCCCGGCATTACGGGCGTGATCCTGTCGGTGATCGACCACGGTCGGGGTATCCCTGGCGACAAGCTGGAGGCCGTCTTCGGCCGTTTCCAGCAGGTGGACCCCTCCGACTCCCGCCAGCGGGGCGGCAGCGGTCTGGGGCTGGCCATCTGCCGCACCATCGTCCAACAGCACTCCGGACGCATCTGGGCGGAACGCAACCCGGTGCGCGGCTCCACCTTCCGCGTCTACCTTCCCTACCGGCCAGCTTTGGTTGAGTCCGATCTCGATCTGCCGGTTGCCGAAACCGGCCACGGCACCGTTCTGCTGGCAGGCGCCAGCGACGAGGCCCGGCCGCGCATCGCCGCCCTGCTCAGGCGCCACGGCTACAAGGTGATTGAGGCCTCCACGGTCGATCAAACGCTGGAAGCCGCCCGGCGCATGCCCCATGCCATTCTGCTGGACTCCTCTCTGGACGGCATGAACGGCTGGCAGATTCTACCCCTGCTCCGCCAGCTCGATCCCAAGTCGCGCACCCCGGTGGTTTTGCTCAGCGTGGACGAGCCCGTCCCTGGCGCGGAAACCACCATTGACGTGGCCGGATGGGTGCCCAAGCCGCTGGTTGAAGACGCGGTGCTGGGCGAACTGGCCCGCGTGCTCTGCGGCCCCGGCGAGAAGGCACGCATCCTGGTGGTGGAAGACGATCACGACCTGGCGGGCATCATCCGCGAGGTCTTTGCGCGCGACAGCATCCAGGTGGAGCTGGCACACTCCTACGAGCAGACCCTGGAAGTTTGCCCCGGCTTTCAACCACACCTGATTGTGCTGGACATCGGCCTGCCGGACGGCGACGGCTTCAACGTGGTGGACTGGCTACGCCAGGACCAGACTCTGGCCCGTCTGCCGCTGGTGGTCTACTCCGGACGCACACTTTCAGCCACCGAGCGCCGCCAACTCACGCTCGGCCCCACGCACTTCCTCGCCAAGACCCGTGTGCAGCCCCAGCAGCTGGAAGCCCTGGTGCTCACCCTGCTGCGCCGCTCCCGACAGAGCTGAATGCGGCTAGGCCGTGGGCCATTTTCGTGCGCCCCGCCGGGGCGCATAGCCTCTTGCGGCTGCCGACCCAGAATTCCCGTCTGCCCGTCCCATCGCAAAGCTCAGGGACAGGCAGGCGTCCATCCTGGGCTACTTTCGTCCGGCCCCTCCGGGGCCTGCGGACAATGCACTGTACAGAGTTTGCTCCAGCAGAACCTCTAGAGCTGTTCTCCTGATGATGTAGAGGGATAAGCTCTATGATGTAGAGGGATAAGCTCTCCCTCAGGGGCTAAACAGACTGCGGAAAAACTCTCAAAGGAAGGCTAGAAGCGTCAGGGCATGACTTTAGTCGTGCCGTAAGTGCCATAAAAACAACGAGGGCTTTAGCCCCTGCGGGAAACTTCCAACTGAAATCAGCTCCAAAGCAGAGTTTTTCCGCAGCCTGTAAAGCCCGACTCATTTTGCAGTTTACGGCACGGCTAAAGCCGTGCCCTTTCAAAGCCACTCTACACCGACGAGAGAAATGCTCTAACCGCCGCAAACTTGCGCAAAGCGCGTCTGCCGCACACATTGCAGTGCTGCGAGCGGGCTTGCGCCCCATCGAGGCGCGGTGATAATAGAGCGTTTTCGATTCTGGTCTTAACAGAACGCAGGGTGCTGCGTAGCAATTTCCTCTAGAAATTGCCACCTTGCACGGTCCTTGCAAGGTCGACACTTGAATCGAAAACGCTCTAGCCCGGGGCAAGCCGCGCGCAGCCCTGGGTTTGCGTGCCCTGAATTGACATCGCGTCCTGTAGGGGCGCGGCGAAAGAGGCACACCAAACAGCGCGCAAAAATGACGACTTCTTTTCTGAAACGAGATTTGGGGACGGTACCTGCTGACTGGGACGGAAAAGATGCCCTGCCCGGACACCGCGTATCCGCTCTAACCGCGTATCCGCTCTAGAAGTTGAAGGCCACACCGCCGCGCACGACGCGCTGCTGCTGCGCGAACAACAGCAGGGAGCCGTCGTTCAGCAGGAAGGGCTGATAACCCTCCGCCAGCAGGTTCTGCACGTCCAGCAGCACCTCGAAGTTGGACAGACCCTCGCGGCTGAGGCGGATGGGCTGGCGCACCTTCAGGTTCAAGTAGGGTGCGGATGCATCGGTGGCGTAGGGCGCAATGGCCGTCACCGTGTCTTCCGGCTGCCAGCGGTAACTGGCCCGCCAGCGGGTGCCCGTGCCCTCCAATGTGCCGCTTAGAGAGATGGAGTACGTCTGTGCCCGGCGCGCGCGCGCTGCCGCCAAGACTGCCGCAAGGCCTGCCGGAGCGGTCGAAGCCGCCTGCGCAGGAATCACCACTGCATCGCCGTTGGCATAGCTGAGCCGGACCCGATTGCCCGCCGGAAGCAACCGCTCCACGCTGGCCGACAGGCCGGCGGAGGAATAGGACGGGCCCGCAACCCGCAGCAGGTTGGCCGTGGAGTCCACCAGCGCCTCGGTTGCAACGGAACCTGTCTCACCAGTGGTAAACCGGGTTGCCGCCTCCAGCGCCGGATTCTCAACCCGGTCGCTGAACACGGTCAGGCTCATCCCGGAGGCATCCGTGTGACGCTCCCAACCCAGCTCCTGGTGCAGGCCGCGGGTCATGGTCAGGTCCCCGCCCCGCAGCATTACCGCGGGCATCCCCGCCCCAATCTCACTTGGATCGCTGCCTGGGTGGCTGGGAACAAAGGTGGTCATGCGATAACTCAGGATCTTATTGCCGCCCGTCCAGCTTATCTGGGCAAAGGGCATCATGCGCACCGCGGAACCAGCGCCTTGCATCCGCGCCATGGCCGCGGTGGAACCAGCTTCAATCTCGATGGCGTCGCCCAGCCGCGCCGTCTCCCAGGTCTTGACCACCCACTCCTGCAGGCTGCCGCCGTCGGGGCCGCTCACCTCAGGCTGCACGGCGATTGCGGCCACGGACTGCACCGATCCGGCGTAGCCCAGGTCCTGCCGGAAACCCAGCATCGATTCCATGCCGGCATTGGAATCGGGAGAAAAATCCACCCGCGCCAACAGCTCCTTGCTGTCCGCAGGCGTTTCTTCCAGAGAGGCGGAGATGCGTTCGCCGCTCTCGCCAAAGGTGCCCTCCTGGCCAGTAGCCATCAGCCGGGCCTTCAGGCGCGGAGCCGAGCCCTTGCCGTCTTCCACCACCACCAGAGGACCATCCTCCAACCAGCGCAACAAAGGCCGATTCGCGGCCGAGCGCAGCGTCCACATCCAGTCATCCTGCTGGGCGTCGCGAGCCCGGGGACGGGTTGGCAGCCACTGGATGGCCTCGTAGAGCGTACTCATGGTCAGGTTGACAACGGTGGCCGTGCGCACCCGCACGTTCTCCCGCATGGTAGGCAGATAGGCGGTGCACATGGCTTTGAGGGAATAATGGCCGGGAACCAGCGAGATCATCAGGAAATGGCCCTTGCCGTCGGTAGTTGACCTGGCGGCCACCGTAAGGTCGTCGCGGAGCAACTCCACCTGGGCGCCCATCTGGGGCACACCGGCACGGTTACGCACCACCCCGCTCAACATGGCGGGAGCGGCGAGCAAAGCCTCTGCCCCTACCAGCGCGAGAAGCACTGCAAATCCGGCGAAATGGGTTCTGCGCATCATCACTCGTATCTGTGATCCGGCGTCCACCCTGGCAAATATCCAAGAAATGCACCCGCGCGGCGTTCTGGCTCTCAAAAGGCCAGATAACTGCCGCGCGGGGGGTTGTTTACTATTCCACGACAAAAGGTACCGATTGCGCAATCTCTTGTTTCGAAATTGCGTCGATTATTTTGATGGTCACCTTGTACTTGCCGGGTTGGAGGCCGGCGATGGGCACACTTCTTGCCACCGTCAACTGATCGCTATGGGCTCCCAGGTCCTTCGACTCCATGTGGTTTTCAAGCATCACGGCGCCGGTTGCAAAGTCTGTAATCTGGTAGGTCACCGTGGCGCTATTGCTCTTGGTGGCCTCGTCAATGCCCAGATTATAGACCTGCATCCAGAAGTTCAGGCTCTGGCTGCGATGGAACTTGACCGGCGTAGCGGCGTTGGCGCTGACCCTGGGGCGCAGGAACGTATTGCCCAGGATGAAGTTGCCGTTGCCGATTTCGCGCGACGAAACGGTGTTCATCACGTCGGCCAGAATCAGCGACGAGGTGCCCAGCTTTTCATCGTGGTAGGTGGGCACATCCAGGCTGCGTCCAAACAACCCCATGTGGTCCGGGTTGTTCACGTCCTTGATGGCAATGTCGAGCCGGTAAAGGCCGGGCTGCAATGGCAGCGCCTTCCAGTAGACCTTCTGGCTGTCCAGGACCTTCTCCAGTAACTCGGATGGCTCATCCACTTCGACCGTATCCTCGAAGGTCTGCACCGTCTTGTGCGCCAGCGTCGTCACCTTGCCCAGAATGTTCACCACGCCCTTTGAGACGCCGTCCTTGGTCACAAAGGTGATGTCGCGGTTGCGGATCTGGATGGTGATTGGCACGGTGTCCATGCTCTCGGTCACCTTGACGTAGTCGGTACGCACATCGAACGGGAAGACCGGGCCGGTCAGCACCTTGTGCTCGGAGACAAAGGCTTCCAGGTCCTTGAACTTAACCGGCGGAGGCGCGAAGATCTTGGCGCCTAGCTCGATGCGATCAAACACCTTGCCGGCCTGCTGCTCGCCCATGGGACCGCCGCCGATGTTCTCCAGGCCGTTGCCCTTGAAGCGATCGGTCTTGTCCTTGTGGTTCATCTCTTCATACTGGGTCAAGCCGGCACCCGGCACGTGCAGCAGGGCGTCCTTTTCACTGCGATCCAGGGTGAAGTGATAGTCGCCGCACTGGCAGCTGTCCACAAATTCCAGGTCGATGTTCTCGCCCACGCCCTCAAGGTAGCGGTAGTGCCAGGTCTCGAAGGGGAAGGTTGAGGTGGAGCCGCCGCCTTCTTCCGGGGTACGCTCGTAGGTGCCGCCCGAAGGATGCGATTCAATGTTGTCCGGCTTGCCCCAGGAGATATAGATGCGGCCGCGATCCGTCTTCCAGCCCGGCTTGCCGGCGGCAAAATGCTCGTTGGCGTACGCAATGCGGCGATAGTGCTCCTCGCGGAACTCATTCTCCGGCGAATCCGGGTTCGGATTGCGGCGCAGCCAGAAGTTCTCGATGAAGGCGTCGCGTTCCTCGTCGTTCGACATGCTCATGAACGACTTCCGCTCTTCGTCACTGATGATGTAGGTAACTTCCTGGTTGAGCCAGGTCTTGTAAGACCCCTTCAACTCCTGACGCAGCGCCTTTTGGGACGCAACGCGGTCCTTGTCCGAACGCTGCCGTTTGCGCGGATCGTAGTTCGGGTCGTCGGGGTTGGCCGGATTGCCGTTCTGCTGCTGTGCCTGCGGCTGGGCCGGCGGCGCAGCCAGCACACTACGGGTCATGGCCGGGATCGACACCAGACCGGCAACCATCACTGCGAAAAGGATCTTGCGTTCGTTCAGCTTCATTGCGGTATGAAAACTCCTGCGAACCACCATTCTACGGGTCTGCGAACCGGGTGGGCAACCGCCAACGGGTCCTCCGGCTTCCCCGTTGGACGCACGGACCGCTCCAAGGTCACTTTCTGGCGCACAAGCCCCATGCTGTCAACGCGCAACTGGTTCTCCCCCCGCCCCGCACGGAAGCTTCAAATCGGCCTGCCTGCAACTATCTGGCAACAAGAGCAGAGGAACTGGAACCAGTCGCGGGGTGATTGCGTACACTGTTGGGAAGACTGATTCGGAGAACGCCGCCCGCATGAACATCAAGAAAATACTGCTCATCTCCTTCGGTGTCCTGATAGCCGTGGTCCTGGTGATCGTCATGATCGTCAAGCAGCAATCCGGCTTTACCAAGGTACTGACGGGCAAAGTGATTCGTCAGGACCTGGCCACGGTTGTCAGCGGTACCGGTCAAATCAAGCCCAAGACCTATGTCAACCTGGGCGCCACCGCCATGGGTCGAGTCACCCACCTTTATGTGCATGAAGGCGACCATGTGAAGAAGGGCCAGGTGGTGGCCACCGTTGAAAATGTGCAGCAGGAGGCCAACGTGACCGGCCAGAAGGCCGCCATTACCGCCGCCAACACCGACATTGCCAGTGCCGTGGCCAACGAGCGCACCCAGGAAGCCAACGTGGAACACGCCAAGGCTGACCTGGAGCAGAAGCGGCTGGATTGGGAGCGCGCCCAGGGTCTCTACAAGGCCGGCGTGCTCGCCAAGCAGGACTACGACGCCAAGAAGGCCGCCTACGACACCGATGTGGCCAGCGTGGCCCAGGCCGTGGCGCAATTCAACCAAGCCAAAGCCCAGACTGAGTCAGCCCGCGGACACCTGCACACTCAGGAAGCTACCCTCCGCGCCAATCAGGATCTGCTCAACAAGACCATCGCCAACGCTCCGTTTGACGGCATTGTGACCAACGAGCCCATCCGCGAAGGCGAGACCGTGGTGGAGGGCATCCAGAACGCGGTCGGTTCAACCTTTATGACCCTGGCCGACATGAGCGTGGTGACCGCCGAAGTGAAGGTGGACGAGACCGACATCATCAATGTCCGGCTTGGCCAGGTCGCCGACATCACCATCGATGCCCTGCCCGGCAAGATCTTCCACGGTCACGTGACCTTGGTGGGCGATCAGGCTCTACTGCGCTCGACCGGCATTGCCACCTCGCAATCCACCACCGGGACGGAAGAGGCCAAGGACTTCAAGGTGGTGGTCATGCTCGATAACCCCAGCGACGAGCTGCGCCCCGGCCTCTCCTGCACCACCAAGATCACCACCGCGCACAAGCCGGGCATTATTACCCTGCCCATTCAGTCGCTCACGCTCTACGATCCGAACGCCGACACCGGCAAGGAGGGGGTGCAAAGCACGGTCAAGCCCAACCCCGTGCAGGGCGTCTTCATCGTCCAGGCAGACTCCCACGGTCGGTTGCGCGCCAAGTTTGTGACCGTGACCACCGGCATCACCGGCGCCACGGAGATCGAGCTGCTGGGTGGGCTCAACGAAGGCCAGGAGATTGTGACCGGCCCTTACAAGACCCTGCGCGAGCTGAAGAACAACGCGCTGTTGAAACGCGATACGGTGAAAGTGAACCTCTCAGCGGGCGCTAGCTCCTAAGCCCTGCGTCAGAAGCACGCGGCGGAACCACTGCCGTCATCCCTAATCGGCGCGAAGCGCGTCTGCTGCATGCAATGCCTGCACGCAATGCCTGCAGGCAATGCCACGAGGAAAAGAATGGCAACCAACTCGACAACACCGGAAGAGGTCTCCCCGGCCGTGCCGCCCACTCCCGACGAAGTGATTGTGGTGCACAATCTGTGGCGCACCTACGATATGGGCTCGGAACAGCAGGTGCACGCCCTGAGCGGCGTCAGTTTGCGCATCAAGCACAACGAATATGTGGCGATCATGGGCCCCTCGGGCTCCGGAAAATCCACCCTGATGAACCTGATCGGCTGCCTCGACACCCCCTCGCAGGGCGAATACTGGCTGAACGGCCAGCTGGTGAGCGAGCTCAACGACGATCAGCTGGCCCGCATTCGCAACAAGGAGATCGGCTTCGTCTTCCAGACCTTCAACCTGCTGGCCCGCGCCACCTCGCTGCACAACGTGGAGCTGCCCCTGATCTACAACGGCACCCCGGCGGCCGAGCGGTTGGAACGCGCCAAGCAATCACTCACCAACGTGGGTCTTGAGTCGCGCATGCACCACAAGCCCAATGAGCTATCCGGCGGCCAACGCCAGCGCGTGGCCGTGGCCCGCGCCCTGGTCAACAACCCATCCATCATCCTGGCCGACGAGCCCACCGGCAACCTGGACTCCAAAACCGGCGTGGAGATCATGGCCCTGTTTGACGAGCTGCACGCCAAGGGCAACACCATTGTGGTGGTCACCCACGAGCCCGATATTGCCGAGTATGCCCACCGCGTGGTCCACATCCGCGACGGACTGATCTTCTCCGACGAGCCCTCCAAGCGCTTCCGCCAGTCGTAGGCGCGACCCGCCACCAGAAAAGCCCTCTGATCTCCCGGAGGGCTTTTTCTTTTCGTGCTCTCGATTCAAACATCCACAAAAGCCCCGTGCCCCATCCTTTTCGCAAGCTCTAATGCGAAAAGGGTGGGATACCTAGCCCCTCTCCAAGGGCCGGATCTTTGGGAACCTGCCTACCCACGTGCACTCCTCGGGCCCGAACCCGACCTCCAGACCATCCCACTATTTCAGGCAATCCTTTAGATTCTGAAGATTTTGCTTCCCCTGCTGGCGAAGGTTTGCGTAAAATTCTGGCCAAGCTTCGCAGATGCAAAATATGGGCACAAGAATTTGACATATCCTACGGCAGGCCGTGTGCCTGTCTCCAACCGAATCGTCGGCAAAGATAACGGGAGACCTTGATGAACGTACCGGCAGGAACCTACAGGATCAAACGCGGGCCCCAGGAGTTCGGCCCCTACGACGGCGGCACACTCCAGCGCTACATTGAATCCGGCAATATCGTGATGAGCGACTTCGTTGAAGCCAACAGCTCCGGCATGTGGATTCCGCTCCCCCAACTGCTGTCCTCGCAGGGTAGCCTCAACACTGGCTCCGGCTATCCCCCGCCCCTCACACCGCAACCCATGTCCTATCTCTCCGGACCGGCTCCCATCGCCGGGGGCGTGGATTTACCGCCCAACCTGCATTGGGCGCTTCTCCTTTTGCTGGGCATCATTCCCTTTTTCTCCGTCATCTGGGGCCTCATCCTGGCCGCCTGGGCCAAGCGGCTGAACGGCAATGCCGGCCCGCTGATCGCCATGAGCATCAGCGGGGCCGCGCTGCTCGGGTACTGGGTCTCACTGTTGAACGATGCTCCTGGCGGAGTCGCACTCTGCGGTCTGGTTTGCTTCATCAGCTTGCTGGTGGCCATGTTCTCCATTCGCAGCTCCATGGAAGAGTATTACAACTCCAAGGAGAACATCGGCCTCTCGCTCAGTGGCGTCATGACCTTCTTCTTCAACCTGATCTACTTCCAGTACCACGTCAATCGCATCGCCCGCTGGAAACGGACCGGCATTCTGGATTGATCCCCGGCTTCACATGCAGAAGGGGCGGGAAATTCCGGCAACCGCCGGCAGTTCCCCGCCCCTTCTTGTTCCCCACCGCAAGCGATCGATCCAGCTACCCACAAGACACCCTGCCCCGTCCTTTTCGCAGGCTCTATCGCGAAGAGGGTGGGAGGCCAAAAACTACACCCCAAGCTCCGCGCGAATGGCCGAAGCAATGGCTTCCGAATGGCGGCTCATGGCCTCTTCACTCTCGGCTTCAATCATTACCCGGGCCAGCGCCTCGGTACCGGAGTAGCGGATCACCACCCGGCCCGTATCGGTCAGTTCTTCCTCGGCTGCCTGAATGGCGGCAACCACCGTCGGAAAGCCTTCCAGCGGCATCTTCTCGCGCACCCGCACATTCACAATTACCTGCGGGAAGACCTTCAGGCTGGCGGTCAGCTCGTCAATGGTCTTGCCGGAGCGAGCAATCAGATCCAGAACCACCAACGCCGTCAGCAGCCCGTCGCCGGTCGTCGCCAGGTGCGGCAGCAGAATGTGGCCCGACTGCTCGCCACCGAGCGCCGCATTGTGCTGCAGCATCTGCTCCAGCACATAGCGGTCGCCCACCGGAGCGCGCAGCATGCGAATCCCCTCCCGCTTCAGCGCTGCCTCCAAGCCCATGTTCGACATGGTGGTGGCCACCACCAGATTGCCGGTCAACATGCCGCGCGCCTTCAGATCGCGCCCAGCCACCAGCAGAATGGCATCGCCGTTGATCACGTTGTTGCTTGCGCCCGCCAGCATGCAACGGTCCGCATCGCCGTCAAAGCTGAGGCCGATCTCTGCCTTATGCGCAACCACTTCAGCCGCAACATGCGCGGGATGCAAAGCGCCACACCCGGCATTGATATTGCGGCCGTCGGGCTCAGTGTGCAGCAGCGTGATCTGGTCCGCGCCCAGGCAGCGGAAGAGCTCCGGAGCCACGGCTGCAGCCGCGCCGTTGGCGCAGTCAGCCACAATGCGCAGGCCTGCCAGCGAGAGGCCGGGAAACAAGCCAACGAGGAACTGGATATAGTCGTCGGCATAAGCTGGATTGTCCGTCACCAGCGGCAGCGTGGCCGGATCGGGCGCAACCAGCTGCGCGGCATGGTGCAGAATCTCGTCCTCCATGGCCAGTTCCAGGGCATCGGGGAGCTTGAAGCCATCCGCGCCAAAGAGCTTGATGCCGTTATCCTGCCAAGGATTGTGGGAGGCCGAGAGGACAACACCGGCCTGGAAGCCATGCTTACGGACCAGAAACGCCACCGCGGGCGTGGGCACCACGCCCGCGCTCTCCACCTCAGCGCCTCCGGAGCGCACACCGGCGGCAAAGGTCGCGGCGATCCATGGACCGGACTCGCGGGTATCGCGGCCCAGCAGCACCCGCGGCGCAGCGCAGGTGCGATGCAGCGAGTGCGCCAGCGCCACGCCCGCGGCGTAGATGGTGATGACATCCAGCGGTGACTGGCCCGCGACGGCGCGAATGCCATCGGTGCCGAAGAGCTTGCGCGCTGCGGTGGTACTCATAGTTTCTTTATCCTTTGAGTTTCTTCACTGATTTTAGTTGAGCCGGTTGAGACGAACCGGTGCTTTCCACGCGGCTGGTAAAGACGCCGTCGGCCAGACGGGTAAGAAGTTGATCTCCGGGATCCAGCGCCGCGGCGGAGCGAACCACGCCGCCCGTGGCATCGAGCACCAGCGCGTAACCGCGATCCAGCACCGCCAAGGGCGAAAGCGCGTGCAGCCGCGCATGGAGCGCAGCCAGCCGCGACGACGACGCGGCCACTTGCCGCTCCAGCCGGTGGGCCAGCCGTGCGCTCAGGTCAGCCAATTGGGCGCGAGCACTGGCCATGCGCTGGCGGGGATCGGCGCGCAAGACCTCCGCGGCCAGCGCTGCCACGCGCTGCTGCTGACGCCGCAACTGCGCGGTGAGGGCGGCTTCCAGCCGGAAGCTGAGCTCGTCCACCCGTTGTGCGGAGCGATGTAACTGCGAAGTAATGCGGCTCTGGTTGCGGCTCACGTCCAGATGGGCCAGCCGCTGCCGAGCCTGCAAGAGCTGATAGCGCGCGGCCCGTTCCAGCCGGTGCGCCAACGTGGCCAGCCGCTCCGCCACGGCATGCTGCGCCTCGGTGATGAGCTCGGCCGCCGCCGAGGGCGTGGGGGCGCGCAGATCGGCCACAAAGTCGGCAATGGTGAAATCCGTTTCATGGCCCACGGCACTCACGACCGGCAGCTTGCTCGATGCAATCGCGCGGGCCACACGCTCGGAGTTGAAGGCGGCCAGATCTTCCAGCGATCCGCCGCCACGCGCCACCACAATGAGGTCGGCAAAGCCTGGATTTGCCGCTGCGGCAGCATTGATGTCGCTCAGCGCCGTGGCAATCTCCGCCGACGCCTGATCGCCCTGCACGCTGACCGGATAAAGCAACACGATGAGCCCAGCATGACGGCGGCCGGCCACGTTCAAAAAATCGCGGATCACGGCGCCGGTGGGCGAGGTGACGATGGCCACGGTGCGCGGAAAGGTGGGCAGCGCACGCTTGCGGGCCTTCTCGAAGAGCCCTTCGCCCTTGAGTTTTGCCTTGAGCTGGTCAAAGGCAAGCTGCAGCGAGCCAGCGCCGACTTCTTCCATGGTTTCCGCCACCAGCTGCATCTGCCCGCGCTGCTCATAGACACTGACCCGGCCACGGACCCGCACGCTCAGCCCGTCCTTGGGGCGGAAACGCAACAGCATGGCCTGGCGGCGGAAGAGCACGATGGGCAACTGCGCGGCGGCGTCCTTGAGCGTGAAGTAGATGTGCCCTGAAGGCGCGGGGCGGTAGTTGGAGATTTCGCCCTCCACCCAAACGTCGGCGTACTCGCTCTCGATAAGCGTGCGCACCTGGCACACGAGATCGCCCACCGGCCAGACGCGCCGCGTGGAGCGAGGTTCTTCGAAGCTGAGGTCGAGCTGGGGTTCAAATGAATCGAACAGGGCCATAGGTCTACGAGTATGAGTGTAACGGGTGGGAGCTGGTGAACCCTGCTCCGATTGCAACAGCCCTTCGTAGTGATACCCCTCCCCCTCTCCTTGCCAAGACGTAAATCACTCTGTGGCAACGGGTTATGAGAATGGGTACGCTGCAAATCCCTCTGTGCCAAGGAGTTAAACGCAACCCCTTCACAGCGTTGGAGTTAAGCGCATTTCTTCCGCCAGAGCCCTGCTCCAGCCAGGCGCTCTGCCTGAATACATTGTGCGGCGCAACGGAGTAAACATCTGCAAGCGTGGCACGCAGCGGAAACCCAGCGCTTGAGATGAAGCGACCGTCGCTATAAACCTTTCATTTCGCGCCCCCCCTCTTCAAGAACCTTGAATGGCTAGAAATATAGGCGGTGGCATCTTCTATGCTTAGCTTATACAAATGCGATACACCAGCTTGAGCCCGAACAAAGTCATCGTCAGCATTCGGATAGAGCGCGTCGTCACGAATTTCCCAGCAGGCAGATATCGAATAACTATTCGACCCATCTTTGTACGGCAACGCCTGGACAAGATATTTATGGCCAATCTCATACTTGAAACGCGGCATGGGCGTGTAGCTCTTTCGAGTGGTTCCGTTTGGTAACGACAGCGCACCTCCCTCGACACCATCGTCAAGAACATCATTTTCTCGAAGGGTACTGTTCCCGTTTACTGGCTCGATAACAACAGACAAAACGCGAAAGTGGAGTTCCGTATACACCATGTAGTCGTCGGGACTGGATGGCGACGACTTGCTCACAGGAATCACTGTGGAATGATCAAAAGTGACCACCGCCCAAGTTGATGAGCCAACATCTGGATACTCCTGCATATATAAAGGATCGCGATAAGGAATACCAGAAAAATGCTTCCCATCTCCTAGCTGTGAATCAATTTCAAGCGTTTGTTTCCAGTGAAGATTACGACGATCACGAACGTCGTGAGCTACATCGTCATGCTGCAGACGAATATCATGTGTATCCCATAGCCATTTCATATTGGGTCTATAGGATAGATCCTGAGCGCTAGGCGTTTTTCCTTGAGACAGTGCGCACACTGTCCCCAGAAGAAGAAAGAGTAGACTTTGAATGGCTATTGTCCGCTTCATATTACCTCCCTTTTCGCATCTCATTATCAGGTGAATCCCCATAATACGCGCCGAAGACAACGCTGGCCGTGATGCATGCGCTCGGAGTGCAATTGACGACGAAGACACCGACGGCAACGTGAGGAGCGTTGCAACCTCCAAAACCAGATTCTTCAGCGCCTGCTCCTGAGTCTGTCTCAGCGTGAAACCTTCGCTCGTTTGGGCTGCGGCGCAAAGCTGATGTGAAGGCTGGTGCGCGTGGCTTTGGCGAAGCGCTCCAGAGTGCGCGTGGAGGGAAGGACTTTGCCGCTTTCCAAGCGCGCGACTACGGCCTGCGTGGTTCCCATGGCTGCGGCAACCTGCTCCTGAGTCATGTCGGCCTCGGCTCGGGCTTTGATCATGGCGGAGGCAAGCGCAAACTCCGGCTCCAGCGCGTTGTAAGCCGCAACGTACGCGGGGTCCTTCTTCCACTGCTTGAACGACTCTTCAACGGGGATGAATTTGGACTTCATTCGGCCTCCCTGGCCTTCTTCAGGGCCTTTTCGATCTCGCTGCGCGGCGTCTTCTGCGTCTTCTTTACAAAAACATGAACCACCACGATGCGCATGCCGGTGGCCGTGATGTAGATTGCGCGTGCGATGCCGCTCCGGCCCTTGAGGCGCATCTCCCACAGCGGTCCGTCCAGATGCTTCAGGTAAGGTTCGCGGACCCGGTCCAAGCCGTGGGCTTGAATCAACTCGACAATGCGCTGAAAGCTGGCGCGCATATCAAGAGGAAGGGCGGCCAATGCTGCCCTGGCCTCCTCATCGAGGAATCCCACGGACCATCGCATGGAAATACTATACTATTTTTGCAATATTATTAACGCGGGAAATGATAGCTGGAGGTTTGCGGTATCCCACCCTTGTCCGCAAAGTGCACGGCCAAGGATGGGGCACCCGGGGCGTTTTCAAAATAGAGATAAACCGCGACGGCCGCGAACCCTGCGCGGGGTCGCGGCCTTCTGGTCAACGATAAGCAGAAACCTAGCTGTGCATGCCCTTCCACTCGCTGTACGGTCCTTGGAAGTCTTCCACTTCGTGGCCCTGGAAGTTCCACAGCCGGGTGCCCACTTCGTCGATCAGATCGTGATCGTGGGTGACCAGGAGCACCGTGCCCTCGTAGCGCTGCAGCGCGATGTTGAGCGCGTTGATGGCTTCCAGGTCCAGGTGGTTGGTGGGCTCGTCCAGAATCAGGATGTTGGGCTTGGTGAGCATCAGCTTGCAGAAGAGCAGGCGGGCCTGTTCGCCGCCCGAGAGCGCCTTGGTGTTCTTGGAGCCGTCTTCGCCGCGGAAGAGCATCTGGCCGAGAATGCCGCGAATGTCTTCCACGTACGCCCCCGGGTCCCAGCGATGCAGCCAGTCCGCGACCGTGAGCCCAGGCTCAATCAGGCCGGTCACGTCCTGCGGAAAGTAGCCTATGTGCGCCTCGTGTCCCCAAAAGACGGTGCCGGCGTCAACGTTAAAGCCGGGCTCACCCACGCCGGGAAAGTTAGCCAGCAGGCTCTTCACCAACGTGGTTTTGCCGGCGCCGTTGCGGCCCATCAGGCAGATTTTTTCGCCGCGCAAAACGTTGGCGGTGAAGGTGTCGACCACGCGGGTGCTGTCGTAGATCTTGGTGAGTCCCTTGATCTCCAGCACGTGCTTGCCGCTGGGGCGCACCTGGTCGAACTTGATGAAGGGGCGCTGGATGTTGGAGCGGGCCAGTTCGTTGGTCTGCAGGCGCTCCACTTCCTTGCGGCGGCTGGTCACCTGGGAGCTGCGCGTGCCGGCGGCAAAGCGCGCAATGAACTCGTTCAGCTGCGAGATCTTCTTGTCGCGCTGCGCGTTCTGGCTTTCCAGCGTGGAGCGGATCTGGGTCTTGGCCATCACCATGTCGTCATAGCCGCCGGTATAGGTAATGATGGTCTGGTAATCGATGTCGGCGATGTGGGTGGTGACGGAGTTCAGGAAGTGGCGATCGTGGCTGATCACGATCAGCGAGCCGTTGTAGTTGTTCAAAAAGTCCTGAAGCCAGTGAATCGATTCCAGATCCAAGTGGTTCGTAGGCTCGTCGAGCAAGAGCGCCTCGGGCTTGCCGAACAAGGCCTGGGCCAGCAGAACACGCACCTTCTGGCCGCCCTGCAGCTCGCTCATCTTGCGCCCATGCAGCTCTTCGCCAATGTCCAGACCGTCCAGCAGAACCGCGGCGTCGGACTCGGCTGTGTAGCCGTCCTCGTCGCCGATGATGCCTTCCAGTTCGCCCAGACGCATGCCATCGGCATCAGTCATCTCCGGCTTCTCGTAGATGCGGTCGCGCTCTTCAAGCGCTGCCCACAGAGGCTTGTTGCCCATGATGGCCGTGTCAATGACGCGATAGGCGTCATAGGCGAACTGATCCTGGCTGAGCACACCGTACTTCCGCGGACGAACGACCGAGCCCTTCTGGGCCTCGATCTCGCCGGTGAGGACCTTCATGAAGGTGGACTTGCCGGCACCGTTGGGGCCGGTCAGGCCGTAACGACGGCCGTCGATAAAGCTGACACTGACATCCTCAAAGAGGATCTTGGAGCCGAAACGCATGGAAACGTTGCTGACGCTGAGCATTTTCTTTTTTCCTGTTTTTCCTGGAGCCGCGGGGACGCAAGGGCGCAGCAACCAAAATCTCGTGGAGTTCAAGCAGGGAGGGAGCGCACGGGGGCAGCCCCGAGTAGTACCTCTTCTAGTTTCTCACAGATGGAGGCTAGGGACTAGGGACTGGGGAATAGGGACTAGGTGCTAGGGGAGCTAGAAGCTAGGGGCTAGAAGCTAGAAGCTACGGTACGAGGAAGGCGCCGGGGATGCGCGCATCGAGGGTGGCCAGCTGGGCTTCGTTGACGCGGGCCAGTTCCAGCAGATGGCCGTCGGTAACCTGCTTGGGGGTCCGCACCCAGCCGGGAAGCATGGAGATGCTGTTGGGATCAGGAAGAAAGATGAAGGCGGGCCGGGGAGATTCTTTGACGGCAAGAAGTAGCTCGCGGGCTTGGTCCACACGAAGACCAGCCACGGCAGGCGTGGAGAGAATGCGTACAAAGCCCAGCTCCGTAATGGAACAAGTGAGCAAAGAAGCGTCCTGGATCGACTCCAGCCACGACTCCACGCGGTGGTGGAAGGTGTGGTGACGAAGCCCGTGCGCGACAAGAACGCTTACATCCAGCAGGAATCTCATGGGAATTCGGCGAGAATTTCATCCACTTGTTCATTGGTGACGATTGGGGCGTTGGGTCCCAGATCGATTACCGGCATTCCCGAGACCGGATCCTGAACAATGCGCGGGGTGAGAGCGGGGGTGGCTCGCCGCGCCAGCACAATGCGGCCATCCTCGACGGCTACGTCGAGCTGATCGCCAGCCTGGATGCCGAGGCGGCGACGGATGGGACCCGGAAGAACGACCTGCCCCTTGGTGGAGACGCGCGTCTGCATGGTAAGACGATCTTACCCCGGTTCTGGGGTGGCAACAAGGTCCCCTGCAGCTTAGAAAATCTCGGCAAGCTGGGCAAAGGATTCCAGCTCGATCAGTTGCTGGTCTTCGGGCGCGGGGTTGAGCGTGGCATGCTCCAGCACCCAGGTGTCCTTGTGGAAGAGGAAGACGGCGTTCAGGCCGGCTGCAAGGGCGGGGTTGATGTCGCTCTTCGGGCTATTCCCCACCATCCAGCCACTGCGTGGCGGCACACTCTGGCGGTGAATCACCTCAAGGTAGGTCGCCGCGTCCTTTTCAGCCACAATCTCAACGGCAGAGAAATACGGCGTCAAGCCGGAGCGGGAGAACTTGTCGGCCTGCT
The DNA here is from genome assembly GCA_964645855.1 of uncultured Occallatibacter sp. Taxonomy (GTDB): domain Bacteria; phylum Acidobacteriota; class Terriglobia; order Terriglobales; family Acidobacteriaceae; genus Telmatobacter. The sequence continues at coordinate 81,253 of CAZYDF010000003.1, forward strand.
CGGCGTGGTCGCCTTTGGTCATAAGAATGAGCCGGTGGCGGCTGGCCAGGGTGGCAAGGGTCTCCGCCACGCCCGAAAGCAGCTCAATCTCCTGCTCGGCGATGGAGCGAGCGAAGCTTTCAATTCTCTGGCGCTTCTCGCTGGTGAGGGTCTCCGGACTCAGGCGCTCAAAACAGTGGAGCAGCGAACGGGTAAAGCTGGGCAGACCGTAGCCATGGGCGCGGATGGTCTCGCGCTCGCACTCATTCAGGGTGCTGCGCACGGCAGCCGGCGAGCATTCCTTGTGATTCAGAAAGCCGATGAAGGCGGCAATGGCGCGCTCAAAGTAGATGTTGTTCTCCCAAAGGGTGTCGTCGGCGTCGATGAGCAGAGTCTGGGCTGGGGGAATCTGGGGCATGGGTCTATTTTAGCGGGGCACCTGCGGTGCGGCAGACGCCGCTTCGCGGCAGGGCATTCTGCGGTTTGCAGGGCAATCCGTCAAGGATAGAGCACCGGCGCGGAGTTGGAGATCCACGCCACAGGCGCTACAAATCCACGCCAACCCGCGCACCACGAAGAACGCGAAGCGGGCTGCTGCATGCAATGCTTATTTCATCCCCGGATGGCTCAACTGGTCGGACTCTGGGATCAGGCGCTGGTAGACGCTCGCCGGGATGGGCGTTTGCCAGTGATTGGTGGCGCGGGCAACCAGAATGAAGCCGAAGAACAGAACCCCGAGCAGCACCACAAATCCAGCAGGCGTGGCGGCACGGCGATAGCGCGGCAGGGGCGCGTTGGTTTGCGCGCCGGGCAGCGAGAAGCGCAGCGCGCCTTCCGCCGGGCACGCGGCCACGCAGGCCATGCAGGCGGTGCACTCCACCGAGCGGATCTGGACCAGCTTGTCGACGGCCAGAGCCGCCGGGCAGACCTTGGCGCAGTGGCCGCAACCGGAGCAGAGCGAGGCTTCGCGGCGAATCTTGAGCGGGCTGAGGAGCGAAAGGAGGCCCATGAGCGCGCCGTAAGGGCAAACGTAACGGCACCAGACGCCTTCCACCACAAATGAGAGCAGAATCAGGACGCCTACCACGACGACCGCGGTGAAGCTCATATGGCGGAAGAAGTTGAGCATCTTCACGTCGGCCAGCAGGCCGTAGGGGGTCTGCATGAACTCATCCAGCATGGTGGCGCTCATGCCACCGATGATGACCAGGAAGAAGCCCAGCAAGAGATACTTGATCCCACGCAATGGAACATCCACCCTACGGGGGAGGCGGAAGGTACGGCCGAAGAGGGCGCGTCCCATTTGCGCCAGGTGCTCACTGAGCGTGCCTACCGGACAGAGCCAGGAGCAGAAGGACTTTTTCGCAATCAGGCTCATGGCGCAAAAAGCCATGAAGAGAAACATGGCTGCGGGATGAATTGTGGGGACCGAGCCGGTCGCGAGAAAGAGCTTAGAATTCATCAGCCCGGCAATGGGCAGCCACCCTTCGGCTCCTGCCGGACGGGGAACACTGAGGCCCTGGCCACCGCGTTCGTAGAAGCGAACCCAGAGAAAGAACTGCAGGCCCAGCCAGAGGTTGAGCGCCACAAACGCGTACTGGACTAGACGCCGGGCACGCAGGAAGCGGTCGGGCGCGATGCGGCGCAGGAGTCTAGCGCGGAGCGTGGCAGGGGGCGGAGTGGGGCCGGAAGTCATTTGGAATCCCTCAATTGAGATAGGTTACGCGGATGGGGAGTTAGAGGTCTATGACTTTGGTCACGGGGGTGTATTGCTCATTTTGTAACGTATGTTACGTAGGCTTGGGGGAGTTAGTTCTGTGGACTTGTTGATTGCCTGAGCAAATGGAAACAGTTGCATGGACGAATCGAAACTCCCCCATTCTGGATCGTTCGGGGCGCGCTGGGGGCTGGGGATTTGCGGGGTTTGGGGGGGAGAAAAGTGGACGTCGATTCTTAGAACAAAATTAAAATCGTGCGCTTGACAAGTGTGGAAAAGTGGGCCAATATCTCCGCAGTTAGATGTGGCGAAGTTTTGAAGCGGCTTGCATGCAGCGCTCGAAAACAGAATCGAACAGGCGTTTGCCTTCATTCCCCCAACCGCGTGCTTGAACTATTGATGTACCGCAGTACCAGGGCGATGGATTTACAAAGTAACCTGGTTCTTCGCATTCACCGAGGACGAACACAGGCTTGATCCTCCAATCTGGCCAAGCCGCCCTCCAAGCACTGATCATCCGCAGCAGCGGAATAGGAGCCGGGCCCATGGTTGTAACACTCCTTTATCGCGGTCTAAGAATCACAGGCATTCATGTTGGGCGGGAGAATGCCCTGCGCCATTTCACGTCTGGCTCAACGTCGGTTGAGTTGCAGATGGACCACTTGGCCATTCTCTGCAGTCTGGGTCCCCGCTTCTGGGAGGACCGACCGGAGATCCAGGATCCGCGGCTGTGCTTGTGGCTGGAGTCGAAGTTTCATCAGCGTGGGACAGGCGTTAGCGCACCTCATCTGGCGTTGGTACCCAGTGGACCAAATTCGTTCCGAATTACCTCGCTTGCGCTGACGCCTCCACCGGCACTGAGCAAATCCCAACCCCAGAGAGCCACTGCCTAAGCCTGCTGTTCCCGTGAAGGAACCGGTAGGGTCCTGGTCGTATTGCGTACTTGTCTCTGCGTGTGGCGATGCGCAGAGGTACGCAAACAAAAGGAGATAGCGATGAAGAATAATCGTACGTCCATCTCCCCGCGAGAGGCTGCGGACGCCGTTTCCATGGCGCTCGAACAGTTGTCCTTCATCCGGCGTCAGGATATTCGCATTGATCCCGCGCCCGCCGATCGCCGGATCGGGCTGCTGGTGCGCGTGAATGTATTGGGGCGCGAGCACACGCTGGCGTGCTCATTACATGCGCGAGCGTTTCCAGAGGGACTGGAGGCGGCGCTCTACGATGCTCATTCAGCAGCGGCCGGGCTCGGCTGCGGAGCATTGCCGGTACTGATTGCGCCGGTGCTTTCGCCGGAGGCGCAGAGTCGTTGCCGCCAGAACCGGATTGCTTACATCGACCAGACCGGCAATGCCCATCTGGATGTGGGCGAGATCTTTATTGTGCGCCACGCCGTTTACCCGCACCTGCAAAGCAAGCAGGCAGGGTGCCTCCATGGATCGCAACCGAGTGTACAGCCGCAGCCGTCCGCAATGTAGGGCAGTGGCTTCCCATGAGGAAAACGGCGGCAGGAAAGTGAACTCCTGCCGCCGCGGGTGGGTTGCGTGGGGATGGCTCAGAGTTCGAGGATGATGGGCATGATCATGGGGCGGCGTCCGGTGGTCTTCTGGACCAGGCGCTTGAGATCAGCGCGCACCTTTTCCTTCACCATGCCGTAGTCGGCCTTCTGCTCGGCGTTGAGCGAGTCGAGGGTGCGGAGCACGGTTTGACGTGCTTCATCGGTAATGTCCGCGCCGCCAAAGCCGCGCATAACCACCTCCGGTGACTGTTCCACCTTGCCGGTACGCTTGTTGATGGCCATGACGGCCAGCACAATGCCATCTTCCGACAGAATGCGACGGTCGCGGATCACCAAGTCTTCCACCACGTCGATGTTGGAACCGGAATCGATGAGGACGCGGCCCGCAGTGACCTTGTCCTTTTTGCGGGCGTCATTGCGATCCAGCTCCAGCACGTCGCCATCTTCAATGACGATGGTGTGCTCCACCGCGCCCGTCTCCATGGCAATCTGCGCGTGCTTGCGCAGATGGCGATAGTCGCCGTGCACCGGGATGAAGAACTTGGGCTTGACCAGGCTGATCAGCAGGCGCATCTCTTCCTGGCTGCCGTGGCCGCTGACGTGGATGGTGCCCTGGCTGCCATCGTCGAAGATGACGTTGGCGTCGCGCCGGGTCAGGTGATCGATGACCCGGTAGATGCCCTTCTCGTTGCCGGGGATCACGCGCGAGCTGAGGATGACAGTGTCGCCGGCGTCGATCCGGGCGTGCTTGTGGTTATCCACCGCGGCACGGCTGAGGGCGCTCATGGGCTCGCCCTGGGTGCCGCTGATCAGCACCATCAACTGCTCGGGCGGAATGTCCTTCATCTGTCCCGCGCCGATGACCAGACCGGGAGGAATGTCTAGATAACCGAGGTCCTGGGCGATCTCCGAGCTTTCCACCATGGAGCGGCCAATGCAGGCCACCTTGCGGTTGTGCTTGCGAGCCAGTTCCATGGCGATCTTGATGCGATAAACCGAGGAGGAGAAGCAGCTGAAGAAGAGCTTTTTCTTGGTCTGAGCGAAAATCTCGTCCAAGCGGGGAATCACGGCGCGCTCGCTGGGCGTGTAGCCTTTGCGATCCACGTTGGTCGAGTCCTGCAGCAGCGCCAGCACGCCCCGCTTGCCGTACTCGGCAAAGGTGTGCAGATCGAAGCCCTTGTCGTCCAGCGGCGAGAGGTCAATCTTGAAGTCGCCGGTGTGGATGATGACGCCGACCGGGGTCTCAATGGCGAGCGATACGCAGTCCGCCATGGAGTGGGTGACGCGGATGGGCTCAATGGTGAAGGGGCCGATCTGGAAACGCTCCTTGGGAGTCATTTCGATCAGTTCGGTCTCGTCGAGGAGCTGGTTTTCCTCAAGTGAGCCTTCCACAAAGGCCAGGGTGAACTCCGTACCGTAGACGGGGACTTTCAGCTCACTGAGCAGCCAGGGGAGACCGCCGATGTGATCCTGGTGACCGTGCGTGAGGATGATTCCACGCACATATTGTTTGTTCTCCACCAGATAGCTGATGTCGGGAACAACCACATCCACGCCCAACAGCTCGGATTCGGGGAACATCAATCCAGCGTCGATTACGATAATGTCGTCTTCCCAGCGGATCGCCAGGCAGTTCATGCCGAACTCGCCGAGTCCGCCCAGGGGAATGATTTTCAGTTTTTTCGTTTGCATCGTCAACTTTGATGCTACCACCGGCAAGGCAGCGGGGAGCGAGAAGCGGCGTCTTTCCCTCCCGAATCAGTGACTTTCTGGCACACCCGGCAGATGAAACCGGGGTATCATCTCGATATGGGAACGATCCGCATCTCCGAAGCCGAAGCAATCCGCGACATCGCCGGGCTGCTGGCGCAAGTTCGCCTGGGCACGGAGATCGTCATTGAGTCCGAAGCCTGCGCCGTAGCCGTCGTGCGGCCCGCCGTTCCCGCTGGCCCCGGCCGTCTGCTCTCCGAACTCATAGCAGCCGCCGAAACGCGCGGTTCCTCTGCTCTGCTCGATGGCAACTTCGCCCACGACCTGGAAGAGGTCATCAACGGCCACCCTGAGCCCTTGGAAATCCCCTGGGACTAGTCGAATGGGCCTGATCATGGACTCCAGCGTAGTGATCGCAGCCGAGCGCCAGCGCCAAACCGTGCCGCAACTGCTGCGGCGCATCGTCTCGACCGCAGGCGACCAGCGGGTAGCGCTCTCCGCCGTGGGTCTGACCGAGCTTGTGCACTCCGTCTATCGCGCGTCGAACCCTGCTCAGCGCCAGAACCATGAGCGCTTTATCGCCGACCTTCTGACCGACATGGAAGTGGTTCCCTACGGCAAGACAGAGGCGTTGCTGGCCGGGAAGATCGACGGTGAGCAACGTGCTCAGGGTGTCACCATCCCCTTCGCCGACCTGCTGATCGGAGTCACGGCTCTGGAGCATGGCTACGCCGTGGCGACCGTCAATCTCCGCCACTTCCGCCTGATCCCCGGCCTGAATGTTATCGCGCTGTAGGTATGAAGGTTCCTCTCCAACTATGACCACGCCAAAGGCGCAGGCGGAGAGCCAAGGTTCGTGCGATCCCAGGTCTGAAAATCCAGACCTGGGGCACCCATTTACTGGGCGGGCCAGATGTGGCCACTCGCCGGCCGTTGATCCGCCGCTGAAAAAGGACAATCCATGAACTCATTTCGCGATCTGGCAGATGGCCCGGTCATTCACTCAGCAAGCAACTGTTGTGCCCCATTCATCCACGTTCTTTGTGGATGAGTGGGATGCCGAGACTTCCTCCCTTCCCGCTCATCGCAAAAAACGCGATGAACGGGGCACAGTTTCGATTCCTCCGGCTCACGTCTTTCCGGAGTTTGACCGGGCTACCTGCCACGAACCTCAACCGCCAACGCGCTACGAACTCCGCTCCGTCCGCAATTCCTCCAGCGCCTTCTTGTCTTCCTTGCTCAGCAGCGCTTTTTCCAGCAGATCGGGGCGGTTTGTTAGCGTCTTGCGCAGCTGCTCCCGCCGCCGCCACTTGCGGATCAGGCTATGGTCGCCCTGCTGGAGAACCTCCGGCACCTTCGCGCCCGCGAACTCCGCCGGCCGGGTGTAGTGCGGATAGTCCAAGAGGCCCCCGGCCCCGTGCTGGGAGCGGGGCACGCCATCCACATCGGTGTCGATCTCGCCATCGGGCACGCCAAAGCTCTCAAACTCGCTCGACGCCTCGTTGCCCAGCACGCCGGGGAGCAGGCGCATAACAGCATCCACCACAATGGCCGCGGCCAGCTCGCCGCCCGAGAGCACGTAGTCGCCAATGGAGACTTCGCGGTCGCAGTAGAGCTCGGTAATGCGCTCGTCCACGCCCTCATAGCGGCCGCAGATCATCACCACCCGCTCCAGCTTCGACATCCGCCGCGCGATGGCCTGGGTAAACCTGCTCCCCATGGCACTGAGCAGGACAACTTCGGTGCCCTCGTGCTCCGGGCCGCGCTCCGCCTTGGGCGGGATGCCGAGCGAGGCCAGCGCCTCCGCCAGCGGCTCGGCCTTGAGCACCATGCCCTCACCACCCCCGAAAGGGCGGTCGTCCACGGTGCGGTGCCGGTCGTGGGTAAACTCGCGCAGGTCGTGCATCTGGACCTGCAGGCGGTCTTCAGCCAACGCGCGGCGGACGATACCGTTCTCGAAGATGCCCTGGAAGAAGCCGGGGAAGATGGTGATGATGTCGAATTGCATAGCTGTCCTGATGATACCTGCATCAATGCCAGCCGGATGTGATGTAATGTTGGCCAACTGATATGGCAGACTTTGAATCGTATTTGAATCGATGGCTGGCGGCGGGAGTGGTGGATCAGGCTACGGCCGACCGCATTCGCGCCCATGAGCAGGTGAACGCGCAACCCTCCGGGCTGCACTGGCAGAAGCTGGTGGCGCTGACGCTGGGCGGCCTTCTGCTGGCTTGCGGCGTGGTGCTGTTTGTTTCCGCGCATTGGGACCAGTTGGGGCCGATGGCGCGCTTCCTGCTGGTTATGGCGATGGTGACCATCTTCCATCTGGGCGGCGCATGGGCACGCGCGGAGAGTCCGCATCTGTCCACGGCGCTCCATGCGGTAGGCACGGCCTCTGCCGGAGCGACGATAGCTCTGGTAGGTCAGATCTTCAACATCCAGGAACACTGGCCGGCAGCGGTTCTGCTGTGGGCGTTATGCGCGCTGGCGGGATGGGCCCTCTTGCGCGACCAGGTGCAACAGGTGATGGCCCTGCTGCTGATTCCAGCGTGGATTTTTTGCGAGTTGGAGGTTGCCAGCGAGGGCCGCATTGGGCAAGACGCCTATCTGGGCCGCTTTCTGCTGCTCTGGTCGGTGCTCTACTTTGTGATGCTGATTGACTCCAAGCGCAAGGTGGTTCAGGGACTTCTGCTTGCCGCAGGCGCGGTGGCCTCGATTGTGGGCACGGGGATGATGCTGACCGGGTGGCCGTCGTGGTCAGGCGCGCAGAGTTTTATCACTTACGGCGTCATGATTACGGCCTGGGCGGTGATGGGCGCGCTTCCCTTCTGCCTGACCGCGCTGCGCGGGCACAAGGGGCTGGCCCCGATGAGTGTGGCGCTGGCCTACGCGGTGGCGCTGCCCTGGTGCCAACACGTTTGGACAGAAACGTATAACAGCAATGGTATGGTCACAGCCACCTACACACGGAACTCACCGAACCTGCTGGCCCATGCGCTGGTGGCCGGGTTTGCGGTGTATGTGTGCGTGTGGGGCATTCAGCGCTCGTCCCGCTGGCTGGTGAACTTTGGCATGGTCGGCTTTGCCATCTGGGTGGGGTGGTTCTACTTCTCCAGCCTATGGGACAAACTGGACCGTTCCCTGGCATTGATTGGCATGGGGCTGCTGTTCTTTGCCGGCAGTTGGGGGCTGGAAAAGCTGCGGCGGCGGATTATGGCGCGCATGGACGCAACGCAAATGAAGGAGGCGCTATGAAGCTCTCCAAGACATCGATTGCCTTGCTTGTGATCCAGCTGGCGCTGGTCTCGTCGATTGCGGCTAAGTATCTTTACCAGCGGCACAGTCTTCCCCGCGTATGGACGCGGGCCGCGGCCTTTGACCCCTCGCTGCCCATGCGGGGGCGCTACCTGAGCGTGCAGTTGCTGGTGGATGGCTGCGCCAGCACCCTGCCCTCGGCCAAGCTGGCTGCGTTTCCGCACAACTCGGACGGCACGGTGAAGTACGGCAGCGTGTTTACAGTTCACGGCCGCCAGACGGTGAACTTTCTGGCCCGGCTGCAGGTGAAGAATGGGCGGCTGATTGCGGTGCAGCCCGATGGCGTGGAGACCATGGAGGGCGCGCAGCGGGTGACCGCGCATGAGCAAGCACCCTGCTCGGAGATGGTGCTGGACCAACCGGTGGATTACTACATTGCCGAACATGCGCAGAGCCCGCTGCCGACGCTGCCTGGTCAGGAACTCTGGATGGAAGTGACGGTTCCGACGAATGGACCGCCACGGCCGCTGCAACTGGCCATCAAGAGCGGCAATGAGTGGAGGCCGCTGGACCTGCGGTGAGGCAGGCGCGGAATTCCCGTGATTATTGGCAGGCCCCGTGGGAGCGACGCGTAATTTCGGTCGCCCCTACGGGGCTCATCTCCTTTTTTCGGGCTCATCCAAGGGTTCCGCTACGCTCCGCCCTGGGCTATTTTCGTGCTGCCCCTCCGGGGCAATTACGGCGTGCAGGAAATCTCTTCTATCCCACCCTTGGCCGCAAAGAGCGCGGTCAAGGATGGGGCACCCGGCCCTTGGGGATGGGGTCACCGCGCTGCGGAATAGATCTTCGAGCCCCTTCAACTGTGCGCGGAACCACGTTGCCAGCACGAATTGGAACAGCGTAGATTCATTAGGTCTGCTGCTGGAGAAGGCCGTCTCACCATAGTGGAAATCCAGACCTGCTAGACTCAAAACCGCTTGAGGTCGAGGAACCATGTCCCCATCCCGCCGATCCTTTCTGGCCGCATCCGCAGCGGCTGTTGCCTGCGCTGCCCTGAAGCCCACGCTCCTGCTTGCCGAAGAGGCCGCGCTGACCGTGGATACCGCAATGGACGCGCCTGAGTGGGCGCTGCTGGAGCGCGAGGTTCTGCATGCGCATACGGCGGCGTGCGAGCAGTTCTTCCATCGCTACTTTGACGAGCGCGGCTACCTGCGGTGCTACGTGCGCTGGGGTGCCGACGACGGGCCGGATGACGCCATTGAGAACGTGAACGACTGGCCCCACCTGCACGCGTTGGGCGCGGACGACAGCCTGCGCCGCATGGTTCGCAAGGCCTACGAGGGCCACGTGCACCAGTACACCGAAGCCAAAACCACGGTGGTGCCGTTTGCGCGCCAGGGCATGTACTACAAGGAATTCCCTTGCATGATGGACTGGCAACATAACGCCGAGGGCCTCACCGTCTTCAACCTCATGCCGCTCTCCGATCCGCACGATCCCCACTACATCGAGCGGGTACGGCGCTTTGCCGGCTTCTACATGAACGAAGATCCAGGCGCGCCCAATTACGATCCCAAGCACAAGATCATCCGCAGCATGTTCAACGGCAGCCGCGGCCCGCTGATGCGCAACACCACCGCCGTGGACTGGACCGGCGACCCCATCGACCGGCCCCAGCGCTTTGAGCACAGCGCCTTCCTGCATGGCGAAAACAGCTATGAGCAGATGCTGGCCCACTTCAAGGAGTACACCGTCACCCTCGGCGACACCCCGCTCAACCTCAACGCCACCGGCCTCTTCATGAACGCTTACAACCTGACCCACGAACAAAAGTACAAGGATTGGCTCCTTGGATACGTGGATGCTTGGAGCGAGCGCGCGCAAAAGAACAACAACATGCTGCCCAGCAACGTGGGGCTGGATGGCACCATTGGCGGCGAGGCCGGCGGCAAGTGGTATGGCGGCACGTATGGATGGGCCTTCAGCCCGGTGGTTCCCATGACCGGCAAGCGCGAGGATCGCAATCGCGTGCCCCGCGCCTTTGTGGGCTACATGAATGCCTATCTCATCTCCGGCGGCAACAACGACTACCTTGAAGTCTGGCGCAAGCAGGCGGACCACATCGACGAACAGCGCAAGGTGGTGAACGGCGTCAGCTCGACACCGCGCATGTTTGGCGACGAGGGCTGGTACAGCTATACAAAGGGCAACTACAACCTGAACTTCCTGGAGATCTATCACCTCTCCATGAAGCAGTCCGATCTGGATCGCGCCGAGAAGACGCCGTGGTATGGATTTTTGGCAGGAACGAACCCGGAGTATCCCACCAAGGCGCTCCACGCGGCCATGACGCATATTCGCCAATGCGGCGAGAATTTCCGCAACGACACAACCACCGCCGACGAGCGCCTTGCCGATACGGTGATGGACTCCAACCCGGCCAGCGTTGCGGCACTCACGCAGTTGATGGAGGGCGGGCTCTACATTCAGCATCCTGGCTGGGCCAAGACCTCGCCGGGCCAGGGTGGAGCGCTGCTGTTTGCGCGCTTGCGCTACTTCGATCCCGTGGCCAGGCGAGCAGGCGTGCCCGAGGGCGTGGCAGCGCTGGTGGAAAAGATGACGGATGAGGAGACTCTGGTGACGCTGGTCAACGTCAATCCCACAGAGGCTCGTGCGGTGGTGGTGCAGGCTGGGGCGTATGGCGAGCATCAGGTCACGTCTGTAAGCCTGGGCAGCCAGACACTCAACGTGAACAGCCGCGCCTTCCGCGTGAATCTTGCAGCGGGCGCGGGCGCGCGACTCATGATCCGCATGAAGCGTTTTGCCAACCAGCCAACGCTCCACTTCCCATGGGAAGTGGCGTAGCGACAAACGATTTCCGAAGTGGAGATGGAACGATGAAGAAGGAAGCTATGGAACGCCGCGCATTTTTGCGTGGAGCAGGCAGTGGATTGCTGGCCGTACCGGTGCTGGGAATGTTCTCGCGCGTGACGCAGGCGGAAGAGCCGCGCGCAAAGCCGCATCCCCATGCCGCGCCGGTTGCAGCCGGTCCCACGGTAGTGCTGAACGTGAAGGACCTGGGCGCGGTGGGCGACGGCAAGGCCGACGATACGCTGGCGCTGCAGCAAACGATCGATCGCTGCTCGCTGCTCGGCGGTGGCGAGGTGCTGCTGCCCGCGGGCAGTTATCTGACCGGCGCGATTGTGTTGCGCAGCCATGTGAAGCTGCATGTGGACGAGGGCGCAAGCCTGCTCGGCTCGCCCGACATGAATGCTTATCCGCTGGCGCAAGTGCGCTGGGAGGGCAAGTTCATCAAGGGCCGCAGCGCGCTGATCTCCGCCGTGGATTGCGAGAACATCGCACTGGTGGGTCCGGGCAAAATTGCGGGCAGCACCGAGGTGCGCGGACGCGTGGATCGCAAGACTGGGCTGCGTTTGCCCGCGCTGCTGGAGTTCACCAACTGCCGCAACGTGCTGGTGGAGAATTGCGATACCTCGAACGCGGGCATGTGGTCCATTCATCCCGTGTATTGCGAGAATATAACCTTCCGCAAGATGCAGATCAAGAGCGGCGCGGATGGCATCGATGTGGACTCCTGCCGCAATGTGGTGATTGAGGATTGCGACTTCGATACGGCGGACGATTGCATCTCCCTGAAGAGCGGCCGCGGCGAAGAGGGCTACACCATCAACCGGCCCACGGTGCATGTGCGCATTGCCAACTGCACCTTCCTGGACCACAACTTTGCGTGTATCGGCATTGGCAGCGAGACCTCGGCCGGCATACGCGGAGTGCGGATTGAGAACTGCAAGTGCCTGGGCGCAAAGTCGCACGCGATCTATATCAAGTCGCGGCCGGGACGTGGCGCATCCATTGAGGACATTGTGGTGGACGGCTTTGAAGCCACCGGCGCAGGCGAGGGTTTCCTGAGGCTGAACGCCATCAACAGCGGCAAACAAGACGAGTTCCCGGTTCCTGGCGCGGAAGGCATTCCCGTCTTCAAGAACTTCCGCTTTACCAACATCAAGGTGCACGATCTTCCCGCGCTGTGCACGGCGTGGGCCATCCATCCGCAGAAGCCGATGGTGGGCTTTGAGCTGAGCAACGTGACAGGAACAGTGAAAACTGGAGTCGTGCTGGCGCACATGAAGAATGCGGTGCTCGGCAATCTTCATGTGACTGGCTTTGATGGACCGCTCGTGAGCACGGACGACGTGACCGGCCAAGGCTTGCATGGAGCGGCTAAGTTGGACATGACCAAGTATCCTGCAGCGCCGGATGCGGTGGCTGCGCCGGCGGTGCCGTACAAGCTGCACTAAAAAGCCTCTGGCTGGCACCGGGGTATTCATCCGGGAGCCATCCAAAGCGGTGTAACGGGGTCGCTGACGCGACCCCGTTGCGGTTTGCAGAACTGCTTGCACGGAAGACGGACGCTGAACGTCTTCCGTGCAAACAATCCCCAACAGCTTCCCCGACATCTTGAGTACCGACTCCAGATCCGGTCCTTAGAGCATTCTCCGGAATCGTGTAGACCAGAAGTTCCTGGGTATCCCACCCATTTCCGCAACGAACGCTGAAATGGATAGGGCACGGAAGTCTAGAGCAACAGGGAAGATGCGCCAGGGATTCTGTAGCTGCTTCTGATGCGTTGTTACTTTGCCGTCCGGCTGATCCGTGCCCAGGTGGGCCAAGCCTGGGGAAGACAAATGGGGTGATCGGCCCCGGTATAACCCAGGCCACGATCACCCCATGCACGTACGGTTGATTTACTTCCCGCAATCTTCGATGACGGCACGCATCCAGTAGTTTCCCTCTTCGTCGGTCTCGATGCCGTGGACTTCGCGCGCGAAGCCCGGGAAGCGCTTGCCCCATTCTTCCATAGCCAGAATCAGCTTGATCACCGGCGACTCCGCGCTACCAAGGCGCTCTCCCGGCATGGACATGGGAATGCCTGGCGGGTAAGGCACCAACATCACGGCAGCAATGCGGCCAGCCATCTTGCGGAAGGGTAGCTTCTCGGTTTCGTGGCGCACCAGCTTCTGGTAGGTCTGCCACGGCGTCAGCACGGCGTCAAAGTCCTCATCGCAGGCGGCGTTCACCAGCCCCGCAAGGTTGAGATCGATCATGGTCTTGTGCATCTCGTCGGAGAGTTCCTTGAGCGACATGCCGCGGTAGCGGGCGGGATACTTCTGCACCAGCTCGGGCAGCGCATCTTCCAGCGGAGCCTCCGCGTCGTAGAGCCGCTTGAACTCGAAAAGGTTTTCGAGCAGACTGCCCCACTTGCCCTTCGAAGTGCCGACCGAGAAGAGGACCAGAACCGTGTAATCGCCCTCTTTGGCAATCTCCACACGGCGCGAGTAGAGGAACTCACTGAGCACCGCGGCTGGAATGCCCCATTTGCTAACCACGCCGTGCGCGTTCACGCCCGGAGTAAGAATCGTAACCTTGGTGGGGTCCAACATGCAGTAGTCATCGGGCGAGTCGGTGTCCTGATAGCCGTGCCACTCATCGCCGTGCTTCAGGGTCCAGCAGCTGGGCTCGGTGGCCAGCAGCTCCGCTTCAGCATCCTCAAACAGCACGCGCGCGCCGGTCTTCGGATCGGTGACACACTCCGGCTGATAGACGCCGAAGAACCAATCATTGCCGTCCGTCGATTCCTGGCGCAGACGGTGGGCTACCGACGCCATGGCCTGGCGGAAGCTGATGGCGTCCGCCAGCGTCTCATCCATCAACGTGGGGCCAGCCGGCTCGTCCATCAACGCCGCGGCCACGTCCAGCGAGGCGATCAGCGGATAGAAGGGCGAGGTTGTGCCGTGCATCATGAACGACTCGTTGAACTGATCAAAGTCCAGCGCGCCGCGTTCCGAGAGCTTGACATGGATCATGGAGCCCATGGAGAAAGCGGCCAGCATCTTGTGCGTGGACTGCACGCTGAACAGCGTTGGCCGGTCTTCCATGTCCTCCGGCACACCCATGGCAAAGCGGCCCTTGTAGATGGGGTGGAACTTTGCGTAGGCGTACCAAGCTTCGTCAAAGTGAATGCGTGTCACGGAGTCTTTGAGTTGCTCCACGACTTGGTCCACGTTATAGCAGAGGCCATCGTAGGTGGAGTTGGTCACCACCGCGTAAGTAGGCTTTTTGGAGTTGGCGCCGGTGGCAAAGCGCGACCGCTCGATCAGCTTCCGGACGGACTTCTTGCTGAACCGATCCAGCGGCACCAGGCCAATCATGCCATAGCCATTGCGCGTGGGCTTGAAGTAGACGGGCCGCGCGCCGGTGACGGTAAGCGAGTGGCAGATGGACTTGTGACAGTTGGCGTCCACCAGCACAATGTCGTCCTGCGCAATCACGCCGTGGCCCACAATCTGGTTGGAGGTGCTGGAGCCGCCCAGGACGTAAAAGGTCCAATCCGCGCCAAAGATGCGCGCGGCGTTGCGCTCCGAGTCTCCCGGAGGCCCGATGTGATCCAGCCACGAGCCCAGCGGCGCGGACGAGATGCCCAAGTCCGAACGCAGCAGATTCTCCCCAAAAAAGCGGTGGAACTCCTGCCCGACCGGATGCTTGAGGAATGCAACGCCGCCCATGTGGCCCGGCGCATCCCAGCTGTAGACTGACTGGTCGTTGTACTTGAGCAGCTCGCGAAAATACGGCGGTAAAAGCTGCTCGTGATAGCGCTCAATAGCGGTGTCAAGGCGCGAGGCGATGAAGGCCGGAGTGTCGCCGAATAGATGAATGTACTCATAGACCTGCTTGATCACCTCCAGCGGCAGCTCGGAGACGAGCGTGCGGTCCGCGATGAGGAAGATTGGCACCTTTTTGTTGCGATGGCGGACGCCACGGATGATATCGAGCGCGGCGCGTGCCTCAAACTGCGAGTTCCCTTCCAGATCCCAGTCGAGCAAGACGGCGGAATAGCTTGGATCGGAGGTGACGAGCGAAAGCCCATCCTCAGTGGAGGTGGTACGAACCACCTCGTAGCCCTCGTCGATAATGGCCTCGACCAGCCGCTCCATGGCGCGATCGGAGACCGAGTCCGTGCGGCCGACTTCGCTGGCGATCATTAATACCCAACGCTTTTCACTCATTGTCCGTTTACCCTCGACAAACTTCTCCTGCCCCAAAAACATGGCAGGCTTGATTATGGTACCTTGCCGGGATTCGTGGAAGGCACTCGATCAAATATTAAAAAAAAGGATGGGAAGAATTCTGGCTGGATTCCGCCTGGCGGCGTGCAAACCGCCCAGGCGAAGCGGCCCCTGAGGGTGGAGCCGCCTCGCCTGGGGGCTAGATGGAGAGGTTCAGAACGCGATTGAGGCGCTGTACAAAGCTGGCCGGATCTTTCAGCGGCACGCCTTCCATCAGCAGAGCCTGATCCAGCAGCAACCAGGCCGCATCCTCTGACACTGCGTCGTCCCGGCGCGCCAGCAGCTTCTTCACAATCTCGTGGTCGGGATTGATCTCCAGCGTGGGCTTGGGCGCGGGAACGTCCGCCTGCCCCATGGCGCGCAGCATCTGCTGCATCTGCAAACTGGGCTCCTCCTCGGAGCTGACGATGCAGGAGGGGCTGTCCGCGAGCCGGACTGAGGCACGCACGTCCTTCACATGCTCGCCCAGCGTGGCCTTCAACTTTTCAAGCAGCGGCTTCAAGGCTTCGGACTTATCCTCTTCCTTGTCGTCCTTCAAGTCCTCGCTGGTGGCCGCCTTGCTCACCGACTTCAGATCGATCTCGCCGTACTTGTCGATACCCGCAAAGACAATCTCGTCAAAGTCGTCATCGAGGACAAGAACCTCGATCTCCTTCTTCCGGTAGATCTCGAGCAACGGCGACGTGCGCAGCAGCGCCTCAGCGCCGCCCGTAATGTAATAGATGCTCCTCTGCCCATCCTTCATGCGCAGCTTCACATCCGCCAGGCTGGTGAGTCCCTCCACCTTGGTCGACTTGAAGCGGATCAGCTCCAGCAGCGCCTCGCGGTTGGCATAGTCGCCGTAGAGGCCCTCCTTCAGCGGACGGTTGAACTCGGCAATGAACTTCAGATACTGCTCCGGCTGATTCGCGGCAACGTTCTTCAGTTCGGTAAGAATCTTCTTGACGCTGGCCGTGCGGATGCTCTGCAACACGCGATTCTGCTGCAATAGCTCGCGGCTCACGTTCAGCGGCAGGTCCTCGCTGTCGATTACGCCGCGCACAAAGCGCAGATACTGCGGCAACAGTTCGCGCGAATCGTCCATGATGAAGACGCGCTTGACGTAGAGCTTGATGCCACCCTTGTACTCCGCCTGATAAAGGTCCATGGGAGCCTTGGCGGGCACAAAAAAGAGCGTGGTGTACTCCAGGCTGCCCTCGGCCTTGGTGTGGAACCAGAAGAGCGGGTCCTCCCAATCGCCGGAGATGGACTTGTAGAACTCCTTGTAATCCTCGTCCGTGAGCTCGCTCTTGGGCCTGCGCCACAGAGCGCTGGCCACGTTCACCTGCTCGGTGACGCGCGTCTTGTCGGATTTCTTTTCCTCGGCGTTCCACTCGCTCTTGTCGTACGTCAGGAAGATGGGGAAGGCAATGTGGTTGGAGTACTTTTTGACAATCTCCTGCAGCCGCCAGCTGTTGGCGTAGGGCTTGCCCTCTTCATTCAAGTGGATCAGCACGGTGGTGCCGGCAATGTCGCGCTCCGCAGGCTCAATGTCAAAGCCTGTCTTGCCGTCGCTGACCCAGCGCCATGCCTTCTCTTCGCCAGCCTTGCGCGAGGTCACTTCCACGCGGTCCGCCACCATGAAGACGCTATAGAAGCCCACGCCAAACTGGCCAATCAGATTCGAATCCCGCTTGGCATCGCCGGAGAGTTGGGCCAGAAAGTTCTTGGTTCCGGAGCGCGCAATGGTGCCCAGATGCGAGATCAGCTCTTCGTCGTTCATGCCGATGCCGGTATCGGAGATGGTCAGAATCTGCTTCTCTTCGTCCAGTTCCATGCTGATCCGCGGATCAAAAGGAAGACCCTTGTAGGCATCGTCGACCAGCGTCAAATGGCGCAGCTTGTCCAGGGCATCCGAGGAGTTGGAGATCAGCTCACGCAGGAAGATCTCCGGATGCGAGTAGAGCGAGTGAACGATCAGGTGCAGCAGCTGGTTGACTTCGGTCTGAAATTCGCGTTTTGACATCGATCAGATTCCCCAATGCGGATGTGCGGATTGTGGCGGTTCCTTGGGCCAGATCAACAGGGACGATCCGGAGAAAAGAGACCTCCATCTTCCATCATAAATTCATTCAATTCGAAAGGACCAGAAATCGGAAGACCGGAGCACTCCAGAACATGTCATTTTAGCGCGAAAGGACGGGAAAAGGCGGGGGATTCAGCCTTCTCGCGTCCTGCGTTGAACTGGTTTTCAGACCCGAAACCAAATGGTTCCCCTAGAAAGCCCTTTATTTCTGTGCTATTGTTATCCCCTCGTCAGGAATAAGCTTCGGCAGGCGCGTCATGCCAGCAGGATTGCTTTCGTGGCCAACGCGCGCGACGACCCACAGCAGTATCCTCCCCCACGTTTCACCCCGGTAGACGGCGATGGCAAGCGACATACCTTTGCACGAAACCCCACCGGTGAGCAGCGCAGTGTCCGAATCCGCTGCCGGACCGACCGACTCGACCGATGGCATTTCGCTTCTCGATCTTCTGCTGGCGCTGGTAGAGCGCAAGCGCATCATCCTGCTGGTTACCGTGGGAATGGTGGTTCTGACCGCACTGCTCACGCCGCTGCTTCCGGTACGCTATACGGCGCGGGCGATCGTGCTCCCGCCGCAGCAGGGACAATCGAACGGCAGCATTCTGAACTCGCAACTGGCCAACCTGGGGGGCGTGGCAGCCTTGGCCACGGGCGGCCTGGGGCTCAAGAATATCAACGAGATGTACGCCTCCATGTTCCGCACCTATGCGGTGGAGGATGCGATGATCCAGCGTTTTGGCCTGCTACAGGACTACCACACCAAATACCTGATGGATGCGCGCAGAACATTTGAAAAACGCGCCGTAGTGGATGGCACCAAGAAGGACGGGCTGATCTACGTGACGGTGACCGACAAGGATCCTCGCCGGGCCGCGGAGATTGCCAACGCCTACGTGGATCAATTTCGCGAGTTGACCCGGCATTTGGCCTTGACGGAGGCATCGCAACGGCGCCTGTTCTTTGAGCAGCAACTGTTGCAGACCAAGGACGATTTGGTCAATGCAGAAGAAGCGCTCAAGGCGACCGAGCAGAAGACCGGCCTGATCCAACTGGACAGCCAGGCCCGCGCGCTGATTGAAGCTGGAGCCCAGCTGAGGGCGCAGATCACGGCCAAGGAAGTGCAGATCCAGTCCATGCGGACTTATGCCGCAGGACAGAATGCGCAGCTGGCGCAGGCTCAGCAGGAACTGGAAAGCATACAGGCGCAGGCGGCGCGACTGGGCGCCTCCACGGCCACGCCGGAGAGCATGATTGTGCCCAAGGGACTGGTCCCCGAGGCAGGCCTGGAATATATTCGCCGGAGCCGCGATGTGAAGTACTATGAAACCATCTTCGAGATCCTGTCCCGGCAGTACGAGGTGGCGCATCTGGACGAGGCCAAGCAGGGCACGGTGGTCCAGGTGCTGGATGCGGCCACAGTGCCCGACCGGCGCTCCTTCCCCAAGATAACCCTGATGGTGATCGGGGCGTTCGGGGTAGGACTTGTTTTGGGGGTATTTGTGGCGCTGACACAACATGCATGGAGGCTGCTGATGAACTCGGCTGAAACAGCAGCAAAGGTTGACCGGCTGCGGGCCAGCTTCCGGTTCCGCAAACGCCGACAGGAAGCGCCCGTAACACCCTAGTTTTCCGCCTTGCCTGGACCAGCTGACCTTGTTGAATAGAAGAGTCCATCGCAAGCCGTATCTTCCTTTCTCCAGATGTGCTTCTGAATCGATTGAGACGCGCGCGATGCGTTGCGCACTCTGAGGCAGTCGTGCCTTGAGAGCCGCACGTGGAGGTACGCTCTTGATCGACTCACCTATTCACCCTGGAGGCGGCCGCCAACCACGGCGGTGCTTTTGATGGGAGAGCGAGCAAAAGCGCATGAAGATTCTCAGCGTTTTTGGCACACGCCCGGAAGCAATCAAGATGGCGCCCGTGGTGCGCGCGCTGGCGGACGACGGCCGGGCGCGGTCCATTACCTGCGTGACCGGCCAGCACCGCAACATGCTCGATCAGGTGCTGGGGCTGTTCAACCTGCACCCGGACTACGATCTGGACATCATGGTGCACGGGCAGACTCTGGGCCATGTTACGGCCACGGTGCTGGAACAGCTGGACAAAATTCTGCTCGACGAGCGACCCGACTGGGTGGTGGTGCAGGGCGATACCACATCGGCCATGGCCGCTGCGCTGGCGGCCTTCTATCGCCGCATTCCGGTTGCGCACGTAGAAGCTGGGTTACGCACCAACGACACGCTCAACCCGTATCCGGAAGAGGTCAATCGGCGCTACATTGACTGCATTGCATCCATCTATTTTGCGGCCACCGAGCTGAATCGCACGGTGCTGCGCCACGAAGGCGTGGACGATGCCAAGATTCACGTCACGGGCAACACCGTGATTGACGCCCTGCTGCACGTGGCCGCACTTCCCTTTGCGCTGGAGACTTCAGCGCTGGCCGGGCTGCCGTTTGACGAGAAGAGGATTGTGCTGGTCACGGCGCATCGGCGCGAGAACTTTGGCGAGCCGATCCGCGCCATCTGCCTGGCGTTTCGCCAGCTGGCGCTCCGCCATCCGGAGGTACAGGTTGTCTATCCGGTGCACATGAACCCCAACATCCAGGCTCCGGTGCATGAGCTGCTGGATGGCATCAGCAACATCAGCCTGCTGCCGCCGCTTGATTACCTGAGCTTTGTGCAGCTTGCCAAGCGCAGTTTTCTAGTACTGACCGACTCGGGCGGGGTGCAGGAAGAGATGCCCAGCCTGGGCAAGCCCGTACTGGTGATGCGCGAGGTGACGGAACGTACCGAGGCTCTGGCGGCAGGTACCGCGCGACTGGTTGGAACCAGCGCTGAGGCTATCTTTGCCGGAGCCAACAGCCTGCTGGAAGACACGGCGCTCTACGCGCGGATGACGGCGGCGCGGAATCCCTATGGGGACGGCCATGCCGCGCGTCGCATTGCGAACTGCCTGATGGGAGGTGCCTAGCCCCATGCTGACCCCCCTGCAGGAAAGCCTTCCAGCAGCCACCCATAAG
Source organism: uncultured Occallatibacter sp. (assembly GCA_964645855.1). Lineage (GTDB taxonomy): Bacteria > Acidobacteriota > Terriglobia > Terriglobales > Acidobacteriaceae > Telmatobacter. Next base: position 101,665 of record CAZYDF010000003.1, read on the forward strand.
AGCGTGGCTGGCCGGTTTATGCGCGCGGCACAACTGACCAGCGGCGCCGGCGTGGTGGCGCGCATCTTGCAGTTGCTGCTGCCGTTTCTGGTGGCCAGGATCATCCCTCGCGCGGCCTTCGGGATTCTCACCATCATCAACTCCACCGTTGCCGTGGGCACCGAACTGGGGCAGATGGGCCAGACAGCTACGGTGCAGAAATTTGTGCCGCAGTATGCCGTGGCGCAGGCCGAGCGCATCGGCGCGCTGGTGTCCACCATCTTCTCCATCACGCTCTGCTGCCTGACGCTGATGGCCTCCGCGCTCTTCCTGACCAGCCCCTGGTTTGCGGTGCGGCTCTACGGCGATGCCAACCTGGTGAACTATCTGCGCATTGCCGCGGTGCTGTTGATGGCCTCTGGCCTGTTCAACATTCTGAGCGGCGTGCTGGCCGGCTTGCAAGACTTTGCGCGCTACTCCACGGCGCAGATGGCGCGCAGCGCGTTGATGTTTCTGCTGGGCGTGGGCGGAGCGCTGGTGTGGGGTTTGAGCGGCGTTCTGGCGGCGCAGATTCTGGGCGCCGTGGTGGTTGCCTGGCTCATTGCGCGGCTGGCCAGCAAGGCCCTCGGTGAGCGCTGCAACGAGCCGCTCAGGCTTGGTTTCGATCGCCAATTCATCAGCATGATTGTGCACTTCTCCATCCCGGTCTTCCTCTCCGCGCTCTTGGTCTTCCCGGCTTACTGGCTGGCGATGGCGCGACTCTCTCGCCTGTTTGGCATGCAGGAGGTGGCCCAGTTCGGCATCGCCTTCGGAGTGATGCAGTTCGTCACCCTTATCCCCACGCTGACCAGCATGACGGCGCTGAGTTTTCTCTCCGAGTCCCATACGCGTGGCGATCATTCTTTTGGCGGGCTCGCGAATCTGAACCTGCGCGTGGCCTGGCTGACAGCGCTGATCAGTGCGCTTGCGCTCAGCTTCCTGGCGCCGCCGCTGCTGCACCTGGTGTACGGCAACAAGTACGGAGAGATGCACTGGCTGCTGCTGTTCCTGCTGCTGGGCGGCATGGCGATTTCAACCTGCGCCAGCGTGGGCAGCGTGATTGCGAGCATCGGCAAAATGTGGCAGGCGCTGAGCATCAACATGGTTTGGCTGGCGCTGTTCTCTGGCTTTGCGGTCACCTTGATCCCTCGTTTTGCGGCCACCGGGCTGGCGCTCACCTATTTTGCCTCGTACGGACTGTTCCTGATCCTGGCCGTCTTCTACGCCAGGCGCGTCTGCTCACTGTCCCTGCACAAACTGCCGAGTTTGATCTTCCTCACCGTGCTTGGCTTCGGCTCCGCGGCGGCGGCCTACTCTTTCTGGGCGCATGCGGCGGCGTGGATCGGCATTCCCACGCTGTTGCTGGTTCTTTTACTGAGCTGGCGGATGGTGCTGACGGTGGAAGAGCGGACCGCGACGGCAAAACATGTTGCACCCTATCTTCCGCAGTGGTTTTGCCCTCAAGTTCGCACCCAGAGAATCCTCTATTTGTGCCACGTGGATTGGGGATGGATCAAGCAGCGTCCACAGCACCTGGCCGAGCAGTTGCGAAGAAGTTTCCGGGTGACCGTGGCCTTCAACTACACGTGGCGTCGTGGGCAAATGCAAAAAGGCTCACCCGTCGCCAGCGATTGCCTTCCCTTGCTGCATCTGCCGCTGCGCGGACGGATGCCCTTGCTGACCAGAATCGATCGCTGGCTGGCCTGCATGCAGGTGCGCCTGATCCTGCATTGGGTCCGTCCTGACCATGTGTGGATTACGTGGCCCGAGTTCATCGATCTTTTGCCCAGGCGCTTCTCCGCCAACCTGATCTACGACTGCATGGACGACTCGCAGGCCTTTCCCCGCGAGGCCAAACGCACGGCCGCGCTCCAAGCCTGCGAACAGAGGGCCATTGCGCGGGCGGGCGTTGTCTTTGTCGCAAGCGATCATCTGCGCAGTGCGCTGGAGAGCCGCTACGGACAGTGCGCAAAGTACAACGTGCTGCGCAACGGCCTGGCCGGCGATCTGCTGGAATCAGTAAGTGCCCCATCCGTCAGGAGCGCGAGTTGCAGCTTTGGATATTGCGGAACCATTGCTCAGTGGACTGACTGGGAGTTACTGAGCAGGATGGTTGATGCCCACCCCGAGGTTTCCATCCATTTGGTAGGCCCGTTCGACGACCAGATCGCCTTCCCCGCGCATCCCCGCATTGTGCATCATCCACCGGTGCCGCACCGGGAACTGGCCGCGGCCATGGCGCAATACGATTGCCTGATCATGGCCTTTCAGGTGACGCCCTTGATTGCCTCCGTTGATCCCGTAAAGCTTTACGAGTACATCAACTTTGGCAAGCCGATCCTTTGTGTTTACTACGACGAAATTGCGCGCTTTGCTCCCTTTGTCCACTTCTACCATTCGCAAGAAGATGCACTCCTGTTGGCTGGCCAACTGATCTCAGGCGCAATCGGCCGTAACTACACGGAAGAGCAGCGTAGATCCTTTCTGCTGGATAGCTGCTGGGAGAAGCGCGCCGCGCAAGCCGTAACTGTGTTGCACCTACTTGGCAAGCCGTGCGCGCCGTCGCAAGAATCACGCCGCTGCACCCCCAGTGTTGCGCCGGCCTGGAGCCTCGATTCCGCGCAACGAACATCACCCCCCGGCAATGAGCTGCCGACTAACCAGGACGCAACCACGAGCAGGAAGAATGACAACTCTGGCAGCCGTTGAAACCCGGACTCCCACGCAGGCCCCGACATGGGTCGGCAGCCGCGCGCTGCATCGTCAGGTACTTCTGGCGTGTGCCCTGCTCATTGTGTTTCGCACCTTTCAATTCTTTCCCTATTTCATCTTCGTGCACGAGGCGTGGTCGGTCCTGTCGCTGCTGGCGCTGTTTGTGGTTTATCCGTTCTGGAAGATCCGCCAGGGGCTGCGCTTCTCGGGCTTTGAGATCTATCTTCTGCTGCTGATCGGATTCGCGTTCGTGGTTCCGCCGTGGGTGGCTTCGTATGGCATTGGCCAGCCGCTGATCTATGGCGTACTGGCACAGCGCGCCACGGCGATGCTGGTATTCCCGCTGTTTCTGGTCAGCGCCATTCGCCTCCGCAGGGTGCGGCTGGAGGATCTGGAGAAGGCACTGCTGATGGCTGCCTGGGGAACCTACTTTTTGTTCACCGCCATCCGCATTCTGCTGCGGCCAGAGTCCTTCGATACCAGCGGAATCGGTTTTGTAATGGAAGTGGAGGACGAGCTTGCCTTCCGGCTTCCCACCTTTGCCATCACCTTTGGAGCCGTCTACTATCTGCTGCGCGGGTTGCGCGAACGACGATGGAAATACTTTCTCTACGCTCTGATCCTGCTCACGTCGATAGGCGGAAAGGTGGCGGGCACAGGCCGCGGGCAGACGGTTTGCCTGGCCATTACCGCAATAGCTTTTCTCTATCGCATACGGCCCTGGCGCGGCTTTCTGGCGGATGCCTTCAAGGCGGGCCTGATTGCAGCCATAGTCATTGGGACCATGACCGTCCTCGCGCCGTCGGAGATGGGCGCACGCGGCTCCAAATGGATCGATGCCTTCACGGTGGTACTGCGGGGTGCGGAGGTGGAAGACATGTCGGCCAACGCTCGGTTGCTGGAGGTGCTTGCGGCCATGCCATCGATTCAGCAGAATCCCACCATGGGCCTTGGCGCTTACAGCAACCAATGGCGCAACGGACTCAAGAATTCCATAACCGATTATTTGTTTCCTAACGACATCGGGCTTCTGGGCGGGATGCTTGTCTTCGGCGCGGTGGGGTGCGTGGTGTATGCGCTGCAATACATCTTTTCGCTGCGCGCTCTCAGGCGGCTGGGGCGCATTCAGTCGACCCCATTCATCGATGGCTGCGTCGGCATCACTCTGTTCTTCGCCCTCAGCTCGATCACCACAGGCATCTTCATCTTCGAGTCAGAGGTGACTTTGACCTTTATCGCCATTCTGGTGGGTACCGCGGATCTCTATGCGCCAGATGCGAATCGCCCCGCAACGTCCCCGTCCCCCCACAAGGAGCTTTAACAGATGCGCCCCCTTGAACCCAATGGCCGAGCCGGCAAACCGCTTCCCACCGCCCTGATTGAGACGGTAGGCGGCCATTGCGGCATGAACCATTACGACCTGGCGCTGTGCCAGGGACTGCGCAATGCAGGCTGCGCGGTGAGCCTGTACACCTGCGACCAAACCGCAGATACCCATCTCACAGGCGTCGGCTTCTATCCATTGTTCAGAAAGATCCATGGTGATGGCAACCGGTGGATGAAGGGGATGCGGTTTTTGACAGGCTGCGTGCGCACCGCCTGGCAGATGCTGCGCAACCATGAACGCATCTGCCACTACCAACTCTTCAATCAGATCCTGCCTGAGTCCGTGGTGATTGCGCTGGCCCGGCTCACGGGTCGGAAGCTGATTCTCACCGTGCACGACGTAAGTGCGTTTGGGGGCTGCGGGGCACGGCAGCGCAAAGCCTCGGGCTGGCTCTACAACCGCGCCCACCGCGTGATTGTGCACAACCGCATCTCCCGGCAGGAGCTGGCCGCGATCGGCGTTGCGGAGGAGAAGATTCGCATTGTTCCGCATGGACACTACGCCGCCACGCACAGCGTGCTGCCCCCGCGGAGCGAGGCCCGCCATAGACTGGGTTTGGGCGACCACGAGACCGTGATCCTGTTCTTTGGCCAGATCAAGGAGGCCAAGGGGCTCGAAGTGCTGATCGAAGCCATGCCCGCCGTCTTGAGCAAAGTTCCGCATGCGCGTCTGCTCATCGCCGGCCGGCCTTTCCGAATCGAGATGACAGGCTACGAGGCGCTGCTCCATGGGCTCGGCCTCGACGCGCATTGCCTGCTGCACATCGGTTTTATTCCAGACGATGAAGTCTCCACTTACTACGCGGCCGCGGATATGGTGGCGCTTCCCTATCGCAAGATCTATCAAAGCGGGGTTCTGGTGATGGCCATGACCTACGGTCATCCCGTGATTGTCTCTGCGATTCCCGGGATGACGGAGATGGTCAAGGATCGCGAGACGGGGTATCTGTTTCGCGAGGGCTCCTCCGCGGATCTGGCGGAAAAGATTGTGTACGCCGTGGAGCACCCGAAAGAGAGCCAGCAGATTGGCCGACACGCCGCCGAGTGTGTACGCAGCCAGTTCGATTGGGACCGCATTGGGCAAGCCACACGCCAGATCTACGACGAGGTACTCAAGCCATGAGCAGGACCTGCGTCATCCTGGTCAGCTATCGCGGCGCCGCGGACACCGCGGCCTGCGTGCGCTCTCTGTTGGCCTCGGACGCACAGGTTGAGATTGTGGTTGTTGACACCACGCCCAACGATGCGCTGCTCGCCGAGGCGCTGGCCTTTGCGCCGTCCGTGGTGCTGTTGCGCGCCCCCAGCAACCTTGGCTTTGGCGGCGGCAACAACCTCGGCCTCCGGTGGGCAGCCGTGCATAGGCCTTTGGAGTTCATCTTCCTGCTCAACAACGACACCGTCATCTTTCCCTCCACCATCGCACGGCTTGAAGAGGGGATGGATGCGCATCCGGGGGTTGGCATCCTCACGCCCCGGATCGCCTATCTCGACCATCCCGAGCGGCTCTGGTACGGAGGCGGCGAGGTGGACTGGCGGCGCGCGGGAGTTGTTGCTCCCGGCTTCAACCGCAACGCGGATGCGCCCCTGGCGCTCGCGGAGCGCGATGTGAGCTTTGCCTCGGGATGTGCCCTGTTTATACGCAGCAGCGCAATGCGCTTGCTGGGCGGGTTTGACGCGCGCTTCTTCCTGTACGAAGAGGATGTGGATCTGTGCCTGCGGGCCCGCAAGCTGGGCATCCGCATCCACTATCTTCCGCAATCGCTGCTGCTGCACAAGGCCCAGGGAAGCAGCCGCAACGACCAGCAAGAACGCCATGACTTCTTCGATCCCGCCAACCCCTCACTCGATCTTCTTTGCTATCACGTGTTTCGCAACCGGCTTTTGAATCTGCTTTTGCATGCCCGCGGAGGCGATCTGTGCACGGCGCTTGCATGGTTTCCGATTTTGCTTTTGCGCCGCATGGTCCCGCTGATGTGCGCGGGCAGATGGGATGCGGTGTGCGCCACACTGCGCGGGCTGCGCGATGCGTGGCCGGCGCGCCATGCCGGGGACGGGCTGGGATGGCTGCGGACAGAGCACGTCGCTTCGCAGCGAAGCCGGGTCTGATTTCGCTTCCGCTTGCAGGCTCTCACCCTATCCCATGGTGCGAGGAATCACGATGGACCCAAGACTCTTGTTGATGGAAACTCTCCGGGAGGTCGTCCAGTCTGGACGCTCGCAGCACCATGGAACCTTGGGCCACATGCGTGAGGATCGCGGTGCGGTTCGAAAGAGCAAGTTGACTCTCGAACAGGTCTATTCCGGCGGGGTTTCCATGAGCAGCTGCGCCCTCGTCGCCAGCCAACTGCCGATCCTCCTCCGCGAGGCTGTGCTTGGCGAGGCCGTGGCGGCGCGGAAACTATCGGTAACCGTGACAGGCGTCGGCAAGCGCCGCCTGATCGGCTTGCGCGCCACACTCCTTCCTGTTGCCAACGTCCACAGCCAGGGCATTCGTTCCATCGTCTTTGGGGCATTCGCACGCCAACACATGCAAGGGACACTCGATCTGGTGAAGGAGATGGAGTGAGCACAAACACCAAAGTCGCGATCGTCGGCACCGTAGGGCTTCCCGCACAGTACGGCGGTTTTGAGACCCTGGCGCGCTATCTTGTCGAGTATCTGGGCAAGTACTTCGACTTTACGGTGTACTGCAGCGGGCCCGACTACGCGCAACATGAGAAGAGTTATCACGAGGCGCGGCTGTGCTACATTCCGCTGCGCGCCAATGGAGCGCAAAGCATCTTCTACGACGGGCTCTCGTTGTTCGACGCCTGCCTGCGCGCCGACGTCATTTTGCTGCTGGGCGTCTCGGGCGCCATCTTTCTCCCGCTGGCCAACCTGACCGGCAAGAAGATCATCCTCAACATTGGAGGGCTTGACTGGCAGCGTTCCAAGTGGGGCCGGTGGGCGAGCCAATATCTGCACTTTTCAGAGCGCATGGCGGTACGTGCCGCAACCACATTGATTGCAGATAACGACGGCATCGCCGAATACCTGCTGAAGACCTACAGACGGGCGAGCTACTTGATAGAGTACGGCGGCGACCAGACTACGCAACCTGACCTTACCGCGGCAGAACGCGAGCGCTATCCGTTCCTTGCCCACCCTTACGCCTTTGACGTTGCACGCATTCAATCCGACAACAATATCGAGATGATTCTGGAAGCCTTCAGTCACCTGTCAGACAAGGATCTGGTGCTGGTCGGCAACTGGGCGTCCAGCACCTTTGGCCGCAGGTTGAAACAGCGTTACCGCGGCTATCCGAATCTTCATCTTCTGGAGGCCATCTACGATCCGCAGGAACTCAACCTATTGCGTAGTCATTGCGCGGTCTATGTGCATGGGCACTCCGCCGGCGGCACCAATCCCAGCCTGGTGGAGGCGATGTACCTCGGGTTGCCGATAGCGGCCTACGATGTGGTTTTCAATCGCGCCACCACCGAGAATGCCGCGCGCTACTACCGGGATGCGATCGAACTGGAGACGCGGATGAAGACGATGAGCACGGCGGAGTGGGAGAGCCTGCGCGCGCCGCTCCGGGAGATTGCCTTGCGCCGCTACTGCTGGAAGACCATCGCCGCCAAGTATGCGTCGATCTTCTAGAACATTTCCAGAATACATATGGCCTTTTTGAGGAGAGTGCAAGGTGGCTATTTCTTGAGGAAAAAGCCACTTAGCATCCCGATTTCGGTTTACAGCGATTCGGGAAACGCTTTAGCGCGTTTTCGGTTCAAGTGTCGACCGTGCAAGGGGGCAATTTCTTGAGGAAATTGCCACGCAGTACCCTGGCGGATTCAAGCTCCAAGTGCAACATTGTCGATTTTAACTGACCAGAACTTTTG
>CAZYDF010000004.1:0-91826 GCA_964645855.1 uncultured Occallatibacter sp.
GACAACCTGTAAACCTTGTCCTGGAACTTGACACCCTCGCGTTCGGGGACCGGGGATGCATTGATCGACGCGCTAACCATAGCAGCGCGAAGCGGCTGCCGCACCGCAGGTGCCTGCATGCAATGCCTGAAAGCTGAGAGCTGCACTTGGAAGGTGCTAGCATCAAAGGTGGAACCCATGACGATGCCAGACATACCCCCCCTCGCTCCCCGCGTCCGTTTTGCCCCCTCGCCCACCGGTTATCTGCACGTGGGCAGCGCGCGCACCTTCATCTTCAACTGGCTCTACGCCCGCCACAACCAGGGCACCATGGTCCTGCGCCTCGACGACACTGACGTGGAGCGCAACTCCGACGCCAGTGAGCAATCCATCTTTGAGGGCCTCCGTTGGTTGGGCCTCACCTGGGACGAGGAGTACAAGCAGTCCGAGCGTCTGGCCCTGCATCGCCAGGCCGCCCAGTCCATCTTCGCCAAGGGCCTGGCCTACCGCGACTTCACCCCCGCCCACGCCGGCGACGATACCCAGTCCAACGCCCAAGGCGCCTGGCTTTTCAACCCCGGCATGCGCGAGCTCACCCCGGAAGAGAGCGACCGCCGCGCCGCCGCGGGCGAACCTTTTGCCCTCCGCTACCGTGTCCCCCGTGGGCAGAACTGCGTTCTGCATTTTACCGATGCTGTTTACGGCCAACAAACGAAGGCCGCAGATGAAGTCGAGGACTTTGCCCTGCTACGTTCGGACGGTTACCCCACCTATCACTTGGCCAGCTGCTTTGACGACGCCGATCTGCGCATTACCCAGATCATCCGCGGCCAGGATCATCTCTCCAACACCTTCAAGCACCTGCTTATCTTTGAAGGCCTCGGCGTGGTGGCTCCCCAGTTCGCCCACCTGCCCCTGCTGGTCGCCCCGGACGGCGCCAAGCTCAGCAAGCGCAAGCACGGCCCGGTCGTCAGCGTCACCACCTATCGCGACGCAGGATTCCTGCCCCAGGCCTTTATCAATTTCCTCTGCCTGCTCGGCTGGTCGCCCAAGGATGACAGGGAGTTCATGTCCGTCCGTGAAATCCAGGAAATATTTACGCTTGAAAACGTGAACCGCGCCAACGCCGTGATCAACTTCACCGAGGAAACGCCCTTCGACGCCAAATCCGTGTGGCTGAACGCCGAGCATCTGCGCGCCCTGCCCATCGAGACCCTGGCCAAAGAGATCGAGCCCTTCTTCGCCCCCGCCGGCCTCACCGCCTCGCCCGAAAAGCTGCTGGAAGTCACGCCTCTTATCCGCGAGCGCATCGAACTCCTCCGCCAGGCCCCCGCGGTAGCCGACTTTTTCTTCCTCCAGAAACTCCCAAAGTACGACCCAACGGAGTTGATCCCGCCTAAGGGTGGCGATGTGGTGATGGCGAAGAAGGTCCTCGCATACGCGCTCGAAGTACTGCCCGCGGTCGAGTTCACCCACGACCCGCTGAACGAGGCACTGCGTGCGGCAGCCGCCCATCTTGGTCTCAAGGCCGGGCCCATGTTCCAGCCCATTCGCGTAGCCGTCTGCGGCCGCAAGAATGCCCCGCCCTTGTTTGAAACCATGGCCGTCCTGGGCAAGGAGATCTGCCTGTACCGCATCAAGAAAGCTATTGAGAACCTGGCTACGCTCGGCTAAGCTGACTTGGTACCCTAGATCCGATATCCGGGCTTGGGCTGCCATTCATGGTGGTTGATTGAAATACGGGCCACCGACCCACTATTTCCTTCAAGAATCAAGCCCCATCTACAGCAGGAGGTACCATGACGAAGCTTTCGTTCCAGGATTTTGTCACCGCTAAAGCATCAGAAGTGGAAGAAGCAGCAAGAGCAGAAAAAGCCATCGACTGGAACAAGGAAAAGCAGGACTGGATTACTCACCTGCAGCGCTTGAAGACTGATGTCACCAAATGGCTGGATCCATACAGCGAAACAATCCAGGTGTCGACAAAAACAATACCCCTATCGGAAGAACTGCTCGGAACCTATTCTGCACCGATGACGGTCATCACCATAGGTAAAGATGCAGTCAACCTCGAGCCGATAGGAACTCTTTTAATCGGATCTCGCGGTCGCGTCGACATCAAAGGCCCCAAAGGAACGGCTCGACTTGTTCTTGTCCCTATGAGTTCTACGGGGATTCGGGTGCATGTAGAAGTGCTCGTAAAAGGCCAGAAGCCAAACTCAGCAACTGCGGATCGTCCTCCTTTCAGCGAATGGGTATGGAAGCTGGTAATTCCTCCACCGGCAAACAAGTTTGTCGAGTTGACCGAAGATTCTTTTCAGGAAGTTCTGATGAGAGTAGTCAATGGCTAAGCGGGTAAGCTTTTCCGATCAAGAGCTCGAGTTGGAAAAGATCGCTGCCCATTATGAATCTCTCACTGCAGCGTTGCGCGAGTACTATTCTGCCGCATCGCCATCTTTCCTTGCCAGACATAGCCTTAACACAAGAGCTGAAGTAGAAGAAGAATTGTCACTGCGTCTCGCCGAGGTTGAACACACCAGTTCGCTGAGTATATTGGCAGCAACAGAGGCTGCTTTGCGGATTGACTACCTCATGCGAGCCTACAACAGAAGCCGAGACAGCCTGTCCCGGACCCTGCGCGCTGTATATAGCTTAAGGGAAGAAAAGGCGTCTTTAGAAGACGACATCGTAGCTGCTTGGGCTAGCACGGTAATGCCCAAGCAAATCGCGGGACACTTGAAAGGTGCCTTCAAATACCGCCATTGGCTTGCTCACGGTCGTTATTGGACGCCGAAATTTGGTCAAGTTTACGACTACTACACTGTGTACAGTATCGCAGTAAGTGTTTTCAACATTCTTGAACAATACGAGGAAGGTAACCCCCGATAGATTTCAAGTCGACTGTTGCCGCCGGAGTCCATCGGATGCGCATCAGTTGCCCAGCAGCCGATGGATGCGGGCATCCATCTCAGACTCTTCGACGAACATTCCCAGGTCAGCCTGCTCCACGCCTTTGCACACACCGGCACGGAAGCGTTCGTCCTCTTCCAGCAGATGCAGCGCCGCCTCTTGCACCAGACGCGCAGGCGGAATTCCCTCCACACGGGCGATCTGGCCCAATCGGACTTCCTGCTCGGGAGTGAATTGAACGTCCATAATACGAGTCTGGCAGCGGCTTTCTGCACTGTCAAGCCGCGTTGCCCCTTTTTGAGCCCAGCCCTCCAGTGGGATAATGGTTACCAGCCATGACCAACTCAAGTACGGAAACCACGGAATCGCTCACGCTCAACAACTTCCTCCGCGATCAGATCGAGGAAGATGTCCGCACCAAAAAGTACGGCGATGCCGTCATTCAGACCCGCTTCCCACCCGAACCCAATGGCTACCTCCACATCGGTCATGCCAAGGCGATCTGCATTGATTTTGGCCTCGCCGACGAGTTCGGCGGTAAGACCAACCTCCGCTTCGACGACACCAATCCCGAGAAGGAAGAGCAGGAGTACGTTGACTCCATCATGGCCGACGTTCGCTGGCTCGGCTTTGATTGGGAGCGCACCTGCTACGCCTCCGACTACTTCGATCAGCTCTACGAGTGGGCCCTCAAGCTCATCCAGGCGGGCAAGGCCTACGTGGACGACCTCACCGCCGATGAGATCCGCCAGCATCGCGGCACCCTCACCGAGCCCGGCCAGCCCAGCCCCTTCCGCGACCGCTCCATCGAGGAGAACCTCGCCCTCTTCACGCGCATGAAGAACGGCGAGTTCCCCGACGGTACCCGCGTCCTGCGCGCCAAAATCGACATGGCCTCGCCCAACCTCAACATGCGCGACCCGGTCATGTACCGCATCCTCCACGCCGAGCATCACCGCACCGGCGACAAGTGGTGCATCTACCCCATGTACGACTACGCGCACGGCCAGTCCGACTCCATTGAGCAGGTCACGCACTCCATGTGCACGCTCGAATTCACAGATCACCAGCCCCTCTATCGCTGGTACATCGAGCAGCTCGGCATCTTCCCCTCGCAGCAGTTTGAGTTCGACCGCCTCAACCTGACCTACACCCTGCTCTCCAAGCGCAAACTGCTGCAATTGGTCCAGGAAAAATACGTGACCGGCTGGGACGATCCCCGCATGCCCACCCTCTGCGGCATCCGCCGTCGCGGCTTTACGCCCGAGGCTCTGCGCACCTTTGTCGGCCAGGTTGGCGCCTCGCGCACCAACGGCTCCACAGATATCGAGATGCTGGAGCACTTCCAGCGCGCCGACCTCAACCGCCGCGCCCTGCGGGCCATGGCCGTTCTGCGCCCCATCAAGCTGGTCATCACTAACTTCCCTGAGGGCCAGACCGACCTTTGCGAGGTCCAAAACAACCCCGAAGACGTCTCAGCCGGGACCCGCATGGTTCCCTTCTCCCGCGAAATCTATATCGAACAAGATGACTTCCGCGAAGTTCCTCCGCCCAAGTACTATCGTCTCTCGCCGGGCAAGGAAGTCCGCCTGCGCAACGCCTTCTTCGTCACCGCGCAGAGCGTGGTCAAGGATGCCGACGGCAACGTCACCGAGGTGCACTGCACCTACGATCCGGCCTCCAAGGGCGGCAACTCACCCGATGGCCGCAAGGTGAAGTCCACCATCCACTGGGTCAGCTGCGCGCACGCGCTCTCGGCCGAAGTGCGCATCTACGACAAGCTCTTCTCGAACCCCAACCCCGCTGACTTCCCCGAGGGTGGCAGTTATCTGGACAACCTGAACCCCAACTCGCTCGAAGTCATCCCCGACGCCAAGCTGGAGCCCTCGTTGGCCGAAGCGAAGCTCGGCACCTCCTACCAGTTCGAGCGCGTAGGCTATTTCTGTCTTGACCCTGACTCCACAACCGAGAAAAAAGTATTCAATCGCACCCTGCCCCTCAAGGACGGCTGGGCCAAGATCGAAAAGAAGGCTGGCTCTTAGGCACCTGCGGTGCGCCATTGCAGGTAGCAGCCGCTGGCTTCGCTCGCCAGGCTTCCGGCCTCGATAAGCTCTGCGCAGCGCCAAGAACAACATAGCGCCGACCTCCCGGTCGGCTGTAGGTGCGGGCCTCCTGGCCCGCATTTTTTCTGCACCGTTGCCACAGCCCCATCCCAAAGGCGGGGTGCCCTTGTCCCTTCGCTGTTGGGGAGCACGGAAAGAAGATCCCCGGCACGGCGCGCAGCGCGGCTGCCCGCACGGCAGGTGCCCAATGTGCATCCGTCACATCCACTCCGGCTCATCTGCGCGACAATAGATGCAGTCAACCGATTTCATTCCCGCGCCATTGTGCGCCCCGACGATTTCAAAGGACAAACAATATGTCATTTACTCTCGCCCTCCCCCGCATCGCAATCTCCGGTACCAACGCCATGCACGACGCCGTTGCCGCCCTCGCCCAGCAGGGCGCAAAGTCCGTTCTCCTGCTCACCGACGAGATCCTGCTCAAGCTCCCCGCGGCCCAGCTCCTCCAGGCCCTGCTCAGCCAGCAGCAGATCGCCGTCACCGTCTTCTCGGCCATCGAGCCCAATCCGACCACCCAGACCGTCGAAAAGGCCTTTGCCCAGTTCCAGCAAGCCAAGCCCGACGCTCTCGTCGCCCTCGGCGGTGGATCGGTCATCGACACCGCCAAGTCTGTGCGCATCCTCTCCGCCAACCCCGGCCCCATCAACCAGTACGAAGGCGTCCACCTGGACGTGAAGCCCGGCACGTTCCTGGTCGCCATCGCCACCACCAGCGGCACCGCGGCTGAGGTCACCTCCAACGCCGTCATCACCGACACCCTCCGCCACGTCAAGATGGTCATCATCTCCCCGGCCATCATCCCGGACATCGCCGTCAACGACCCCGTCGCCCTCGCCTCCATGCCCGCCGGAACCACCGCCGCCACCGGCATGGACGCCCTCACCCACGCCGTTGAGGCCTATGTCTCCCGTGGCGCGCACCCGCTCACCGACCACTCCGCGCTGGAGTCCATCCGTGTGATCTCCAAGTGGCTGCCCCGCGCCTTCGATAACGGCCAGGATCTGGAAGCCCGCGAGATGATGGCCCACGGTCAGTATCTTGCCGGTATGGCCTTCAACTCCGCCGGTCTCGGTTGTGTGCACTCTCTTGCCCACCAGCCCGGAGCCACCCACAACCTGCCCCACGGCGTCTGCAACGCCATCCTGCTGCCGGTTGTGGAGGAGTTTAACCGCCCCGCCGCCGTCGCTCGTTTTGCGCGGATTGCCGAAGCCATGGGCGTCGATACCAGCGGCCTGACCGAAGAGAAGGCCTCCCAGGCCGCGCTCGACGCCATCCGCAGCCTCAGCGCCCGCGTCCGCATTCCTGCCGGATTCGCGCAACTAGGCGTCAAGGAAGCTGACATCGAGCAGTGGATAGCCCCCGCCTTGGCCGACCCCTGCACCCCCGGCAACCCCCGCGACCTTACCGCCGACGACGTCCGCGCCCTCTACCTGAAGGCTCTGTAGCGCAATTTGGCCTTGCGGATAGACCACCCTTTCGGCCAGTTCTATCCGCGGATCTATCTTCAAATAGTCTTCTCCTGCTACGACGGAACTCCGCAAACTAATGGGCGATCAGAAATGTAGCCCATGCATGGGCTAGTTCTTCGCCACTACTGTTCTGGATGAAGGCTTCCGTCTTGACCATGCGCCGACTGCGCTCTGCGATCCAGCCGCGCACCTGCAGCACAGCGCCCGGCGGAACAGGCTCCCGAAAACGCACCCGCAGCTCGGCCGTATAGCCAAAGGTTCCGGTGCCCGCCACGGCCTTGGCCATCGATTCATCCAGCACCGTGCTCACAATGCCACCGTGCACCACGCCCCGAAAGCCCACTAGATCGGCCTCCGGCGTCCACTCCGCCGCCCACTGGCCCGCGGCATCGGAATGAAAAAGAAGATGCAGCCCACGCAAGTTTTCCGGGCTGCAGGCAAAGCACTGCGATGGATCGAGCGATTCGTTCATGTTCTTTCTTTGTCCTAAGGATGGCTCGACCAGCCGCGCTTGTCGCCGCTGCGAACGGCCAGTTCAACGTTCGGGATACAGGACGCGATAAGTGCTGTATCCACCGGAAAGATTGCGCGCGTTCAAGCCGTTCTGGGCAAGAATCCGGCAGGCATAGTAAGCACGCTGGCCCACGCCGCAGTTCACCCAGATCTCCCGCGCCACGGGCAGCTCGTTCATCCGCGCGCGCAACTGGCCCAGCGAAATGTTGATCGCGCCAGGAATTGCGCCCGCTGCAAACTCCTGCGGCTCGCGCACATCGAGCAGGAACGCATCGCTGGTTTCAACCTCGCTCCACGCCGCCAACTCCGCATCGCCGCGCACCACATTGGCCGCGATCATCCCCGCAAAATTTACCGGATCTTTGGCTGAGCCATACTGCGGCGCGTAACACAGCTCCGCATCTTCCAGATCGAAGACCGTACCGTTCATCTGGATCGTTGTTGCGATCACGTCGATGCGCCGTTCCACACCCTGCTCGCCCGCGGCCTGCGCGCCCAGCACGCGTCCATCGGAGCGGCGGAACAAGAGCTTGAGGTGAATGGGTTGCGCACCGGGATAGTAGCCCACGTGGTGCCCAGGATGCAGATACACGGCGGCTACGTCCTTAACGCCCGCCCGCAGCAGCGACTTTTCTGTAGCGCCGGTAAGCGCTACGGTGAAGCCAAAGAATCCGCAGACCGCTGTGCCCTGCGCGCCACGATACTTCGAATCTCTTCCGCAGAGCACGTCGGCCACAATGCGTCCCTGGCGATTGGCAGGGCCAGCAAGCGCCACCATGCCTAGCTCGCCGGTGACAAAATTGGAAAGCTCCACCGCATCGCCCATGGCCCAGATGTGCTCGTCGCTGGTCTGCATCTGGTTACTCACCGCAATGCAGCCACGCGCGCCCAGCTTGAGCCCGGCATCAACAGCAAGCCGCGTCTCTGGCCGCACCCCGATGGCCAGCACCACAATGCCCGCATCAAAACTTGCGCCCGACTGCGTGTGGACGCGCAAGCCGCTCTCTGTCTGCTCAAACGAGGTGACCGCATCCCCCAGCGCCAGCGTGACGCCCTTGGCCTCCAGCCGTTGCCGCGCATACTCCGCCATCTCCGGGTCGAGCGGCGGCATCACCTGCTTGGCCAACTCCACAATGGTCACGGCCAGGCCGCGATGCGCAAGGTTCTCCGCCATCTCCAGACCGATGAAGCCACCGCCCACCACCACTGCGGTGGAGGGCTTGCGGTCGTCCAGCCATGCGCGGATCGCACGACTGTCTGGCACAGTCCGCAACGTAAAAATACCGGGGAGATCAACGCCCGGCCAGTTGGGGCGGATGGGCAAAGCGCCGGGCGAAAGCACCAGCTCGTCATAGGCCTCAGTGGACTCGCAGCCAGTGGCCACATCCTTCACGCGGATGGTATGCTTCGCGCGATCAATAGCCACCACATCCGCGTTAATCCTGACATCGATGTTGAAGCGCTCGCGAAAGAGCTGAGGCGAGGCCAGCAGAAGCTTGGCCTCATCCTGGATCACGTTGCCAACGTAGTAGGGCAGGCCGCAGTTGGCAAAGGAAACATACGGCCCACGCTCGAAGACAACAATCTCAGCTTGCTCATCCAGCCGGCGCAAACGCGCCGCGCAAGTCGCGCCGCCCGCCACGCCCCCAACAATCAACACTCGTCGCTTCATTTCGCAGTTTCCTCATCTCCCTTAAGCCCCAGCGCGCGAAAGAGGCTCAAGGCCGGACACCTGTTGGTGAGGGCGGACTACGGCGGATTGAGGCCCACAATGGCCGTCAACCACAGCTACTTATCCGAGACATCGTGGGCCAGCACCAGCGAGATGAGTATAACAAGACCCGCCATCAGGCGCGGTGCGTGTTCTACCGTCATTCAGTTTCGCCGGCAGTGCTCGGAGCGCTTTCCATAGGTTGCAAATCAATGGTGATCTACAAGCCCGCCACCCAATTGGTGCCGCCAGAACTGGTGAGAGTGTGGCGATCATTCTCCCCGTTGGCGTACGCATTCACATGCGGCTCGGTAGCTGCTTGCCACCCACTTCTGGTTGCCTCTGACGCAACGCCAACCGCCGCAGACCTGCTATTTGGGATCCACGGCGTCGCGTGGAAAGTTGATCTCCACATCCTCCGTGGTCTGGTCGTTGGCAGCCTCAAACCGCCATTTCTCCACCGCCGCCTGAGCCGCCTCCAACAGCACGTGTTCGCCCATGACAAAGTTGGCGGCCTTTACCAGCCCCGAGGGCGAGACCACAACGCTCAGCAGCACCGTTCCGGCAATCTTCATGCGCTTGGCAATGGGCGGGTATTCCGGACGTACCCGGGATAGAACCTTCCGGTCAGCAGCGTGGACTGAAGGCGAAAAGAGCAGAAGGATGAAGACGACAAGCAGAGCGTACACTGCCCGTTGGTAGAAGCTTGCATTCGAAGACTTGCGAACGATCATGCGGGGCTCCAATAAGGATGAGATATTTCTCATATCGGCTCCTCCCCGCTCAGCATCCGTTAAGATCCGGTTACTCTACCGTTATGCGGTGCACCTTGTAGAGCCCTCCCCGCTTTCCCCGCCCACGGCAATCCGTTACAGTAGTGTCAACGTGATTATTAATCTTGCCAGACGCGCGCACGACCACAACTGGGAGCTCGACCCCATCACCCGTTCGCTGCTCGATACGGACTTCTACAAGCTACTGATGCTGCAGTTCATCTGGAAGAACTTCCCCCAGACGCAAACCGCCTTCACCTTGCAGAACCGGATGCCCTCGGTGCGTTTGGGCGAGATGATCGAAGTCCACGAGCTCGAAGAGCAGCTGACCGCGGCCAAAGAGCTGCGTTTTCACAAATCGGAACTGATCTGGCTGGCCGGCAACAGCTTCTACGGCAAGCGCGGCATCTTTGAGCCGGCCTTCCTGGAGTGGCTGGAGAACGACTTCGCGCTCTCTGACTATGAGCTAACCATTGAAGACGGCCAGTTCAATCTGCGCTTCAGCGGGCCATGGACGGCAACCACGCTGTGGGAGATCTACGCGCTCACCATCATCGACGAGCTGAAGACCCGCGCCAGCCTGAAGCGCTTGAGCGAGCTCGAACTCGACATCCTCTACGCGCGCGCCAAAACCCGGGTCTTTGAAAAGATGGAGCGGCTGCGCGACGTACCCCGGCTCAGCGTGAGCGACTTTGGCACCCGCCGCCGCCACAGCTTCCTCTGGCAGGAGTATGTTGTAACCGCCATGGCCGACGTGCTGGGCGCAAACTTCACCGGGACCTCCAACACTTATCTGGCCTACAAGCACGATCTTGAAGCCATGGGCACCAACGCCCATGAGTTGCCCATGGCGCTGGCGGCCATGGCCACCTCGGACGAGGAGTTGCAGCAGGCCCAATACCGCCTGCTTGACCTCTGGCAGCAGAGTTATCAGGGTGAGTTGCTCATCCTGCTGCCAGACACCTACGGCACCACGCAGTTTCTGGCCGGCGCGTCCGACTGGGTGGCAGACTGGACCGGTCAGCGCATTGACAGCAAAGACCCCTTCACGGCCGGCGACGAGTACATTACATGGCTGGAACAGCATGGCCGCGACCCACGCCAGAAGCGGCTGATCGCCTCCGACGCGCTCGACGTGGATCAGATTCTTGCCCTCCACGCCTACTTTGGAGGCCGTCTGCGCAATGGCGCGCAGCCCCACGAGTTCCATCGCGCGGCGGACTTCAACGACGCCAGCCGCTGGGCCGACGAACGCCGCATCCGCTTCAGCGCCGGTTGGGGCACCTTGCTCACCAACGACTTCCGTGGCTGCAATCCCCAGGGCAGCGAGGACTTTGATCCGGTGAGCCTGGTCTGCAAGCTGACGGAAGTGGATGGCCGCCCCGCCGTCAAGCTCTCCGACAACTACCTCAAGGCTCTGGGCGACCCCAGTGAAGTGGAGCGCTACCGCCGCATCTTCGGCACCGCGGGCGTGGCTGAGATTCCGGTCATCGCGTAACCATCCGCGCAGTCATGATCAGCTTCCAGCCAGGCCTCACCCGCCACCAAAAGTAACCCTGCAACTGGAAACAACAGCGCCCCGCGATCCCCACGAATTGCGGGGCGTTTTTGTTAGGCAGCTCCGCGCGCATTCCTCCAACCTGTCGTATGCTGATCAACAGGTTCACACCATGCCCCACAGCTCGCTCCCCGCCGGTTACGCATTCGCGTTGCGCCAGGAACTGCTGGCTCGCAACGCCGCGTGGGCACGGGGACGCGCGCACGTGGAGAGCTACGGCAATCCTCCCGTCATTGTGTATGAACCCGACAAGGACCGGCACGGCAACTTTTTCGATCCTGCCTACCAGGCCATCTGCGCCCGGCAGCCATGGCTTCAGCGCCTGGACAAGGTGCATACGCAAGGCGAGCGTTCCCTGCCCCGGCCTGCGCTCGATCCACATCGCAAGTGGCGCGAACTCGACTCCTCCACCAGCTCCGATGCGCTGCTGATGAATATCTTCTGCGCGCCTCAGGTCTGCGCCTCATCCACGGTGCGCTCCATGCTGGGCGTGGAATCGGATGCACCCGATCCCGTCTTCGGCTGGAAGGCGCAGGTGCCGCTGGCCAACGGCCGCTCGGATCGCACCGAAGTTGACATGCTCTGGGGTTCGCTGCTGGTGGAGTCCAAACTCACGGAGACAGACTTCCAGAACCGCTCCGCGAACCTCGTGGAAGCCTACCTCGACTTCGATGAGGTCTTTGATCCCGAGTTGCTGCCCCGCACCGCGATTCCGCTGGCGCGCCCTCGCCGCTCCAGCGAGTACGTCGAGAACCTCTCCCAGGAATTTGAAAGCGATTTGGGCGATCCGGAGGGCTTTGCGCACATCGATCCACTGGTCAAACCACCCACCGAACCCGGCTACGCCAGCTATCAACTGCTGCGCAACGTGCTTGCGGCAGCAGCCACCGGCGCCAGCTTCTGCGTGCTGCACGATGCGCGTCGGCCGGACCTGGCGGAGGCGTGGTTCCAGGTGATGGCCGCAGTCCGCTCAGCTCAGGTGCGCACCCGCCTCAAGGTGCTCACCTGGCAGGAGCTGTCCACCGCCCTGCCTGAAGATTTGCGGCTCTTCCTCGATCTCAAGTACGGCATTGTGCCGCCTGGGCACCCAACCACTCCGCTCAACGAGATCGCCAAGTCTTTGACCGGTTGATTCTGAACCGCTGTTGGGTGCCCCAGGTCTCGATTTTGAGACCTGGGAAGCCGAAATGCCAAGGTGCAAATTCACGCGGTCAAAGACCCAGCGATCCGGCCCTCGGATAAAGGCCCCGTGCCACATTATTTCGCGTTCTTTGCGGAAAAGGTGGGCTTTAGCCCCTGCGGCACGCTTTCTGGGGTTTCAACCTGAAATACCGAGTTTTTCCGCCGCCGGTTTAGCCGCTGAAGAACTGCAATTCCTCGAACAACAGCTAAAGCCCTGAGACCTTTTGTTGCTAGTGTCGGCACAACTAAAGCCGTGCCCCGACGCTTCTTGCTTCCACAATAGAATCCAGCAAGAGGCTCAGGATGTCTATCTTCTGGGCCTGGTCAGCAAGGGCCGGAGCCGTAAGGGCTAGAGCAAGAAAAAGCCATGAACAGCGGCAATCGATGCTCTGCATCCGCAATTGGCCGCGTTCAACGTCAAACCTTTGCGCCCACCTGGAAATAGATCGAATAACGGTCGTGCAGCACCTGATAGAGAGGCCGCAGTTCCATGGTTTCCAGTTGCCCGGCGGTCTTGAAGCCCAGCGGCTCCCCGGTCTTCTCCACCCACTCGCCGTTGCCGTCTTGAATGCGCGGCAGAACCGCATCGCTCAACATGCCATTACGAGCGGAGCTGGCCGCTCCGTACATCATCTCCGTCGTCAGACCCTCTCGGCCCATCAAGGCCGCCAACACCAGCGGCCCGTACATCATCGCCCTGGCCGCCGGATTGCCGGGCAGATTGGCGGCATGGAAGTGCATGGGCAGCGCAATCTGTATCCGGTCTTCCGACTGCCAGGTCCGCTCCAGTTCCACGTAGCCGTTGCCCAGAGTCTTGGGCTGCTCCGCGATCCCGTTCACGCGCACCTTTGCGCCCACGCACCAATACGGCGTACGCACCCGGATGGCCAGCCGCACCGGATGCACGGCCTGCACAATCAACTCCGTGGACTCTTGCTCCGGGAAGTCGGTCAACTGCGTTAGCCGGACTCCGCGTTCATGCCAATCCAGCTCGCTGGCGGCAAACTGATTCACGTAGATCCCGCGCTCGTCGTGGAAGTAGATCGAGTCAGCCAGCTTGGCAAACTCTTCCACGCCCGTTCCCGTACAGCACCAGAAGGTGTCAAACGGCGTGCCAAAGGTCTTCCAGTAGCCCGGCGCGGTGGACACGTAGTACATCAGCATGCCGTGCTCGTCCTGCGTGCCCATGCGCAGGTTCCACAACAGCCGCTCGTAGTAGTCCATGTAGCGCGCGTCCGCGGTCCAGCCAAACAAATGCCGCGTGAGCTTCATCATGTTGTAACTGCAGCAGCACTCCTGGGCATCGGGAACCAGCTGATTGGAGAGGTCGTCGGCCTTGTGCCAGCCTTCGGCATCGTTCTTGCTCATAGGCACGGTGGCGCTGGTACCACCGGTGCAATAGGCATGGTGGTTGGCAACCATCTGCCAGAAATTCTCCGCGATATTCCGGTAGCGCGCGTTGCCTGAAAGCTCGAAGCCGCGCGCCGCGCCAATCACCTTGGGGATGTTGGTGTTGGAGTGGTGGCCGGCCAGCTTGTCGGAGTTTGCCGCCAGCGGATCGAAGAAGGCCTTGTGCTCAAAGCGGAAGCCCAGCTCGAGGAAGCGTTTTTCGCCGGTCACGCCGTACAGGTTGAACAGCACCTCGTTCATGCCGCCGTGTTCCACCGTCTGGATCTCAGCCCACTCCTCGGGCGCAATCGGCTCAACCCATTTGCCCACCCAATCCGCCATGCCCACGCACACATTCAAGGCCTGCATGTTGCCGCAGTAAACATACATATCCAGCAAGCCGGCCATGATCTTGTGGAAGGTGTAAAATGGCGCCCACACCCGTTGGTGGGCGCGCAAACGATCATAAAAGCTGGCCGGATACGCGCCCAGATAGCCATCCGCCCGCTGACACGCAGCCAGTTCCTCCACCAGCGCGTTGGCCTTTTGCCGCAACGGTTCATCGCCGGTGGCGGTGACCATCAGCGCACAGGCTGAGAGGTAGTGTCCGCCGGCAAAGTGGCCCCGCAGCTCGCCTGCCGGAGCCTCCCAACCACCCAGCGGAGCCGCCGTGGAAGTTATGCCCGCCGTCAGACGGAAGCTATGCAACAACCGCTCGTTGGGCAGCATGTAGAGATAGACGCGCGTACGTTCCTGCGCCTCCCGCAGCGGCCCATGGAGAAGCTTCACCTGGCGCAACGAGAAAGGACGAACCTTCCACGGAGCTACCTCATAACCCATGTGATTGGCAGCACGCTCAACCTGGGCCTCAGGATCCTGCGCAAGGGCGCGAAGGCCGCTTCCACCTGCCAGCCCCATACCCGCCAAAGCTGTAGCCGACTCCATAAACTTCCGCCGCGTGATCATATTTATCTCGCAATCTTTCTATGCGAGCCAGTCTACACCCGCTTTTTCCTACAGGAAAGCACTGAATGAATAGCTCTTCGAGAATTCCAACCCCGCCAGTTTCTAACTCACCGGAAGACTCGCGAGTTTCGGGGTCTCTGGCAAAGCCGTTTCACCCTTGCCTAGCCGGTCGCGATCAGCAGAGATGCAGAGGCGAGCTGGACACCACCACCTCGGAGAGAAAAAGGGCGAGCCGAGGTCTTCGTCGGCTCGCCAACACGAGGAGGTTGATCCGTAATGACTACAGGTCAAAGTGCGTGCCTGAACTGCACACACCAGACGTCGAGCTCGCGATCAAGCCGGAACGCCACAGAAGGCGGAGGCGAAGATTCGCTCCGCATCCTTCTGGTTCATCTCGCGAGGATTATTTTTCATCAGGCGCGTAACGCCTAGGCCGGCAGCGGCAAGCCACGCGGTCTGGCTGGCATCCACACCCAACGCGGAAAGCCGCATCTCCAGGCCGGTTGCGCCAATCAGCTTCCAGAGCGTGGCGGTGCCTGCCAGTGCCGTGGCATGAGCCGTGGCCTGCTGCTCCGCGCCCAGGGCGAGTGCCACGGCGGCAAATCGCTCCGGCGCTGCGGACAGATTGAAGTGCATCACGTGCGGCAGCAAGATGGCGTTGGCGTGGCCGTGAGGAATATGAAATGCGCCGCCCAGCGGATAGGAGAGCGCATGCACCGCGGCCGTGTTGACAGGGCCCAGGCATAGCCCGCCATACAAACTGCCGAGCATCATCTTTTCCCGCGCGACAAGCGACGAGGGCGTATGCACGGCCTCTTCCAGCGTGCTGGCAATGAGGCAAATGCCTTCCAGAGCCCACACATCCACCACCGGATGCGCGAAGCGATTGGTGTAAGCCTCAATGCAATGGGTGAGCGCGTCCAGCCCGGTGGCCGCGGTGACGGCGGGCGGAACGCTGAGGGTCAATTCCGCATCCACAAAGGCCGCGTCAGGAACCAGGAAGGGACTTACAACGCCCTTCTTCAAACTGTCCGCCTCATCCAGAAGAATGGCGTTAGGCGAGACCTCCGCGCCCGTGCCCGCTGTGGTGGGAATGGCGACCAACAGCGGCGTGCGGCCTTGCAACAAGCCGATGCCGAAAACCTGATGGATATGCTGTTCCCCGCTGAGCAATGCCGCCACCAACTTGGCCACATCAATGGCGCTGCCTCCCCCAAAACCGATCACGGCATCGGGCTGGAAGCTTTGCGCGCGCGCAAGAATGCGCTGAAAACCAGCGACCGTGGGCTCGGCTTCAATGCTGGACTCGACCTCGACCGCATCGACGCCAGCCAGCAATTCCTGTGCGTGAGCAACGCCGAAGGGTGGCGCCACCAGGAAGGCACGACGCACACCGCGCGACGCCAGATACTGCGCGCACTGCGTGCGGCAGCCACTGCCGATGACGAGATGCGGCACTTGCAACAAGGTTACGGTGTTCACTACTTGACTCCCAGAGCAGCACGCTTTTGCGCAAGCAGATTGCGCGCGGTACCGAGCGCATCGCCGGCCGCGGCCTTCAGGCAGGCAATATCGTTGGTGCAAAACAGAAGATCGACCCCCGCATCGATCCAGAAGGGATAGTCGGCTGGAGCGCAGGCGGTGGCCACCAGCTTGTTGTGCTGGCGAGCAGAGGCGATAATGCGGCGGCCCGCGTCCTTCACATCTTCGTGACCCGTGTTGCCGGGATGGCCGAGACTCGCGGCCAGATCCGCGGGGCCAATGAACAGGTCCACATCGGGTACAGCGGCCAGATCGTCCAGCCGCGCCAGTCCAGCAGCGGACTCGATCTGCGCCAGCAGGCAAAGGTCGGTGTTGAGCTGTTGTTGCTCGTCGGCAACGCTGTTCACAATACCGTAGTTGAGGGCGCGCGAGACGCTGAAGTAGCCGCGTTCGCCCTGCGGCGCAAAGCGTGCGTACTGCAGCATCTGGTGCATCTGGCTGGGCTCTTCCACCATGGGCACGTCGATGATGTCCGGCCCGCATTCAGCGGCTTTGAGCACGCTTTCGCGGCGCGTATCCGGAATGCGGATCATGGTGAGCATGTTGTGCCCGGTGGCCATGCGGCACAGATCAGCAGCCTCGGCAAAGGTGATGGGCGCGTGCTCCATCTCAATCCAGATAGCTTGATAACCAAGGTGGGCGCAGATCTCCAAAAATATGGGATCGTAAAAATAGACCGCGGCACCCAGCAGAGGTTGACCGTTGTTCTCAGCGAGCGCTTTGCGTAGACGATTCATGGTGTGCACTCCGTCGTGCGATTGGATTTGTGAAGCTGACGTTGAACGGCCAGCCATGACCAAAGCGTGTGGCCGCTGCTTGAGGCTTCGCGACGAAAGACAAACGATGCGAGCAGGCCAGTTACAAGCAGCAGCAGGTTGCCGATGGCGCCGATCGAGAACTCGTGCCATGGGTAGTTCCATTGGTGCAGATTCAGCGTGTGGCCGCCGCTCATGGTGAGTGTGGCCCAGGTCGTGAAGATGAGGTTGGCAACGATGCCTACTGTGGCCGCGGCCTTGCCCGCGCGATGACTTAGAAAGGCCAGCAGGAAAAGCCCTGCCAGGCCGCCCGCGACGATCGCGGTAATGGTGTAATAAAGCGCCAGCGCGCTGCCCTGCGTACTGGCCAGTTTGAGGGCCACTACGATGGCCAGCAGGCCGCAGATGGCAATGGAACTTTTTCCGACGCGGAGCCTGCGGGCATCGGTGTGGCGGGGGAAACACTGCGCGTAAAAATCTTCCGTGATGATGACCGCGAGGCAGTTCAGATCGGAGGCCAGCATGGACATGGCGGCGCCGAACAATGCCGCCAGGAAGAGACCCGCAAGGCCTAGCGGCATATGCGTCACCATGTAGTGCGGAAAGATCTGATCGGTCTTGGTGATGGAGGTCGGCAACACTTCGCCGCTGAACTTGTAAAAGGCCCACAGCAGGCTGCCGATCAGCATGAAGGCTGTCCATGCCGGCAGGCAGAGCCATGCTCCCATGTTGATGCCACGCATGGCTTCGCGATCCGTGCGCGCGGCCAGATAGCGCTGCACCACGGTTTGATCGGCAGTGTACTTTTGCAGATAGAAGAAGAAGCCGTAGAGGGCCAGGGTCCAGAACGTGGGCGCGCCAAGATTGAAGTGCGGGCTGCCCAGCGCCATCTTGTGGTTGGCAACAATTGCGCCGATCATCCGCGAGGCGGGCACGGGACTGGCGAAGAGCAGAACGCCGATGGTGACGGCAATGCCGCTCCACAACACAAAGCCCTGCAGCACATCGGTCCAGATCACCGCTTCAAGGCCGCCAATCAATGTGTAGAAGATGGTGATGACGCCCAGCACAACGACGATGCCGGCAATGCGCCATCCGGTGATGCCGGAGACGGAAAGCGCCAGCAGATAGAAGACGAAACCCATCTTGGAGAAGTGGCCGACGGCAAAGGCCAAGGACGCATACATGCGCACCGGAAGCCCGAAGCGCTGGCCGAAGTACTCGTAAACGCTCATGGAGACAGCGTGCCGAAAGAAGGGAATGACCACGCGGCCGATCAGCGCCACCACGGCAACAAACATGATGCCCGGAACCAGCAGATTCCAGTCACCCGCATAGGATGCGCCGGGATAAGCGATGAAGGTGACGCTGGTGATGATGGTGGCCAGCAGCGACATGCCCGCGGCCCAGCCGGGGATGCTGCGCTCGGCAACAAAGTAACGCGCAGTGGTGGTTTGGCGGCGCGCCGTGCGCAGCCCGATGGCCGCAAGCGCAGCCATGTAGATCATCACCACTGTAACGTCTTGCCAATGCACTTAGACGGCCTCCCCGGTGGAGGCCAGAGCGCGGCGCCCCTCGGCCATGCGCACGGCAAGCCGCATGGCGGCCTTCATGTTGCGCGCGTCCGCCGCATTTTTGCCCGCGATATCAAAAGCGGTTCCGTGATCCACCGAAGTGCGAATGATGGGAATGCCGAGTGAGACGTTGACGGTCTGTTCAAAGTCGATGAGCTTCATGGGAATGTGGCCCTGGTCGTGATACTGCGCAACGATCAGATCGAATTCGCCGCGCAGGGCGCGCACATAGGCCGTATCGGGCGGCAGCGGGCCAGTGCAATCCAGGCCACGAGCGATAGCTTCCGCAATGGCCGGCTCAATCACGTCGTGCTCCTGGGTGCCAAAGAGTCCATGCTCGCCGGCGTGAGGATTCAGGCCCATGACGCCGATGCGTGGAGTGCGGCGCAGCATCAGGCGCAGCGCTTCGCTGCCCAACTCGATGGTGCGCAAAACCCGCTCGATCGTGACATGGCAGGCCTGTTCCAGCGGCACGTGGGTGGTCACATGGATGGTGGAGACGCGATCACTGGCCAGCAACATGCGCGACTCCGTGGCATGGCAGAGCTCGGCAATGTATTCGGTATGACCGGTAAAGTGCGTGCCGCCCAGCGTCACGGCTTCCTTATTAAGAGGAGCGGTGACCATGGCGGCCGCTTCGCCGTTGAGGCACATGAGCGTGGCGCGGCGCACATACTCCACCGCCGCCGCGCCGTAGCCCGCGCGCAGCTGGCCAAACTCGATGGCGCCCATGCCGGTGAGCTGGCCGGTGGGTAGATAATCGCAGCCCACATCGGCCGGATCAATGTCCATCAGAGTGCCCGCGGCTTGGAGAGGCTCTTGGTCGCCGATGACAATCCAGTCCGCGAGGGCCGCAATGTCGTGGTCAGCGAGCGCTTTGAGGACAACCTCAGCACCCACCCCGGCTGGATCTCCAATGGTGATTGCAATGCGTTCTTTCATGCCCTGATCCTTTGGCTGAATTCCGCGCTCCTGCGCAGCGACTCCGGCGTGCCGAAGCCGCCCGATTTGGTGATGACCAGCACGCCGTCGGCCAAGCCACCTTGCACAAGACTCCACGGTATGCCCTGCTCCACTTGGCCGCCGATTTTGAGCGCGACGGCATGAAGAGCTTCTAATACAAAAGCAGCCGTGTCACCGCCGGTCAACAGCAGAGAGGTGATGGGCGGCTGGTCCGCGTTGTGGAGCCGATGCCAGAATCCACGCAGCGCATCCTCTGTAACGCGGCTCCAATCCATCTGCAGAAAACCGCAGGCAAACTCCGGCACCACCGCGGCATCCATAGAGACCTCAACGGCAGACGCGGCCAGTTGCTGCATCTGCGCCAGGGTAACCGGATGATCGGTGCCGCAGACCACCAGCGTTCTGCCCGGACGAACGGGAAGCACAGGCTGCACCGCGCGGCCGGAGCACCCAGCCGCCAGATGTTGCGCAACGGCCGCGGCCAAACCTGCCGATCCGGACCACAAAAGCCGAAGCCCGAGGCCTGCGGCTGCCTCAACAAGATTGTTGAGATCTTGCGGGGTGACGGCATCGCAAATCCAGAGGTTCCGCCCAGCGGAATAAGCGTCGGAGAGTCCAGAGCGCAGGGAGTGGGCCGGAGCGGCTGGGAGGATTTCCACTTGAGTACGAATGGATGCGGGAACGAGGGAGGCGAGGCTAATCTCCGTGTCCTGGCCACTGAAGTCGGTGACGTGAAGCTGGCCCTGGCGCACCACCCGACCAGCGCCGGGAAAGGCTGGCGCAAAGACGATGGCGTCGCAGGAGGCGCGGCCGGCGATGGCTTCCATCTCTGCCCCTGGGTTGCCGCGGCCAGCCGAGTCCACCTTGTGGAAGATGTTTGCAGCATTGAAGTTATGCATCCGCTGTAGGTCCTGGATGCACTCCGCCGCCGGTTGGGGCGGCAGGTTCCGGGTGTGGGTCACGACGGCGACTACATCGGACGCCACGACCACTTCCGGAAGCTCGTTCTGGAGCAGAACGGACGCCGTAAACCCTTGATTCACGAAGCCGAGACAGGCGTCGCAGGCACCGGTAAGGTCGTCCGCGAGGAGCAGAACCGAACCTGAGGCGAGGTTCTCCGGCAACCCGGTCCGGGAAGGATGGCTGGCGGCAGGCCCTGCGTCGAATTGAGGCTCGGAGATGTTCATTCCTGTGTTATTGCCAAAATAATACATTTATTTTTACAGACTTGCCAAGGAGATCAGAAATGTTGTGCCAGAGGGGACCCCGCGGACTGCTGGATCTGAAAAGGAGGGGAGGTAGCGGGTCGGCATCCGAGAATATTTTTTGCTACGTGAAAGTTACATGGCCAAAGTGAATACGTCTACAATGTTCGAGAGGCTTGGAGCGTAGTTGCCAAGCACCTAATTCCGCAGGGGGAATCCAACTGATGCCACGCACAGGCCAGGGCGACGCACCAAAGAGTGAGAAGGTTGTACGGCGCAGGATTCCGCAATGGGCGTTGCACTCCAAGGATACGGACAGCTCCAACGAGCAGTATTTGCTGCGTTCGATTGGGCGCGCGATCGATGTTCTGAACACGTTTGACGGAAAGCAACCTCTTGCTTTGAAAGAAGTTAGCCAACGCACCAAGCTTTCAGAGTCGACCGCGTTCCGGGTCCTGCTGACGCTGGAGCGGAACAACTATCTGGTGCAGCAGATGGACGGAACCTATCAACTTGCGCCCAAGTTGCAGGTTGGCTGGCAGATGGAAAACGCCCGGGTTTTGCGCGAGAAGGCGCGGCCGGTGCTGGAGCATCTGGCCAACCGCTTCAATGAAACGGTGAGCTTTGCGTGCATGTTCGACGACCGGATCCAGGTGTTGGACTGCGTGGAGACCTTCCACGAGATCCGCATCTCGAACCGGGTTGGCCGGGTGCTTCCTCCCCATTGCAGCGCCATGGGCAAGGCCATTACGGCGTTCCAGGATCGGCAGTTAATTGACAGAATCCTTGAGGTTTACGGGCTATTTCCGCGCACCCCGAACACCATCGTCGACAGAAATAAACTCTTTCAGGAGTTTGAGTTGATCCGCCAGACCGGGGTGGCCTATGACCGCGAGGAGTCGGTGCTGGGCGGGCTGTGTATTGGCGCCGTGATCCGGTTGGAGGGACAAATTCCGGTGGCGGCGCTGAGCGTTTCCACGCCCTTGGCCCGTATGACGGGAACCCGCGAGCAGGACACCCGGGATGCGATTCTGGAATCCGCCAAATCCATCGCGTTACTCCTTTAGAAACAGCATAATACAAGTTAGAAAAGGAGAGTGGCCGGATTCCACGGCCGCTCTCCTTTTATTTTCGAGAGTGGAGCCTGGGTTGGATTTCCAGAGCCGAATCTGGCAATCTCGGGGGCACACGCCCCATAGCGTCCAGATAATTGTTATTCTCCGGCAACTGTTTTCATTGTTCTTGACAATAACGTGAACCGATGTGTAGCGTTAACTCGAAATTCTCGTTTTCTCTTGAAGCAATTTTTGAAACCCTGCTTCTTTGGGAACGTTTTGGAGGCTATGCATGAAACGAATTCTATGGTTCTCGCTTGTGTTTCTGTTGGTGTGCGCTAGCGCGCATGCGCAGAACATGCGCGGATCGATCAGCGGTCAAGTAACGGACCCGACGGGCGCCGCTGTGGTGAACGCGAAGGTAACCGTCCTGAGCGCCGATACCGGCGCAGTGACGGATACCGTATCCCGTCAAGATGGTTTGTACAACGCGCCCGGTCTTATGCCGAGCAATTACATTGTGATCGTGAAGGCCGCGGGCTTCAAGGATTTCGATCGCAAGGGCATCACGTTGCAGACGCAGCAGAACTTGACGGTCAACATCAAGCTGGAAGTAGGCAGCGCCTCCGAAGTGGTGACGGTGACCGAGTCCGCACCCCTGATCGACACGGCAGACGCCTCCTCGGGCCAGATTCTGACCGCCGAGGAAGTGCAGAGCCTGCCCAGCAACGGCAGCTCGGCGCTGGGCTTTGCGCGCATTGAGTATGGCGTGGTGGCCAAGGCCAAGCATGCCGGCGGCAACGAGCGCCCGATCGACAACTCGACGGTGGACGACTTCAGCCTGGGCGGCGGCAACTCTTCGTCGAACGAGCTGCTGCTGAACGGCGTAACCAACATGCAGGACAGCTCGCGCACGGCCGGCTTCAGCCCCGCGCTGGACTCGGTAGATGCGGTCCGCGTGGACCTGTTCGGCGCCAACGTGCAGTATGGCGACACCTCCGGCGGCACGGTGAACATTACTACCAAGGGTGGCACCAACCAGTACCACGGTTCGTTGCGCGAAGTTTACGAGGCAGCGGGCTGCTCCGCTCTGACTGGCAGCACGTATGTAAGCCGCTCGGGCAACAACTGCTCGTGGATGTCGGCAACTCCGTGGATTACCAGCACGAGTCGCGCAGGCAGCACGACGCCACCGGCGACGCACTTCAACCAGTACAGCGCCTCACTGGGCGGACCGGTATTGATCCCCAAGGTCTTCAATGGCCACAACAAGGTGTTCTTCTTTTATTCCTACGAACGGTGGGTAGGCGAACAGCCGCCGGCCTCGACCACTGGCGCGGTTCCCACGGCACAGGAGCGGCTAGGCGATTTCTCGGCTCTGTACAATCTGGCTCCTGCCGATCAGCTCTATAACCCCTATACACCCAAGGGAACGCAGACCAACTACACCCGTACCGCCATTCCCAGCAACTGCCTGACGGCGAGCTCTCCGAACTGCGCTACAGCCAACACAGGGTTGACGCTGAGCCCGATTGCGCAGGCGTACCTGAAGTTGGTGCCGACGTCCAACACCACCGGCCTGGCCGATGGTGAAAACAACTACACCACGTTTACCCCTACCACCACCGATTATCGCTCCCACATGGGGCGCATGGACTATAATGTCACCGCCAACGACAAACTGTTTGGCACCGCCTATCGCAGCAAGGTTCTGGGGACGGCCAGCAACTACTTCCACAACCCGCTGACCGGCACCATTAGCGACACCATCATGGCCGGTGTACTGGTGGAAGAGGTTCACACCTTCTCGCCGAAACTGGTGCTGGACGCGCGCGGCAGCCTGACCCGCTATGACTTGAGCAACAGCGTAACCAGCCAGGGCATCAGCCCGACCAGCTTGGGCTTCCCCGGTTATCTTGCCGCCAACTCGACGGCGCTGGCAATTCCCGTGGTCACGTTGTCAGACACCACCGCCCTCAACTACAGCAGCGCGCCGCGCGGTTCAACCGGTATTGAGAACTTCGACACGGTGCAGTACTTCTCCACCCTGACTTGGCTCTACCACACCCACAGCATCGTGGCCGGTACCGACATCCGCGCGCTGAAGGGCTCGTACCTGAAGCCGAGCAACGCCGACGGAGGATTCACCTTCGGCAAGGGCGGTCCCATGACCTCCGGCTCGGCCGGCGCCGCACAGACCTTTGGCAGCTCGCTGGCATTGTTCATGCTGGGCATTCCCACCGCCGGTTCTGAGAACATTGCCGAGTCCTTCCAGTACAACAGTTGGCTGGATGGCGCCTTCCTGCAAGACGACTGGCGGCCGATTCCGAACCTGACCATCAGCTACGGTCTGCGCGTGGAGCACGAGGTTCCGGTGAACGAGAGCCAGAACCGCATCGTTGCCGGCTTCGACCAGACATCGGCCAACGGGATTACGGCGAATGCCGAATCTGCGTATGCCCTCAAGCCGGGCTCGATGCTGTCTGCCAGTGGGTTCCTGCCGGTGGGCGGCGCGGTGTACGCGTCGCCTTCGCTTCGTCACCCGTACCACACCGCGCCGCTCTATTGGAGCCCGCGCATCGGTATTTCCTGGGCGCCAGAGTCCCTGAAGGGCAAGGGCGTGGTACGACTCGGCTTCGGTATCTACAACAGCCCGTTCAACAACTACAACCAGGGCCAGACCTACGGCTACTCGGCGGCGAGCACCTACAATCCGTCCAATACCAGCTCCTTCAGCGATGTCGGCTCGTGGAGCGATCCGTTCCCGACCTCGGTCGACACCCCTTCGAGCACCAACCCGATGCCGACGGCTGCCAACCCCATCCTTCAGCCAACCGGAAACCTCCTTGGCATCAACACCAACCTGGGCTCGGGCATTGTCTTCTATCCTAGCCATGTGAAGGTTCCGTACTCACAGCGCTTTAGCATGGACACGCAGTACCAGATTGGCAAGAACATCCTGGTCGAGCTGGGCTACATCTACAACCATCAGGTCCATCTCTCGTACAGCAACGCAGTCAGCTCCATTCCGCTGCTGCCCTACCTGAGTCGGTCTCCTTATTACGACGTGTACACGACCGACAAGCTGGCGGGCAAGACCTACACGAACGGCCCGGCAAGCACGAACTCCGGCAATCCCTTCGCCGGTCTCGCGAACATGACCGGCACCTATGCCTCGGCCGCAACGACGACGATGGCGCCCAACCAGTACCTGCTGGCCTTCCCGCAGTACTCGGCCGTTACGGAACAGCTGGTTCCGGGATCGTCCTCGAACTACAACGCACTGAACGCGCGTGTGGCCAAGACCATGAGCCATGGGCTCACGCTCAACGCCGTGTTTGAGTGGTCGCGCCTGTTGGGCACCTTCAACCAGCTCAACGCTGGCGATGCGCTCAACTACGGCGAAACCACCTCGGACTATCCGTTCCACTTCTCCGGTTACGGAACCTATGAGCTTCCGTTCGGCAAGGGGCGCCAGTTCATGCACAACAAATTCCTGGATCCGGCCATCGGCGGCTGGCAGATTTCCGCCATCTACCAGTTCCTGTCAGGCACCCCGAACTCGTTTGGCAACGTCATTTACACCGGCGCGGGCTGGAAGGACTTCAACAACAAACAGCACAGCTCAGCCAATGTACTTGGCCAGCCAACCTTCAACACCGCGGTGTTCGACACCCG
Source organism: uncultured Occallatibacter sp. (assembly GCA_964645855.1). Lineage (GTDB taxonomy): Bacteria > Acidobacteriota > Terriglobia > Terriglobales > Acidobacteriaceae > Telmatobacter. The sequence goes on from CAZYDF010000004.1 coordinate 25,346, forward strand.
CAGCCTGGTGAATCCCGCGCTAGCTTCGCAGGGCGATCCTGGCAAGGCCAACTTCAATCCGGCTGTGCAGCCCAACAGCTCCAACTACCGCACCTTCCCGCAATATCTGTTGCGCTCCGACTACACGAGCAACTGGGACGCCAATGTAGAGAAGCAGTTCAAGGTGTGGGAGCAGACCAAGATCAACGTTCGTTTGGATTGCTTCAACCTGCTGAACCACCCGCAGTACGCGGCTCCGAACCTAACCCCGACCTCGGCGGCGTTCGGTACCACGACAGGTGTACTAAGCGGCACGCTGCCCCGTCAGTTCCAGGTGTCGGCGCACATCGCGTTCTAACCTCCAACTTTCTTGGGCTGCGGCAACGCAGCCCAGGAAGATCACCTTAACCAAGAAAAGAACGCCGCAGCCCTGCTCCAAGCAAGGTTGCGGCGTTTGGCTTTTGGCGTTCGGGCCGCAATTCGGAATGCTGGAGTTGGTTCTTGCGGGTAGTTTCACAGTATGGTACCAACCGCGAAGAAACGGATCTGGGGCATGTGCGGGTGACGGCGGTCACTGTGGGGCGTCGTGGGGCACCGTAATCTCAAATCGTGGTTATCGATAGAACTTTATCGCATTCTGGGGAGGACGGATCGCTCTCCTCACCCCCGCTTCCGCAGGCCAGCCTGCGGCGCTTGCCGCAGTATCACCATTATTTGATGGAGCTGGAGTCCACCGGCGTACGCCAGGTCTCCTGCAGCATGATCGGCCGCGACCTGAATCTGGTGCCCGTGCAGGTGCGCAAGGATCTGCAGTACACCGGCATCGTGGGCAAGCCCAAGACCGGCTATGCGATTCGCGCGCTCCTTGAAGCCATTGAGAGCTTTTTGGGCTGGAACAACGTCAACGAGGCCTTTCTGGTTGGCGCCGGGAATCTGGGCACCGCTTTGCTCGGCCACGAGCGCTTTTCGAGCTTTGGTCTCCGCATTGTTTCGGCCTTTGACACCGATCCGGCCAAGATCGGCACCCGCCTTTACGACAAGGCCGTGCTGCCGCTGGACCGGTTGGTCGAACTGGCTCCACGCATGGGCATTCACCTGGGCATTATCACCACCCCGGCCGAGGCCGCGCAGCATGTAGTGGACCTGATGGTGAAGGCCGGCATCCTGGCCATCTGGAACTTTACGCCCTGTCGGCTGCGGGTTCCGGGGCACATTTTTGTCCACAACGAGGACCTCTACTCGTCTCTGGCTTCGCTCTCCTGGAAGCTGGCGCGCCGCTTCCGCGCCAGCGTGCAGGTGGATGGCGCGGTACTGGCCGAGGCGATTGCGGAGGTTCCGCCCCAGGACGATGAGTCCATGCTGGAAGACGTTGTGTCCATGCCGTAGTTTTTTCTACTGCTTCGCAGCCTTTACGACGAAGTTCAACCCAACCGCCTTAGCAACCGTGCCCATGAAAAACAAACGGCGTCCGAGCAAACCTGCCGGACGCCGTTGTTTCTTGGCCGCAGAAACTACCGATCGGTGCAGGAGTAGCAGGGATCGCAGGAGGCCTGGATCAAGGGCGAATCCGCCAGCTCCTGGCCCAGAACCGTGAAACGCACCGTGGCCATGTTCATGAAGGTGGGGGTGCGGACGCGAACACGCTTGGGAATGTCGGTGCCGTCCGAAACCATCTGGTAAAGCACCTCACCGCGGGGCGCTTCCACACGGCTCACCGCGATGCCGGCAGGGATCTTGAACTTTGCTCCGGCGGGCGTCGGGGTGTGGATGGGGCCTTCGGGCATGGTGCTGAGCGCCTGACGGAGAATCTTGCAGCTCTCAATCATTTCGAGCGCATGCACGACAAGCCGGGCCTGAACGTCGCCTGCCTGCTCCACCGGAACGTTGAACTCAAAGCGATCATAGACGGCATAGGGAGCAGCCTTGCGGATGTCCTGCGTGAGGCCGGAGGCACGCGCCAGAGGACCAACCGCGCCCATGGACCGGGCCTGCTCGCGGGTGAGAATGCCAACACCCTTGGACCGGGAAGCGACCGTCTTGTCTTCGAGGAAGATGGGGTTGACGGTGTCGCGGATGGCGCTCTCCAGGCCATCGAGAATGGCCAGAATGGCGGCCGGATCGGTGACGTCGCGGTTGACGCCGCCAATGCGGTTCATGCCGTAGTTCACGCGGTTGCCGCTGATCGCCGCCAGCGCGTCCATCACCTTTTCCCGCAGGCTGAAGCAGGCCATGAAGACGGTCTTGAAGCCGATGAGCTTGGCGGCGATGCCAGCCCAGAGAAAGTGCGAATGCAAGCGCTCCAGCTCGCACAGAATTACGCGAATGTAGAGGCCGCGCTCCGGCACTTCAAGCCCGGCAAGCTGCTCGGCCGCCTGGCAGAAGCTGAGCGAATGGACGTTCGAGCAGATGCCGCAGACGCGCTCCACGAGCGTAATGCCCTGCAGGTAGTTGCGGCGCTCGGCCAGATACTCGATGCCGCGGAAGTTGAAGCCGACGGTCATCTCGGCATCACTGACGGTTTCGCCTTCGCAGGTGAGGTCGAGCTTGTAGGGCTCTTCAAGTGCGGGATGGTAGGGACCGATGGGAATGCGATAGCTCATTGGGCAACCTCCGGAGTGGGCTCCTTGCGCAGGTTGATGCCGCTGGCGTCGCCGTTGCGCGTCATGAGAGGCAGCAGGCTTTCGCGGCCGGTGAAGGTGACGGAGAAGTACTCGAAGGTCTCGCGCTCCACCCAGTCAGCGGCGGGGCTGAGGTCCACGATGCTGGCAATCTTGCCGTCGCGGGTGGCGGTGGTAAAGCTGAGCAGCGCACCATCCAGATCCCACTGATAGTCGAGGCGGATCTGCTTGTCTTCGCGCTCCATGGCGGTGATGGCAATGAAGCGTGCGTTGAGGGCGAGGAGGCGAGTGGCGGAGGCGCGGACGTCAAAGTCGTCGCCCGCGTCCAGCCACCAGGAGCCCTTGTCCCACTTCCATCCCTCGCCCAGTCCGAGCTCAGCAAGGCGGGGCGCGATATCAACAATCTGTGTTGGCATTTGAATCCTCTTGATCCAGGTCGCCTTGTGGCGAGAGCAGTTCGTTGTTTGAGGCGAGAGCCATGCGAGATTGCACAGGCACCTGCGGTGCGGCAGCTCGCTTCGCGTTGTTTGAGGCAAGAGCCATGCGAGGTTGCACAGCGCCCTTACAGGGCGCACATCGTATTGATCGACCTTCCCAGGGCTGCGCCTGCGGCTTGCCCTGGGCTATTTGCACGGCGCCCTTTCAGGGCGCATAGGCGGCCAGCTCCAAAGTTGCTGGCGTTGCTTGGGCGTAGGACGCCAAATCTTACAGTGCTGGCGCGGCAGCCGCAGTGGCGTCCGCGGCAAGCGTTGCGGCGGCGGCGGTAGCCGTTGCAACAGCGGCAGGCGTTGCGCCGACGAGGGCTGCGCCTGCGGTGGAGTTGGAAACGCCGGCAGCGACAGCCACGGCTGCGGTCGGGCTAGAAGCGGCGGCGGCGGTCGGACGCGGCGCGGGCTTTTTCTTCTGCATCTCGTAGTGCACGGCCAGCTCGCCCTGGTGGCTGTAGAGCGGGGGCAGCTTGGACTGACTGCTCAGGGTGTTGGGGCGGCAGCGTTCAATGCAGCGCTCGCAAAAGGTGCACTTGCCGGGATCGTAATCCCATGTGTAGGTGTCGCCGGAGCGCTTCACCTGGATGGCCCCGGTGGGGCACACATAGGCGCAGGCCCCGCAACCGATGCAGCGGGAAGCATCGTTCTCAATCAGGCCGCGATAGTGCTCGCTGGTGCACTGGTGGCGATGGGGCAGCTTGTACGAAACCGTTCCCTTGCGCAGATTCTGAAGGATGAGGCGAACGATGTTCATAGACGGAACCTCATGGCAGCAGCGGAGCCCAGAGCCAGAACGGCGAGCACACCAGCCCAGCGCCAGTAGAAGTTGATGGAGGACTGCAGCGTCAAGCGAGCCGTACCCGCAGCCAGTCCGGAGAGCGCAAGTACCTGTACAAAGCAGGCCAGAGCAAAGGCCGGAGCGTAGATGAACCAGGGCAGCCCGGAGGGCAGAACCAGGGTGGCTACCAGGCCGGTGAGGGCCAGCCATTCCAGGGCGTGCGCCAGCTCCCAAAGGCCGAGGGCCGCTCCGGCGTACTCGGTGAGGGGGCCGGAGTAGATCTCCTGCTCCGCACTGGAGGTGGAGAAGGGATTCAAGCGGAGCTTGGCGGGGATGCAGAGCAGAATACCCAGCACTCCAACCCAGTGTCCAGGATTGAGGGTGGGTCCGGCAAGCTCATCCATGCGGAAACTGTGCTCGGTGACCGCAATGGTCACAATCGCCAGCAGCAGAACCACATTGTTGGCCACGCTGAGCACGGCCTCGCGGATGGCGCCGATCTGACCGTAGATGGAACCAGAGGTAAAGCCAGCCAGGATGAAGCAGATCGACGGCACCTCCAGCAGCGCTACCATCAGAACGCCATCGCCCGAAAATCCACCGGCAACGCGGGCGAAGACCGGGAGCAGGGCAAGCGCGCCGATGAGCGAGAGCACGGAGAGCACCGGATAGAGGCGCAGCAGATTGGCCTCAAGACCATGGCGAGCGGGGGTGCGCTTGCCCAGGAGCTTGATGAAGTCGTACACCGGCTGCAGCAGGGGCGGACCGATGCGGCGCTGGATGCGCGCAACCGCCTTGTGCTCAGCCCACACAAAGAACCAGCCCGCGGGGATGGCGAACAACACACCGGGAAAGAGGAACAGACGAATGAGGACAGCGGGATTCATTTTTGTGGTTTTCCTTTCGCTTCTTCGCGAACTCCGCGCGCAGCCAGAATCTCAGTGGCCTTGATGATGCCGTTGATGATGGCGTCAGGGTGCGGGGGGCATCCGGGGACGTAAACGTCAACGGGGATGTGCTTGTCGAGCGGTCCAGCGATGACCGGGCTGCCCGCAAAGACGTTGCAGGAGGCCGGGCAGCTGCCGAGCGCGACCACGGCCTTGGGTTCGCAGACCTGAGCGTAGGTAGCCTTCACCGCGTCCAGCGTATTGCGGGTAACAGGCCCGGTGACGCAGAGAATGTCCGCATGGCGCGGGCTGCCTTCCATGTGGATGCCGAGCTGCTCCACGTCGTAGCGGGGCGAGAGGCAGGTGACCAGCTCAATGTCGCAACCGTTGCAGCTGCCGGTGTTCAGGTGGAAGATGCGGGGGCTCTTGGTGCGAGCCTTGTGCATGATCTTTTCGAGGATGCCCATTAAATACCTCCAGCGATGGCCAGCAGTGCGCTGGGCCAGAGACCGCTCACGATGAGAGCCGCCATCAGCAGAACAATGGCCAGACGCAGTGCAACCGGCTCAGCCTTGGCCGCGGTCTTCTCCACGCCCACTTCAGGTCCCCACCAGATGCGGGTCAGGGTCATGACGTAGGCGACGAGCGACAGCATGGAGGCCAGAACAAAGCCGCCCAGGAGCCAGTGGTTGGTGCTGGCGGCGGTCAGATACAAGCGCCAGCGGCCGGCAAAGCCGATCATGGGGGGAATGCCGAGCATGGCCAGCATGCCTACCAGGAATCCAGCGGCGGAGACCGGGTAACGCTGGGCCAGACCGCGACGGCCGATGCGCAGATTGCCTTCCGCTTCCGGTGCGGCGATGCAGATGAAGAGCAGCGCCTTGGCCACGGCGTGGGCCACGGCGCCCAGGATGGCACCCTGCAGACCAATTTCAGTAGAGGCCAGAACGCCGAGGAGCAGGAAGCCCATATCCTCAATGGTGGAGAAGGCCAGCAGGCGCTTCATGTCGCGCTGCGAGAGCATGGCGAGCGATGCAATGAGCGAAGTGAACAACGCCAGGCCCAGCCAGAGCGCGCGCGGCTCCAGGAAGGCTGGATGCGCAACGGCGGTCATATAGAACTCGCCAAAGGCAGCCATGTCCACCACCGCGATGATCACGCCCATGGTGAGCGCGGGTACCGCTTCCGCCACGGCCGGCAACCAGATGACCAGCGGGGCGATGGCCAGCTTGGCGGCAAAGCCTGCCAGCAACAGGCCGATAGCCCAGTTCCCTGCACCGTTGGCAAGCGCCAGCTGCCCACCGCAGATGCCCACCGCGGAGACGGCAACTACGGCGAAGAAGATGCGGGCAGCAGCCTTGGAGCCGGAACGCCAGACCATGAGCAGCGCCATGACGCTGGCCATCTCCAACAAGCCGGTGCGCTGCGCGGGCGATGCGGTGAAGGTGGCGGCTACGGCGAACATGCCCGCCATGGAGGCCAGCGGAAGCAGCTTTTGGAAGGGCTTGAGGGCAACAATGGCGGCCATCAGCGCGACAAAAGCGAGTCCCAGCGAGGCGCCCAGCAGAACCGGCATGGTGGACGCGCCTTCAACCTGCTCAGCAGGCACGCTGAAGGTGGTGAAGTGGACAAAGGCGGCGATGGCGGCGGCGAAGGCGACCACCAGAACGGCGGCGTACTGCTCCGCCCAAACCAGCAGGGAGTTGAGCGCGGAGGAGGCCGACTCAAAGGCGCGCCAGGTGGTCAGGTAGACGCGATCCACTTCGGTGGGCTTGTAGATGGGTGCCCAGGCCTTTTTCAGAATGGACGAGAAGTCGGATGCGGGCAATCGGCCGGAGCCAACCATGGGCTCGCCACCGGTGAAGACGCCTACGCCGCCGTTACCCAGCATCATGGAACCACCACCAGCGCCAGCGCCGACGACGGTAACTCCACGGGCGCGGGACATCCCCGCAAACATGTAGAGCAGGGTTCCCACCAGAGCCGAGACGACGGCCAGGACCAGACCGCCGGAGGTGACTCCCACGCCCGCCCAGCCCATTCCAGCCGCGGGAGTGAGGCCGAACCAGGAGACCTGGACGGCGGCCATGCCGAAGGCCGGCAGGATGGGATTGAGGATGTAGTTGACGGCCAGCTGCGGGGCGATACCGAGCACGATGGAGCCGGCGGCGAAGAGGCGCAACGCCCAAACCATGGTGGCGGGAGACTCATGCGCGTTGGCCGTGCACTCCGTGGCGGGGCCGAGGAAGACCGAGCTGGTGGCCTTGACGCAACTGAAGACCGTGCCCACGCTGACCACCCAGGCCAGCAACGCGGGAACAACCTGACCAGCCTGAAGAGCGGCGGTGTAGAGCAGCCACTTGGAGGCAAAACCGCTCATGAAGGGCACGCCCATCATGGCGCCCACGCTGATCAACCAAGCAATGGAGGTCTGCGGCATGCGCCGGGCAAGTCCGCCCAGCTTGTTCATGTCGCGGGTGCCGGTGGCGTGCTGCACACTGCCCGCGGCCAGGAAGAGTCCACCCTTGAAGAAGGAGTGGTTCAGGCAATGGAGCAGAGCGGCGACGATGCCGAGCGGCGTGCCCAGGCCGAAGCCGGTGATGATGTAGCCGATCTGGCTGACCGTATGGTAGGCGAGCATGCGCTTCAGGTCGTGCTGGATCATGGCGTAGACCACGCCGACCACCATGGTGACCGTACCCAGCCACATGACTACCAGACCCCAGTTGGCCGGCCACTGCGAAAACCCGTGCATGCGAGCGCAGAGGTAAACGCCAGCCTTCACGTAGCAAGCGGCGTGGAGCAGCGCGCTGACCGGCGTGGGGGCGTTCATGGCTTCGGGTATCCAGGTGTGGAGCGGGAACTGCACGCTCTTGGCCAGAAGGGCAACCAGCATCAGGGTGAAGACGCCGGCTGTAAAGGCGTTGGCCACGGCCGGGTTGGTCCAGAGCGCGGAGCCGGTGCGGATGAAGATGAGCAGGATGGCGGCCAGCAATCCGTAACCGGCCAGGTGCGTCATCAACAGAACCTTGCGGGCTCCGGCGACCGACTGGGGCTTGTCGTACCAGAAGCCGACCAGGGAGAAGGAGCAAAGGCCCATCAACTCCCAGCAGAGATAGACGGCGAAGAGGTTGGCGCTATAGACCAGCCCGACCATGCCCAGGATGAAGGTGAGCATGAAGGCGTAAAAGCGGGTAGCCGCCGGGTCTTCCGCCATGTAGCCGATGGAGTAGAGCAGAACCGCCGCGCCCAGCACCGTAGCCATGCCGGCGAACATCAGGCTGAGGGCATCCACGTGGAAGACCAGAGCCAGAGGGCCGTCCCAGGCAAGGGCGTTCCAGTCCAGAGCCGCGCCAGTGGTGTGGACAACGACAAAGGAAGCCAGCACGGCTGCCATCGCAGGCAAAGTTGCCATCAGAGCCACCACGCCTTTGGCGCGGGCAGTGAGGAACTTTGCCGCCAAGAGCTCGAGGAGGACGCCAGCTGCGAGGGGCAGCGTGGCCCATAAGATCAAAGCTCCCGAAGAGATGTTCATTGCGTCTCCCATGATCGACTGAAATGTTTCCGTAAAACAGCGAATAATGACGTTCTGTTAACTATTAGGCAGTGACCTGTACGACCTCACAAGAACAAGTATATCGCTTTCTTTCTCATCTCGGTACATCGTCCCATATTACGCATCGCACACAAACTTCTGAGGTTGCGGATGGTTTTGGGGTGATTTGCGGGTTTGGCGTTTCAGGGGGTGGTACGGTTGGGAGGGAGGTGGAGCGTTTTCGATAGGAAACTAGTTCCTGGGCCTGCAACCCTCAACCCACCTGTTCTTTATGGAAAGAAATTGCGTACACGTACCGTTACCCGGCGTCCCCGGCAACGGTACGTGTGCGCGCTAGACCTCCAGCAGCGCGGACGCAGGCCAGCCAGCCACAGTCCGCCCCACCGAAGACCTACTTTGTGGAAGAAGGTTCGAGAACCTTCACTTCAACTCGGGCATTGACCTTGGCCTTGGCAGCCGTCCGGGCGGCCTGCGCGGCCGGGGCCTCACGCTCGGTCAGCTCGACGAACGGGCGGCCGTAGTAGCTGTCCTCCAGGATGGCGCGGAACTCGGCGATCAGCGGATAGCGCGGGTTGGCACCGGTGCACTGGTCGTCGAAGGCGTCTACGGCAAGGGTGTCGAGCTGGGCCTGGAACTGGGCCTCGTCGACGCCCGCTTCCTTGATGGAGGCAGGAATGTCGAGTTCGCGCTTGAGGCCATCCACCCAGGCAATCAGGTTTTCGACCTTCTCGGTGATGGTTGCGCCGCCCAGATTGAGGTAATCAGCAACCTCAGCGTAGCGGCACTTGGCCTTGGGCCGGTCGTACTGGGAGAAGGCTGCCTGCTTGGTGGGGTTGTCGTTGGCGTTGTAGCGGATCACGTTCGAGATCAGCAGCGCGTTGGCAATGCCGTGGGGCAGGTGGAAGGCCGCGCCCAGCTTGTGGGCCATGGAGTGGCAGGCGCCCAAAAAGGCGTTGGCAAAGGCCACACCGGCCAGGGTTGCGGCGTAGTGCACCTTTTCGCGCGCCTTGGGGTCAGCCGCACCGTTCTTGTAGCTGGAGGGCAGGTACTGCTGGAGGAGCTTGAGCGCCTGCAGAGCCTGACCGTCAGAGAACTCATTGGCCATGATGGAGACGTAGGCCTCCAGAGCGTGGGTCACGGCGTCAATGCCACCCGCGGCCGTAAGTCCCTTGGGCATGTTCATCACCAGGTTGGGATCGATGATGGCCATGTTAGGGGTTAGCTCGTAGTCGGCGATGGGGTACTTCTTCCCTGTAGCGTCGTCGGTAACGACGGCGAAGGGGGTGACCTCAGAGCCGGTGCCGCTGGTGGTGGGAATGGCGATCATCAGGGCCTTGATGCCCATCTTGGGGAACTTGTAGATGCGCTTGCGGATATCCATGAAGCGCATGGCCAGGTCCTCGAAGTCGACCTCGGGGTGCTCGTACATAACCCAGGCGATCTTGGCCGCGTCCATGGGGCTGCCGCCGCCCAGAGCCACGATCACGTCGGGCTGGAAGGCGTTCATCACGTCCACGCACTTGCGCACGGTGGTCAGGTTGGGGTCGGCCTGCACCTGGTAGAAGGTCTCCACTTCCAGGCCAATCTTCTTGAGCTGCACGATCAGGTCGTCGGCCATGCCGCTGCGGAAGAGGAAACCGTCGGTAACAATGAGGGCGCGCTTCTTGCCCACGATGTCCTTGAGCGCCTCGGGGATGCATCCGCGGCGGAAGTAGACTTTGGCGGGCAGGCGGTGCCAGAGCATGTTCTCGGCGCGCTTCGCGATGACTTTCTTGTTCAGCAAGTGCTTGGGCCCCACATTCTCGGAGATGGAGTTGCCGCCCCAGCTGCCGCAGCCCAGAGTGAGGGAGGGAGAGAGGCTGAAGTTGTAGAGGTCGCCGATGCCGCCGTGAGAGCTGGGCGTGTTGACCAGGACGCGAGCGGTCTTCATCCTCTCGCCAAAGTAGGTGATGCGCTCCTTCTGGCTGTCCTGATCGGTGTAGAGGGCGGAGGTGTGGCCGATGCCACCCAGGGCGACCAGTGCCGCGGCCGTTTCCACGGCGTCCTTGAAGTCCTTGGCGCGATAAAGGGCCAGGATGGTGGAGAGTTTTTCGTGCGCGAAGGGTTCATCATGAGCGAAGGAGGTGACTTCGCCAATGAGCACCTTGGTGGTGGCGGGGACGGTGAAGCCGGCCAGCTCAGCGATCTTGGTGGCAGCCTGGCCAACGATCTTGCCGTTCACCGCGCCGTTGACCAGAATGATCTGGCGGACGGCGTCCAGCTCCTTGCCCTGGAGGATGTAACCGCCGTGGCGGGAGAAGCGGTCGCGGATGGAGTCGTAGATGGCGTCGACCGCGATGACGGCCTGCTCGGAGGCGCAGATCACGCCGTTGTCAAAGGTCTTGGACATCAGGATGGAGGCGATGGCGCGCTTCTGGTCGGCGGTTTCGTCGATGACGACCGGGACGTTGCCCGCGCCGACGCCGATGGCGGGGGTGCCGGAGGAGTAGGCAGCGCGCACCATGCCCGGGCCGCCGGTGGCCAGGATCATCTTGATCTCATTGTGGCGCATCAATTGATTGGAAAGCTCGATGGTGGGCTCGGTGATCCAGCCAACCAGGTCAGCGGGAGCGCCGGCGGCCACGGCAGCTTCCAACACCAGACGGGCAGCGGCGGCGGTGCACTTCTTGGCGCGCGGGTGGGGGCTGATGATGCAACCGTTGCGGGTCTTCAGGCAGCAGAGGAGCTTGAAGATGACGGTGGAGGTGGGGTTGGTGGTGGGAATGATGGCGCACACAATGCCCATGGGTTCGGCCAGGGTGATGGTGCCGGACTCTTCGTCCTCGCTGATGATGCCGCAGGTCTTCTCGTCCTTGTACTTGTTGTAGATGTACTCGCTGGCAAAGTGGTTCTTGATGACCTTGTCTTCGACCACGCCCATGCCGGTCTCGCGGACGGCGAGCTGGGCCAGGGGGATGCGGGCGTCGGCGGCGGCCAGGGCGGCGGCGCGGAAGATCTTGTCGACCTGCACCTGCGTGAAGGTGGCAAACTTTATCTGGGCGGCCTTGACTCGGGCTACCAGAGCGTCCAGCTCTTCGGCGGAGGCAACGCGGTTTCTGTGCTCGTCGTTCAGGGTCAGGATGGCTTCAAGATTGGTCATGGTCTTCTTTGTCTCCTCGTCAGGGTGCAGGTGTTGCTATTGCTGTTGGGGGTAGGAGGTTGGGGTCTGGGAGAGCGGTTTCCATATCGCAACCTTTCTACCGATAACGCTTTATCGATTCAACAATACCGAGTCTAGGGGAGTCTTAACGGTCAGACCGTGACAGCGGTCACATTTATAGCGGAATACCAGGATATGAACTCATTCCATCGGCTGAGATATTTGCATATCGATATTTAAATGTTCATTTATAGGACTTTATTTACTGATTCCGTTCCCTGATCACGCCATCCAAAATCCGGCCAAACGTACCTTGCTTTGAGATGGAGACCGCTTCCTCCCTCAAAACCGGGATCTGGCCCCGGAGCTGAGCGGATGCACCTCGACCCAAAACCAGGGACGGTGGGTCCTGGCAATTCCCGCTAAGGTCGCTGCCCCCGGAAGGTCGCGTCGACTTGAATGCCTTGGTTTCGGGGTACGGCGCATCAGGTTTCGCTCGAGCCCGCTCCCGTGGCAGCCTTGCGCAGGGAGTTTGCTGCCACGGAAATGGTGCTCCCCGCTCTCATTCCGAACGGAAAACTGCCGATAAAGATTTTTTAACCCTAATTGGATCGGATCGAATCGATGAGGCTGAATCTTCTTCACCGCCTGAATGTTCCGCAAAAAATGATTCTGAGCTTCGGGACAGCATGCACCCTGGCTGCCGTGATGGGAGCCGTGGCGCTGACAAGCTTGGCGCGATTGAACCGAACCACGGTGGATTTTGACTCCAACCGCTTGCCGGCGGTCGCGGATCTGTCGCGGACCCGGGTCCTGCTGGGCGATGCGCGGCGTCAGGAGTTCAACGCGGTACTCTGCTCCGACGAGGCGTGCCTGCAGCGCTTTGAGCGGACCCGGTTGCAGCAGTTGGGCTCCCTGAGCCAGATGTGGGACCGCTACCGGGATGACTGGAATCGCTCCGAAGCGAACTCGGACCACGCCGTGGACGCCGAGTTCGAGCAGCGGCTGGCCGACTACATGCCGCTCAGCGACCAGGTCATGCAGTTGGTCCGCCAAGGCAAGCACGACGAGGCGGTGCTGCAGTTGCGCAACGTGAGCGGTCCGGCCTTTGACAAGCTTTCCGCGGTGGTGGAGCGAGACATTCAGCAGAATCAACAGGTAGCCGAAGCCGCCACACATAGCGCCCAGGCGCTCTACCGCAGCGTGCAGACATTCTGCGTGGTCATGATCCTGGTGATCATTGCGGTGAGTGCGCTGATCGGCTTCCTGCTGGCCAAAGACATTGCTCGCCCGTTGCAGAAGGCGATCGAGGTGCTGGCCCGGGTGGCGGACAGGGATCTCACCCAATCTCTGGTGCTGGAGACTCAAGACGAGTTCGGCCGCATGGCCAGCTCCGTGAACACGACGATTCAGGCCATCAACGGCATGCTCACAACGGTGACCGAGAGCGCCGCCGCGTTGACCATGAGTTCCGATGTGCTGGAACAGAGTTCGGGCTCCTCGTCGCAGACGGCGCAAAGCCTGTCGGACCAGGTGCAGCATGTAGCCGCGTCCAGCCAGGAGATGAGCGCTACGATCGGCGAGATCTCGCAGAATGCGGAACAGGCGGCCGAAGCCAGCCGCATTGCGCTCGGTGGCGCCGAACAGGGCGGCCGGGCGATGGTGGAGACCACCGAAAGCATGAACCGGATTGCCACGGCCAACCATGCGGTGACGGAGCGGATTGCGGTGCTCGGCGAGCACACCCGGGCAATCGACAAGGTGGTGACGGTCATCCGCGAGATCAGCGAGCAGACCAACCTGCTGGCGCTGAATGCCGCCATTGAAGCAGCTCGCGCCGGCGAGCATGGGCGCGGCTTTGCGGTGGTGGCCGGCGAGGTTCGCCGCCTGGCGGAGCGCACCACGCAGTCTGCGGGCGAAATTGCCGCCATGATTACCACCATCCAGAAGGAGACCGGCGAGGTCGTACATATGGTGGAGGATGGCAATGTGGAAGTGAAGCACGGACTCCAGCGCATGGAAGAAGCGCGGCTTACGATCGAGTCGATTGTGGATCTCTCCCACAAGACCGAGAGCATGGTCGCGTTAATTGCCACGGCGGCCACCGAGCAAAGCTCCGCGAGCCTGGAAGTGAGCGAGCGGATTGCGGCGATGTCCGACCTGGCCCAAAGGACAGCGGAGAGCTCGCAGGAGACGGCGCAGAGCTGCCGGGATCTGGTGGGACTGGCCACCAGTCTGGACCGGATGGTGGCCAACTTCAAGCTGACCAACTGAAAACCTGAGCCCGGGCCCACGACCGCGTACGGCCAGCCTCCGGGCTTGGTTGTCTCTGCATTCAGGAACCCGGGCCATGCGGGATTTCAGGATTGGTTGCGCATGGCAAAATAAGGGCAGCACCATCCCATCCGTCGAGGTCTCCGTCCTTTGCGCATCAGCCAGAAAGCTGCCCGTTTTACTGAATCCGTGATCCGCGATATGACCCGCCAGGCGCTCCAGCACAACGCCGTGAACCTGGCCCAGGGGTTTCCTGACTTCCCTGCCCCGGCGGAGCTGAAGGCGGCGGCCCAGCAGGCCGTGGGCGAGGACATCAACCAGTACGCCCTCACCTGGGGCGCGCAGAACTTTCGCCGTGCGCTGGCAGCCAAATGGGCCGCGTGGCAGGGCTTTGAGATCGATCCGGAGCAGGAGATCACGGTCTGCTGCGGCTCCACCGAGGCCATGATTGCCACGCTCCTGGCGCTGGTCGATCCCGGCGAAGAGGTGATCGTTTTTGAGCCCTTTTATGAGAACTACGGGCCAGACGCGATCCTGTCCGGCGCGACGCCGCGCTACGTGACGCTGCACCCGCCAGCAACCCCGGACGGGGAGTGGCGCTTTGACCCGGCCGAGCTGCGCGCGGCCTTCAACACCAAGACCCGCGCCATCATCCTGAACACCCCGCATAACCCCACCGGCAAGGTGTTTACACGCGTCGAACTGGAGCAGATCCGCGACCTGTGCGTGGAGTTCGACGTGCTGGCCATTACCGACGAGATCTACGAGCACATCGTCTACGACGGCACCAAACACATTGCACTGGCAACGATTGCGGGAATGCGGGAGCGGACCGTGACCATCAACAGCCTGTCCAAGAGCTATAGCGTGACCGGCTGGCGGGTGGGTTGGGCCATTGCCCCGCCGGAGCTGACCTCCGCCATCCGCAAGGTCCACGACTTTTTGACGGTGGGCGCGGCAGCCCCGTTGCAGGCGGCGGGCGCGGTGGCCGTGGCGCTGCCGGCCAGTTACTATCAGCAACTGGCCGCGCGCTACGACGAGCGCCGCAGGCTGCTGCTGGAGGCACTGCGTGCGGCCGGCTTTACCGCGTGGCGGCCCCAAGGCGCCTACTACATCATGACCGACATCAGCGCCTTCGGAGCTGCCGACGATCGCAGCTTTGCGCACCATCTGGTGCAGGAGGTGGGCGTGGCTTCGGTGCCGGGATCGAGCTTTTACTCCGATCCGGCGCGGGGCGCGCGCCAGGTGCGCTTTGCCTTTTGCAAGCGCGCTGAAACCCTGGAGCGGGCCATTGCAAATCTGGGCAAGTTGAAGGCCGCGAGCAAGCAATAGCCCCACCCCCAAAATTGGGTTGAGGGATCCCACCCATTTCGCGATAAAGCCTGCGCAATGGATGGGGCACGGCATCTTTGTTGGATGGCCGGATCAATCCATGTCACACCACTGCTGCCACTGCGGGAAACCGGGATTCTCTCCCCGCCACAATTACCCCAACGGGCGAGCGCAAAGAAAGTGCTACGTTGGTAGCAAGACTTGGCGCTTCGCGCTGGTGTAGCATGCGTCGGACAGCACATGGACAAACAACGGACGCCGATGTTCACACATGGCACTCTCGGATGGAAAGTTCGGCGGCTGATGTTGATGCTGGCGGCGCTGCTGGCGCTGCAGTTGCCGTGCCGGGCCGGGGAGCTGCTGACCGACTACACGCGCCATGTGTGGCATGTGCAGGACGGGCTGGTGGACCAAGTGGTGCAGGCTCTGGCGCAAACCCCGGACCGCTACCTGTGGATTGGCACCACCAAGGGTCTGATCCGCTTTGATGGGCGCAACTTTGTTCCCTACACCGGCGCGGGAGCCGGGGCGCTGAGCCACGGCGTGACCGCGCTGGTGGTGGCCCGCGACGGCACCCTCTACATTGGCACCGAAGGCGGCGGCCTGCTGCACCTGCACAACGGCGCCATGGATGAGTTTGGCCAGGAGCATGGGCTGACCAACTCCATCGTCCGCAGCTTGCTGGAGGATCGCACGGGGCGGCTGTGGGTGGGCACGGATCGGGGCTGCTTCCGCGGCACGGCGCAGGGCTTTGAGCGCGTGCTGCCCGAGGCTGCGTACCCAAATCTGGGCGTTGCCTCCATCATCGAGGACCGGAACGGAGCCGTTTGGATAGGTGGCAGCAAGTTGCTGCGGCTGGCCAATGGGCGCATGGACAACTTTGTGTTGCCGGCGCAGAACGGCTCCATGCGCATCAAAGCGCTGACCGAGGATGAGCACGGCGTGGTGTGGGTGGGTACGGTCTCCGGTCTGTTTCGCCAAACCGCGAAGGGATCCTTTGAGAAGGTGGAAGGGATCAAAGGCACGGTGCGGACCTTTGGTCATTTGCCCTCGGGCGCGCTGTGGGCGGGCACCGTGGGCGAAGGCGTGTTTGTGCGGAGCGGGGCGGGCTTTACGCAGTTCAAGGCGCCGGACGTGCTGCCCAGCAACACAGTGCTGAGCCAGACCACCGATGTGGAAGGCAATTTGTGGATCGGCACGCAGGCCGGCCTGTTGCGTTCCAGCCGCACCGGCATCCATTGGGCGCAGTTGCCCCAGGCGCTGGACTCGGACTCCGGCACCTTGATGCGCGATACCGATGGCACGCTGTGGGTGTGCTCCAGCCACCTCTTCCGGATGATCCACCAACAGCTGGTCCCCTACCGCTTTCCCGCGCTGCCGGAGATCGGCATCCGCACCTTGTTCCGCGATCGCGGGGGCGCGTTATGGATTGGCACCGCGGGTAGGGGCGCGTATCGCATGGCCGCGGATGGCCGAGTGCAGCACTACACCTCCGAGATTGGCACCAACTACATTCGCGGCTTTCTGCAGGCGCGCGATGGCAGCGTGTGGATTGCCACCGATGGCGGCATAGGCCACTATCGCAACGGGCACGTGGACAACTACCACGAGCTGCCCGCTGCGCCGCACGGCTTGGTGCTCTCCATTGCCGAAGGGGATGAGGAGCAGCTGTGGGTGGGCACGCTGCGCGGTCTGATGAGCTTCCGCCACGGCGACTATGAGGACGCGGGCCTGGGCGATGCGTTGCGCGACGAAGCCATCTGGAGCCTGCACATGGACGAAGACGGAGCGCTGTGGATTGGCACAGGATCGGGCCTCTACCGCTTGAAGGATCATCGCCTGTTTCACTTTCAGGATGTGCTCGGGGGTCCGTCACGCGCGGTATTTCAGATCATGGGCCGTGGCGATCTGCTGTGGGTGAGCGGGCCCACCCGGGCGGCGCGCTATAGCCGCGCTGCACTCCATGCGCTGGCTGACCGGGGAGGGAGCGAAATACCGCCGCACCTTCTGTTTCCGGTGTCGGGCGAGGTGTCGGCCGCGGAACTCTACGGCGGCATGCAGCCCGCGGGATTGCTGGATGCGGACGGCAGCGCGTGGTATCCGTCGTCGGTCGGCCCGGTGCATCTAGTGACCACCGACAAGCCTCTGCACACGCAGATACCGCTGGTGATTGAGCAAGCGCTGGTGGACGGCAGATCGAGCGACGGCGCACACACCCTGACCCTGCAACCAGGCACCCGGACGCTGGAGATTGACTACGCACCGATCCTGCTGGGATCGCAGATGGGCATCGTCTTCCGGCAGCGACTGGAGGGCTTTGAGGGTTGGAGCACGCCTACGCTGGCGCACGCGGCGGTGTATACGAATCTGCCCGCCGGCCGCTACATCTTCCACGTGCAGGCGCTGTCGCCGGATGCGGCAGGACCGATTGCCGAAGCCACCATCGAAGTCGTGCAGCTAGCCTCGTTCTATCAGCGGCCGTGGTTCTGGGTCCTGTGCCTGACCGCCGCGCTGGCCGCTGCTTTTGGCATGATGCGGCTGCGCGTGCACCAAATCAGGATGCGGCTGCGGGCCATTGCCAGCGAGCGCAACCGCATGGCGCGCGAGATGCACGATACGCTACTGCAAGGCTCGATCGGCATCTCCACCCTGCTGGAAGCCGTGGCCAGCCCCGGCACCACCGAGACCTCGCGCGGCCAGCTGATGGATTGCGCACGGCAGCAGATTGCGGAGCTGATTGGGCAAACGCGCGATGCCATGTGGAACCTGCGCGGCCATGAGTATGAGCAGTGCGACTTTGGGCTTTGCGCGGAGACGATGCTGGATCAGCACGTAAAGCCCGCCGGGATTGAGGCGCGCTACAGCTACCAGGGCGCACCGCTCTCCGTGGACTACCGCATCGCGTACGAGCTGCTGATGAGCATCCGGGAGGCGCTGCTGAATGCCGTGGCCCACGGCAAAGGCACGGTGGTGGAGCTGAACATTAGATGCGAAGATGCGGATCTGGCTGTCGAGGTGAACGACAACGGCATCGGCTTCAATCCGCAACGTGACAACGCTCAACCCAGCGGACATTACGGCTTGCAGGGCATGCGTGAGCGCATCCACAACATTGGCGGGCGCATGAAACTGGAGAGCGCGCCGGGCCAGGGCACGCAGCTGCGGATTGTGGTTCCACGAGCGACGCTGGAACACCGGCCCAATCACGATCTGGAACTTTAGCGATTTGGAACTGCAGAAACTTGGAGCTTGGCAATGAATGTGCAAAAAATTCGCGTGCTGATTGTGGACGACCATCCGATTGTGCGGCTGGGCATTGCCGCCATTGTGGACGCACAAACCGACATGGCAATGGTGGGCCAGGCCGCGGATGGCGAACAAGCACTGCGGCTGTTCGAGCAGTTGCATCCGGACGTGACCCTGATGGACCTGCGGCTGCCGGGCATGGGCGGCGTGCAAACCATCCGCAACCTCCGCCTGCGGCATCCGGAGGCGAAGTTTCTGGTGCTGACCACGTATGAGGGCGATGAGGATATCTTCCAGGCGCTGCAGGCTGGCGCGGTGGGCTATCTGGTGAAGGGCATGTCGCACGACCTGCTGCTGAAGGGGCTGCGGCAGGTGCATGAAGGCCGCCAGTATGTGCCGTCGGAGATTGCGCAACGGCTGCAGGAGCGCAATCCACAGGCGGTGCTGAGCGGCCGCGAGCAGCAGGTGCTGGGGTATCTGGCGCAGGGCAAGAGCAACCGGGCCATCGCAGATCTGCTGGGTATTACCGAGGCCACGGTGAAGCGGCATGTGAGCGTGATTCTGCAGCAGTTGAACGTGGAGGACCGCACCCAGGCGGTGCTGGTGGCGCTGCGGCGCGGTCTGGTTCACTTGTAACCATTGGACCGAGCGCCCGCATTGCAGCCAGGGTGCCCTCGGTGCAAGCCGCGAGAGTGGGCCACCAGGACGTTACCAGCAGGTACTGGCTGGAAGATTTAAATCAAAAATAAAACAACCTTCCGGGGGCAGATCGCGTCCATTTGTTTGTGCCGAATGGATGAGTCTGGAGCAGCTTGGCTGGAATCCAGACAGGTAACAGAAGTTTCACGAAAGATTGCCGATCCAAGGCTTGTCCACTCGAGCTGGAGAGGATACTCTCATCGAGGGGTAAGTGAAGCCGGCCTGCTCGCCGGAAGTTAAACCTTCACCCGCCCACCAGCAGGAAAGTATGTATTTGACCTTACAGAACAGCGTTGCAACCGAGACCGCTCCAGCGTTCAACGAGATGTTGCAACCGGAAAGCCCCAACTGGAACTCCACTTCCCCGGAGATCGCAGCCATCCCCATGACAGAATCTACGTTGCTTTCAATCTTCTCCAGCCAGGACGGTCATACGACGCGCCTGGGCTGGATCTCT
Organism: uncultured Occallatibacter sp.; assembly: GCA_964645855.1. Classification (GTDB taxonomy): domain Bacteria; phylum Acidobacteriota; class Terriglobia; order Terriglobales; family Acidobacteriaceae; genus Telmatobacter. Next base: position 44,799 of record CAZYDF010000004.1, read on the forward strand.
TTCGCGACCGGTCTCACCTATTGCGGAATCTGCCTGGGTTCGGCCGTTGAGCCGCGCGTGGGCGAATCGTGTGAAGCCTGTGGAGCGCAGGTGATCAGCGTTTTTGACGCGGCCAATGGCTCGGAGGCGATCCGGAAAGCCTGGTGCGCGGCGAGCATGGCCACGCGTGTGCCAGAGTTGACGTCGCTGGCCTCGTAGCCCCAGCAGTTGATCCTCCCGGCGGCCCCATCGGGTCTGCCGGAAGAACTACTCTCTCCATCGATTGGGATGCATCGAACTTCCCCCGCCACGCGGCCGCTCCGGCTTGAGAGCGCACGGCAGGAGAGGGATTCGCCGCGGCTGCGCGATGGATACTGCACGGCTCCGCTCCGCCATGGGACTGACGGCGAGAGCGTTGCAGAAGCGAGCGACCTGAATCCGATAACCGGAACGCTCCGGCTGCCTAATTCGGAATCAAGATGGAATTTGCATATCGAATCGCGATACCGCAGCAGGGCGCTTATTACATTATCTAGCTTTTAATCAACGCATTCATCAGGACAACTCCAGACAGAACATGTGAGAATCGGAGAGAGACCCGCGGTTTGGTTCCGGATTTGACGCAATTTATATTCCGCTTTCCGGAATCAAGAGTGCCAAAACTGGACCGAAAACGCAGATTTGACGGGAGATTGGCCGCCCGGTACCGCAATCGCGTTGTCAAAGACCAAGACATTGGTATATGACCGAGGGAATATGAACGTCCGTGCACCGATCTTTGCTGGATGGAGCCGAAAGCTGGCCGCGCTGCTGCTGGCTGCAGTGCTGCCCGCCTTTGCAACGCAGCCTGCGCTGGCCGCGCAACTAGCCGCGCCCAGCAATTTGCTGCTGGAGGCGAAGCTGGACCCGCTGGCAGTGGCCGAGGCGCATCCCGCGCTCTCCTGGCGTTTGGTTCCGGCAGCGCCGGGACTGTTTGGGGTGGTGGAGAGCGGCTACCAGATTCAAGTGGCGGCTGCGAAGGCGGATCTGGCTGCGGGACGCAAGCTCTTTTGGGATTCGGGGAAGCTGGCCGCAACCGCTGCAGCGCCTCCTTCCGCGGCCTACGCGGGACCGGCGCTGGAAGCTGGACACAGCTATTGGTGGCGGGTGCGGGTGTGGGACGGTGCGGACGCGGCGTCACCCTGGAGCGAGGCGGCGCACTTTGCGGCCGCTCCCCTGTGGCAGGCGCAGTGGATTGCCTCCGCGGCCACCGATGCCGAAGCCGCCAAGCTGCCCATGCCGCTCTTCCGCAAACGCTTTCTGGTGGATGGCGCGATCCGCTCGGCGGTTCTGCACATCAGCGGGCTGGGGCAATATGAGGCCCACTTGAACGGCGCGAAGATTGGCGATGCGGAGCTGGCTCCGGGCTGGAGCGACTACCGCAAGACGGTCTTCTACGACAGTTACGACGTAACCAGACTGCTCCACCAGGGCCAGAACGCGCTGGGCGTCATGCTGGGCAACGGCATGTTCCGCGTCGAGCACACGGCAGGGCGCTACACCAAGCTGGAAGGCAGTTTTGGGTCTCCCCAACTCCGGGCGCAACTGCGGATTGAGCTGGCCAACGGCAAAACGCTGGAGATTCTTTCCGACCCAAGCTGGAAGACGACGGCAGGGCCGGTTGTCTTCTCTTCGCCCTACGGCGGCGAGGACTACGACGCACAGCACGAGATTGCAGGCTGGGACACGGTCGCCTTCAACGATACGGCCTGGAGCGCGGCGCAGCCGGTGGCCGGACCCGGCGGCGAACTGCGCCCAGAGGCTGCGGCGGCCATTCGCGCAGAGCATCGTTACCAGCCGGTGAGCCGGACGGAGATCAAAGTCGGCGTAGCGGTGTACGACCTGGGCCAGAACTTTGCCGGATGGCCGGCGATCACCGTCCGCGGCCCGGCAGGCAGCGCGGTCAAGCTGATTGCGGGCGAGCTGCTGAATGCGGACGGTACGGTCTCGCAAAAGAGCACCGGCAAGCCGCAGTGGTTCACCTACACGCTGAAGGGCGCGGGCACGGAGCGCTGGCAGCCGCGCTTCAGCTATTGGGGTTTCCGCTATGTGCAGGTGGAGACCGCGGGCGGCGCGCGGGTGACAGCGCTCGAGGGACAAGCCGTTCATTCGTCGTCAACGGTGGTGGGCAGCTTTGCTTCCTCGGATGAACATTTGAACCGCATTCACGCGCTGATTCTGCGCTCCATGGAAAACAACGCGGAGAGCGTGCTCACCGATTGCCCGCATCGCGAAAAGCTGGGCTGGCTGGAAGAGACGCATCTGCTGGCGCCGTCGCTGCTGTTTGATTTTGATTTTCGCGGCATCTATCGCGCCCTGGACCGGAACCTGACCGATGCCCAGAAGCCTGATGGCTCGCTACCGGAGATTGCGCCGCAGTTTGTGGTCTTCGGGAACAAGTGGGGACCCTTTGATGACTCGCCGGAATGGGGATCGGCCGCGGTGCTGGCGCCGTGGTATTTGTATCAGCGCACGGGCGAGGTTGCGCCGTTGCTGGCAGCGCGCCAGGTGATGCGCCGCTATGTGGACTACCTGGGAACACGCGCCGAAGGTGGCATCGTTCGCTACGGGCTGGGCGACTGGTACGACATTGGGCCGGGTGCGCCGGGCATGTCCAAGCTGACCACCGCAGGCGTGACGGCGACGGCCATCTACTACCAGGATTTGTTGGTACTCGAGCGCACCCTGGCGTTAGGCGGCGACGGAGCCGCGAGCAAGCACTACGCCCAGTTGGCAGAGAGCGTGCGCGCGGCCTTCAACGCGCAGTTTTATAACCGCGCGCATCACCGCTACGACAAGGGCAGCCAGACCGCGCAGGCCATGCCTCTGGCTTTGGACATGGAGCCCGAGGGCGAGCGCGCGGCAGTGCTGCAAGCTCTGATCGACGACATTCATGCGCACAACGACCACGTGACAGCGGGCGATATTGGCTACCACTACGTTGTGGATGCGCTGCTGGCCAACGGCCGCTCCGAGGTGCTGCTGGCCATGCTGGAGCGCACCGACGCGCCCAGCTATGGCTATCAGCTGACGCAGGGCGCAACCGCGCTCACCGAGGCGTGGGACGCGAATCCCGCCAGCTCGCAGGATCACTTCATGCTCGGCGATGCCGAAGAGTGGTTCTATCGCGGACTGGGTGGCATTTACATTGATCAGGCCGCGGCGCCGGAGAAGCGCCTGCGTCTGGAACCGCGGGTGCTGGGCGATCTGCGCTGGGTGAAGGCCGATTACCAATCTACGTGGGGCATGATTGAAAGCCATTGGCGCCGCAGTGCGGACACCGTGACGTACACGCTGACCGTGCCCATCAGCACCACGGCCACGGTGCGCATCGCATCGGCACAACCGCAACAGATAACGGTGAACCAGAACGCACCGGCCACTGCATCGGGCGTGCTCAAGGCAAGGTTCGAAACGGACGCAATGGAGCTGGTGGTTGGCTCCGGCAGTTATCGCATGGTTGCGCCCGCACCCACCTCCAACAACCGGACACCGCAGGCTGATGCGGAACAGGAAGCGCGATGAAGGACCGAATGGACCCCCTCGAACCAATAGATTCCGCGGAGCTGAACGAGCCCTTCGAGGATGCACCCGCGGAGGAGTTTGAAGCCCCAAGCGAGAGCGGACGCAATGGGGATCGCAACGAATCGCTGACCGTGCTGCGCGCCTGCGAGGTGCTGAAGGCGTTTCGTCATCTGGGCGAGGATCTGACGCTCTCCGATGTGATGGACCGGACCGGGCTACCGAAGACAACCTCCTTCCGGCTGCTGCGCACGCTGGTGCATGGCGGATTGATTGAGCGCGCCGGTACGGGGGTTTATCGCAACTGCTTTGGGCCGATCACCTCTGGCCCGTTCCGCATTGGCTTTGCCTCGCAGGGCGACACGGAGTTTGCGCGCGAGGTGACGCGCAGCGTGGAAGCCGCGGCGGCACGCGAGCATCTGCACCTGATCACGCTCAGCAATCGCTACAGCGCGCGCGAGGCGCTGCGCAATGCGGACCTGTTGATTCGCGAGCGCGTGGATCTGGTGCTCGAGTTCCAGACCTATGAGAGCGTGGCGTCGGTGATCGCGTCGAAGTTTCTGGCGGCCAACACGCCGGTGATTGCCATTGAGGTTCCGCACCCCGGAGCTACCTACTTTGGCGCCGACAACTACAAGGCCGGCATGCTGGGCGGCAAGGCGCTGGGCCGCTGGGCGCGCGAGAATTGGAATGGGCAGGTAGATCAGGTGCTGCTGATGGAACTGCCCATTGCCGGTTCCCTGCTGGAACTGCGCTTGACCGGATTTGTGGATGGATTGCGCTGTGAGCTGCCCAAGATTCTGGACACGCCGCTGGCGCGGCTGAATGGACGCGGCACCTTCGATCAGGTGCTGGACGTGGTGCGCAAATTTCTGCGTCGGCGCGGGGCGCGGCGCACGCTGGTGGGCACGGTGAACGACATCTGCGCGCTGGCCTCTTTGCGGGCATTTGAAGAAGCAGGCGCGCTGCAACAGTGCGCGGTGATGGGCCAGAACGCGCTGCGCGAGGCACGCGCCGAGCTGCGCCGGCCGGGCACGCGGCTGATTGGATCGGTGGCGTATTTTCCGGAACGCTACGGCGAGGAACTGATTCCGCTGGCGCTGAATATTCTGCGCCAGAAACCCACGCCGTCGACCAACTTCGTCAAGCATCAGTTGCTCACCCCGCGCAACGTAGACCTGATTTATCCGCTGGACAAGGAAACCACCGCGGCAACAGTGCGCCCCAGCGCGCGGCAACCGCTGATTCTGAACTAGTACCGCGACCGCATGGATTTGTTCCTTCCCAGGTCTCAAAATCGAGACCTGGGGCACCCAAGATGGTTCTGGAGCAAACGGTCAAAGCCCTAGGAGATTCCGCAAGTTGGAAATGGCTGCAAGAGAAGATTTCAACCTTGGTGCAGCGAGCTGTTCGCGGATAGCCTCGGAGTGAGTTGACAAACATGAAGAATGGAATTTCACGACGCACTTTTCTGGCCACGGCGGCCGCGGTGGCAGTGGCTCCACGGCTGGGTCTTGCGGAACAGGCGCACACAGCACAGCAACCGCTGGAAGAGTTTGACTACGGCGAGGTTCGTCTTGCGGGTGGACCGCTGGGCGCGCAGTACGACCGCATGCACGCCACTTATCTGGCGCTGGACAATGACCGGCTGCTGAAGGTCTATCGCCGACACGCGGGCCTGCCGGCGCCGGGCGCAAACATGGGCGGATGGTACGACGCCAACGACTTTGTGCCGGGCCACACGCTGGGCCAGTACATCTCTGGTCTCGCGCGCATGGCCAAGACCACGAATGACGCGGCAACACGCGAGAAAACGGCCGCACTGGTGGGTGGATTCGCGGCCACGCTGGGAACGAAGGATCTTATCTTTGCAGGACCCAAAGCAGAGACGCTTTGGCCCAGCTACATTGCGGACAAACATCTGCAAGGGCTGGTGGATGCGTATCGCCATGCCGGTGTGGAGCAGGCGCGGGCGCTGTTGCCGCGGGTGATGCGGGGCGCGATCCCGTTTATTCCGGAGAAGGGCCGCGACCGCGTGGGCAAGAAAGATCCACCCTACGACGAGACTTACATCATGCCGGAGACGTTGTTTGCCGCGCATGAGCTGACGGGAGAAAAAATCTTCCGCGAGCGCGCGCTGGCGTACTTGCTGGATCGCGAGTATTTCGATCCGTTGGCACGCGGCGAAGATGTGTTGCCGGGACGCCATGCGTATAGCCACGCGATTGCGTTGAGCTCCGCGGGCAAGGCATATCAGGTGCTCGGCGATGAGAAGTATCTGCGCGCGATGCAGACCGCGTACCGCTTGCTCGAAACCGAACAGCAATATGCCACCGGCGGATGGGGACCGAACGAGACCTTCATTGCGCCGCACCAAGGACTGCTCTACGAGAGCCTGCACACCACCGACGATCACTTTGAGACGCCCTGCGGAAGTTATGCGGCTATCAAGCTGGCGCGCTATCTGCTCTGCGCAACCGGCGACGCGCGTTATGCGGACGGCCTGGAGCGCGTGCTCTTCAACACGCTGCTGGCGGTGAAGGAGCCGGACGGCGACGGCGACTACCCTTACTACTCCACATATGGCGATCATGCGCGCAAGGTGTATTACCAGAAGAAGTGGCCGTGCTGCTCGGGCACTTTAGTGGAGGGCGTGGCCGACTATGTGAAGGACATCTACTTCCGCTCCGCCGATGGCGTGGCGGTGGCTTTCTACGCGCCTTCCGTGGTGCACTTTGAGCGCCATGGAGCGCAGGTGACGCTCACGCAGGAGACCGAGTATCCGTTGAGCGAAACGATTCATCTGCGTGTGGCGACAACGGCGACAATGGCCTTCGCGCTGCGATTGCGCATCCCTGCTTGGACCGCGAGCAAGTTTTCGCTGAGCGTGAATGGAAAGCCCGTGCATGCCGATGTGCGCAAGGGATTCGCGGTGGTAGAGCGTACTTGGTCCGATGGCGACCGGGTGAAGTTGGAGCTGCCGATGCACTTCCGCACCGAGGCCATCGACGACCTCCACACCAAGGTCGCGGCCCTTCTGCATGGGCCTCTGGTGTATGTGGCGCTGAATCCAAGCGAAGGCGCGCAGCCGATGGCCGCGCTCGACGGACTGAAGCCGCTGGCCGATGCCCGCGGCCTGTTTGTAGCGCGCGAATCGAGCGAGACACGGGTGCACGTTCCGTTCTATTTTGTGCGCGATGAGCGCTACACAACCTACTTTGAAATGGTATGAAGGCGGATCGCATGACTGAGCAGATGAGCAACACGGTGAGTACGCGCGTGGAAGCGCGCTACTGGATTGAGACCGCCTATCCACTGGCCGACGCCGCGGCCATGATGGCGGGCGAGCAATCGACAGGGACGTTTGTGCGTGTGCCAGGCGAGACTGCGGAGTTGCGCGAGCGCTATGCGGCACGCGTGGAATCGATCGAAGAGCTGGGCACGGTGGATGCGCCTTCGCTCCCGGGATCGGGACTACCCAAGGGCCATACCGGCCCGGTGGTGCGGCGCACGGCGCAGGTCACGCTCTCCTGGCCGATCGAAAACATGGGGCCATCGCTACCCAACGTGCTGGCCACGGTGGCTGGCAATCTGTCGGAACTGAAGCCGTTCTCAGGACTGAAGCTGATGGATGTGAAGCTGCCGCCGGCGTTTCTGGATGTGTACCAGGGTCCGCAGTTTGGCGTGGAAGGCACGCGCAAGCTGACGGGCGTGTATGACCGGCCGCTGATCGGCACCATTATCAAACCCAGCGTGGGCATGGGGCCGGAGCAGACCGCGGCGCAGGTGCGCATGTTGGCCGAAGCAGGCATCGACTTTATCAAGGACGATGAGTTGCAGGGCAATGGACCGCACTGCCCCTTTGACGAGCGCGTGACGGCGGTACTGCGCACCCTGAATGACTATGCGGAGAAGAGCGGCAAACGCGTGATGTACGCGGCCAACATTACGGGCGAGATGGACCAGATGCTGCGCCGCCACGACCTGGTGGCTGCGCTGGGTGGAACCTGCGTGATGGCGAGCCTGAACAGCATCGGGCTGCCAGCCATGGTGGCCTTACGCCGCCACTGCCAGCTCGCCATCCATGGCCATCGCAATGGATGGGGCATGTTGGGCCGCTCGCATGCAACGGGCATGAGCTTCATCGCTTTTCAAAAACTCTGGCGGCTGGCGGGTATGGATCACGTGCATGTAAACGGGATTCGCAACAAGTTTTGCGAGACCGACGAGTCTGTGGTGGCATCGGCACGCGAGTGCCTGACGCCGATGTTCCCTGCCCCGTATGCGCCCTGCACGATTCTTCCGGTCTTCTCGTCAGGGCAGTCGGCGGGGCAAGCGCCGGACACCTATCGCGCGCTGGGTTCGCTGGATCTGCTCTACGCTTGCGGCGGCGGCATCATGGCGCATCCGCAAGGGCCCGCTGCCGGTGTGCGCAGCCTGCAACAGGCATGGGAAGCCGCGGCGGCAGGCATTGCGCTGGCCAAGTATGCCACCACGCACGCGGAGTTGCGCGGCGCACTGGAGATGTTCTCCGCCTGATGAACAACGCCCGGACCAATCCGCTCTATACCTGGTATGGCGACGACTTTACCGGCTCAACCGACGTACTGGAGCGGCTGGGACTGGCAGGCGTGCCCACGGTGCTGTTTACCGGACTGCCCAACGAGGGCGATCTGCGCGCCTTTGCCGATTGCCGCGCCCTTGGCATTGCGGGCCAGAGCCGAAGCCAAGGTCTGGAGTGGATGGATACGCACCTGCCGCAAATGTTTGCGCTGCTGCGCGAGATGGGCGCGGCCGTGAACCACTACAAAGTCTGCTCCACCTTTGACAGCGCGCCCCATGTGGGCAGCATTGGACGCGCGCTGGAACTGGGGATGAAGGCCTTCGGGTGCAGCTTTGCGCCGGTGGTGGTGGGCGCGCCGCACTTGGGCAGGTGGGTGGTGTTTGGCCATCTGTTTGCGGCGGATCGCAGACAGGTGCATCGCATCGATCGCCATCCGAATATGCAGCATCATCCGGTTACGCCGATGAATGAAGCCGACCTGCGTCTGCATCTGGCGCTGCAAACCGGGCTGCGCATGGGACTGGTGGATCTTGCAGCGTTCCAGCAAGGCAATGCGCAGGTGCGGCTGCAGCAAGAGATTGCGCGTGGCGCGCAGGCCATTGTGGTGGATGGCGTGGATCAGGCCACGCTGACAGAGACGGGACGCATGGTGCAGGAGTTGGCGGCCGAGCAACCGCTGTTTGCCGTGGGCAGCTCCGGGCTCACCTATGGCTTGCTGGAGTACTGGCGCAGTGCGGGCTTGATTGCGGCAGCACCGGAGCCCGCGCAGCCTGCCGCGGTGGATCGTTTGCTGGTGCTCTGCGGCAGTTGCTCGCCGGCAACGGCGCGGCAGATTGAGTGGGCCAGGCAGAACGGGTTTGCGCATTGGCACGTTGATCCGGAGACGCCGTGGGATGCGCTGCGGCCGGAGGTGGAGCGTGCGCTGGCGGCGGGCAAGAGCGTGGTGCTCTACACCGCGCTGGGCGCGCAGACAATCACAGAGAGCTATGGCGCGGCCTTCAGCGCGCGGCTTGGCGAGGAGTTGCGCCGGTTGCTACTGGCAAGCGGAGTGCGCCGCGTGGTGGTGGCCGGGGGCGACACATCAACCCACGCGGTCAAGCAGCTGGAACTGCGGGCGCTCACCTTTACCGCCTCGCTTACGCCCGGTGCGCCGCTCTGCAAGGGACACGCGCAAGGCTCGCCGTTGGATGGGCTGGAGCTGGTCCTGAAGGGCGGACAGATGGGCCCCGATAACTTCTTTGCGTGGGTCCGGGATGGGCATTGCATGCCGCAAATTTTTTGATCTTTTGTTCCCTGTCCGCATTTTGTGTAAAGAGAGATCCGAGAGCGAGCGCCGTTCTTTTCCACCCTTGTCCGCAAAGTGCGCGGCCAAGGATGGGGCACAGACGTTTTGGGCTGGGCAAGGTGGAGAGACAGTAGGAACGCTGCGGGATCAGCCCTTGTCGGGAATGGATTCCAGGCCGCGGGTGCTGTCGATGGTGGCAAAGATCGCGGCGCTGATCAGGACCATGGCGGCGATCAGAAACAGCGGTAGATTGTAACTGCCGGTGAGATGGACGATGTAGCCAAACATCACTGTGCAGAGCAGGCCGCCAGCCTGGCCCGCTGTGTTCATCAGCGCCGTGGAGGTACCGCTATAACGGCCTCCGATGGACACGCACAAAGCCCACGCTGAGGGCAGCATCAGATCCATGAAGCCAAACCCCAGGCAGGAGAGCGCGACGATCAGCACCGTGCCGTGGAAGCTGGCCATGGCCATCAGAATGCATGCGGTCAGCAACAGGCAGACGGCGGGGATGGTACACAGCGCCCGCTTCGCGCCCCAGCGCGCGGAGAGTCCATCGCCCAGCCATCCGCCTGCCAGATTCGCGGCCAGGCCCACCAGAAACGGCAGCGAAGCCAGCACCACGCCGTTCATGCTGAGCCCCGCACTGTGCACCAGCCAGGTGGGGAACCATGAAAAATAAAACCAGCTGCCGCAGGCGTAGCAACCATAGGCCAGCACAATGAGCCAGAGCGAGCGGCAGGCGGCCATCTTGCGCCAGGGCACGGCACCGTGGCCAAGCGACGGATCGCTGACGCCGATCTCCGCTACCTCAGCCGGAGTGATGCCGCGAACATCTTCCGGCCGGTCGCGATACCAGAAGCGAAAGGCAATGGCCCAGCTGAATCCCACCATGCCGAGTAGCGCAAAGACCGGCCGCCAACCGAAGAACTGCTGCAGGGGCACAATGAGCAAGGGTGCCAGCGCGCCACCCAGCCGGCTGGAGGCCCACACCACACCCTGGCTGCGGGCCCGCTCGCTCGGCGGAAACCAGCGCGCGATGGCCCCGGCGCAGTTGGGGTAGGCTCCGGCGGCTCCCAGGCCGAAGAAGAAGCGGGCCGCGCAGAGCTGCCAGAAGGACTGGCACCACGAGGTGAGTAGATTAAACGAGGACCACCAGGCCACAATGCGCGGCAAAATGCGGCGCTGTCCGAGCTGGTCGCCAAGCACGCCAAACGGCACCTCGAAGATGCCGTTCGAAAAGACGTAGGCGCTCAGAATCCAGCCCCAGTAGTGGGGTGGGATGTGCAGGTCCTGCTGAATGCGCGGACCTGCAACGGCTATGGCCATGCGATCAAGAAAGGTGAGCACGGAGAGAGCGCCGAGCATCCCGAGCACTTGGTGGCGAACCTTCAAAACCGGCGTCCTCTCACGGAATACAATCTAGAGCTTCAAGGCTTTGCGCACGCTCAGCACACCGAGCTCGGGGCTGGACAGAACGTCGGCCTGGAGTGCGCCCGGCGGCAGCGAGGCCACCACGCGCGCCATCGAGGCTTGCGACAGAACAATGGTGTCAACGCCACAAAGGTCTTCCATCAGCGACTTGCGCAGCAAGCGGTCGTGGGTCTCGGTGTCGCCCGCCATCACCGCCGGGAACGCGTCCTCACACAAGCACTCTACCAGCTTCACTTCGCGATGGGCAGCCAGGGCCTTGCGGCGAATGAGGTCGGTGGTGGGCTCAAGGGTGGTGCGCAGAGTCGCCAGCACGCCGATGATCTTGGCCTGGCTGACGGCCTGGATGGCCATGGCGTCGTCCACGCGCAACACCGGAACGTCGTGGCGCTGGGCAGCCAACTCTACGGCCACGCCGATGGAGGAGCAGGTGACCAGAACCGCGTCAGCGCCAGCCTCCACAGCCGAGTCAACCAGCGCGGCCACGCGGCGGATGGTGAGCTTGCTCAGGAATCCAGCGCGAATGGTTTCTTGGATCAGGCTCTCGTCCACCATATGGAAGATGGAGGCCTCGGGGAGGTGCACCCGGCAAAGATCGGTAAAGAGCGGAGTAAGCGATGGGCTGGTATGGAGCAACGCCAGCCGCGGAGTATTTGAAGACAAGTCAGATTCCCTTCCTGCTTGGCCGTACTTCTTGCATTCAAGCAGATCACACAGCTTTCTTGGAACTCCTCAAAGATAGTTGCTGGACGAAAAGGGGAGAAGATGGATTGATGGGTTGGGTTAGATTCCGCTATACGGAACCACTCAGCCTGCGCTGGGCCGGCGAGATGGGCCGCGGTAGGGCGCGAAGCTGCGGCGGCTTGCGCTTTGGCAGGTGAGTTTTCGGAACCGCTCCCAGGGGGCCATTCTGGGAGACGCAAAGCAGGCCCGGTTGTGATATTAGTTGGCTCAAGATGAAGAAGTTTTTCTGGTTTGTCGATGGGGAAAGGTTTGCTGGCCTGGTGGCGGCACTGCCCATCCGTGGGTTCCTGATTCTGTTCTGTCTGCTGCTGGCAGTGGGCGGCGCATTCCGCGTGGCGGCTTTGGAACCTGAGCCGACGCTGCGCCTGGGCGCGGCCTGGTATCCCGAGCAATGGCCGGAGGCGCAGTGGGAGCAGGATCTGCGCCTGATGGAGCAGGCCCACATGAACGTGGTGCGCATCGGCGAGTTTGCCTGGAGCACCATGGAACCGGCCGAGGGCCGCTACGAATTTGGCTGGCTGGAGCGGGCCGTCCGGTTGGCGGAAAAGCATCACATTACCGTGGTGCTGGGCACGCCCACCGACGCGCCTCCGGCGTGGCTGACGCGCGCCTATCCGGAGACGCTGCGTACCGACGCCACAGGCCGGGTTGCGGAACATGGCGGCCGCCGCCAGTTCAACTATGCCAATCCCCACTATCGCGAACTTTGTGCACGGATTGCCACGGAGATGGCGCGCCGCTTTGGGCACGATCCCAATGTGATTGGATGGCAGATTGGCAATGAGTTCACCGACGAGAGCTTTGACGCCCAGACGCGACGCGGCTTCCAAACCTGGCTGCAACAGCGCTACCACACGCTGGATGCGTTGAACACGGCGTGGGCCACAGCGTATTGGAGCCAGACGTACGACCGCTGGGATGAGATTCCCATGCCTTCGAGCGGTGGCAATCCGGGGCTGCTGCTGGAGCACAAACACTTTGTGGGCGACACCTGGCGCAGCTTCCAGCGGGTGCAGGTGGACGCCATCCACAAGCTTGCCGAGCCGCGCCAGTTCATCACCACCAACCTGGGCGGCCTAGGTTGGAGCGACAACTTCGACCATGTGCTCATCAATGAGGATCTGGACCTTGCGTCCTGGGACGACTACGTGGGCCAGGGCCACTTGAACGTGGCCCGTAACGCCTTCCTGCACGACTTTGTGCGCGGATGGAAGCGCAAGAACTTCTGGGTAATGGAGACCCAGCCGGGGCTGGTGAACTGGGCGCCGGTGAACAACATTCTGAGCCGTGGCGAAACCCGCGCGGTGGCGTGGCAGTCCATTGGCCATGGAGCCGATGCGGTGCTTTATTGGCAGTGGCGCGATGCGCTCAACGGCCAGGAGCAGTATCACGGCGCCATTGCCGGACCGGATGGCGGGCCATTGCCCATCTACAAAGAAATTGCCGAGGAGGGCAGCGACTTTGCGAAAGCCGCGCCAGCATTGCCTGGAACCGTGCCGGTGGCCGCGGTGGCCTTGCTGCACAGCTACGACAGCCGCTCGGCCATCGACTTCCAGCCGCATAATCGTAACTACGATCAGCAGGAAGTCCTGCTCCAGTACTATCGTCCTCTGCGTGAGCAGCGCCTGACCGTGGATGTGGTGGATGCAACGGCTCCGTTGAGTACCTACAAGGTGGTCTTTGCACCCAGCCTGAACGTGATTTCAAGAGCGCTGGCCCAGCATTTGATCGACTATGTGAAGCAGGGTGGACACTTGATTCTGGGCCCGCGCTCGGGCATGAAGGACGAGTTCAACGCGCTGCACACGGAGCGCCAGCCGGGGCCTTTGGTGATGGCGCTGGGCGGCCGCGTGGAGCAGTATTACGCGCTCGAAAACGCGGTGCCGGTGGAGGGCAAGCTGGGTACGGGCGAGGCATCCATCTGGGCAGAGCAACTGGCCCCGAGCGCCCCCGATGCCGAGGTGTTGTTGCGCTACGGCAAGGCCGATGGATGGCTGGAGGACGAGCCGGCCATCATCGCGCGGCCTTTGGGCAAAGGGCGGATCACCTACGTAGGCGCGCTGCTGGACGCGGCGCTGATGCAGAAGGTTGTGGCGTGGGCCACCGCGGATGCGGGCGTACAGCCGGAGTTCGGCGCGCTGCCCGCGGACGTGGAGATGTGCCATCGTGTGGGCAACGGACATGACGTGTTTATCTTAATCCGCCACGGCGCCAAGGGCGATGCGGCAGAGACCGTCATACTGCCCGCGCCCATGCGCGATGTGTTGCATGAAGGCGCGCTGGTTACCAAGCTTACGCTCGCGCCGGAAGACATTGTGGTCTTGAGTGCCGACTCGCAGAAGGAACAGAAACATGACCAGTAAAAAAACGCGGCGTGAGTTTGCCGCAGGCCTTGGATTCGCGCTGGCCGCACCGATACTGCCCGGCGCAACCGCATGGGCAGAGGGTTTGAGCGACGCCGAGATTGTGCCCTTCCGCACTCCGTACAAGCTGGGCAAGCTGGTGCTCACCGCATCAGGAACGGAGGGCGCATTCGATGAGAAGAGCGTGGACGATCCTTTCGTCTTTGTACACGAGGGTGAGTTTAAGATGCTCTACATCGGCTTTGATGGGATTGGTTATCAGACCGGCTTGGCGCGCTCTCGCGATCTGCTCCACTGGGAGCGCGTGGGCTGTGTGGCGCCGCGCGATCCCAACTCCACGTGGACCAAATACAATTTGGCGATGGCCTGCATTGTGCGCGAGAACGGGCTAACTTCTGCAGGCCGCTTGAAGAAGGTACACGGGCGCTATCTGGGCGCGTGGAATGCGTATCCGAGCGCGGGCTATGAAGAAGGCGCGGCCGTGATTGGCTTGGCGTGGAGCGACGATCTGCTGCACTGGGATCTGACCGATCCGATCCTGTTGCCTGCCGACGGCGCGCCCTGGGAGCATGGCGGATTGTATCGGCCCAACCTGATCGAACAGGATGGCGTCTTCTATCTCTACTACAACGCGAAGACAGACCGTTTGCCAAAAGCAGAAGGTGGTGGATGGCGCGAGCAAAGCGGCGTGGCCATCTCGCACGATCTGAAGACCTGGAAGCGCTACGAGGGCAATCCAATTTTGGTGAATGGCGGCGCGGACGCGCGCGATGCGCGCTTTGCCTCAAATCCTTTTGTGGTGCGCCACAAGCACCTGTGGGGCATGTACTACTTTGGCTTTGGCCGCGCGGGCAAGGCATGCGAGATGCTGGCCATTGGCCGCGATCCGTACCACTTTACCAAGGTGAATGAGCTGATGATCGACGTGGGCGCACCCGGCACGGTGGATGAGACCTTTGCCCACAAAACCTCCGTCATCAGCCACGAGGGCGCGCTCTACCACTTCTATTGCGCCGTCAGTCACAAGTGGCCGCATGAGGTGCGCGGCATCTCGGTAGCGCGCTCGCGCGCATTTACCGAAAAGGAACTGTCATGAATTTTCCCCCTAGACTTCCCTGCCGCGCGGTTCGTATCACTGCCGCGGCACTGCTTGGCCTTGCCGAGGCACACACCGGGTGGTCGCAACAGAATGCGGCCGTAGAGCATCAGGTGGCGCGCGTGCATGCGGGCGCGCACTCCGGGCCGTTCGCGCCGGATTGGACCTCGCTGGGCGCGTATCGCGTGCCGGATTGGTTTCGCGATGCCAAGTTCGGCATCTTTCTGCATTGGGGCGTGTACTCGGTTCCGGCCTTCGGCAATGAGTGGTATCCGCGCAATATGTACGTGGAGGGCAACCCGACCTTCAAGCATCACGTGGAGACCTACGGGCCGCAGGCGAAGTTTGGCTACAAGGATTTCATTCCCCAGTTCAAGGCGGAGAAGTTTGACCCCGATGCGTGGGTGAGTTTGTTTGCCGAGGCGGGTGCGCGCTACGTGGTGCCAGTGGCGGAGCATTGCGACGGCTTTGCCATGTACGATTCCGACATGAGCGAGTGGACAGCGGCCAAGATGGGCCCCAAGCGCGACGTGGTGGGCGATCTGGCCGTGGCCACGCGCAAGCATGGGCTGCGCTTTGGCGTCAGCTCGCATCGCGCCGAGCACTTCTGGTGGTATGGCGGCGGAATGAAGTTTAATTCCGATGTGCGCGATCCGCGTTTCGCCGGTCTTTACGGGCCCGCGCGCCCCATGGCGCTTGCTGGCGACGACGAGAACAAGGAGCCGAATCCTTCGCATCTGGAGCGCTGGATGGCCCCGGATCGCGTCTTCTTGAACGACTGGCTGGCGCGCAGCTCAGAGCTGGTGGACAAGTATCATCCGGACTTCATGTACTTTGATTGGTGGATCGGTCAGCCCGCGTTTCAACCCTATCTGAAGCAGTTTACGGCTTACTACTACAACAAGGCCGAGGCGCGGAATCAGGACGTGGTGCTGACTTACAAGCAGGAAGATTTTCCGGCCAACGCCGCGGTGCTCGACATTGAACGTGGCAAGCTGGACGGCATTCGCCTGCTGGCATGGCAAACGGATACATCGGTCAGCATTCACTCCTGGGGTTATGCGGCCAACGATGAGTATCGCGATGCGGGCTCGCTCGTGCATGAGCTTGTGGATGTGGTTAGCAAGAATGGCAACCTGCTGCTGAACGTTGGCCCCAAGGCCGATGGCACGATTCCCGATGAAGCGCGCGCGATTCTGCTCAACATGGGCAAGTGGCTCAAGGTGAATGGCGAGGCCATCTACGGTACGCGGCCGTGGTTGGTGTTTGGCGAAGGGCCAACCAAGGTTGCAAGCCAGGAGATGCATTCCGACCGGCAGAACTTTACCCCTGACGACATCCGCTACACACAGCATGGCAAGAACCTTTACGCGATTGCGTTGGGATGGCCCGCGGGCGGCGACCTGCGCCTGCACACGCTGTGGAAGGACACGCCGTATCTGGCTGGCCCAGTGTGCTCGGTGGATTTGCTCGGTTCGCAACAGAAAATTGTCTTCCATCAGACCGAAGACGGACTGCATATTCAACTGCCTGCTCAAAAGCCCGACGAGCCGGCCTATACCTTTCGCATCAAGGTGAAGAAGACAACATGTGGCGACGCACTGGCAGCGCAATAGGACGCGCCGTAGGCGCAACGCAGATTAGCCCCACGCTTCAGCGTGGGGAAACCGCGCAATGCATGGATCGAAGTCCCATAGGGACGGCGCGCGGGCCTTGGCAGGTGCGCACGTCCTTCCGTTCGGCTCTTGTCGCTTGCACTGTAGCTATTACCTCCCTTGCGGGCATCCACGCACAGCATCCCGATCCCGCATGGGACCCGACCACGCTGGTGAAGCCCGCGCACACGCCACTGGCCGAGGAATACGTCTGGACCGCGCAGGACGCGGCGGTGCTGCGTCCCGATCATGCCAAGTTCAACTACCACACCACGGAGAAGAAGATTGAGCCGCACTACTTCCGCGCGGTCTTCAACGTGCCAAAGATACCGGAGGACGCAACCCTGTATGTAGTAGGGCCGCGAGCTGTCAAAGCGTGGATCAACGGTATCGAGGTGATGGACACTACGGCCGACGCGCAATCGCCCATGGCCACGCATGTCTTCGCTGGCTCCATCGCAAAGGCTCTGCATCCCGGACGCAATACGATTGCGATGGAAGCCGTGCGCGGGCGTGGCATTGTTGCGGCCAGCGACGCCGCGGTAGTGCAGCAGATTGCCTTTGGTGAATCGCTGATCGCCAAGATTGTGCCTGCTGCGGAAGGCGTGGATGCGCCTGCGCTGCTGCGAACCAATCCTGCATGGCGCAGCACCACGACTGCGGCCGAAGGTTGGCAGGCGGCAGGGTTCGACGATGCGGCATGGATGCCTGTAAAGACCCTGGGCGCAATTGAAAGCCGCGCTGAGTTCTATCAGTGGAATCTGGATGCGGGGCTCTACAACTGGCCGGGTTATATGGGGATGTCGCCTGCGCTCCGCACGTACAGCGTGCAACCTATGGCGATCACGCATCCGGTTGCGCAGGTTAGCGAAAGCTCGAGCAGCATAATTGCCTCGTGGGTACTGGTCGATTTCGGACGCGAGATTGCAGGGCGCTTGCTGGTGGAGTCTGCTGCCACGCACACGGTAGGGTTCCTGGCCAGCTACGGCGAGTCGGAAGACGAGGCGCTGAGCGGGAAGAATTACCTGGGCAACTTCACCGTTCGTGTACCGCCCGGAGGCACTGCGCGAGGGCCGAAGAGCGGCTTCCGCTATGTGTGGCTACGCTTCTTTGGCAACGAGACGGAGAACGCGTTGCGCACGATTCACGCGGAAGGCATTGCCTATCCGGTCGAGTATCGCGGCAGCTTCCGCTCCTCGGACCCGATGCTGAACCGCATCTGGGAGGCGGGCGCGTACACCGCGCACCTGTGCATGCAGGACGGCGTGTGGGACGCGGCCAAGCGTGATCGCGGATGGTGGGCCGGCGATCTGGATGTTGCAGGGCCAGTCATCGCGAGCGTCTTTGGGGAGAGCAAGCTCTTGAACCAGACGCTCATCAAGCTGATTCCTCCACGCGGCGAGAATGTGAACGGAATTCCAAGTTACTCCGCGCTGTGGATTACTGCACTTGCCGATCTCTACCGGCGCACGGCTGATCCGGAACTGCTGGCCGGCAAGCACGACGCTCTGCTGGCGTTGCTGGCGCGTATGGACGAAGAGTTCGACGAGCAAGGCAAGTTTGTGAACAAGGGCCATCACTGGATGTTCGTGGATTGGTCAAAGGATTTGTACGCGTTTACGCCGGAGGCGGCTGAAGGTACCCAGTTTACGATGGTGCGCGGCTATCGCGAAGGTGCAGGTTTGCTGGCGCAAATGGGCGACGCCGAACAGACGGCGCACTATGCTGCGCGCGCTGAAGCGCTGGCCATGCAACTGCGCAAACAGTTTGCCAACACGCAGGGATCGTACGGCGAGCGCTGGCAGATGAATGCCATGGCAGTGCTGGCCGGGGTGGCTGAGAAGCAGGATTATAACCCGATCTGGACCAACTCGCTGAGCGAGACGAACGCCGATGCGCGGCAGACGATCAGCCCCTACTTCAACGACTATGTACTGCAGGCGATGGCGCGCATGAATCGCCGCGCTGATGCGGTGCAGTGGCTGCGTACTTACTGGGGCGGCATGATGGACGAGGGCGCGACAAGTTTGTGGGAGGCCTACGATTTGCATTGGCCCAAGCAGAATCCGCACAAGTATCTGGAGGCCGATGGGCGCGTGGGCTACTTTGTGAGCCTGGCCCATGCGTGGTCTGGCGGACCGACCTCGTGGATGATGGATGAGTTGCTGGGCGTGCATGCCGATGCGCCGGGTTACGCGCAGGCAACCATCCGGCCGGAGCTTGCAGGACTGCAGTGGATCGAGGGCACAGTGCCTACGCCACATGGAGCGATCCACGTCTCAATGCATGCGGCAACGACGATTGAAGTGGAGTTACCGGCCGGGGTTGAGGCGGAGTTGCTTGTGCCGCTTCCGCACGCTGGCGCAGTGGTGGATGTGAACGGATCGGCGGTGAAAACGACGCCGGTCGAGCAGGGTGCTCGCGCTGCGGTGGCTCTGAAGGGACCAGGAACATTTGAGGTCGTGAGCCGCTAAAGAAAAACCAGAGTCGCGGTACCCGGAGACAATGCAGCAAGGTATTTTCCCTTGAGAAAAAGCTACCTCGCTTACACTCACTCTGGGCACGGTGACCCTGGTTTATCTCTATCTCTTACCGCTTGATTGCGCATCCGTCTTGAGTGCCCCAGGTCTCAATATTGAAAGCTGGGAAGCGGAGACGCCAAGGTTCAGATTCATGCGGTCAGATGCTGGACGCCTATCGATGCAGGGGCTTGCTCATGGGGACCACTTGCACGGTCACGTCGCGAATCTCGGCCAGAAAACGATTGAGGACGGAGCCGCGCAAAAGAATATCCCACCGCGAACGGGCCGACTGGCCAAAGACCACGTGGGAGATGTTCTCCTGCTGCGCAAAGCGAATGAGTGCGCCGGCAACATCGGTGTCAGAGAGCACCACGACCTTGGCGCCCAGATCGCGAGCCATGCGCTGATACTCTTCCAGGCGCTGATGGGCTTCCGGATCGTTGTGGCCCTTGTCGTTGGGCTTGCTGACGTAGATGGCGTACCAGTTGGAGGCCAGACGACCGGCCACGCGCGCGCCGATGCGCAGCAATCGCTCTGTGCCCGGACGTGTGGAGAGGCAGACCATCACCTTTTCCGGAATGGGAGCCTGTTCCAAGCCCTGGGTGCGACGATACTCGGAGGCGCGGTTGGAGACCTGCTCTGCCGTAGTGCGCAGCGCCAGCTCCCGCAACATGCTGAGGTTGCCCTTGCGGAAGAAGTTGGCCAGCGACTGCTCCACCTTTTCCGCGGCATAGATTTTGCCGTTGCGCAGGCGCGCGCGTAGCTCTTCAATGGTGACGTCCACGTTGACCACTTCGTCGGCGCGCTTGAAGAAGCTGTCCGGCACGGTCTCGCGAATGGTGGTGTTGGCGGAGCGATTGACGGCGTCGTTGAGGGTTTCAAGGTGCTGGATGTTGACGGCGGTGATGACGTTGATGTCGTTGGCAAGCAACTCCAGCACGTCCTCGTAGCGCTTGCGATTGCGACAGCCGGGCACGTTGGTATGCGCCAGTTCGTCCACCACCACCGTGTGAGGATGGCGGGCGATGATGGCATCCAAGTCCATCTCTTTGAGGTTGACGCCGCGGTAAGGAATCACGCGCTGCGGAATCACCTCAAGGTCGCGGACACGGGCCTCGGTTTCCTTGCGGCCATGGGATTCCACCAGGCCGATGACCACATCCACGCCCTGCTGATGCAGCATCACAAAGGCATCGTTGAGCATGTGGTAGGTCTTGCCCACGCCGGGCGCAGCGCCGATGTAAATGCGGAGCTTGGCCTCTTCTTTTTTCTTTTCCAGCACGATCTCAGGCATCGCTCAGCCCACCTCGACGGGATGAATTGTTTCTTCAGCAGCGGCAACCGGAAGCGTGAAGCGAAAGGTGCTTCCATGGCCGAGGCGGCTTTCGACGGCCACCTGGCCGCCCAGGGATTCAACCAGACGCCGGACCAGCGCCAGGCCGAGTCCGGAGCCCATCTCCGAGAAGGACGTGAAGCGATCAAAGATGGTGCCCATGCGCTCCGGCTCAATGCCGCGGCCGGTGTCGCGCACGGTGAACTGGACAAAGTCCTTGATCTCTTCGGCGGCCAGCAGAATTTCCCCGTCCTGGGGAGTGAAGCGGACGGCATTGGAGACCAGGTTGTCGAGAATGGAACGAAGCGCGCGGCGATCGGTTTTGACTGCGGCCAGATCGGCGTAGGCCTGCACTTCCACGCGGATGTGCTTATCGGCCGCCTCATCGCAGTAGCGGTCGCGGACGTTGTTCAGCGCTTTGAGCGGACGGATGCGCACAAACTTGAACTCGCGGCTGCCGCTCTCCAGCTCTGCCACTTCGATCAGGTCGGCCATCAAGTCGTCGAGCTTTTCCGACTCCGTGGAGCAGGCCGCCACCAGCTCTGCCTGAAGCGGCTTGAGGTCGCCTGAAAAACCCTGCGAAAGGGCCCACAGGCCACGCCGCAACAACAGCAGCGGGTCGCGCAGCTTGCGGCTGGCCACGGAGATGAACTGCGATTTGAAGCGATCCGTATCCTGCAGGCTGGTGACGTCTTCCAGCGTGGTGACCGCGCCCATCAGGCGGCCTTCGGCATCGCGCATGGGGGTGGTGCGGAGGCGGTAGCTGCGCTGCTGGGTGCCGATGCGCATGGGCAGCATGGTGGTCTCATCTTCCGTAGCCACGGCGGTCTGCATGGAGACGGCCGCGCGAATGGCGGTGAGAATCTTTTCGCCGCCCTGGGCCGTGGCCAGGCCCATGCGATCCGTGGCCACATCGCCCAGCAGGCCGGCGGCAGCGGGATTGACCTTGAGCACCTGTCCGCGCCCGTCGGTGACGATGATGGGTTCAAAGATGGATTGCAGCACGGCGTCCGAGAGCTGAAACTCCATCTGCTTGCGGCCGGCATGGGAGTCGCGCAGCTCGCGGAGGCGCACGGCAATGCGGCTGAGATCGGCGGCCAGCGCGCCAAAGTCGTCGCGGCTGGACCACTCGATGTGATGCTCCAGGTTGCCCTGGGCAATGCGGTGGGCATCGCGGGCCAGTTGGCCGATGGGACGCAGCACCAAGAGTACCGTCCCCACTTCCACCAGCAGCGCAACGGCAACAAAACCATAAGCCAGCCCAAGCTGCCCTGCCGCCGCCAGCGCCTGATGGGTGAACGCCACCAACCCCAGCGTAAGGCAAGCCAGCAACACGCATCCCGCCAGCAATCGCTGTTTCAAGTTCAACATCGCCCGGTCTCCCTGCCACAGCCTGGATATGCTTTGCCGCTCAACGCGGCCCTGCTCTGCCCGCCCCCGCCGCAACCATGCCGGAGAGAAGCAGTCTGCAAACCGTCCACCTGCAGCCTTTGATGCACAACAGATTTCGGCGTAACCACTCTATTCTCATGGAAACGGCTTGACGATGCAAAGACGGGAGCCCCGGTCAAGAAGCCCCGCATCAAGAACTGCTAAGGAATCCCACATACTGATAGCTGCTGATTCCGCCACGGGCACTGGAGCCCGGTGGGAGCGGGATTGGCCACCACCACCCAGCCTACTCCGAATTGTGCCTTGAGGCGCTCAAAATCGGCCAACTGGAAGTGCTTCCAGCCCTCGGTGGCCGCAGTTTGGCGCAGCCACTCCGGCCCTAGCGCGGGAACCTTGGTGACCACCGACGTGTCCTTGATGCCGTCCGCCAAGCGGCTGCGCTCCGCCAAGGCGCGGAAGCCGTGGTAGTCCTCGCCTTGAGCCGCCAGATAGCGGGGATCGAGGGCAAAGTAAGCGTCCTCCGGCGTGTTCTGCCGTATCCAGCTGAAGGCCTGCAGCCACTGGTTGCTGGGTTCAGCGCCGGGCACCTCAATGTGTGCCGTAGAGGAAAACTCATCGCGCTGGGCAAGGAACATGCCGCCGTTGGCAGCCAGCAGGATAAGCGCCCAGAGCCAATACCGCCGCTGCAGCAGATGCTTCCCAGCCAGTGCGCCGCCAATCAGCACCAAAAAAATATAAACCAGATGCAGATACCGCATGGGCTCCAGCGCGGAGAGACCGATCAGGCTGGGCGGTCCCAGAATGGCCATGGCAAAGAGCTGATGGAAGACGCCGTACCAAAAGACGGCCAGGGAGACCCGCTCCAGCTTGAGCAACCCTTGCTTGCGGGCCAGCCGGGCGCAGAACCAGAAGAGGATCAGCGGAGCTATGGCCCCCAGCCACTCATACCACTCCCACTCAAAGAGCCGGAACCAGTGACGGCTGCCGATGGCCTTGAGCCAGATAGCGGAAGGCGGCTGCAGCATCCAGCCGAAGGGAATGGCGATCAGCACGCCGGCCACGGAACCAGCTTTGCTGCGCCGGAAGAGCCCCGCCACGCGCGCGCTGAGCCGCAGGGAGCAGGAGACAGCCAGGAAGCAGCAGAAGGAGACTCCCAGCGCCCCCATGAGGGGATGAAGCAGGAAAGCGACCACCAGCAGCGGAGGAGTAAACCAGCACAACCTGCTCCAGCGCCCTCCGTTCAGGATGAGCGCCGAGGCAAACAGGATCAACGCCGAAGCCATACACCGCGGGTGCAGATGCTGGTCTGCAAGGTAGAGCGCGGTGCCGGCTACCGGCAGCGTGAACAGAGCGGAGAGCATGGCCAGGCCGCCGACGCGGGCCGTAATCTCCGGAAAGAGCTGGCAGACGATAAGCCAGGCCCCCAGCAGCAACGCAAAGAGGGAGAGCAGCTGCCAAAGCAGCTCCGCCCCGGCCACCGACATGCCGGTATGGGCAATAAAACTGGCCATCCAGCCGTCAAAGACCGTGGTTTTCAGTTGCAATTGGAAAAACGGCGCATCGTGGGGGTAGAGGGCAGGGTTCAGTTGCGCCTTGACACCCGTCAGATAGATCTCGTCGTCCTCGGCTCCCGGATGGTAGCCCATGGTAAGGAAACCCATGATAGTGAAGGCGATAACCGTAAATGTCCCTAAAAGGAGGTTGCGCTGGGTACCCATATTCCTCGTATACTCGGAGCTGTCATGTCGATAGCAACAGTGGTTACATCCTACAAACCGCAAGAGGGCGCGGCAACCGACTTCGTTCACGTGGACCGGATTCCCTCCCGCACCAACCAGAAACTGGCGCTCGCCATTCCCACGCTCCGCGAAGCCGAAAACCTGCCAGTGCTCCTGGGCCGCGTCCGCAGGGCGCTGGATCCATTGGGCATGGACTACGAAATCCTGGTGGTGGACGACGACAGCCGGGATGGCACCGAAGAGCTGGTGCTGGGCATTGCCGAGACCGATCCCAGGGTGCATCTGCTGGTACGCAAGGGCGAACGCGGCCTGTCCGGCGCAATTCTGGACGGCTGGCGGTACACCGACGCTTCGATTCTGGGCGTGATGGATGCCGATCTGCAGCATCCCCCGGAACTTTTGCCCAAGCTGATCGCTTCCATCCAAAGCGGCAAGGATTTGGCCATCGGCAGCCGTTACACCGAGGGCGGCAATACCGGCGAGTGGAACATCTTTCGCCGCCTGCTCTCCGCCGCCGCCGTTTGGGTCACACTGCCCATCCAGCACCGCGGTTTGCGCGCCCACGACCCCATGACCGGCTTCTTCCTGATCCGGCGCGAGAGCGTTGAGGAGATTGACTTCCAGAAGTCAGGCTTCAAGCTACTGCTGGAGGTTCTGGTGCGGGCCCGGCTGCGCACCGTTGAAGAGGTGCCGTTCGCCTTTGGCCTGCGCTCCCGCGGAGCCAGCAAAGCCAACAGCAAAGTGGCCGTGCACTACGCCAAGCTGCTCTTCCGGCTCTACAAGATCCGCTTCGGGCTGGCCAAGAGCTAGCAGATTTCAACCAGCAAAAAGGCGCGGCCATGGCCGTGCCTTTTTTGCTGTCCTGCAGACGAGGTTTTAGCCGGAGCGCAAACGGGTTGGGTTCGTGCGCCCCTCCGGGGCGCTGGATGCCTTTTCTGGCCTTTCCCAGGGTTCCCCCTTCGCCTTCGCTCAGGGTCCACCCTGGGCTATTTTCGTTGTGCCCCTCCGGGGCACCCGGCATTGCAGGCAGCAAACCTTGCGCTGACATGACGCTACGGGCAGACGCGCTCCGCCATTTTCAAACGGTGAAGATCCAGATTGTCCGCGCGCCCCGAAGGGGCGCTGTGCGAATAGCCCAGCACGGAGCCGAGCGACGTGCTGGGAAACCGATGCGAAAAATGGCCGCGCCTTGTAAGGGCGCTGTGCGGCATGAGAGCATCTTCCCTTTTCCTATAAACTTCCGTGCCCCATCCATTTCCGCGATTTTTGCGGAAATGGGTGGGGAACCTATGAAGTTAGGTTCTACATCATTTCAGAAAATATTTCAGAAGCAAACCCTGCAATCCAGCCTAGCTTGAAGCAGATATCCGGCGCTGAAAGCTGAAGGCCAAGAGCTGAAAGCTGTACTTACATTGCGGGCAGCAACATGCGCAAGAGCAAAAATCCGCCTACACCGGCAAAGAAGACCAGCGCCATGCGGATGCCGGGCTCCTGATTGACCTCCGGAACCAGATCGCTGGCACCCACGTAGAGCGCCACGCCGGCGGAGATGGGCAAGCCGTAGGGCAATAGCGCCGGAGCCAGTTCGATGACCGCCACGCCGCAGAGCGTGGCCGCGGCCAGCGCCACCGCGGAATAAAAAGCCTGGGAACGGGTGCGCCCGCTGGCCAGCATCACCGAGGCCATGGTGAAGCCTTCCGGCATCTTGTGCAGGAAGATGGCGAGAAAGATCATCCAGCCCAGCCAGTTGGAGACCACAAAGCCAGAGCCGATGGCCACGCCGTCAAACATTGCGTGGACGCTCAGGCCCACCAGCACGCTGGTGCCCGTGCGACGGGAGACAAACTCTTCGTTGTGCGTCTCTTCGCCGTAGTGAAAGTGGGCGTTGATGGTGTGCTCCAGCAGGTGGACCACGCAGTAGCCGGCCATGATGAGCACCGGACCCCAATGAGGGCTCTGGTGCAGGCTTTCCGGAGTCATCTCAACCAGAGCGGTGGCCATCAGGAAGCCCGCACCGAGCGCGACAAAATAGCGCAGATGCCGTTCCAGCCCCCGCGCGCGCACCAACAGCATGCCGCCGGCAATGTCGGCCAGCGCCGCAATGGTACCGAGAAGAAGCGAAAGCCTGTTCATTGGTCCTCTTCGTTCAAAGCATGGTTGAAGGGGTCGGCATTGCATGCAGCGGGTAGCTGCGCTTTGCGTCGTCCCCTACGGGACTCCGGTCTTCCTTTTCGCAGTTAGCCCAGCGCTGAAGCGCTGGGCTAACTTGCACTGCGCCTATGGCGCAGTTTCCTTGCGCTTCGACTCATCCGTCCCACTCGGAAGGCTTTCTACACCCGATTCGGAAAGCGCACGTCCGGGCAACTTCAGAGACACGTCAGGGAAACTCCGGGACATGCGTGGAGAATTTGAGGGATCTGGGCATCAGTTGCTTTCAGCATCCGCCGTTTCTATTCCCTATTCCCTGATCCCTAGTCCCTGAGATTATCCGCTGTGCCGGATGTGCATCACGTCGCCATCCTGCACAATGTACTCCTTGCCTTCCAGCCGGAGCGTGCCTTTGGCACGGGCAGCGGCCTCCGAGCCGGCCGCGAGCAGCGCATCCCAGCGGATGGTTTCAGCGCGGATAAAGTGGTGCTCCAAGTCGGAGTGAATGGCGCCGGCTCCCTGTGGCGCTTTGGAGCCAGCGGGAATGGTCCAGGCGCGGCACTCGTCTTCGCCCGCGGTAAAGAAGCTGATCAGGCCCAGCAGCTCGTAGCTCTTGCGGATCAGCCGCGTGAGCCCGCTGTCGTGCAGTCCGTAGCTGCCCAGGAACTCGGCGGCCTCTTCGTCGTCCATCTCCGCCAGTTCGGCTTCCACCTTGCCGCAGATAGCGGTGGCCCCAGCGTTGGGACGGGAGGCAACTTCCTCCAGGTTGTAGCGCTTCACGGCGGCGGCAAGATCGTCGCCCAACTGCACGCTCTCACCAATGTTGAGCGCGTAGAGAATGGGTTTTTGGGAAAGGAACATGAAGCCCCGAATGAGCTTCTTCTCTTCCGGCGTCATCTCCAGCTCGCGCAGAGGCTTCTCCTGCTCAATGCACGCCTTGGAGCGTTTGAGCAGATCGTACTCGCGCTCCAGCTCCGTGGTGCGCATCTTCTTCAGATCCCTCTCCACGCGATCCAGGCGCTTCTCAATCTGGCTGAGATCGCTGACCATCAGGTCGAACTCTACGCTCCTGATGTCGCGCAGTGGATCGATGGGCCCAACGTGGGGGATGGCGTCGTCTTCAAAGGCGCGCAGCACGTGGATGAGCGCGTCCACATTGCGCAGGCTGGCCAGGAAGGCGGTCTCCTTCAGGGCCTCCTGCCCAATGGCGGCCACGTCCACATACTCCACGGTTGCGTAGGTGGTCTTCTTGGGCGAGTAGAGATCGGAGAGCTTGTCCAGCCGGTCGTCGGGCACGCGCGCCACGCCGATGTGCGCCTCCCGCGGGTTCGAGCGGCCGTGCTCCTCGAGCTTCGCCTTGGTCAGGATCTTGAACAACGATGTCTTGCCCACCTGCGGCAGGCCAATGATGCCAGTCTTCATGGGGTTTCCGAACTCTCGTACACGCCCACCTACGGGAGATTCTGCGCGGATGGGCCACTACGATGATACAGGAACAAGGGAGTTAACGAGGGAACGAGGTGCTAGGGACTAGGAGGCTGGGGGATGGCTGGGTGCCCCATCCTCCGGGGTCCCCGCCGACTGCTGACTCTTGCGCTCCATCGGGGCGTACGGAGATTAGCCCCGGGTGAAGCGAAGCGCAACCCGTGGAAAGCTGCAGCGCCCTGTAGGGGCGCTGGGAAGAACACGATGCGAATTCCGGAACCTGATCATCTCATCCATCCCATCCCGGCGACCGCCATCAGCTCCTCAACGCCCCCGGCTGGCCTCGGCGTACGCCAGCAAAACCACCGTGGCCAGGCCGAACAACAGAACCGCTCCCTCCACCTTGGTGCTCTGCTTGTGCAACTGGTTGAAGTGGACGCGAGCGGGATGGGTCTCGGGAACACCGTCGATGGCGCCGCCAGCGGCCACCCGGTCCCGGTCCATGGCAGGAATGATCACAAACTGGGAGTAGACCGTGCAGGAGATCATGAGCACCAGCAAGGCCATGGCCGCCAGCAGGATGCGGGAACGCGCAAAGCCCCATACCGGGCCCAGCTCCAGCACGGCGAGGGCTACCATTCCAGCCACCATGCCCACGTAGTGCAGGGTGCGCAGCAGGCTGCCCACGATGGCTCCAGCGGTGTGCGTGTTGGGAGCAAGTACGCGGAAGGTGGTGGCAGCGACAACGGGGAAGAAGATCTCAGCGCCCACCCAGGCGATGAGGGCAAGAGAGAGAAGGCTGCGAAGGAGTGTCTTCATGGGGTCAAGGATAGCAGCGGATGATCGAAGGGACTAGGGACTAGGGACGGAGGGACTAAGGGACTTGGGACTAAGGGACTGGGACTAGGACTAGGTTTGGGCTTACGCCCCATCGGGGCGCAGTGCGAGTAGCCCAGGGCAACCCTGACGCGGAGCGAAAGGGGCAGCCCTGGGTTTGTGCCCTAAGACAGACGTCGCGCCCTGTAGGGGCGCGGTGAAACGCAGATCGTCGGCAACCCGTCCGCGTAGTCGGCAAACAAATGCGGGTCGGAGCGCCGCCTGGATCATCGTTTGTTATGTTTAACTTACATTTAACGTTCTTCCACGGCACGACTTCAGACCGCAGCCGCACAAAATCAGCCCGCAAACATCCCGCTCAATACCGCACAATCTGGGCGTTTGCTGATGGCCGCCCGATCAGCCGCTCAATGCGCTTCTGGATGGGCGGATGCGTGGAGAACAGGCTGGCCAGCGACGCGCCGGAGATGAGCGGCGCAATGATGAACATATGCGCCGAGCTGGCCGAGGCCATCAGCGGCACCTGGCGAGAGATTCCTGAAATTTTTTCCAGGGCACTGGCCAGAGCGTAGGGATTGCCGGTCAGCTCCGCGGCGCTGGCGTCGGCCGCATATTCCCGGGTGCGGGAGACCCAGAGCTGGATCACCAGCGCCGCAATGGGGGCCACGATCATCATGGCGATGGCGCCCAGGCCGCCGCCCTCGCGGTCGCGACGACCACCGCCGCCAAAGGCTCCAAACCAGAAGGCCGTGCGGGCCAGCATGGTGATGGCTCCGGCCAGGGTGGCCGCAATGGAGCTGGTGAGGATGTCGCGATTGCGGACGTGACCCAGCTCGTGCGCCAACACGCCAGCCAGCTCCTCGTCATTGAGCACTTGCATGATTCCTTCCGTCACGGCCACAGCTGCATGTTTAGGATTGCGGCCAGTAGCAAAGGCGTTGGGCGACATGGAGGGAATCACGTAGATCCTGGGCATGGGAATGCCGGCGCGGGCGGTAAGCGCCTCCACCGTTGCGTAGACGCGGGGAGCCTGCTCGCGGGTAACGGGCCGTGCGCCGTTCATGGCCAGGGCAATCTTGTCGGAGAAGAAATAGCTGAAGAAATTCATGGCGGCAGCCACAACCAAGGCGATCAGCGCCCCGCTCTGGCCCCCGATCAAGTCACCGGCAAGGATGAGGAGAAGGGTAAGGCCGGTCAGGAGCACTGTAGTTTTCAAGCCGTTCATCTGGAAGAGCCTCCGGAACTAGATCTCTGACTGCGTGAATTTGCACTTTGGCATCTCGGCTTCTCAGGTCTCAAAATCGAGACCTGGGGCACCCAACGTTGGCTCAGCATAAAACGGTCAAAGAACTAGTGTCGCACCAGAGTAGACGCGGGCGGGGGAGGAAAAGTCGCGCCAAAGAAGAGGGCGCAGAACCGTGGTGGCCCTGCGCCCTGCTGGTAAACAACCTGGTTGGAACTACTTGTGATTCAATGCGCGCTTGAGAACAATCTCCAGAGCGGCCTTCACCTCAGCGTACTCGGCAGCCGTGATGAGGCCGGAGACCTTGTCGCTCTCCAGCCGGAAAAGTTCCTCTTTGAGCGCGGCCAGCAGCGCGCCGCCCGCAGGTACGGGGATTTGGGGTACAGCAACCGCGGTCCCGGCGTAGGCCTGAGCGGCTCCAGCAGGGGCGCGCAGCATGAAGGCCGCTCCACCGGCCATCAACAGCGCCAGAACACCAAGGATCCACCACTTGTACTTGGAGAGCGGATCGGGGCTCTCAATGGGAGCGCCAATGCCGCCACCGGGCTGACCGTTTGCCACTGGGCCCTGACCCTGTTGTCCCATGCCGCCCTGTTGACTCTGGCTTTGGCTTTGATCGTCGCGGGGAATTGCGCCATTGCCGGAGAGGGTGAAGGTGATCACCTTGCCGGGCTGAGCCTTCTTGAGCAGCCAGGTCTGGATGCCGGGATCGGCCTGGACGGACTTCATCTCCGAGCCAGCCGCGGCTGCCAGGGTCATGCTCTTGGGCATGAGGACGGCAAAGCTCTCCGCCGGAAGCGTGACTGCGGAGTGGAAGGTGTAGCTGCCGGAACTGTAGGGCACGGTGTAGGAGACCTGGAAGAGGGTGCTCTTTTCGCCATCGTCAGGCTGGATGGGGAAGTTGAACGTGAAGTGGCCTTTCTGGCCGGTAGGTTCAACTTTGAGCGTGGTGGGCAGACCGCCGGGGCGCTGCCCCTGGGTCTCGGAGACGGTGGCATCGGCCGGCAGAACCACCTCAAAGGACTTCTTGGTCCATTGGGTGGTGGGTGGGGTGGAGGTGTTGTGGACAAAGAAGCGCTCGTTGACGCTGAGCTGGCCATTCTGGGCCTCCACCTCAAGCACGTCGGCCTCGATGGAGACGCCTTGCACCTTGGCGGCCACGTCGTAGACGGATGCGTCCGCCGCGCCTCCACCTTGCGGGACGGAGACAAAGTACTCCGCACCCTGGTGGGTGACGCGGATCAAATAGGGGTTGGTGCCGGGCAGAGCGAGCGTGTAGTGGCCCTTGGCGTCACTGCTGGCGCGGCCCACCTCGCTCATGCCAGACATGGGCTCCACCAGCACCACCACATCGCCCGCGGAGGGCTTGCCGGTGGTTTTGTTGGTGACGGTGCCGGAAACGGAAGCTGCCTGCGCCGCCAGGGCGCCAAGCGCGAACAGGGCAACTGCGCTGAGGGCCATACGGGCTGCGGCGCTGCGAAAAGCAAGAAAATTGATCTTCATCGTTTTGGGGAATCCTCAACTCGGTGCCGGTGAAGTGGGGTGGGCCAGAGGAAACGCGCCACGGAGGACGCCGCTGGCCAACCAGAGGTCGGCTTTTTCAATGTACGGGCAAAAGCCGTTGATTTTCAAGTCATTTTCGCTCTAGGGAGCCCAATTCCCTACTCGCAGAAGACCCTGACCTTGGTCTGGTTGCCCTCTACGCCGTCCACATCCACCTGCAGGTCCTGGAGCTGATCGACCAGTTCCTCCAGATTCTCCGGCTTGATCTGGGAAACGGTGAACGGAATCCCCTGCTTGTTGAGGGCGGCGTTCAGCTCCACCTGGGCCTGGGGTGGGATGAGGCTTGCCAGGCGCACACCGGCCCGCAGCAACTGCATGGGGACGCGGACGTTCACACGCGTGGCGCCCTTGATGCCGGTCATCTGCTCGTCGGCTTCCACCTGCACGCGGAGGTACTTTGCCTTGGGCTTTGCAGCACCCTCGGCCGTATCAGCCCTCTCCACTGCCGCCAGCAGGCTCTCTGCCTCAGCGGCGGAGATCTTGCCCGCGGCCAACATCTCCAGAATCTGCTTCCGGTTCTCGCTCATACGCTTCTCCTCAAACTCCCATGATGGCGGTCTGCAGGCGGTGCAGAAGCTGACCACAACAAGGAATGGCCTGCAGCATGCCCTGCGCCGCCCCGGCCAGCCAGACACTGGGATCGCTCGCCACCAGCACCGCCAGCAACACCACGGTGATCACCAGCCACACCGCTTCCCGATTCCCGCTGGCAGCCAGCAGGCGCTCGGCTTCCGCCACCGTCATCCGCCCCTGCGCCACCAACCAGTAGATTGCCCGTTCGTTCTTGCTCATCGTCTCCTCCTCACCACACCCGCACCAGTACGTCCGCCTCTTCGCTCTTTACATCCACATCGAGGCCGGAGAGGCCGTTCACAACTCCCCAAGCTGCCTTGAGCACGGGCCAAGGCTGGGGCTGGCCCGCCAGAGCGGCAAAGCCCAAGGCCAGCAGCAACAGAGGCGAAACCAGCAGCACCACAACCCACAGCAGAAACAGCGGCAGCCACAAGCCAATTCGCCTGCCCGCAGAAGTCTTCACTCGAACCTGCATCAGGGTTGGGATCATGGCAGAGCCTCCAACTGGCGCAGAGCCTCTGCGGCATCAATCTCACCCAGGTTGAGGCGAGCCAAAATGCTGGTTCGTGAGGCCGTACTCCGGGCCGGGTCAGGAGGATTCACGTCCACAAACTCCAACTGGCTGGCCACCCGGTTGAGTCGGGCCTTGATGGTGGGATAGCTGACGCCAAAGACCTGCTCCACCTCCTTGATGGAGCCGTGCGAGCGCACAAAAGCCGCTACAAAAACCTG
This sequence comes from uncultured Occallatibacter sp., assembly GCA_964645855.1. GTDB lineage: Bacteria > Acidobacteriota > Terriglobia > Terriglobales > Acidobacteriaceae > Telmatobacter. Next base: position 76,984 of record CAZYDF010000004.1, read on the forward strand.
ATCGTCCAGACTGAGCCGGGCCAGCTCCGGGAGGGTAAACTTGCCCTCGATGGCCATTTGCCGCTCCGGAAGGGAGACGCGCTCCACAACCAGCTCAGCGCCGGCAGCCATGCGGAGCAGCTCCTGCCAGTCGGCGGCCTGTTTTGCGCTCCAGCTCATCCCTTCACCTCAATTTTTTTAACATCAAAATCTATAATGATTAATTTTTTAATAAAATCAAGAGATATTTATTATTTAGTTAGGCTTTGAGAAGAAAAAACATATAAAAGCAAAAAAGGGGGAGAAGAGTCTTCTTCTCCCCCTTTGCGGGAACTGGCTGGGCTTGAATTCGTGGCTTATGGCACGGTGAAGGGGCGTATGCCGTCGCTCGGGAAGAGGCCCGTGGGACCGGCGACGGTGGAGGGCTGCTCACGGAAGAGGAAGCGCACAAAGAAGCCCGTGGAGAGCGAGGTGTAGTTGCGGGTATTATTGGCCGCCAGATAGCCGCCGGCGAACCAGTGGCTGCCGATCTGGTAGGCCGCCTGGCCGTGCACATCGTAGTTGGGACCCACGCTGGTCTTGTCCGGCAGCAGGGGGTTGTTCTGGCCAGTCTCCATGGCGGTGTCTTCCACCAGGGGCCAAAGCTTGGTCTGGTCTTCCTGGAAGGCCTGGACGCCAAGGCCTCCGGCAACGCTATAGTGCCAGCGGGTCTCGTAGTGGCCGTTCCAGGCAAAGGGAAGGTTGGCCAGGAAGTAGCCCTGGGGGCTGAAGTAGCCGCCCATACCGTGGGTAAAGGCGTCCTGATTCTTGTCGTAACGCATGGCGAAAAAGTTGACGCCGAGGTTGAGGCCACCGTACTCCGGATCGGTGTAGACCCGCCAATATGCGCCGCCCGAGCCGTCAATGCGGGTGTTGTCCGGAACCTCGTAGCCAGTGATGTACTGACCGCCAGCGCTGATATAGAAGCCCGACTGCTCATTGCCCTTGGCGAACTGGAGGTTGCCGGAATTGGCGACGACGCCGCCCCAAATCTGGCCCAGGGTGCCCAGGGAGTTGCCGGCCGGGTCCCGTAGCCCGCCGTAGGAGAGCTGCGAGTCCTTGACCGAATCGCGGGTCACGTTGATGGAGAGGGGACCGTTGCCCGGCTTCCAGTAGAAGCGGCCGGTGACGGTCTGCACCAGAAAGCCGTACGGGGTGGAACCGAGGGAGATGGCCAGCTGCGGAAAGGCCAGCTGCACCTCGCCCCCCAGGCCGACCGCGTTCTGCTGGGCGGGGGGGGTGGAGTCCGTCGCCACCAGGGTGCCGATGGGCATAGGGATCGGCTTCATTGTGGTTCCCGAAGTCGTGGACTCCAGAACCGTCAACTGGGCATTGCCGTCGGCCTGACCGGAGTCAAGAAAAACGGGCTTGGCGATGATGCTGAGGCGGGCATGGTAGCCGGCGGCGAGGGAGAGCTCAAACGGCGCTTCAAGCGCAGTCAGGTGGTCAAAGCCCAGGGTGCCGCTGCGGTAGTTGAGCAGGCCGGTACCACCCATCCAGGAGCTGTAACCGCTCTCGATGGCCTGCAATTGGTGCTCGGCCTCTTCGCGGGGGGTAAGCGGGCGCGTACCACGCTGGACGCGCACCCAGGGGCCACGCAAAGGCGGCAGGTCACGCTGCTGAAGTTCCTCATCGGTCAGGCCGGTGCCGGTGGTCTGGGTGGTGGTCTGCGCGGCCGTCTGCTGCGCGTCGGCATTGGGCACGGTCTGCTGCTGGCTGGGCAGGGGCTGGGACATGTCCGGGGTGGGCGTGTGCTGATCGAGCGTGGTGGTGCCCAGAGTCTGATTCCTGGCCTGGCGCCGCGCCTTCCGGCTGGTCGGAACGGGAGCGTCGATGGTTTGCTGCACCGGCGCGGGCTTGAGCTGCGGCGCGGGCGGAGCCACGGGTGTGCCGGTGTCCTGGCGGGGCGCGGAGTAAGCGCCGGTAGTGGCCTCTTGCGCGGAGGGAGTGTACTGCACCGCGTCGTAACTGCCGCGCTGCACGCGATGGAGGGCGCTCTGCGCGGAAGGGGTGGGACGGGTCTGGGCCACGGCAGCTCTGGCGGTCACGGTGGAGGCCGAACCCTGGGTGAGCTGGCTGTCGGTCTGCTCCGCAAACTGCGCCAGAGCCTGGGCAGCCACCGGGTTCATGGGCTGCGAGGTGATGCGCAGACCAGCCTGCGGCGGCGCGTCGAGCGCCGGAAGCCGGGGCGTCCACACCGGAGCGGGAGCAATGCTGGGAGTTCCCTGCTGGACCTGAGCCTGGACCGGAGCTGGGGCACCAGGTTCATGGTTGGTCACATTCTGCTGGTCGGCAGAAAGGTTCATGTGGCCCTGAAAGCGCTGTGTAGAGCTGGTTCTCAGCTGGGTAGCTGCAACCCCCACCTGCATCCAGCGCATGGCGGGCCGGAAGCTGGCTACCTGCACGGAGCTTTGCTCGATCATGACCGGGCCGTTCTGGACCACGGTGGGCAGGCGGGCGTGGGGAGATGGCACGGCGTAGCCAGCGTCGGGCTGGTAGGCGCGGGAGAGGACCGGATTGCCGGCTGGCGGCTGAATCCCCTGCTGCTGGTAGGACTGCGGGGTGCCCGCGGGCGTGTTCTGGTTGCGCGGATAGGCCGGCAGCGAAGGCGGCTGCGTGGCCGGATCAAGGCGCGGATCCAGCAACCGCTTGGTGTCGCCAGCCGCTGGCGGCTTGTAGCCCCCGGGAGGAAGCTGCACATAGCTATCGAGCGGCTTCAGGGAGCTGCCCGGAGGCATGGCGGCAAGGGCGGCCCGCCAGTAGTCGGTGGCGCGCCCACCGTTGCCGCGGGCCTGCTCAAAGCGAGCGGCCATCTCCAGGATCAGCGGGTCGTTGGGGAAGCGGGCCAGCGCCAAACGGAGCCAGGCCTCGGCCTGCGCCATGTCTCCCGCGCCCAGAGCGGCGGAGATCGCACCCTCGTAGTCGCCCCCGATGGCGTCGTCCATGGGGATGGTCTTGAACAGTTCCAGCGCGTCCTTGGTGCGGCCCACGCGGGCGTAGGCTCCAGCCACGGCGCGGCGAATGATCTGGTTATCAGGGTAGTCCAGCGAGGCCGCCTGCAGTATCTGCACCCCGCGCAGCATGTTGCCGGCGGTCATGGAGGCGTTGGCCCGGCGAACTGCCCAGGTAGCCCACAGGTTCTCAATCTCCTGGCGCTGGGCCGGAGTCAGATCGGTGCGGGTATCGATGCGGCTGAGCACCGGGTAAAGAGCCAGATCGTTGCCCAGGTTGAACAGCAGCCAGGCGTGCTGCACCTCCAGGCCGGCCGGCGCCAGAGCGCGACGCAGCAGGTAGAAGTCTTCCACGCGGCTCAGGGAGGACATGGCGTGAGGAACGTCGCCCACGGCCACGTAGATGCTGGCTACGCCCTGCACAAACTCGATGTCAGACTCCAGTTGGCGGCGCACGTCCGCGGGAACCTTGGCCAGCTCGGCGAGCGCATCCTGGTTCTTGCCGGCGGCGGAGAGGGAGAAGATCAGCCCCTTCCAGGCGTCGGAGGCCAGGGAGTGGGGCGGATTGAGCTGGATGGTCACCTCGCCGCCCGACTCGAAGGCGACGGTGCGCAGCCTCATTGGCAGCCGCGGGGAAGCGGGCTCGACGGCAGAATCGTCCGCAAAATCGCCTGCGGAGTCGTCCACCGGCTCCAGCGTGATCCTGCGCGCCCGGCGCTGGTAAGGATGCAGACCGGCAAATCCACCGGAGTAGTTCACGGCAGGACGGAGTTGCAACTGATCCTGACCATCGCCCAGGGTGACGGCCTTCTGCTCCCGCATGGTGGGCTGCTCGCCCGCGGGAATCTGATTCACGGCCGGATTGGAGGCGGGCTGATCATTCTGCTGCCAGGAGGCCGGATTGGTCCTCTGCGGGGACGTGTTCTCCGCCGGGGGCAGGGCGATGGGGGCCCGGCCGTCGTAGGGATCGGGTCCGTAAGCAGGCAGCGGAGGCAGCTTGGTGGTGCGCTGGAAGGGCTCGTTCGCGGGGTCGAGGAGGCGCTGCAGATCGGCGGCGGTCACTGCCTTGCGCGCCTTGTCGTCGGTGTCAGGATAGGCCAGCGTGTGGGCCAGACGATCCACGGGCGAAGCGGACGGCATGGCCGCCAGCGAGGCGCGGAAGTATTCGGCGGCGCGCTGATTGTCGCCCCGCGCCTGCTCATAGCGGGCGGCCTGGGCCAGAATCGCGGGATCGTTGGGATAGCGGACCAGAGCCTGACGGAGCCAGAGCTCGGCCTGCGTCTTGTCGTTGGCAGAAAGAGCGGCGCCAACTGCGCCCTGGAAGTCGCCGGAGGAGGCGTCCTGCAGGGGCACGGTCTTGAAGATGGCCAGAGCCTCTTTGGCGCGACCCACCCGCGCATAACCACCAGCCACGGCCTTGCGCACGGCCACATTGTCCGGGAAGGCCTGAAAGGCGGCGTCCAGAATGTCCACCGCGCGGCGGTAGTTGCCATTCTCCATGGCGGCCGTGGCGCGGCGAACGCTCCATGCGGCCCAAATCTCCTGCACGGTGCGGCGCTGGGTGTCGGTCAGGTCCTTGCGCCCACCCAGCTTCATCAGCGAGGGGTAGAGGCTGCGGTCGTTGCCGGTGTTATAGAGCAGCCAGGCGTTCTGGACCTCGAGCGCGCCGGGGGCTGGCTGCTTGAGCTTGGCGTAGTGCTGCTCCACGCGGGCCATGAATTCCATGGCGTGTTTGGTGTCGCCGGTGGCGGCATAGAGGCTGGCTTCAAGCTGCACAAAATCGATGTCGCCTTCCAGTTCCTTGCGGGGCTGGGCGGGAATTTGCGCGATCTCCTGCAGCGCCTCGGTGTTGCGATTGGTGACCTGCAGGGCGGTGATCAGGCCCTTCCAGGCGTCAGCCCGGTTGGGATCGGTGGTCAGAACCCGGTGGTAGATGGCGTAGGCTTCCTGCGTGTAATTGCGCAGCAGGTAGATGGCGGCCAGCTGGGTTTCAAGCTGCACGCTGGCGTGTCCGCCGAGCGACTCCTGCAGTTTGACGGAGCGCTCCAAAAGGCCCTGCGCCACTTCAAACTGGTTGGCCTGCTGGTAGATGGCGGCCAGCATGGACAGGAAGCCTGGATCGGACAGAGCGGCCTCATAGGCGGCGGGCGGCATCTTCTTCACGTCGCTGATGGCCAGGGTGTCCTGGCCAAGCTCGTGGTGGGCGCTGACAATGCCCATCCAGGCGGCCTGATTGGCAGGATCGGCCTGCAGCACCTGGGCATAAAGCTCGGCGGCCTGATCAAAGTGCCGCGCTTCCATGAGGATGCCGGCGTACTGGAGCTTGGTGTCGTTCTTGAGCTTGTCTCCACCCTCGGGGAACGGGAGCGCGAGCGCCTCAGCCAGAACCCGCTGCGCGTCGGCAGTGCGATGCTCCGCCTGGTAGATGGACGCCAGCGAACGCAGCACCTCGGGATCGCGATTCAGAGTGGCGCGCGCGCCAGCCGGGGTGCGATTCAAGCTGGCGAGCGCCTTCTCGTCTTCATTGAGGCGCGCATAGGCCAGAAAGAGTCCCCGCCAGCCATCGGCGTTGCCGGGCTGCACGCGGACCAACTGCTCGTAGATTTCAGCGGCCGCCTGATACTGCTGGAGCTTGATCTGCAGCCCAGCCAGGCCGTTGAGGGCCTCCGGACTGTGCGGATTGAGTTCGAGGGCCTGCTTGTAGCGGGTCTGGGCCACGTCGTACCGGGCTTCGTCCACAGCCTGCGCGGCCTCGGTCATGGTGTACCAGAAGCGCGAGGTGGCCAGAGCCCGGGTGACGGAGGGGTCCTTGAAGCCGTTCTCCTCCGCCTGGGTGAGAAAGCTGATGGCACCAGCAAAATTTTTCTGCTGCATGCGCAAAAAGCCCATGCCGGCCGCGGCGTGGCCGTTGTGCGCGTCCTCGTCGAGCAGGGCCAGGAAGCGCTGCTGCGCCTCGTCCAGCCGTTTGGCGTTCAGGGCCGCAAAAGCGGCGCGCTCCGCGGGGTTGCGGGCAATGCCGGAGTTCATCTGCGCCAGCTTGCCTTCGTCTTCCTTGAGGCGACCAGCAACCTCGCTATCTTGCGGATGTTCCTTCAAAAAGGTGCGTAATTCGCCGGCGCTGGCCGGATTGGCCGAATCCCAGATCAGCGCCTGACGCAGAGCTGCCAGCGCCGTGTCGTCCTTGCTGTGCCCCTCCAGAATGCGGATGCCCTCGCCGCGGGTCTTCTGGTCGTAGCTGAGCATGGTGCCGAGCTGGATGGCGTAGCGGGAGTCACCCGGGTTGCGGACAGCCAGTGCGCGCATGCCTGCAATGGCCTGGTTTTTGCCGGTGGCGGTGCCGTAGAGGGTCTGGTAGTAGGCCAGGGCGATGTCGCCGTCGGGCGGGTTATCGCCATAGAGCGTTCGATAGATGCCAACCGCTTCGTCCACCTTGCCCTGGCGGGCCAACTCGCCTGCCCGACGAAGCTGATCGCTCTCCGCGCGGGTGCTGGTGAGCGCCTGGATCTTGGAAATATTGGGGTCGTTGGGGTTCACGTGGCGCAGCTTGTCCAGGGCGTCGCTGGCCTTGTCGTTGGCCCCGGTCAGCTTCAGGTCCCGCGCCAAACCGGCCAGAGCCTCGGCGTTGTTGGGTTCCGACAGCAGGATCTGCTGCCAAAGCTGAATGGCCATATCCGGTCGCCCGCGGCTATCCAGCCCATGGGCCTTCTCGATCAAAACGCTCCGCGTGGCGGCAGCGCCGTTGGCTGGAGCCGGGGGACGCTTCTGGGCAAGCCCGGTGCACAGCGTCAGCGCAAACAAACCTGCCGCGATCCAAATCGTCTTCTCAGCCCGCGAACCAAACCTCATTGGCGTTTCCAATCTACCTTCAGCTCACCACCGGGACCGAAGCCAAAACGGCCGTCCAAAAAGCCGGTCCCGAACAAGGCGAGGTTCTGATCGTAATATGATAAGTCCTTCCCATACAATCCAGAAGCGGAATTTCGAAGGGCGTTCATTCGGACCATCTGCCGACCGTTGGCCTGGGAGGCCCCCAAAGCCAGCAAGTAGGGGAGAACGGCTGCCGAAAACCCCACCGGCCCATCTTGCGCCAGGGGCAGACCCCGATCAGAGACCTTTTCCGGGGGAGCATTATGATTGGCAAGGTAGGCGCTCATGGCCGGGGTGGCTGCCAGCAGTTCCCCGCGCAGCGATCCGGTCTCATTCACCATGCCCGACCAGAGGTAGACGCGAATGGCGTCATAGCTGCCCATGGGAGCCTCCGGCTCCCTGCCGAACGAGCCAGCGCCGGGGCTGGCCACCGGGTAAAAGCCATCGCCGGGCACGTATTCCACCCAGTCCATGGCGTAACCGTGGCGGGCGCTTTGCGCCAGCAGGCGCGGAATTCCGGCGGCAATCTCCCCCCAAGGCCCGCTGGGATCGGCCGAAGCCAGCCGTTCAAACAGGAAGACGGGCAGATAGCTGGGGTTCAGCAACCAGTTGCTTCCATGTTGAAAGCCGGTGGGGCCAGGCGCCAGCATCAGGCCGAAGCCGGGCAGGTTCACCACCTCCGTGCGGGCGATCAGGGCCGCCATCTTGAGGCCCAGGTTGGTGTAGATGGGATTGTTCCAGAGCTGTCCTGCCTCCACCAGCGAATACGCCATCCACAAATCAGCGTCAGAAGCGGAGTTGGTGTCCAGCGGCTTCCAGGGACCATCCGCCGACTTGCCCCACTTCCAGGCCGGGAGGCGAAGTTCCATGTTGCCGCCGGCCAGGTTGGCCTGGGTCCAACTGAAAACGCGATCAAAGCTGGGCCGGTCGTTGGCCACCAGCGAGAAGAACATGGCGTAGGCCTGGCCCTCGGAGGTGGTGTGCTGATCGCCCTGCGGATCGTAGACCCGGCCCTGGGCGTCGATAAAGCGAGCTGAATAGCTGGACCACAGCTTCCACTGCCGGTCCTTGCAACCCGCTGAAGCCGACAGCATCAACAGCAATGCCGCCAGCGCCACCCGCTGCCCCAACCTGGACACTCTGATCTTCATGCTCACTCCTGCCTGCGCCTGCCTGGGGCGCGGTTCATGCCCTGGTGAAATGCCTGACCCAGACAACATCGGGCGGCTCTCCCGAAGGAGAACCGCCCGGCCAATTTGAGGACGAAAACGCCCGTGCAATTCGGTTAATCCTGGTTCAACTGTAACCGGGCTCTGGCTCTGGCACGGAGCCCCTGGCGGGCCCAGACGGCCATCAGGAAAGCCAGAATAACCACCACGATCCCTGCCAGCCACGGCACCTCAACAAACCAAAGCATAAGCCGCTTCCACCACCGCAACACTCCTACATGATAAACATTGGAACCTATGCGGTAGGATTGGAACTCCTTGCCGTGGAGTACCGAAACCGATCCTGAGATCTCACTGGACTGCTGCACGCTCAAAAGCGCGTCCATAAAGGCGGGGAAGGTGGTAGCGTCGCGCAGGTGAATCGCCACCAGGGAGCGGGAAGCGCCGGGCGCGTAGGGCGACTCGACGCCTTCAATCACGGCGTCGGGCATGCCGCCGGCGGTGAACTGGCCGGACTCGGAGTGCTCATCGGACTCCATCTTCCACCACTGATGCGCATGCAGCGGCGCAAAGAAGCCCTGGGTGTCGCGCACCTGAACCTGGCCGCTGTGCAAGGCCACCGGCAGGGTATTCTGGAGCGCGTCAAAGCCCGGCTGATCGTCGCCGGTGCCGATCACCAGGAAATCCGTATCGGCTCCCGAGCGCAGCGCCTCTGGACCGGTGACGGTAACCCGCAGCGCGGGAAAGCCGGTTTGGCGGCCAAAGTGGCCCATCAAGGTGACGAAGGTCTCGATCTCCTGCTCGGTGGGAGTTGTGGGCAGTACCACCGTGGTCTCGCTCAAGTCCGCCAGCCGCGTAAACGGGAAGCCGGCGTTGGCAAAGACCTCCAGGTTGGGCAGCGGCGCGTAGTGCGGATAGCCGCGCAGGTCCAGATGCGTGTCGCGCAGAATGGCGGCCTGCATGTTGATGGGCGTGGTGTCCTGGCAGCCGCCCTTCTTGAGCAGCTGGAAGGTGAAGTCGAAGGAAAGCGAGTTGGAGAAGGGGCGCAGGTTGACTACCGGAACCGGCACGTCCACGGCCATCGTCTTGGACGCTTCCTGTCCGGGAACCAGCGGCACCGATCCCAGGAAGGCGTTGTTGATCCGCACCTGCATCGACGAGATGGGGCCGATAGGAATCGAGTTGAAGCGATAAACCAGATGCAGGGTGGCATTGGGCCGCTCGGAGTAGAAGATGTCGGGCGGAATACGGAAGTAGACCGTAAGCGGCGCGGAGCCGTCGCCCTGCAGTTGATCGGCCTGGGCGTAGTCCCAGAGGGGGATGGTGGAATCAGTACGGGCCCAGCGGGGAGCCATGTCGGGCTGCTGTTTGCCGGGCAACTTGAGGCTGGATATGGGGGCTACGTCGCCGTTCAGCATGTCGCTGTGCAGAGCCACGGCCTGGGCGGCCACTAGCAGCTGATCCGCATCGGCTCCGGCGATGACCAGCACCTTGCCATAAGGGTCGTTGGGATTGGTGCGCATGGCCACGGTGGGCCCAGTAATGGGCGGCAGATTGAGCCCCGGCGGCAAGTTCCCTGCCCCGTCGGAGACGACGATGGCGTTGCCGGGAGGAATAGCGCCGATGTGGACCGGGAAACGCACCGGACGCGACTCGGAGATCATGCCAAAGTAGCTGGTCACCACGCCGGCCGACTGGATGGCCTTGGCCGAGGGCGCGCCGGCAAAGATGACCGGAATGCTAAGCGGCTGAATCACGGCCGGATCCAGGAACGGCATGGGCAACTGCTTCAGGTCGTCGGCCAGGGGCAGCAGTTCGCCGTTGATGTCGAGGAAGGTGTTGCGATGCACGCGCGACCAGAGAGTCGTGTTGGCCGGGTCTTCGCAGACCATGGTGTAGTGGCCGATGAACTCGATGGTGAGGGTGTTGTTATGCACCAGCAAGTCGGCGGGAATGGAGAACTCGGCCTCGGCGTCGCGGCTGTCGGACCCGCCCACCTGGCCCGGCGTGGGCTGGATGGTGGCAAACAGGGTGCCGTTCATCAGCAGCTTCAGGTGGCTCAACTGCGGCAGCAGGCTGGGCGAGAAGGCGTAGTACACATGAATCTTCGCGGCGCGGACCACGTGGGTCTCCGGCAGCGTGAAGAAGATGCTGTGCTGCGAGTCGATCCCGTGCAGCTCAATCTGCGGCGAGCCGGCATCGTTGAGCGTAAAAGTGTCGCGATACTGGCCCGGAGACACGGGAGTGTTCTTGTCCACCGCCTGCGCCTGCGCGGTGCCGGCAAAGCTGCCCTGCTGCTGGCCATGCAGCAGCGAGCCACTCAGCATGAGGGCCAAGAGCGCGGTGCGCGCAATGGAGAGTTTGGACGGACGGCTGTCCTTGCTGGTAAACAGGCTCTGGAAGGTAGAGGCCAGACCGTACATGGAGATTTTGAAGATCCTTCCCAGACTCTTCAACACGTTGTCGCTTTCACGCGACTCACCCCAACCCAGCCACGAATCGGCTCTGGAATATAGCACCATGGTCAGCACTTCCTGTTCGGCGATCGATAGTTCCTCAAAGCGCACGCGCAGCACCGACCCCTCCGAGGAAACCACGAGGGCGGGCAGATCGGATGTGCCCAAAGACGTTGGGAATGCAAGCCTGATTTCAGATTGCGGCGACATATCCACCACTTCGTTGAAGCGAATGCTGGTGCCGCCGCTGGACATGTCAATGGTTTCACCAGCCACCAGCCGGCCGTCGGCCAACCTGGCCATCACCGGAGTCACAATGCTGATGCGGACGGTGGTGCGCAACTGCCGCATCTCCCGCGCCACCGCCGTGCACACGCCCAGAATGATGATATTAAAGCAGCACCACACCAGATTCATCACCACCGTGCCGGGACGATCGCGATCCAGCCACAGAAAGCGCGGAATGGCCGCCACCAGCCCCGCAATGTTGAACAGCAGCATGATGAGGAAGGGCTGCGCGATTTTGGCGTCGAAGAAAGTGCGCTTCACCACGCCGCCCTTGGCCGTGACGTTGAACTTGCCCAACTTCGGGTTGATCAGCGCCATCATGGTGGGCAGAAGAATGTAAGGCGACAGAACCGTTTCGTAGATCTCGTTCCAGAACGAGTGGCGATGCTCACCCTGAATGCGCGAGTTGGTCACGTTCGACAGCGTAAGGTGCGGCAGTGCATAAGCCAGAATCGCCGCCCAGAAGCCCGGCACATTGGTGTGGTTCAACAGCAGGTAGATCAAGGGAGCGGTGAGGAAGATCAGCCGCGGCACCGCATACATGAAGTGGCACATGGCGTTGAAGTAGCAGATCCTCTGCGCAAAGCTGAGCCCGGAGGCAAACAGCGGATTGTCGGTGCGCAGGATCTGGATCATGCCGCGCGCCCAGCGGATGCGCTGGCCCACGTGCGCCGAAAGCCGCTCCGTGGCCAACCCGGCCGCCTGCGGAATATTGATGTAGGCCGTGTTCCAGCCGTTGATCTGCATGCGCAGCGAAGTATGCGCGTCTTCAGTGACGGTTTCAACCGCGATGCCGCCGATCTGGTCCAGCGCCTCGCGGCGCAGCACGGCGCAAGAACCGCAGAAGAAGGAGGCGTTCCAGAAGTCGTTGCCGTCCTGCACAATGCCGTAGAACAGTTCGCCCTCGTTGGGGATGATGCGGAACTGTCCCAGGTTGCGCTCAAACGGATCGGGCGAATAGAAATGGTGCGGCGTTTGCAGCATGGCCAGGTTGTCGTCGCGCAAAAACCAGCCCACCGTCATCTGCAGAAAGCTGCGCGTGGGTACGTGATCGCAGTCGAAGATGGCCACATAGGGCGAGGTCATCGACTTGAGCGCGGTGTTGATGTTGCCGGCCTTGGCATGCTTGTTGTCGGGGCGGATCTTGTACCCCAGACCCGCCTCGAAAGCGAACTGCTCAAACTCCTTGCGCCGTCCATCGTCCAGGATGTAGACGTGCATCTTGTCGGCCGGCCAGTCCATATTCAACGCGCCCAAGGCGGTGTAACGCACCACGTCCAGCGGCTCGTTGTAGGTGGGGATGAGCACGTCGATGTGCGGCCACGCATCCGTATCCTCGGGCAGCGCCACCGGGGCGCGGCGCAGCGGCCAGATGGTCTGAAAGTAGCCCAGGAACAAGATGACGAAGGCGTAGCTCTCGGCCAGAATCAAACTCATGATGAAGAAGGCGTCCAGCCACGTCCAGTGGTTGGAACGATCCTGGAAGAACAGCACCGTCTGTGAAATGCGCCAGTAGCCGTAGCGAAAGGTGCAGAACATGGACATCATCATCAGGGACAAGGTGACCAGATAGGAGTCCGAGCTGCGGGCCAGTGCCAGGGCCATCAACAACGTCAGCAATCCCAACACCGTTTGCTGCGGCCAGCTAAGAGGCAGCACCGCCAGGAAGACAAAAATGGTTCCTGCCGCCAGCAGAATCAACAGACGGAGGAATCGCGTGAAGATGTTCTCCCCCGCTCCGATGCTCTGCCATATACCCGATGCCGTCATTTTTCACTCCAGCGCACGCCGCAGAAGCCGGAGCTTGCGGGTGCCGATTGGCTCTTGACCCATCCTGCCAGATTGCCAAAGTCTTCCGCCACCGTGGAACTGGGGGCGTAGTCAACCACCGTCATACCTTCCGCCAGGGCTTCACTGACGGCCGGGGCACGACGCAGGGCAAAGGGCAACAGACGCTCCCCCAGCTGCTCGCGCAACACCTCGCGTACATCCAGGTGCAACGGCAGCGAGGCATCAAACTGATTGAGCACATAGAACGGCATGGCGTTGGGTCCGCTGGAGTCGGCAATGCGCTGAAAAAAGGAATCGATGGCACTGACGCTGACCACGGAATTCATATCGGGCATGACCGGGACCAGGACCAGAGGCGCCATCCGCAACACCCGGCGGGTGGTTGCCCCCGAGGCCGTGGCCAAATCGACGATCACGCGGCTGACTCCAGCTGCGTACTTGCCAATCTCGGCTACCAGCGGCTCTTGCTGTGCAACTTCAGGCCCCAGTGCGTCCGGATCAACGGTGACCATCTGAATCGGAGCATCGCCCCCGGTGCCGGGAGCCGTAAAAGTCCGCAACTGCCCGGGACGCTGGTCGCGGGCGCCAAAGTAAAACGGCAGCAGGCCGTAGGGTGCCGTGTCCACCAGCAGCACGCGTTCACCGCGCGCGGAAAGCGCACGGCCGAGCGTGGCCGTCAGGCTGGTTTTGCCCACCCCGCCCGCCAGCGAGAAGATGGCCATGACCGGAGCACGCGAAGCCGTCAGCGCGGGCGCGGGCTCCACCGGAGCCACACCGCCATGGAAGACACTCTTCAAGGCAAACCAACGGGAGGTGAGGCGGTCGCGCTGGCCCTGCAAGGTCACTTCCGCCGCCAGCGGAAGCATGGCAGGAGCAGGAACCGGCGCATCGACCGGACGATCTGTATTGAGCCAGGCTGGCCGGGATGCGGCTTCAGAAAAATCAGGCGCGCCCCAGCCGGGATGCGGCGCGGATCGGGGCACTTCCCGCGCGGGAGGCGGCGCGTAAGCTGGCTGTGCCACCGCTGCCGGGAAGGCCTGCGAGGGGCGATAAGCAGGCATCGCCGGGGCCGTGGAAGCAAAGTTTTGCGGCGCAAAGTAGGAGTTTTGAGGGACCGGGGCAGGGGCTGCGTCGGGCGGATGAGGCTCGGAACGCTGCTGCTGCCAGGCCGCCTGCTGGGCGGCACGAATCTGCTGCGCGGCCTGCGGCGTGGACTGCGTATCGGGAGCGGCGCGCTGGACGGAGTGAGCTGGATCGGCGGCAAACTGCGTGGCACGAGCCTGCTCCGCCGCCTGTTGCTGGGCGCGAGCCTCCTGCGCAGCGCGCTGCGCCGAGTGAGCCTGTTCCGCGGCAAACTGCGCAGCCCGCGTCTGCTCCGCGGCCTGCAGCATGGCGCGAGCCTCCTCCACCGCGCGCTGCGCGGACTGGGCCTGTTCCGCGGCACGTTGCGCGGCCCAGGCCAGCTCCGCGGACTGCCGGGCGGCCTGCGCCTGTCCTGCCGCAAACTGTGTGGCGCGAGCCTGTTCCGCGGCGCGAGCGTCCTGAACGTTGCGCTCGGCAGCCTGCTGGGCGGCCATTTGCGCAGCTTGTTGAGCCACCAGTTGCGCGGCCTGACGTGCGGCTTCCTGGCGTACGGCCTGCTCTCTGGCAGCCTGCTCACGCCGGGACTGTTCCTCGGATTGGGCCGATTCGGCGGCCAGGCGAAGTTGCGCGGAGTGCTCGGCCTCAACCTGCGACTGGGCGCGCTGCTGTACGTCTTCCGCGGCCTGCAGTACACGCAGGCGAGCCTTCTCGCGGGTCTGCGCCCGGGAGGCAGAGAAGTCTCTGTACTTGGCGCCATGGAGATTGGCCCAGGAGTAGAGTGTCGCCACGTCCTCTGGAGTGTCGTTTTGTTCCGGTAAAGCTTTACGATCCGTCATAGACCTCACCCCTGGTTTCTGTGCACGCTGTCCAGGCTTCATCCCCTTCGATTTCGGAAGTCCGACTCCGGAGAGCGGTCGAGCGAGGGATCGTTCCATCCGGGCGAATGGCATCCTCTTAGCGAATCGTATGCTCACGCTGTTGACAGAACAATAACACTAGCAAGGTCATCTCCCTAACACTTTTTCGCCATCGAATGAGCCAGAAAGACTTATGCTCCAACAACTTGAGTCATCCCCAACCAGTAACCACAATCGCCGTTCACAGGTAACCGGATGGTGTAATCCCCGCCCCGGCAAGCAGCATTTCCCGGCCTGTGTTATTTTTTAAAAAGCGGTCTTAAGCGAGCTCGTAGCTCAGTTGGTAGAGCAACGCCCTTTTAA
>CAZYDF010000005.1:0-89844 GCA_964645855.1 uncultured Occallatibacter sp.
TCAGACTACGCGCTGTTTTCAGCCTTTGGAACCGCCTTTGGTCTACTGATTTTGCTCTTCGCGTTGAACACTTCGAGTTACTTCAGGACGAGCGTGCAACGGCTCCTGCTCAGGCGCAAAGTTATGCGGTCGGCGTTCCGTTTTCGCTCGCGCGCAAAACAACTGCCGATACCACGGCCGCAGCGCAGGCGCCCGCAGCCAGAAACGGCAGCACCGCGGTGTAGCCCCATCGTCCCCACAGCAGCCCAAAGCCCTGCGCCGCCAGCGCCTGCGCAACTGCCGCCAGCATGGCGTTCCATCCGGCAATCTGGTTGCGCTCCGTGGCAGAGGCCTGGCCCAGCAGCAGCGACTGCAGCGCCGGCTGTGAAAGCTGTTGCGCCAGCATGAAGGTGAGGTACGCGGCCTCTGCCAGAAGCAGCGTCCGCGTAGCCATGCCCACAAACGATGTGGCCACCACCAACTGTGCGCCCACCAGCAGAACCCATGCCGGTAGCCGCGCCATCCCGCTCGCGCCCGTCAGCATCAGTCCCACCGCCACCACTGCCTGCACCACAAAGAAGAAGCCGCCAATGTCCGGCAGCTCCATCCGAAATTGGCTCTGGAAGAAGATGCCGCTGAAGGGATTCATGGCCCCCAGCAGCAAAGCCCACAGCGCGCTCACCCCCAGCAGGATCAGCAGACGTTTGCTCATCCGCATCCGCGCCACCGTCTCTACCCGCGCGGTGAGGCTGGTGCGGGGCAGCCAGAGTGTGGACAGGCACACTAGTCCGGCGCCCAGCAGCAGGCCCATCCGCTGGGTGTCAGCGACGGATAACCCCGGGGCCAGCCGCGCGCACAGTGCGGGGAAATTTCCGCCTACCACCGCGCCCACGCAGCCCGCGCCGGTGGCTAGCCCGTAGAGAATCTGGAAGGCACTGGCCCGTTGCTCCTCGGCGGTTACCGCCGCAATCAGCGGAAAGATCAACACCGTCCAGCCGCTCAAAAACACTCCGGAGAGCAGCGCCAGAAACCACTCCAGACCCAGCGGCCCGGGCAGCAGGCGCAGGCCCAGCAAGAGTCCGCAGAGGAGCAAAAACGCGGCCATGGTTCGTGCGCTGCCCCAGCGGTTGGCCGCTCGCGCCGCAGGCAGCGCGCCCAGCACACCGCCCAGGACCATGGCCCCGGCCAGCCCGCCCATCCGCGCCTCGTGCTGGCCCTGGGAAGCTAGATAGAAATTGAAGAGGAAGAGATAAATCGAGTAGCCGGCGTTGAAGACCAGCACCGCCAGCCCCAGGCGCAGGAAGCCTCGGTCGCGGAGCAGGGCCGGAATTTTTTTATTCTTGGCTTCGTTCATCGTTCGTCTCACTGTGTGCGGCGGGTTTCCGCAATCCGGGAAGACCGCTTGTTCGTTGATCTTTTCCCTGGTGGGCAAACAGGCTGCGGAGAAAAGGCCAGAATCTGAGCGGAATTCCCGAAGTGCGGACCGCAGGGGCGATAGCCTGGGTTGATTTCAAGCAGCTTGCGGCACGACTAAAGTCGTGCCCTGACGCTTCTTGCCTTCGCTTGAGAGTTCTTCCGCGGCTAGTAAAGCCCATCATTTCATATCAATCATTTGCGGCACGACTAAAGGGTGAGGAGATCCCCCGGCTCTGCCTGGGTGGCAGTAGGCCTTTGAGAAATCCGGGAGTCGCCCAAAGGTTTTGCTCTTTGTGGGTGGAAAGACGGTGCATTCTGTGCCGTGCCTACGGCACTCCGGGATCATTTTGAGGGCAGCTTTCCCCAGGTTGAAACCTGGGGCTAACTTGTACTGTGCCTACGGCACGGGTTTCTGGGTGCGGAAGCAGTAGCGCTTTTTCAGCACGATGGCTGGTCAGGCCCCTTTGAGGGGCTTCTGACCCTAAAGCCTCGGATCTGCCGGTGGATACTTACAGTCATGCCCTGACGCTTATCGCTCAATACGGCACTTTCACCACCGGGTGGGAAGGTCTGACCACTGACTCTGGCAAAGTATTTATCCACGAACGTCGGCGGAATGAATTCGTTTTCATCCAATATAATCAATCACTTGCAAAATCAACCCACCGCGCCGCTGGCTCCGCGCCCAAAAAATCTGTTGACAGGGCAGCTCGCGGAGTGGTTCTATGGATTCGCGATCAACCTGTCAGTCGGTAGGTAGAAAGCGAGGACCACGCGGTTTGTCTCTGCTCTTGGCCCACGCCTCCACCGCGCCCCTTCATGGGGCTGCCGCCTGTGGTCGATGGTGCTCGACTGAATGCGCTTAAAGCCTCCGCGCCTGGCCAGCAGGAGGCGTAAGCCTTCAGAAACTAAGGAGAACCGCATGTTCATAGGGGAATTCTGCAAGATCCGTTGCTCGGCAGGGCCCTCTGGTAGGGCGTCGAGCCCCGCCGGAAGAAGAGCCACCTCCGGCACGTCCCAACTTTTCCTGAAGAGCCTTTTGCTCTTTGTCGTCGCGCTCCTGCTCGTGTTGCCTGCCAGTGCGCAGTTTGCCGGCAAGGGCAGCCTGCTCGGCCTGGTCGCCGACTCCTCCGGAGCCGTGTTGCCCAATGCCACGGTGACCGTCACCAACACCGCCACCGGCGCCGTCATCACCCGCAAGACTTCTGCCACCGGCTACTACAACATCGCCCCGCTCGATGCCGGCGTATACACCGTCGCGGTCTCGGCCAAGGGCTTCAAGACCGCCAAGCAGGAAAACGTCCAGGTGGACGCCACCCAGCAGCTGGGGCTCAATCTGGTCCTCAGCGCCGGCGGCGAGCAGGAGACGGTGGTTGTGACCGCTGCTCCCCCGCAGCTTGACACTGCCAGTGCCTCGCTCAACACCACGGTTGAGAACGCGGAGTACACCGAACTGCCCCTCCAGATGAGCGGCACCGGCGCAGGTTCGCCCCGCGATCCGGTCAAGTTCATCTCCATCGTTCCCGGCGTCACCATTGCCAACTCCGGTTCCGAGTACTCCACGTCGATCTTCGGTGGTTCCGGCTCGCAGGGCCGTCTGGACGAGGTCTACTACGACGGCATGCCCGTGACCAGCATCTATCTCCAGGGCGATAGCCGCGCCGTTTCCAACTCCATCTCGGTGGAAGCGGTGGATCAGTTCCAGGTGATTACCGGCGTCATCCCCGCGCAGTATCAGGGCATTGGCGTGCAGAACTACACCATCCGTTCCGGCGGCAACCAGTTCCACGGTTCTGCCTTTGAGTACCTGCGCAATACCGTCCTGGACACCTGGGGCTTCTTCAATCCCTATGTGATCAATCCCATCAAGGGCAAGGCCATCAAGCCGGTTGAGCATCAGAACGAGTTCGGCGGCCGCGCTGGCGGTCACGCGCTGCACAACAAGCTGTTCTTCTTTGGCACCTACGACGCCTACCGCTACAGCGCCACCAGCTCGCCCTCGTACGCCACCATTCCCACCACGGCCGAGCGCACGGGCGACTTCAGAGCCTACTCGGCCATCTTCGATCCCACCAGTACCAACTGCACCGGCGGCCCTTGCGTGCGCAATCAGGTCAGCTACAACGGCACGGCCAACGTCATGAATCCGACCGCCATTTCGTCGGTGGCCTCCAAGCTGCAGTCCTTGCTGCCCACGCCCACCAATTCCGCCCTGACCAACAACTATCTGGGCTCGTTTGCCACCAGCCAAACCACCTGGGCCACCACGGACAAGGTGGACTGGACCATCAGCGACGCCCACAAGCTCTCCGTGATCTTTGCCATGGACGAGCAGGGAACGCCCAGCGCGGTTGGCTACGGCAATCCCATGCCTCTGCCGTACGAGGCCTCCTACATCTGGCACTCCAAGAACCCCACGTTCATTGTGGAAGACAACTACGTTCTCCGTCCTAACCTGGTGAACAGCTTCCATTACGGTTACTTCCGCTTCTGGGGGCCGGTTCTGAATCCGTCGGAATCTACCAGCTACGGTCTGGGACCGCTGGCCGGGATGAAGAATCTGCCCATCGGCCAGGCCACCAATGCCTTCCCCAACACCAGCTTCAGCGACTCCTACGGCGTGAACAGCTGGGCGGGCGGCAAGGCCTACAACAGCATCACCAACAACTTCACCCTGCAGGACGATCTGCAGTACATCCGTGGCCGCCATTCGCTTAGCTTCGGTGTTCTGCACCAGTGGTTGGAGCTGAACAACCTGTCCTGGCTCGGCGGCGGCACCTCGCCCGTCACGCTCGGCTTTGGCATTGCCCAGACGGCGGGTTACGACGCCTCCGGCTCCGCCATCTCCGGCACCGGCAACGCCTATGCCAGCTTCCTGTTTGGCGCGGTCAATCAGGGCTACCTTTACGACTACTCGGCCTATAACGACACCGGCACGCGCTCGCGTCCCACCTCGCTCTACGCGCAGGACGACTACAAAGTCTCGCAGCGCCTCACCCTCAACCTTGGCCTGCGCTGGGACTTCTATCCCCCGTCGACGGAGGTTCTGGGCCGCTACTCGTGGATGAACCCCAACGTCACCAACCCTGCCGTCAACTACGCCGGCGCCCTGCAGTATGCCGGCAACGGTACCTATGGCTGCAACTGCAACACCCCGATCAATAACTACTACAAGAACTTCGGGCCGCGCTTGGGCTTTGCCTATCAGATCAACGACAAGACCGTGGTCCGTGGCGGTTACGGCATCAACTACAGCCATGCGACCGGCGTTACCGGCGTGGCCGCGCTCACCAGCGAGCAGCTTGGCTATGCCGCCATTCCCAACATCGTGGGCCAGAACGGCCAGCAGGCCTTCATGCTGGACAGCGGCTTCCCCACTTACACCAAGGGACCGTTCGTCAGCTCCAGCTTTAACACCGGCGGCGCCGTCAACTACCTTGACCCCGTGGCCGGCGCGCGTGCTCCTTACGTTGAGTCCTGGAGCCTGGGCGTGGAGCACATGATCAACAACAACCTGGTCGTCCATGCCTCCTACGTGGGTTCGGAAGGTCACTTCCTGCCCGTCTCCGCGTACGGACATCCGGGCCGCGGCCGCTGGTCCAACCAGCTGAACCCCAAGTACTTTGCCCTGGAAAACGCGACCGTCGGCGGCGTAGCCGTCAACCTGCTGGGCGCGCAAGCCACTTCCGCCAACGTTGCTGCCGCGCAGGCCATTGTCAGTGATGTGGCTCTGCCCTACAGCTCCTTCACCGGCACCATCGCCCAGATGCTCCGCCCCTTCCCGCAGTACTCCGGCGTGAACGACGTGGCCGGCAGTGTCTCCAACTCCAACTACCAGGCTCTCCAGATCACCGCCAAGCAGCGCATGGCGCATGGCGTCACCATCACCGCCAACTACGCCCTGCAGCGTGAAATCGACGACAACGGCACCTATCGTTCCGCCTACGCGCCGACCTCGCTGGATCGTTCCTTCGGCACCGTCGACGCTCGCCAGACCTTCAACGCCGAAGGCGTCTATGTGCTGCCCTACACCGCCAAGAGCGCCGGTCCGGCCGCCCTCAAGGCCGCCTTCGCCGATTGGAAAGTAGCTGGCATCTACTCCTACTCCACCGGTACGCCCTTCGCCATCACCCTCAACTCCTGCTCCACCCTCACCTACCAGGGCACCTGCGAGCCGAACCTGACTCCGGGTTACTCCGGCAATGGGCGCGTGAACGGCAAGTGGGGACAGGGCGTAACGGCTACCAATGCCGGCATCAACTTCATCGATACGGCCGCCTTCAGCACCCCCATGAATCAGTCCTTTGGCAATGCCCCCCGTACGGCCCCGTTCAATCTGCGTGGACCGTCCATGTGGGACATTGACATGAGCCTCAAGCGCGAAGTGCCGATCCACGACCGCATCAAGCTGGTGCTGGACTTCTCCTCCTATAACCTGACCAACTCTACCGTCTTCTCCATCGGCAACACGACTGTCTCGGCCACGACGCCCGGACAGCCGGTCAACTCCTCCTCCGCCCTCGGTCGTGTCACCGGCCAGGCCAACTCGCCCCGCGATATTCAGGTGGCGGCGCGCATTAATTTCTAATGTCTTGAGTCCGAGGACATAGAACGAACCATGGGTGCCCCTGGTCCCTCGCTTTTGGGGACCAGGGAAACCGAGATGCTGGGTGCCCCATCCTTGACCACGTACTTTGTGGGCAAGGGTGGGAAACCACAACACTGCGCGAAGCGCGTCTGCTCCATGCAATGGCCCCACCGCAGGTGGCGCAGGTGGTGGTGCAGTAAAATACTCGCCAGAAGACGCCAACCTTCTGAGCCACGGGAAAGACCGAGATACCTGCCATGCCCAGAACCGATGCCCTTCTCGAAGACGGGAAAGAGCCAGCCAGCCAAGGCGCGCAAACACGCGAACGCCTGCGCCAGCTTGCGCTCGACCTGTTCTGGGAAAAGGGCTACCGCAAGACCAGCACCCGCGACCTGGCGGCTGCTCTGGGCGTCAAACAGGCGTCGCTCTACTACCACGTCAAGAACAAGGAAGAGCTGCTCTACGACATCTGTTCTTCCTCTTTGCAGCACGTCATCGAGCAGGTTGAGGCCGCGGCGCACAGCACCACGGACCCGCTGGAAGCGCTGGCCGCGATCGCACGCACGCACATGGTGGCCACCCTCGAACAGCAACGCCAGATGCTGGTCAGCATGTACGACTATCGCTCGCTCTCGGCAGGCTTCTTTGAAGAGATCAACATCTTCTGGACGCGCTATGAGCTGATGGTCACGCGCATCTACGACCAGGCCATTGTCAGCGGCCAGATGCGTTCCGGGATTCCGCACAAGTACCACTATCACGCGGTGATGAGCATGACCAACTGGTCGGTGCTCTGGTATCGCCCCGATGGCGAGCTGCCGCTGGCGCAGTTGGCGCAGTTTTTTTCTACCATCTATCTGGAGGGCGCTCGCGCTCCCGGTGCCCGCTTCGATCTTGGCCTGGGGCAGACAGCTATCTCCGCGCATCAGGCGGAGCTCAGGCCCATCTGCGTAACCAAAAACGAGACCCATGCCCGGCTGCTCGACATCTCCAGCATGTTGTTTGCCACCGGCGGCTTCACTACCACCTCCATTCGCGAAGTGGCCGACGCCATGGGCATTGAAAAGGCCTCGCTCTACTACTACATCACCAGCAAAGACGACCTCTGCTACCAGATCATCCGCTCCGCGCACGAGCACATGCTCACCAGTGCCCGCAACGCGCTGGAAGGCGTCGTCGGCGCTGAAGCTCGTCTGCTGCGCTTCATTGTGGCCCATGTGGACGCGCTGCTGGAGCACAAGAACTGGTTCGCCGTCGCCAACGAACAGATCAACTTTCTCGACGCCCGCAAACGGGCTGAGATGGTGGGCCTGCGCGACGCTTACGAACTTATGGTCCGCCAGATTCTGGCCGATGCCGTGGCCGCTGGCCTCTTGCGCGCGGACGTTCCGGTGCGCTATCTGGGCTTTGCTCTGCTGGGCATGATCACTCACATTTACCCGTGGTATCAGGAGGGCGTCGATCCCCAGCCGCAGGCCCTGGCCGTGCTGCTGGCGGACTTCTTCCTTCATGGCATTCGAGCGCCGCACATGTAACTTGGTCCACGGAACAACACTGGAAATGGAAGAATGAAATTGTTTGCCCGGATAAGTTCGACCGGACGGTGCGCAGTCGTGTTTGCCGTTCTGGCTACAGTGCTCGCCGCAAAGGCGCAGAGCTCCAACCCTTCACCTGATGCAGTCGCAATCGACTTTTCTCACGCCGGCTACGGCGCGGCCACTCCGCTGCCCTTGGTGCCTGCCGTGCTGCGCGTTGCGCCCTCGGGCGCGGACGATACCGTGCTCTTGCAGCAGGCGCTCAACAGCGTGGCCGCGCGCCCTTTGGCGGCCAACGGATTCCGCGGGGCCGTGGTGCTTGCCGTAGGCCGATTCCATGTCAACGGGCAGCTCGTTCTCAGCGCCTCCGGCGTGGTGCTGCGTGGCGCAGGCGTGGGCCAAACCACGGTGCTGGCGGAAGGCAACTCGCGCCGCGCCTTGATCGCGGTGGGCGCACCGAGCGCGCCCCAAACCGCTGCGCCCATCAACATCATCGTGGACGACGCGGCCGCGGGCTCCCTCACTCTGCATCTGGCCACTGTGGAAGGCCTCAAGCCCGGCTCCTCAGTCGTAGTTACGCGTCCCAGCACCGCCGAGTGGGTGGCCACCATCGGCATGACCAACCTGCCCGGCAAGTTCGCCAACATGCTGCAGGACTGGAAGCCCGGCTCGCGCAATCTCCTCTGGGATCGCACCGTCGTTGCCGTCGATTCTGCGCACAACACCATCACCCTCGACGCGCCCATCACCATGGCTCTCGAAAAGCGTTGGGGCGCAGGCACCGTTGCCGTGGTCCAGAGCAATGCTCCCGCCGAACGCATCGGCATCGAGAACCTCACCCTTGAAAGTGGCCACGATGCCGCTAATCCTCTCGACGAAGAGCACGCCTGGATCGCCATCCAGATCGACAATCTCCGCGATGGCTGGGTGCGCAACATCGTCGCGCGCCACTTTGTCAGCTCCGCCGTGCGCATCGGCAACCGCGCCCGCCGCATTACCGTGCTCGATTGCGAAAGCCTTGCCCCCATCGCCGAGCGTGCCGGTTATCGCCGCCAGAGCTTTGTGGTCAACGGCCAGCAGGTGCTGGTGGCGCGTTGCCTGGGCGAAGAGGGCATGAACGACTTCGCCAGCGGCATGCTCGCCGCCGGTCCCAACGTCTTCTTCGATTGCACCGCGCGCAACACCCTGGGCGCCAGCGGCGCGTTTGAGAGCCTGGCCGCGGGCATTCTCTACGAGCAGGTTCACGTGCCCGAGGCGCGTCTCCAGATCATGCTCGACCTCACCCGCGCCGAAGGCGCGGGCTGGACCAGCGTCAACTCCATCCTCTGGAACTCCACTGCCAAAACTCTCGACGCGCTCGGCGCTCCCGGCTCGCCCAATCGCGTGGTGGAAAGCCATCAGCAGCTCTTCGCCACCCAGTTGCAGCACCGTACCGGCCTCACGCTCGACGCGCTCTTCGCGGCAGGGCAGAGAAGCGACGCCGCTGACAGCACCGCGCCCCTCTTCCACGCCACCGCTGAGCCCGCCGCATTCGCTCTAGATCCGGCAACCAGAGACTGTTCGGGTGCCCCATCCATTCCCGCGTCCTCTGCGGGAATGGGTGGGAAGAAGTTGTCAGCGTCTCCTTGCCGGATCGATCAGCCTGTCCACAAGGTAGAAATTGTCGGTGGTCGCTTCGTCGTCGACAATCGCATCGCCTGGGGCGAATCGGAGACGGAAGCCTGGTGGAAGGGCGATCTCTCCCCTCTCACAGCGGCCACTTCCAGCGGTTCCAGCATCACCCGCTTCATGCCCGGCGTTACTGCCCGCGGTGAGACGGAGGATCTGGCCGCGCTCGCCCTGCATCTGAAAGAAATTGGCGTCCTCTCCATTCAGGTGAACCCCGGCCTCTGGTACGAGCGCCGCCGCGACTCCCACACCATGGAGCGCCGCAACACCGCCGACGTCTGGGCGCCCTTCTACGAGTCGCCCTGGGCCCGCAGCGGCCAGGGCATCGCCTGGGACGGCCTCTCCCGCTACGACCTCACCCGCTTTAACCCCTGGTACTTCGCCCGCCATCGCGCCTTCGCGGTTGAAGCGGCCCATCAGGGCATCGTCGTTTTCTACGATCTCTACAACACCCACAACGTCCTTGAGCTTGGTCCCCACTGGATGGACTTCCCCTGGCGTCCGGCCAACAACATCAACAACACCGGCCTGCCCGAGCCCCCGCCGCTGCGTTACGAAGACCGCAACGATGTGGGCAACGAGTTTTTTTCTGTCTCCACGCCGCAGCTTCGTGCCCTGCATCGCGCCTACATCCTGCACACCCTGGACGAGCTGGCCGATCAGCCCAACGTCATCTTCGGCCTCGCCTATCAATACGCCGGACCGCTCAGCTTCCAGCAGTTCTTCTTGGACACCATTGCCGAGTGGGAGCAGGCGCATGCGAAGCACGTTCGCGTGGCCCTCACCACCAGCAAGGCCACTACCGACGCCATCCTGGCCGACCCCGTCCGCCGCCAGGACGTAGCCGTGGTCGACATGCGTTACTGGCAGTACCTGCCCGACGGCTCCCTCTGGGCGCCAGAAGCTGGCATCAATCGCGCCTTCCGTGAACAGATCATGGCCCAGTTTCCGGGCCGCATGGATCTGCCGCCGGAGACCACCGAGCAGCTCGCCTACCGCTCCATTCGCGAAGCCCGCTCGCGCTATCCCCAGGTGGCGCTGCTGCCCATGGTCAACGGCGGAGGCATTTTGCCCCTTCTCATGGCCGGAGCCGCCGCGCCTTCGTCGCTGCGCAATCATCCCCCGGCCGAGATCATGGCCCTCTCCGCCAAGGTGGAGTGCTCGCCCACCACCGACGCCATCCCCCGCGACTGCGCCCCACCCAGCGCAGCCCGAGCCGAGGCCTCCGATGCCGTGGTCCAGCGCCTCGTCTGCCAGCACCTGGCCACCACGCTGATGCGCATGGAACCGAGGGACGGTTGGACGGCCAGCCCCGAAACCACCTGGACCCTGGCCACAGCAGATGCCAGCACGGTGCTCATCGACTCGCTCTCCGGCGTGGCGGTAGAGATCCACCATGCCGTTCCCGTCCATGTCGCTCTCTGGTTCAACCCCCGCTCCGGTGAAGAGCGTCCTGCAAAGTTGGAGCCGGGCAGCAGCAACCAAATCTTCACCAAGCCCGACGCCACCGAGTGGCTGCTGCTGATCGAGTAGCTGCGCCTATCGATGTGGCCCATAACTCCGGTTACGGGTATCCCACCCATTTTCGCAAAGAACGCGGGAATGGATGGGGCACGGTGCTTCTGTTGGAGTGTCTTGAGAGACGCGCTGCGGACTTCTTGCCGCTATCAACTTCGTTCTGGTCGCAGCCCTCGGGTTGAATGCAACACCCCGACAGGACGACGCCCATCCAACGCACGGCGCGCGCGCATGGGGTGGATGCGGGGAAGAGTCGCTCTGCGTCGATGTACGGGAACTCTGCCCTTATGGCTGCACCGTTCCCGATGCCCTGCCGCCCTCAGCCCCAGACGCTGGTTCGAGCCCAGGATCTGGAGCTGATTTCATGTGGAAGTTTCCCGCAGGGGCTGAATCTAGCGTTGATTCTAAACATCCTGAGGCACGACTGAAGTCGTGCCCTGACGCAAAACATGGACTACCCTCTGCATGAGACACGCCACCAGCACCTAGCCACCCAGCCACTTATTTGATCTGCACCAGGGTTTCGCCAGCCACGGTGTGTACGCCGGGCGAGATCATTCGGGTTTGGGGAGCGCGCCAGTGGTCGATGTGGCTGATCCGATGCACGCAGCCGATGGTGCAGTTGGGCGAGCAGTCCTTGCCGGTACGGAACTCGCGCTTGACATCCGCCGTGGTGTAGTCGGCCAGGGGGACGCCGGGGAAGCCCCGCTGCTGCGAGCAGTAGTGCACCAGCCCGTCTTCGCAGACATAGATGTAGCGCGCACCCGCGCGGCAGCGCCACTTGTTGGGCATACCTTCCACAATGGCTTCCTGAAAGGCGTCGAACTGCGCGTAGTTGGTCTTCTTGCGGTTGGCGATCTTGTAGTAGATCTCGGCTTCTTCCGGCTGCAGGGGCTTCAGTTGGCCGCTGCCGTCGTGGATGATGCCGACCGTGGACTGGAAGCCCAGCGCGATGGCGCGCTTGCTGACCACCAGTGCGTCATTCGGATCGCTGATGCCGCCGCCCACCACGGAATTGATGTTGACGTGGAACTCGGCGTGGTCGGCCAGCATCTGCAGTTTCTTGTCGAGCACCCGCAGGCTCTTCTTCGACACCCGGTCGGGCTGGATGTTGTCGATGGAGATCTGCATGTGGTCCAGACCGGCGCGATTGAGCCGCTCAATGCGGTCCGGCATCAGCAGATAGCCGTTGGTGATCATGCCTGCGATCATGCCGTGCTTGCGGATGCGGCGGATGATGTCGTCCAGATCAGGGTGGGTCAGGGGCTCGCCCCCGCTGATGCCGACCATGGCCGTGCCGAGGCGCGCCAAATGATCGATGCGGCGCAGCATCTCGTCGGTGGGCACCGGGGGCGAGACCTTGTCGTACTCGTTGCAGTACTCGCAGCTCAGGTTGCAGAACCGGGCCGGTACAATTTGCGCCAAAACCGGGTGCGAGGTGTCGGCCAGGGCCCTTAACACCATGCAGTACTCTCTGATTTTGCGCGTTACCGCTACCCAGCGGCCATGGAGCGTGGATCTACGGGGAGTTGCCATCTCTCTTATTGAATCACAGCGGACGGCCCTGTGGCTTGGTTGAGCAAACCTGGCTTTCACCTCGGCTGCTCAGCGTGCTCCAACACCCCATGTATACTGAGGCGGGAGTTTTGCCGGTAGAGCTGGCCGAGCCGCCAGTTTATCGCTTGGCCCGCGGCCCAAGACCGAATCGAACGCCTCGAAAGTGTGCATGGAGATCAATATTTCAACCGCGCCGCGACGCCGCATCGGGGTTGTGACCACCTCGCGGGCGGACTACAGTCACCTTTATTGGCCGCTGCGGGAGCTTGCCAGCCATCCTGAGATTGATCTGGGCGTCTTTGCCCTGGGGCCGCATCTTGCGCCGCAGTTCGGCAACACCCTTGGCGAAATCGAACGCGATGGGTTTCCCCTGAAGGCGCGTATCGAGTGCCTGCTCAGCTCCGACACCGACACCGGAATGGCCAAGACCATCGGCATCGGGATTCTGGGTCTGGCCGACGCGCTCACCTGCTGGCGGCCTGACCTGCTGCTGCTGATCGCCGACCGTTATGAGATGCTGGCCCCGGCCGCGGTGGCGCTGGCCATGCGCATTCCCATGGCCCACATCGAGGGTGGCGAAGTGAGCCAGGGGGCCATTGACGATCAGGTGCGCAACGCCTTGACTAAGCTGGCGCACATCCACTTCACGTCAACGGATTTGGCGCGGCGGCGGGTGATTGCCATGGGCGAGGAACCCTGGCGCGTGCATCGGGCCGGAGCGCCTTCGCTCGATCACCTGGTCCGCTCGCAGTTGCAGGATCGCGCCACGCTGGAAGCGGGTTTGGGACTGCAACTGGCTGCCCCGGTAATCGTTGTTGCCTGGCATCCGGTCACCATGCTGCACAACACCAACGCCGAAGCCGATGCCTTTTTCCATGCGCTTGAAGACGCGCCCGGTCAGCTCATCTTCGCCTATCCGAATTCGGATGCGGGCGGGCTGGAGTTGATTGAGCGCGCCCGCAGGCTGGAGGCCACGCGCGCCGGGACGCACGTCTTCGTCAATCTGGGGGCCATCAAGTTCTGGAGTCTTCTGCGGCAGGCCGATGTTCTGATCGGCAACTCCTCCAGCGGCATCATGGAGGCTGCATCTCTGGAGCTTCCGGCGGTGGATGTGGGAATCCGCCAACAGGGGCGGGAGAGGGCGCGCAATGTGATCAACGCCCCGGCCGATGCGGTTGCTATCCGCGCGGCGCTCCGTCAGGCGCTGGACCCGGCGTTTCGGCGGAGCCTTGCCGGCATGGTGAATCCCTATGGCGAGGGCAGCGCGGCCCAGACCATTGCGAGCGTGCTGGCATCGGTTCCACTCGAAGGCATTCTGGTCAAAGCGCCGACGCCAGTGGATCGCCTGGTGGATTGAAGATCGGTGGCGCAGATTTTTTATTGATCCGGCAACTAAATGCTGTTCGTGTGCCCCATCCATTTCCGCGTTTTTTGCGGGAATGGGTGGGAATGAGATGCCACGATTGAATTGCCGAATCTCTAGAGCATTTTGGTCCTACCGTTTACAACGAAAGCGAACGGTACTGCTCTCCCACCCATTCGCAAAGGGCGCGAATGGATGGGGCACCCACAAGGTTTTGTCAAGACTTGAATCGAAAACGCTCTAGTCGACAGCCAACTTGTAGGCCATGCCGAAGCGCCCGATCTGGAGGATCGACTTCTCTTCCGGCGGCCAAATGTGCAAGCTCTCCAAGCGCATGGAATCGGCGATGCGGTGTGCCTCGACAGTTCCCGCCAGCTTGCCCGTTGAGGCAACGTTGAAATGAACCGTGAGGGAGTCGCGCTGGTCGCCCCGTGTCCAGCCAAAGGCGTACTGACCGGGTTGCAGCAGCAGGGAGCCGATCCGCAGCGGCGATTGCACCATCAGAAAGTGCGAGTACTTGCCATCTGCCGAGTAGCCAGCGGTCAGCAACACAACGCCCGCAATGCAGTGGCCATGCTCGTTCACAATGCCGCTGGCGGTGCGCATCTCCGTCTCAATATGTTCGTTCTCCACCGACGCCCGGACTGGCAAGACCGCAGCCAACTCAGCCGGCGTGGCCTGATGCCAGGTGGACTTCTGCGCCATAGCCCCGCCCATTGCAGCCAGACTCAGAACCCAGCAGATCGCAACTGTTTGAAACCTCCGCATGGCTACCTTCTTCCTTTCTTTAGCGACTCCAGCGGAACAATGCCACGCTGCAGGGCCGCGGTGGCGGCCTGGGTGCGGTCAGCCACACCCAGCTTGCCGAGCAGGCTGTTGATGTGCGTCTTCACGGTCGCCTCTGAGACCCTCAATGCCACCGCAATCTGCTTGTTGCTGCCCCCCTGCACAATTTGCTCCAGCACGTCGAACTCGCGCGGGGTCAGCTCTTCAGCCCCCATGCGCTGGGCCAGCCGTTCGGCAATGGCCGGAGGCAGATGCGACTTGCCGGCATGAACCGTGTGAAGGATGCTGACCAACTCCTCCTTGGTCATGCCCTTCAGCACATAAGCCCGCGCCCCGGCCTTCAAGGCGCGATAGATGTCCTCATCGCCGTCATAGGTGGTGAGGACAATGAAGCGAGCCTCGGGAAAGTCAGCGCGAATGTGTTGAATTGCCTCAACCCCGCTCATCCGCGGCATGCGCAGGTCCATCAGCGTAATGTCGGGCTGGTGCTGGCGAAACTGGGCAATGGCTTCAACGCCATTGGCGGCCTCGGCCACCACTTCCAGCCCCTCCATCACGCTGAGCAGCGCCACCAGCCCCTGACGGACCATGTTGTGGTCTTCCACCACCAGCACTCGAATTGTCTTGGCTGTCACTGTGCCTCTCCTGATGGCTCGCGTGCGAACTCGGGCGCTGGAACGCTTAGCCGGATGGTGGTGCCCTGGCCGGGCGCGCTTTGTAACTGAAAGACGCCGCCGATGAGCCCCGCGCGCTCGGCCATGCCCTTCAGACCATAATGACCAGAGGGCGACGTCGGCGAAGGCGTCTCCACTCCGCCGCAACCATTGTCGCTCACGGCCAGCTCGATTGCCGTTTTTCCGTACTCCAGGCTGAGATCCAGCTGGCTGGCGGCGGCGTGCTTCTTCACATTGTGCACAGCCTCTTGCGCCACACGGAGAATCTCCTGCTCGGTTGCGGCCGGCAGGGGCCGATATGCGCCGCGCAGGCTGAAGTGGGCCACCAGCTTGCCGTCCTCGGCCGCCTCCGCCATCCGCCGCAATTGAATGGGCAGGGTGGTCTCGGTGGCATCCTGCGTGCGCAGAGCCCAGATGGACTGCCGCGCATCCGCCAGGCCTTCGCGCACAAATCCGCGCAGCCCATCCAGCAACTGGCTGGCCTTTTCCACCTTGTTCAAACGCAGGAACTCGGTCAGCAACTCCAGTTGTACGGAGACGCCCACATAGCCCTGAGCCAGGGTGTCGTGAATCTCGCGCGCAATGCGGCTGCGCTCGCCCAGCACCGCTTGGAACTCGCGCTCGGCCTGACGCAGCCGGAGCCGCAACAGCACCGCAACGGCTCCCGCGGCCATGAGCAGCAGCAAAGCGTAAAACCAGAGCGTCTGATAAAAGTGGGGCCGCAGTTCAAAACTCAGCGCAGCGTCTTCCGTGCTCCACACGCCGTCGTTGTTGGCCGCCTGCACCCGAAACACGTAGCGTCCCGGTGGAATGTTGGTGTAATAGGCAACCCGGCGCGTGCCCGCCTCGGTCCATCCCCGATCGAAGCCTTCCAGCATATAGCGGTAGCGTACCTTGAGCGGAGCCACAAAGCTCAAACCCGCGTAGTCGAACTCAAAATGCACATGACCGGCCTCCAGACGCAGGGCACGAACCGTATCGGTCTGCGCCTGGCGCGCATCGTCCACCAGAAAACTCTCAATCGCCACGGTGGGCGGAACCGTGTTGAGCGGGAAATGCGCGGGATCGATGGAAACGAGGCCCTTGGGTGTGGCAAACCACAGGTGGCCATCGCGGGCGCGCCAGGCTGAAGGATGGCTGTTGTTGGCCGTCTCGCGGCTGCGCAGGCCGTCGGCCGTGCCAAAGCTGATGCAACTTGCGGCCAACTCCCGGCCCGGATGAAGGTCGCAACGCTGAATGCCACGGGACGTGGCCATCCAGATGTCTCCCAGCGCGTCGTCGAGCAGGGCGTGGATGCCCACCGGATCGCGGGCGGCCGCAGGCTGGGCAAAGCGCTGTCCGTCCCACAGCGCCCACCCCTCGCCCTGCGTGCCCACCAGCAGAGCTCCGGAGGCCATGGGGAGCAAGGCCGTAATCACGTTACCGGGCAGGCCGTCCCTGGTGGTGAAGGTGGTCATAGACTCGCCGTGTAAGCGGGAGAGGCCGGCCAAGGTTGCCACCCACAGGTCGCCCCGGCCATCGCGCACCATGGCCCCCACCAGATCGCTGCCCAGCCCATCGGCATGGGTGTAGGTCTTCATCTGCGTATCGGCAGGACTGTGGTTATTGGCATGCACCTGCCAGCGCGTCAAGCCGTGCCGGGTGGCAATCCAGAGAGCGCCATCGCCATCGACAAGCAACGAGCGGATGAAGTCGTCCGGCAGTCCATCGGCGCTGGTGAAGGTGGTCGCGCTGGGGCCACGAACCCGGTTCAGCCCATCGGGCGTGCCTACCCACAGGTCGCCGTTCGGAGCCGCGGCCAGCGAGAGAATCACGTTGCTGGCCAGGCCATTGGCCACCGTCAGAGTGCGGCGAACCTGCCAGGCCTTCCCCAGTGCGCCGTGGCTAAGCAGGTTCAGACCCGCGCCCTGCGTTCCGGCCCAAAGCGTTCCCGCACGGTCTTCCACCACGGCCGTAATGCGCGCGGAGCTAAGGCCTTCGCGCTCATCCAGCGTGTGAAAGCGCTGATCGCGCAAGATGTGCAACCCCTCGCTCTCCGTACCCACCCAGAGATTGCCTTCGCGATCCTCCATGAGAGCAAGAATGGAAGCCGCGGCCAGCGCATCGGTCAGCGGAAACCGTTCCACCGTTCCCTCGCGCCAGCGCACCAGTCCGGCGTTGGTGCCGATCCACAGCCCGCCCTCACGATCCGCCAGCACGCTCTGCATGCGACTGCCGGGCAGTTCCTTGCCCACGGTCAGGCGCGTCAACAACTTTACAGGCTCACCGTTCTGATACAGGTCGAGACTGCTTCTGCCCCCCATCGCGAAGACGCCGGTCGGCATCTCTTCTTCAAAGAAGACGTAGCTGGGCGGCTCTCCCGGCGAAGGAAGCGCGGTGCGCGGGTAGGCATCCACATTCCGTACGGCGATGAACCCTTCGCCTTGCTGCGTGGCCGGTCCTTGTTCCGTCCAAACTGACACCCTACCCTCCGAGGCTTCCCACACCGTCAGAATGGAACCATCCGGCAGCCCATCTTGGGCCGTAAACACCTTCGCCGCGCCGTTCTTCCAGCGCACCAGTCCGGCGTTGGTGCCGATCCAGAGCGCACCATCCCGAGAGGCCAGCAAGCAGCGAATATCGCTCCCAGGCAGAGCCGGAGACGAGTTCAGATCAAACGACTGGAAGGCGATGCCGTCAAAACGCGCCAGTCCAGCATCCGTGCCGATCCACAGAAATCCATCCTTGCCCTGGGCCAGCGATTGCACGGTGCTCTGGGGCAGGCCATTCTCCATGGTCCACGCCTGATGGTTGTAATTGGCAAGCGAGGTGGCAGGCTCCAAGGCAAAACCAACGGTTGCCCCCAGCCCGCAGATCGCAATCGCCAGCAAGCCCAACAGCCAACGGCGGCACGCCCCTGGGAGCACTTTTCGCGCGTTGAAGCTGTCGTCCATGCCTTGCCTACCGAATCCCACGCTCTAAGCCTTATCGATAGAAGTGAATGTAGCTGCGCCCAGCATACAGCCGGAAGCCCCCCGCCGTATCCCCTCGAATCTTCAGGGCCGCGGCCGTTCCAGTGCCGAATGGCGCGTCTTTCCGCGGAAAGGGATGGGCCCCGGTGCTTCTATTCGAGGGCCGAATCAACAGCTCTGCTCCAGGCGGCAGAGGACATCGCGTAAACTGAGGTTTCTCAACCACCCCACGCGCAATCTTTGCGGAAAGAATCGAATGAGCAGGTTTAGGGTTTGGACGTGTGCTGTACTGGCTGCCTGGAGCACCCTCTGTCTGGCGCAAACGCCGGCCAGCACGGAGGCCATTCTGCTGAACAACCGCGGCGTGGCGCTGATGAGCCAGCAGTTCACCCAGCGTGCGGCAGAGAGCTTTGCGGCCGCTTTTCAAAAAGATCCCAAGTTGGCGCAGGCCGGCATCAACAGCGGCATTGCGCTGCTTGCCCAGCAGATGGTGGAGCAGGCTGAGGCGGTGCTCCGCCAGGCCATTGCCCTGGATGCGAACAATGCGCAGGCCTGGTACAACCTCGGCCTGGCTCAACATGCCAGCAACCAGATGGATGAGGCGTTGGCCAGTTTTCAGCAGGCGGCCAAGGTCGATCCCCGCGATGCCGACTCGCTCTATTTTGAAGGCGCATGTTATCAGGAACTGCACGCTACGGAAAAGGCTGTGGCCAGCTTTCAGGCCGCTCTGGCTGTCAATCCCCTGCATGCTTCAGCGGAGTTTGGCTTGGCGCGCGCCCTGCAAAAGAGCGGTCATCCGGCGGAGGCCAAGGCGCACTTTGCTCGCTTTCAGCATTTGACCAACAGCAAGATCTCGTCCGCTTTGGGGCTTTCTTACGGTGAGCAGGGGCACTACTCCACGGTGTTGGCGGTGGCAGAACCAGCTAGCCAGCCGCGTCGCATGGAGCCAGTGCGATGGACAGCGCAGCCGCTGGCGTTGCCGGGCTCGGCCTTCACCTCCACGGGCGGTGCTTGCATGATCGACGCCACCGGTTCCGGGCAGATGGACCTGGTGCTGCTCACCGCTGGCCAGCAGGCGCTGCGCATTCTGCATCCGCAGGCCGATGGCAAGTTTGTGGAGCTCGATGCAGCGGCCGCAGGGCTCAAGTTTGCCGGGCGCGCGGTGGGTTGCGCGGTTGGGGATGCGGATGGCGACGGCCTCAACGACCTGGCCGTTGCGCTCGAGGATCGTGTGCTGCTCTTTCACAATCTGGGCGAGGGCAAGTTCAAGGATGTGACGGCGGAAAGCGGCATGGTTGCCCGCAATCGTCCCACCGGCATTGGCTTTGTGGATTACGACCACGATGGCGATCTGGATTTGCTGATCACCGGCTCGCCTCTGGCTACGGGCGGCACCTCGAACGTGCTGTGGCGCAACAACGGCAACGGCACCTTTACCGAGCAGACCGCGGAGACCGGCCTTGGTGGCTCGGGCCGGACGGAAGCCGCCATTCTGACCGACTTCAACAATGATCGCGCCGTGGATCTGGCCGTTACCGGCGATGGGCCTTCGCCGCTGTTCTACGTGAACCCGAGGGAAGGGAAGTATCCCACGCAGCCGCTCTATCACGATGCCCGGCTGGGGGCCAGCTCCGGCATTGCAGTGCTGGACTTTGACAAGGACGGCTGGATGGATGTGGCCGTCACCCACACGGGCGCGCCCGGCATCACGCTCTGGCGCAACGTGCCTGCTCCGGACCAACTGGGCCGCCGCTTTGAGCGGGTTGAGTTGCCGGTGAGCGATGCCGTGCGCGCCTGGGGCGTTACGCCCATCGACATGGATAACGATGGCTGGATCGATCTGGCGGTATTGGTTGAAACCAAAGCCGGAGCCCGTCTCCGCGTGTTGCGCAACCTGGGCAACGGCAGCTTTGCCGATGTCAGCGCCGCGCTGGGCGTGGACAAGCTCCTGCTGCATGCGCCGCGCGGGCTGATGGTTACGGATCTGGGCGGCACGGCCGCGCCCAGCCTGATTGTTCTCCAGGAGAACGCAGCGCCCATGGTGCTGCGCAGCTCCGGCGGCACGAACCACTTTGTGCGTCTTGACCTGACCGGCCTGGCCGACAACAAGACCGCGCTCGGCGTCAAGGTGGAGATCTATGCCGACGGCGTCTACCAGAAGTGGGAACTGGCCGGAGCCAGTGGCTTCCGCACTCAGAGCGCGCCGCAGTTGCTGGTCGGCCTGGGCCAAGCCACGCACATTGATCTGCTCCGCATTCTCTGGCCCACCGGCGTCTTGCAGGACGAGATCGATCTGGGTGAGCACCGCGTGATCGCCATGAAGGAGGCGGATCGCCGCGGCAGTTCATGTCCCGTGCTCTTTGCCTGGGATGGCCAACGCTATCGCTTTGTGACGGATGTGATTGGAGCCGGAGTGGTGGGCCACTGGTTCACGCCTGCCCGCCGCAACATCCCTAATCCCGGGGAATGGATCAAGGTGGATGGCTCGGCGGTGGCGCTGGTGGATGGGCGCGTGAGCGTGCGCTTCATGGAGCCGATGGAAGAGGTCAATTACATCGACCAGTTGCGCATGGTGGCCGTGGATCATCCGGCCAACGTTGCCGTGCATCCCGACGAGCGCTTTCTGGACGATCCGCCCTTTGCCTCAGGCCGCGTTGTGGCCAGCAAGGATCTGCATTTGCCGGTGGGCGCGTGGGATGGGCAGGGTCACGACGTGCTCGGCCTGCTCAGCCAGTGCGATCACCGCTTTGCCAGCGGCTTCACGCCCTTGCCCTACGACGGATTCGCGAATCTGCATGCCCTCACCCTCGATCTGGGCCCGCTCAAGGCGCAGTCTCCGCTGCGTCTGCTGATGACCGGCTACGTGAACTACTTCAGCGCCACCTCGCTCTACGGCGCGTGGCAGGCGGGCATCAAGCCAGTCTCTTCTTACGTTGAGGCGCAGTTGCCCGATGGAAACTGGCAGCGCATTCCGGGCGATGCCGGTTTCCCGGCTGGCCTGGAGCGCACCATCGTGGTGGATCTGAGCGGCAAGCTGCCGGCAGGCGTGCGCCGCATCCGCCTGATGACCAACCTCCAGATCTACTGGGATCAGGTGCTGATCGATCAGAGCACAGACGCTGAGGCCCATGCGATGGAGATGCCTCTGGCGCTGGCCACGCTGCGCTTCCGCGGCTACCCCAAACAGATGGAGGGCGCTAGCCCGGGCGATCTGGACTACGACTACAACCTGGTCAGCCTGACCGGTTCCTTCCAGCATCAGCGCGGAAACTACACCCACGTGGGCGATGTGACGCCCTTGCTCGGAGCCATTGACGACCGCTTTGTCCTCTTTGGCAGCGGCGAAGAGATTGCCGCGGAGTTCGACAGCCGCGGGCTTCCTTCACTGCCCAACGGTTGGAAGAGAGACTATTTCTTTTACGCCAACGGCTTTGTGAAGGACATGGACTGGTGGGATGCCTCGCCCTATACGGTCGCGCAGCTTCCTTTCCACTCCATGAGCACCTATCCCTATCCGGCCAGCGAATCGGCTCCGGTAAGCGACGACGTGATCGATTACCAGCTGAATTGGAACGATCGCTTTGACTCCGGTGAACCGGTGCGCGCCTTCCGCTTCAACTACCAGCAGCTTCCTTCCACTCCCAGCGAGGATCGTCCCCACCAACCGCTTCCGGGAGGGACGCGTTGAACAACCTGGTTCTGAAGCCTGCCACCGAGCAGTTGCAGTTGCTCGGCGCGCGGCAGATCTCCGTGGCCGAATTGGCTGAAGCGCACATTGCGCGGATTGATCGGCTCAACCCCGCGCTGAACGCTTTCGTTGATTTCGATCCCGACCGCGTTCGAGCCCAGGCGCGTGCGCTGGATGCGGCCACCGGGCCGCGTGGGCCGCTGCATGGTCTGCCCGTCAGCGTGAAGTCGTCCATTGCCACGGCTGGATACCGTTGCGAGATTGGCAGCCTGTTGCACAAAGGCGATGTGCCGGCCGAGGATGCGGTAGTGGTGGCGCGTCTGCGTGCGGCGGGCGCGCTCATTCTGGGCACCACCAACTGCCCGGAGTTCCTCATGGCCTATGAGACGGCCAATCTCCTCCACGGCCGCACCTCGAATCCCTGGGACCTGGACCGCTCCCCGTCTGGCTCCAGCGGTGGTGAAGCCGCGGCCATTGCTGCCGGCCTCTCTGCTGGAGGACTCGGCAGCGACAGCGGCGGTTCGGTCCGCGTGCCGGCGCACTTCACCGGCATCTGTTCGCTCAAGCCCACGCCGGGCCGTGTGCCGGGGCGCGGACATCTTCCACCCTGCGTGGGGCCCTTCTCGGTGCTGGGCGTCATCGGTCCCATGGCCCGCACCATGGGCGACGTGGATCTGCTCTTCCGCGTGCTTGCCGGACAGGATCCCGCCGACCCCGTCAGCCCTCCGTTGGCCTTGTCCACGCCCTCGCTCAGCGATCTCCGCCAGCAGACCATTGCCGTCTTTGAGGACGACAGGCTGGTTCCTGTTACGCAAGAGACGCGGTTGGCGGTGCGCGCGGCTGCCGATGCTCTGCGGGCTGCGGGTTTCCGCGTGGAACCGTACCGGCCCAAGTTTCTGGAGCCCTTGCGCAAGCTCTGGTGGACCTTCTTTGTGCAATGCGGAGCCATGTTCTACGCGCCGGAGATTGAAGGCCGCCGGGAGCTGCTCAGTCCCATCTTCAACGAGTTTCTGGCCATCGCCGAAGCCAGCGGCCCGCTGACCTCAACCGATCTGCTGAACGCCTGGGCGCAGTTGGATCTGGTGCGTTCGCAGGTGCTCGAAGAGATGCGCCGTTATCCCATCTGGCTCTGTCCGGTTGCCAGCGTTCCGGCCTTTCGCCATGGCGAGCGCCAGTGGACGATGGAAGGCGCAACGGTTCATTATCTGGACGCCGTGCGGCATACCCAGTGGTTCAACACTCTGGCCGCGCCAGCGGCCGTGGTCCCGGTGGGCCGCTCGCCGGAAGGGCTTCCGATTGGCGTGCAGATTGCCGGCCGCCCCTTCCACGACGAGGCGGTTCTGGCCATTGCGTCGGTAATCGACCGTGCTTTTGGCTATCAAGCGCCGCCGTTGGCGGTCGGGTGATCGCATGGTGGGTTGTTGGTATCCCACACTTTTTCGCGATAACGCCTGCGAAAAGGATGGGGCACGGTGCTTCTGTTGGAGAGCCGGATCGATGATTCGGTTGGAGATGCTGAGTTTCTGCAAATGATTTTGCTGGCCGTAGCGTGATCTCCACCTTTTGGTTGAGGCAAGTTTTTGTTGGCGCAGGCTACACTGATCCTTCTCTGAATGGAGCCTGGTTCGTGCAAGTCTGCGGGCAAGATCGGTTGGAAGATGTACCGGATATTCTGATCGGTTCCCGATCCTGCCGTACCTTCTTTACCGTCCTGTGCGACCTTGCGCCGAGGATTGCTCTGCGGGAATCCTCACTCTCCGGTGCCGCGCAGCTTGCGGCCGCGAAGGTCATGGCATGAGGGCTTCTCTTCTCGTGGTTAGGCTGGCGTTTTGTTTGTTTTCATTCCTTGTTGCCGCTTCCTGTGCGCAGGCGCAGGACGTGATCGCCACTGCTGCTGCCACGTATCGTCCGCTAGCCGCGCTCGAAGGCAAGGAACGCTTTCCTCAGGGCGCGGAGTTGCTGCGCATTCGTCAGGGAAAGGCCGAGCAGGGCAAGGCCGCGCCGCTGGTTCCGGGCTTCTTTGCGACGGCCGATGCGCAGGTCTCCTTCGATGGACAGGCGGTGCTGTTTGCTGCACGGCCCACTGCGGCTGACGTTTGGCAGATCTGGGAGCAGCCGCTCAGCGGTGGTGCGCCGCGCAAGCTCTACGCGGGCCCGACCGACGCTATCCGTCCCTTCTATCTGCCTGCGGGCCAGTTTGCCTTTGCCCTGCGCACCGCCACGGGCTTTCAACTGGAAGTGGCCGGCAAGGCGAGCGTTCAATTGCAGGCGCGCATCGAGGATGCGGCTGGAGCCACACTGCTCCAGCTCTCGCACATGCCCGGCAGCGCCATCCCCGTAGACGTACTCCGCGATGGACGTATTCTCTTCGAGTCGGTCTATCCCCTGGGGGAGGGAACCACGGCGGAGATGTATCTGGTCTACAGCGATGGCTCCGGAGTTGAATCCTATCGCTGCGATCACGGCACGGCACGCTGGGGTGGCCATCAGTTGGAGTCGGGCGACGTGGTCTTTACCCACGGCGCCTCGCTGGCACGCTTCACGTCTTCCCATGCGCATGAGGTTCCAGTAGCGGTTCCACACGCCGAGTATGCGGGCAGCATTACGGAGACCGCGAAGGGTGAGTGGTTGCTGAGCTCGCGCCACGGCCAGAGCCAGCACTACGCGCTGTTGGCATGGAAGCCTGGTACGCCTGCCACGGCGATGAAGACAGTTCTTGCCCTGGCGGATCGCGATCTGCTGGAGCCAGTGGTTGTACAGCCCCGCCAGCGGCCCAATCATCATCCCTCGGCGCTCCATCCGTGGAACTACGGCAATCAGCTGGGGCTCGATGTGCGCATCTCCCGCGACGGCAACTTGGCGCGGACGCCCGCGCAGGTTCGGCTGGAGACGCTGGACAGCAACGGCCAAGTGATCGATGCGGGCACATCGTCGATTGAGCCGGATGGTTCCTTCTTTGTGCAGACGCCTGCCGATCGCGCCATTCGCTTTGTCCTCCTTGATGCGCAGGGCGCGGTTGTGCGCCGCGAGAAAGGCTGGTTCTGGATTCGCGCTGGTGAGCAGCGCATCTGCACAGGCTGTCATGCCGGGCCGGAGCGCGGCGCGGAAAATCGCGTGCCCGCCGTGCTGTTCAAGACCACAACCCCTGTGAACCTGACCGGCGTGCATGCAGCCTCCATGCCCAAGGCCGCAATGCCGGGAGAGAAATAGATGAAGTACGTCCTGCTTACCGTTCTTCTGGCTTCCCGGCTCGCCTGGGCGGCATGCCCCGCGCAGGCCGGTCATGAACCTGCACCCAAGCCTGCGACCGCCGCTCCAGCTGAGGCTGCCATCCAATTCGAAAATGCTTCCAACGCGGCCGGAATTCACTTCACGCACAGCTTTGGCTCGCGCCAGCTTGGATCGCTGCTGGAAGGCACGGGGGGCGGCTGCATCTGGCTGGATGCGGATAACTCCGGCAAGCCTTCGCTCTACGTTGTCAGCGGCCGTCCGCTGGCGGACGCCATCCATCCCTATCCACTGAAGGACAAGCCCACAACCCCGCCGCACAATCACCTCTATCGCAACGAGGGCAACGGCCACTTTACGGATGTTACCGACCAGTCCGGGCTCGATCCAGAGATGTACTCCATCGCTGTGACCGCCGCTGATTACGACAACGATGGCAATGAGGATCTGCTGGTCACCGGCTACGGAAAGACGATTCTCTACCACGGCGATGGCAAAGGCCACTTTACCGATGTCACCGCCAAGTCCGGCATCAAGGTGGATGGCTGGGGCATCAGTTCCACCTGGCTCGACTATGACCGCGATGGCTGCGTGGATCTGTTCGTCGGTCGCTACGTCAAGTTCGATCCTTCCTATCGCGCCTTCTATGCAGCCGATAACTACCCCGGCCCCCTCGATTACGCGGGCCAGACCAACCAGCTCTTCCACAACAATTGCGATGGGACCTTTACCGACGTTACGGAGAAGTCCGGCATCGGCGATTTTGTGGGCCGCACCATGGGCGTAACCG
Source organism: uncultured Occallatibacter sp. (assembly GCA_964645855.1). GTDB lineage: Bacteria > Acidobacteriota > Terriglobia > Terriglobales > Acidobacteriaceae > Telmatobacter. The sequence goes on from CAZYDF010000005.1 coordinate 25,742, forward strand.
CGGCCGACTTTGACAACGACGGATGGGACGATATCTACGTTGCCAACGACCGCACGGAGAATTTTCTCTTTCGCAACAAGCACGATGGCACCTTTGAAGAAGTTGCCAACGATACCGGCACCGCCTTTGGGCAAAACGGCGAAGCCACCTCGTCCATGGGCCCGGTGTTTACGGACTTCGAGGGTCGCGGATGGCTCGATTTGTGGGTGACCGACGGCCACTACAACCGCTTCTTGCGCAATCAGACCAATCATACTTTTGAGGATATGGGCGCCCAGAACGGCATCTCCCAGGCCAACGCGCAGTACGTTAGCTGGGGTACCGGCGTCTACGACTTTGACAACGACGGCAATCCCGACATTCTCATCTTTCATGGCGGCCTCATCCACCTCATCCCGCAGGAGCACACGGTGTTTCGCGGCCTTGGCGGCGGGCGCTTTCAGGATGTTTCAGTCACCGCGGGCGATGTGGTGAACAAGCGCAGCGTGGCGCGTGGCGCATGTTTTGCCGACTACGACAACGACGGCAAGGTGGATGCATTTGTGGTGAATCTTGGCGCTGAGGGCACGCTGCTGCACAATACGTCGAAGGCCACTGGTCACTGGCTCACCGTCAAGCTGGTGGGAACCAAGAGCAATCGCGATGGCATTGGAGCGCGCGTGGAGGTGCACGTTGGCGCCAAGATGCAGAGCGCCGAACGTGTTGCTGGCTCCGGCTACCTCTCGCAGGACGATGGTCGCCTTCACTTTGGCTTGGGCAATGCCGCCAGCGTGGACAAGATAGTGGTTCGCTGGCCCAGCGGTCGCGAGCAGACCCTGGAAAAGGTTGCCGTGGATCGGGTGTTGACTATTGAGGAGCCGCGTCCATGAAGCTTTGCGCACGTCATCGCCGTTACGCAGGATGGTCGCTGGCCGCGGCCTCGGCGGCTGTGCTGGGGCTCATGGGGCTGATGGCAGCGGCCGGCAATCATCCCGCACATGCCGATGCCACGCCGGCAACCGCGCAGATGCTGGATTACGCATCGCCGCTTGAGGTGCTCACCTCGCCCGATGGCGCGCGGCTCTACGTGCTTTGCCAGCAGAGCGATGAAGTGCGCGTGTTGAATGCGTCCACCTTCGCGCAGTTGGGCTCCGTCAAGGTGGGGCATCTGCCGCGCGGTATCGCGCTCTCTACGGCGGGTGATCGTCTGTTTGTAACGAACAGCTGGGACGATACGCTTTCGGTGATCGATACCCGCAAGCTGGCCGTTGTGGCCACCTTCAACGTGGGCGCGGAGCCATCCGGCGTTGTTGAGGATCGCAGCGGCAAACATCTGTTTGTGGCCAATCGCATCTCCAACGACATTGCCGTGCTCGACGCTCACACCGGCGTGGAAGAGAAGCGGCTCCTCGGTGGCCGTGGTGTCAGCTATCTTACCCTTGCGCCCGATGGCAAGCGCCTCTACGCAACCCATGTCTATCCCAATCCAACTCCGCATCGCAGCGCGCCTGAATCCGAGATTACGGTGATCGATGTAGCCCGCGCCGTGGTGCGGGAGCGTATTCCGTTGCACGGCGTTGCCGGGGTCTTCCATCTGGCCTTCTCGGCCGACGGGACGCTCGGTGCGGTTGCCACGTACCATCCCAAGAATCAGGTTCCTCTGGCCCACCTGGAACACGGTGGCGCGTTTGCTTACACGCTGACGCTCATTGGCAGCGCCATCGGCGAGCCGGTGGAGATTCCGCTGGACGAACTGGAACGTTACGCCTCGCAGCCCTTCGCCGTGACTATAACTCCGGATAAGTCGCGCATCTTTGTCTCGGCCGGTGGTTCGGAGTGTGTGCTGGCTATTGATACGGCGCGCCTGCTTCGCTTCCTGCACAGCCATCCGCGCTCGGCCTCAGGCTCGTTTGCAACCGACCTTGGCGCCAGCGGTGAGTATGTTGTGGCGCGCATTTCGGTGGGCCATAATCCGCGCGGCCTGGCCCTGAGCCACGATGGCAGCCGGCTGTTTGTGGCCAACCGCCTGGAAGATACCCTGAGCGTGATCGATACGCGTTCCAACCGCTTGATGCGTACCGTTCCGGTAGGTGAAGCGCGGAGCGTAACTGCCATGCGCCGCGGCGAACAAACCTTCTACACCGCGCAGTATTCCTTTCAGGGACAGATCGGTTGCGCCAGTTGCCACATCGATTCCACCTTCGATGGACTTACCTGGGATCTGGAGCCGGATGGCTTTGGCCGCGACATTGTGGACAACCGTCTGATTGAAGACCTCAAGGACACGGAACCCTACAAATGGAACGGCGGCAATCCCGACATTCCTACCGAGTGCGGGCCTCGTACCGAGATGTATTTCTGGCGTTCAGAACAGTACGACGGACTTACGCTCGCTGACTTGGCTCTTTACATCCGCAGCCTTCCGGCGCGTCCCAATCGCTGGCGCACACCGGGCATGCTGTCTCCGGCGCAGGAGCGCGGCAAGGCATTGTTTGAACGCAATGTTGATCGCTTTGGCAAGCCGATTCCAGAGGGCAACCGTTGCAGCTTTTGCCACAGCGGACCCAAAGGTACAAGTAAGAAATCCTTTGATGTGGGCACACGCAAGGCAATCGATAATACCGGCTTGTTTGACACGCCGCAACTGGTCAACATCGCGCTCACTGCGCCCTACTTGCATGATGGATCGTCGCCGACGCTCGAAGAGATCTGGACCCTCTACAACCCCGACGACAAACACGGCCGGACCAACGATCTGGCCAAAGACGAACTGAACGATCTGATTGAATACCTGAGGACGCGATGAAGACGAACGGCAAATTGCGCGCACTCGTTGTTGCACTTACACTGGCGATTGTGCTGGTGCCTGCAGGTGCCCAGCAGCACGCCTCCGTCGGACACAATGGGACGCGGTCTGAAGCGCGTGTTTCCGCATCTTCTTCAAACCTTCCGGCCATGCCAAGGTTCCACTTTGATAACTTCACCACCGCCAATGGACTTCCAGACGATCATGTATTCTCCGTGCTCGTGGATGGGGATCGCATCTGGGCAGGAACCGAGAACGGCCTGGCTGTTTACGAGGGTCACAAGTGGAAGACTTACACCACCAAGGATGGCCTGGCGCATCGCGCCGTACTTTCGTTGGCGCTGGACAAGCAGACCGGCGACGTGTGGGCCGGCACCATGGGTGGATTGAGCCGCATTTCTGCCGGGCGCATTGAGAGCTTTACGCAGTTGAACTCCGGGCTGAGCAACAACGTGGTCTACGGCGTCGCGGTTGCAGGTGGAAATGTCTGGGTGGCGACTGCGGCCGGAGCCTGTAGTTACAACATCCGTACCGGCCAATGGAAGCTCTACAACGAGCGCAATACGCCCATGCTGGAGATCTGGGTTTACGGCGTCTCGGCCGCCGCCGACAAGGTCTACTTTGCGGTGTGGGGGAGCGGGCTTCTGGAACTCGATCTGGCCACCAATCATTGGGATAAGTACGATGATCCAGATGGCGAAACCGAACTGGTGCTCTTCAAGGATCAAGGCCTGATTCATGAGATTGTTTCGTCGGTCAGTTATGTCGACAAGATTGTCTGGGCCTCCACTTACTTTGGCAACAGCCGCTATGATGGCCGTTACTGGCATAACTTCCTGACCAAGGATAGCGGCCTGCCTTCCAACTTCACTCTTCTGGTCAAGGGCGTGGATGCCAACCGCGCATGGTTCTGTACCGACAAGGGGCTGGCCTATTATGACGGCACGAACTGGTCTGTCTACAGGCCTTCTCTCACCGATGGCAAGCCGGAGATGACGGTTCGCGATGCGCGAGGCAAGACCACAGCGATCCCCGTCACCAGCGCACCGGCCCACAACTACATCCTCGGCATCGACTTTGCGGGACGCGACATTTGGGTCGCGACCGCCAAGGGCCTGAGCCACGGAATCTATCAACCCAACACCCAAGCTTCACATTAAGGAGTCATTCTCATGAGTGCTTTTGCTGAGATCCTCGCCCCTGTTGCACATGCCCCGATCACCAAGCGTGCCATCACCAACCACAACGTGCTGAATGAGGCCTATGCCTACTCCAAGCCCAGCTCCTTCTCGCGCGGCATGCGCATTGACGCCAACGGCGTGGCCACGCTGCTCATCTCTGGCACGGCATCGATTGACGCGGACGGCGTGAGCCTGCACATTGGCGACTTCCGTGCCCAGTTGCGCCGCACCTTTGAGAACATCACGGCGCTCTTGGAGAGCGAAGGCTGTACCTGGAAAGACATTGTGCGCACCACCTGCTACCTGCGCGATATCGAGCGCGATTACGAGGCCTTCAACGAAGAGCGCACCGCATTTTTCGCCGAGCAGGGACTGAATCCGTTGCCGGCTTCCACGGGAATTCAGGCCATTCTTTGCCGTCCCGAACTGCTGATCGAGATTGAAGCCATTGCCATGTTTCAGACCGTCTAGCAGGACGCCGACAAGGAGGAATTCCATGCGCTATGGATGGTTGCTGGCCGCGGCCCTGTTGTGGACCGCTGAAGGTGCGCAGAGTGTTCCGGCAGAGGACGCAGGGGCTGCAAAGGCCGCTGCGAAGTATCCTGTGTGCGAGTGTGGCGCGCATCCGCCGCAGCCGCCGCGGGATCGTTTGGTCGAGCCCTACGCGGGTGAGCCGCACGACCTGAGTCCCTATGGAAAGTTTGCCAAGCCCTACGACCTGAATTACATTCGCCCCAATATCTACATGGGCGCAGGGCGTGACATTCCCGAGCCGAAGAACCTGACGGAGGTGCGCATCGGCTTTATCGGGCCCATCGAGCATAGCTCCGATCAGGCGCAGGGACTGCGCATGATGCACGGCGCGCAGTTGGCTGTGGAAGAGGCGAATGCGCGTGGCGGCTACGGCGGTCTGCCCTTTCGCTTGATGCTCCACAACGACTACGATAACTGGCAGGCCAAGGCTGTTTATGGCGACGACCGGCCCACCGACCCCACCATCTGGGGCTCGGCCTCGAATGAGACCGTGAAGATGGTCTACGACGATCAGGACTGGGCCATCTTTGGCTCCATCAGCTCCGAGGCAACGCACATCATTCTGCGCGTTGCTCTGAAGGCCGAGATCAGCGTGGTCAACTCTGCCTCGACTGATCCAACCATTCCCGAGACTTATATACCGTGGTACTTTACGGATCTTCAAGATGATCGGGTGCAGACTTACACGCTGGCCCGCCGCATCTATACCGAACTGGGCCTGAAGCGCGTGGCGATTCTACGTGTCAACAATCGCTATGGACGGCTGGGCGTGCCCAAGTTTCGCGATGCTTCGCGCCGTCTTGGTCATCCGCCGGTGATTGAGCAAAAATTTCTTCCCGGTGATGTGGACTTCTCGCGGCAGCTGCAGGTGATCCGCGATTCGCGTGCCGATGCCATTCTGCTCTGGACCGATCAAGTGCCCGTGGCGCGCATCCTGAAACAGATGCGGGCGCTGGGCATGAAGCAGCGCGTCTTTGGCTCCTATCGCACTCTGGGCCCTGAGTTGCTGGCGGAGGCCGGTGCCGCGGCAGAGGGCTTTGAAGCGGTATTTCCCTATGACCCAACCCGCAACGATCCCCAGTGGACGGCATTTCAGCAGCGCTACGAAGCGCACTTCCAGGAGAAGCCCGAGCAGTTTGCAGCCCTTGCTTACGACGCCATGAATGCGTTGCTGGACTCCATCTGCAAGGCTGGCTTGAATCGCGCGCGCATTCACGATGCACTGGCCAACATGGAGCAGTACGACGGTGTGACCGGACACATGATCTTCGATCCGAATCAGAAGAATGTGGCGCCGATGTTTCTGGGCTCGGTACACAATGGAACCATCTCCTATCGGCTGGCAAGCATGGAGAAGGCCGGGCTCCACAGTGCGGCAACACCAGCTGCACAGGCCGCGCCGCCCTACGCCTCGCTGCACGACGAAGTGCCGCATCACGCCGAGCCCCACACGCAATCGGCGGCAGGCCCGGTGCGCGTGGTGCTGTTTGGGCGCGATGCCGTGCAGTTAGCGCAAAGCCAGCCCATGCAAGTTGCGGCTGGGGCGGACGGGCAGGTGTGGATCGTCGAGCCCATTGAGAGCGGCCAGAACTGGGGCGCGGCCTCAACGCAACTGGTTCACGCGTTGATGGACAATCATGCCGTGGCCATCATTGCACTCGACCGCGATTCGAGCCATCTTGCCGCGCAACTCTCGCTCAAGTCCTTCGTGCCGGTTCTGGCGCTCAGCGACGACCGCACGCTGACCGCGGCCAACGTTCCATGGGTCTTCCGGTTGCCCGCGGCCACCACGCCTGCCACTGCGCTGGACCTGCTCCGGCAGGCTGCCGCGCGCGTGGGCCCGGATGGCTGGAAGCTGCGCGATCTGCTGGCCTCTGGCGCGCCCGTGGCTGGTCTGGCGTTTGAACATACAGGCGAGCTCAGGCCCTGAGCCCGTTCGCAAGAATCGTGCGTTGCCTGCAATCGCGCAATGTTGCGGCCTACTTCCTTGGACGGCACGCTGAAATACTTTACGTGCTTTTCCCCAACCTATAGCTACGCTGCAGGAGGCCCCGGGTGTCTTCACAGACACGGGCTGCCCTACAATAAACTGGATTCTGTGGCAGCCTGCGCGGAAGAGTCTGTCGCCATCCTGAATGCCGGAGCTGAACCCTAGATGAAGATTGGGACCTCGCTGCTGTCTTTGTTTGCTGACCGTTGCGGTAGAACTTTTCTGTTGCCAGCGGCACTGGCGCTGTTTTGCTCTACGGCGGCAATGACCCAAATGCCGCCAGCGTCCGGGGCCAAGCAGGGTGGCGGCATGGCCACGGGCGCGGCTGCGAAGGCGGAGTTCGATGCCCGCCATCGGCCGATTACCGCGGGCGGCTTTGTGGCATCGGGTCCGATCATCTTTCAGGACGTGGCCGCAGCGGCAGGGCTGACCACGTGGCATCACGAAGCCGGAACTCCAGAGAAGAAGCTCATTCTTGAGGCCAAAGGTCCGGGCGTCTGCGTGATTGATTATGACAACGATGGCTGGCTCGACATTTATCTGGTGAATGGCTCGACGTACGACGCGCTGGCCGGCAAAGCCGAGCCGCCCCACGCGGCGCTCTTCCACAACAACCACAACGGCACCTTTACCGAGGTGACGCAGAAGGCTGGGGTGGCTAATGATCGCTGGGGCTATGGGTGCGTTGTCGCGGACTACGACAAAGACGGTTGGCCCGACCTCTACGTGAGCAACTACGGCAAGAACCGGCTCTACCACAACAACCACGACGGCACTTTTACCGACGTTGCCGAGAAGGCTGGCGTTGAGCTCGGTACCTGGTCAACAGGCGCCACATTTGGCGATTACGATGGCGACGGGTGGCTGGATCTGTTTGTGGCTGGATATCTGAAGATCGATCCAGCGAATCCGCCGATCTCCGGTACCAAAGCCGTGAACTACTCGCTGTGCCAGTATCGCGGCGTGCAGGTGATGTGCGGCCCGCGTGGGCTGAAGGGGGAGCAGGATCACCTCTTCCACAACAACGGCAACGGCACCTTTACCGACGTGAGCAAGAAGCTGGGCGTGGACGATGCGAACCGCTACTACGGCTTGGGCGCGCTGTTTGCCGACGTGAACAACGATGGCAAGCCAGACCTCATGGTGGCCAACGACTCGACGCCCAACTATCTTTACCTGAACAAGGGCGACGGCACCTTTGAAGATGCCAGCTACATGAGCGGCTATGCGCTGAACGAAGAAGGCCGCGAAGTGGCCAACATGGGCATTGCGGTGGGCGATTACGAGAACAATGGCCACCTGTCGATGGTGAACACCACCTTCTCCGACGATTACAACGTGCTATTCCAGAACGATGGGACCGGCGCCTTCTCGGACGTCAGCTTTCAGGCGGGCATTGCGCAATCGTCCATCCCGTTTGTTGGTTTTGCGGACGGGTTTCTGGACTACGACAATGACGGCTGGAAGGATCTGCTGGTGATCAATGGCCATGTTTACCCGGAGGTGGACCGGCATCCGGAGTGGGGCCAGAGCTATGCGCAGCGTCCGTTGCTCTACCACAACCTGCGCAACGGAAAGTTCGAACTGGCGCCGGCGGTGGAGGGAACGGGGCTGGCTGTTGTCGTTGTGGGGCGCGGCGCGGCCTTTGGCGACCTCTTCAACGACGGCCGCGTCAGCGTGGTGCTGAACAATATGGATGGCGTGCCGGTTCTGCTGCGCAATGTCAACGCGGACCATCATCACTGGGTGGAACTGAAGCTGACGGGCGGCCCCAAGAGCCCCCGGGACGCGGTGGGCGCTACCGTTTATCTCCATGCGAACGGGATGCGGCAGCGGGGCGACGTATTGAGCGGCGGGAGCTATCTTTCGTCGAACGACCTGCGGGTCCACTTTGGACTGGGGGATGCGACGGATGCAGGAACGGCGGAGATTCACTGGCCCTCGGGCGCGCGCGAGACGCTCATGCTCCCGGCCGCGGACCGTATCTACTCGATTACCGAGGGCAAGGGCATTCCGGATGCTCTGTGCGACGGGAAGCCGTGCGTGGGAGACAAGGCGCCCTGAGTTGAAAGGGACGCTTCACCGGCTGCGTAAAGACTCTCAAGGGTGGATGGAAACTTTCGGCCAGTGTCACTACGTGAACCACTGGTGCTATTTGTAAAGCGAACCATGTCAAGGGCAAGAGCGGCGGCAACCCCGGCGGCCTGGCCAATGATCATGTATTGCCTTCTTGATGGCTTGATTCCGGGCGAGAACCTCAAGGCTCTGCTCCGGGGATGGTCATTGCCTTCACGGCGTTCAATGCGGATCGGATTGAACGCCGGAATTGAGATCCGGCAGCGCATCGTACGGCGGTAACCGATGCCCTTTGCCCAGAGCGCGGATGGCTGGCTCAAGGGCAGAGGATGGTCGAGGAGAACCGCATCTAATAGATGCGAAAGGCCTCAACCGTGGCGGTCAAAGGCGTTCCCCGCACCTGCGAGATCTTGAGAAGGAGCTCGAAGGAGGGGAAGGTGGTGCGATGGAAGCGGCGCAGCAGGCCCGCCATCTGCTCTTCGCTGGCCAGGAAGTCGCCGGCGGCCTCGGTGGCCTCAGAGCCCGTACCTTCCATCAGCAGAACATTGGTGTTCTGGGTTGGATCGGGCAGGAAAGCAAGAATGCAGTAGCCCACATTGTCGCTGGCCTGGTAAAGCTTCTGTTCGCCAGCCAGGGGTGAGCGATTGATCACGTCCGTGGTGCCGGTATCAACAAACTTCACATCCTGAATGAAGTTGAGCTTGCTGTCAAAGACGCCCTCCCAGGGATTGCTGATCCTGCCGCCGATCAGAATCACGTTGTTTTGCTTGAGGAAGGCCGGGGGATACTGGCGGGCGACAAAGGCGTGAAAACGCTTGTTTTGCGGATCCAGCGCCAACAATTTTTGCGCCAGCTTGAACTCGCTGGTGCTGCCCAGGCCCTTGGAGGCGACCAGATCGATCTCCTGGCGGGCGTCGTTCGAGAGCCCCTGTTTCTGGGCTTCGCTGGGGAAGGCATGGTTAATGTACGCGGTAAAGTTGGTGTATTGGTGGGTCACCATCTCCATCAGGAGCAGGGAATCGTCGCCAATGATCACGTCGGTCTCATGTTCTGAGTCAAAAAAAATTGTCCAGAACGCCGCAACAGTGGGGTGGGCCCGCCATGGAGAAAGCGAGGTCTGGAGTTCCGCGATCTTCTTTCTTTGCTGCAGGTTAACATTCAACAGATCCACACACACCGCCATCAGTAGCAGAACCAGGACGGCGGCGCTGATCTGGAGCGTAGACCAGAGGTTCTTCACCGGGGTGCTAGGTTCCGGGCCTGGGGGCGGGGTTTCCGGCTTGGCCAGTGGGGCCTCCGCTGGCTCGGGAGCCGCGGAGCCAGGCTCGGCAGGGCGCGGTCCAAAGATCGGCCGATAACTGCCAAGTGCAATGGAAAGAAGGACATCCTCGTCTTTTCCGTCGCTCGTGTAGTAGAGTTCAAGGCGCTTGCGCAGGTGGGCCATCTGGACGCGGACAATATTATCGTCCAGGGGGTTGAAGTCGGCCCGTCGGCCCAGGACCTTGTGGGCAATCTCGGACTCGCGCAGCGGCTCGTCCGGGGCCAGAATGGTCTGGTTCACGATATAGAGCAGGATGTCGCGCAGTTGGGTGGCACGCGAAAGGCAGGGGCTGGCAGCGATGCGGTTGGCCATCTTCCAGCGGGGGTCGGCCTGCAGGAGCGATGCCTCAGAAGGTGCGGAGCGGGATGTAGGAGTCTTGGCGGTCACAAATCAGCCCTCGCTGGCCATATTGATAACGATCCCTCAGGGCCCTTCCCCACTTAATGTCCTCCTGTAGGATAAATAGGAAGCCCCGTATCGTGAAGAAAAATAGATGTCTTTATGTAAAGGAATGCTAAATGCGCTACGGTAGCGTTAATTGTCTCCTCAAGTCGCCCTCGGACGAGAAGAGTGAGAGCTGGTTGAGATGCCCTTGGCAAGGCGCCGTTCCTGCCGGGTGTGTTCAATCCGCAGCACAATCCTCGTTCTATGGAACGAGAGCCGCCCAGGTTGAAGGGGGCGGCCAGGCTCGCCCTACGGCAGGATAGGAATCGAGTGAGCCTTGTGAGCGACCGGTGTTTGCCCGTACGAATGCGTTTCATTCCAGGATGTCTGGACGGGGAGAACTGGTTTTCTTTGGTGGCGTCACCCAAGCGGTGAACGCCTAACAAGATGGAGGCAACAAATGAATCCTCTCTACAGTGCATCGCAAAGGCTTATGCGCACGATGCTTGTGGTACTGATGGGTCTCTGCGTGATGTTGGCTGCGACAAAGAGCAGCAACGCCCAGGGCACCACCGGCACAATCACCGGCACGGTAGCCGATCCCAGTGGATCGGTGATTCCCGGAGCCACGGTGACGATCAAGCAGGTTGAAAACAACGCGGTTAGGGTGCTGACCAGCTCCGACGCCGGTACCTACAAGGCGACCTCGCTGGCGCCCGGCCACTACACCGTTAAAGTGGAACGGGCCGGCTTCAAGTCATTTACCCAGAGCGGCCTGACGCTGACTATCGATCAGACGTTGCTGGTGGATGCCAAGCTCGCGATCGGCGCTGCCACCGAGATGGTGGAAGTGACCACCGCGCCTCCGGTGATCCAGACCGAAGAAAGCTCGATTGGCCAGCTGATTGACGCGCAGTCCATCCAGAACACGCCTCTGAACGGCCGCTTGAGCGTGATGGGCCTGATCGCTCTGGCTCCCGGCATGCAGGGCGTGGGCGCACAGGACCAGATGGCTACCCGCGGCCTTACGGTTGCAGCTGGCACTGGCAGCCGCAACTCCTACGGCGGCCTGGGCGTCATCTTTGATGGCGTCATCAATAAGGAAATCACGTTGCAGCGCGGTGAGCCGGAGATTCCGTCGCTCGACGCTCTTTCGCAGTTCAAGGTTCTCTCCACCGGTGCGCCGGCGGAGTTCAACGAGCCCGCGCAGATCATTGTGGTCAGCGCCAGCGGCAGCAACACCTACCACGGCTCTTTGTTTGAGTACAACCGCTCCAAGGGCACCTCCTCCAAGGCGTATTTCAACGGTTCCCAGCCACGGCCTCCCTACGAGCGCAATGAGTTCGGTGGTAGCTTTGCCGGCCCCGTCCTGTTGCCGCGCTATAACGGCAAGGATCGCTCCTTCTTCTTCTTTGCGTATGAGGGCTTCCGGCTTACACAGTCTTCAACCAAGAGCACCCAGCAGCCCACCGCGCTGATGCGCCAGGGCATCTTCACGGAGCTCACCTCCTCGATCATCGATCCGACCACGGGAACCGCCTTTACCAGCAACACGATTCCGGTCAACCGTCAGAGCACGGTTTCGCTGGCTTTGATGAACAAGTTGATGCCGGCGCCAACCACCACCGCAGTCGGCACCACCAACACCTTTGAACTGGTGCCCTACAACAGCCAAGTGGACCGCATTTCGCTTCGCCTTGACCACAAGATCAACGAAAACAACTCCCTCCGCTTTACCTGGCTGCGGGCTTTCTACGGTCCCAACACCACCGTGGGCAGCGACAGCCTGCAGGGCGGCAACTCCGGCGACGGCGAGCACAACTCGCACTTCACGCTGGGTTACACCCACACCTTCTCGCCCACCCTGGTGATGGACGTGAACGGCGACTTCTTCCACCTGCCCATCTACCGCACTCCGCAGAACGTGGGCACCAAGTGGGAGTCGATCATCCCCGGCCTGACCACGCAGCTGATCGAGGGCGCTCCGCAGATCACCTTCAAGAACAGCGGCACCCAGAATATCAGCGAGTCCGGTTCGAAGGATCTGGAGCAGGTGGGCCAGCTCAACGCCTCCTTGACCAAGGTTCTGGCGCGTCATACTTTGAAGTTCGGCGCATCGTACGTGTACGACAACCACTGGAATATGTCGGCGCAGAGCCCGCAACGCGGCGCCTACACGTTCTCCAATCAGTACTCACATTACGATTTCGCCGACTTCCTGCTCGGACTTCCGACTTCAACCCAGCAGGCCACGCCCTCCTTCTTGCCCACCCGCAACATCTCCAGCCAGTGGGCCGGCTACATTCAGGACGATTGGAAGCCGTTCTCCAAGCTGACCATCAACGCCGGACTCCGCTATGACCTGCAGTGGTTTGCTCCCGGGCCTTACAACGAGAACTCGCTCTGGATTCCCTCCAAGAGCCAGGTTGTGGTCTTCGGTTCCAGCTATCCCTCGGCCGTCATCAGCCAGCAGCAGTCCGTGCTTGCGGCCGCCAACCTGCTTACGCTCTCCTCAGCCGCGAACATGTCCAGCAATCCCTTCGCGTATCTGGGACGGCCGGCGAAGAACTTTGCTCCCCGCTTGGGCTTTGCGTATCAGTTGATGCCCAACACCGTCCTGCGTGGCGCCTTCGGCCTCTACTTCAACCTGTTGCCCGCGTCCTATGTTGGCAGCATGTTTGGCAACCTGCCGTTTACGGCCAGCCTCACTTACACCAACACTCCGACCTACTCCGCTGGCAATACCTTCACCATGGCCGCGCCGTTCACGGGCACGGGTTCAGCGAATGGCCGTCCGTCGGTGAACGCAGAGCATCCGCTGACCACTCCTTACACCGAGGAGTACAACCTGGCTCTGGAACACCAGTTCAACCACGGCGTGGAAGTGCGCGTGGGCTATGTGGGCCAGCACAACATGAAGCAGAACAACTACGGCGGCTCGGGCAACTACGCGCCGAACCTGAACTATGCTTCGCCGTTCGACATCACCAAGACGGCAGCCGCACAATCGCCTTTCCAGGCCCTGGGCACCATTGCCTACAATCAGGACCCCATCTTCCACAGCATCATGAACTCGCTGCAGGCTGGTGTGCACAAGCAATACACCGGTGGCCTGGCCTTTGGTGTTGAGTATCAGTGGACCCGCGTACTGGGTACGGAGAACGTAGAGGATCCCTCGGGCATCAACCCGCGCGATAGCTATGGTCCCATCAGCGGCATCACCCCGCAGGTGTTGCAGGCGAACTTCTCCTATGCGCTCCCCGTGGGCAAGGGCAAGCTGCTGTTTGCCAATGCGGGCGACGTGGTGAACAAGGCCATTGGCGGCTGGGAACTCTCCGGCGTGCTCAACTCGCAGAGCGGCCAGCCGTTCTCGGTGATGTATAACGCCAGCACCACGATCTATCCGGGCGCAGTGAGCGGCCGCGCCAACCGTGTCCCGGGAGTGGCTCTTTATCCAGGCAAGAAGACGATCTCGCAGTGGTTCAACCCGGCGGCCTTTACCGCGCCGACCAACGCCAATGGCGTAGCTGGCGGCGTTTATGGCACCAGCGGTTACGACATGCTGCGTGGACCGCTGTTCAACGACTTCGACCTGAACCTGAAGAAGAACACCGTGTTTCGCGAGCACTATAACCTGCAACTGCGCGCCGATGCCTTCAACCTGTTCAACCACCCGAACTTTGGAACCCCCAACGCGACCATCAGCAGTCCGGCCTCGGTTGGAACCGTCACGGGTATCTCCGGCACGCCTAGCTACGAGGCGCGCACGGTGGAGTTTGCTGTGAAGTTCTCCTTCTAGGCACACCCTCAAACCCGGCGTCGCGGCGCTCCTTGTGAGCCTGCGACGCCGGAAATCCTCACCACCAAAACTGAATGAGAGCAAGTGGAGCGGCAACGCCGTTCCCCGGCTCCCTTGCGACAAAATGACGGATCAGCGATGCTCTGGGCATGGTACCGGTCCAACGAATGAAGTCGTTTTCTGGGGATCAACATGATGGATGGTTGCAAGGGGAAGTGCAAACTGCTGCTTTCGGTTGTGGTGTTTGTCTTGGCCTGTTGGCCGTGCGCCGCTGCCGTGCGGCATCCGAATGTGGCGTCACTTGATACCAACAGCCGCGAGATATTTTCCGTCGCCATGCAGTGGGGCGATCAGTATTGGGATCAGAAGACGGCCCTCATCCGCGCGCCGGAGGGACCGCACCTTACGCCGGCCAACACCCATGGCGGCAACATTCACGTCAACGAATATTTGATGGTGCGCGAGTCCAGTTGGTACGCCGTGGGCCTGGTGCTGCGCGATGCGCCGGGTGATCGCGACCGTGCAGCAAAGGTGCTGGATGCCATCCTGAAGCAGCAGTTCCGCACCCCCGGCAAGCCCTGGGACGGCACCTTCCGGCGCACGCCGAACGAGCCCGATCCCGGCGACAAGGCCGTGATGTGGCGCGGCTACGATCCGAATTGGCGCGTCTTCATCGGCACCGCTTTTGCCATCATCTTGAATGACTATCCAGAGCGCGTGCCGCCGGAGTTGCGGGCGCGGTTGCTGGAGTCTATTGACTACGCCATTCAGGGTGAGATGCACCAAGGCAGGCTGAAGCCTTCTTACACCAACATTGCGCTGATGTATGGCTACCTGTGGTCTTATGCCGCGGAAAAGGGCGGCAAGCCGGAGTGGAAGCTGCCCGCCGAAAAGTGGCAGGAGGAAGTCTTCCGCCTTTACAAGGCGCATCAGGCCTTTAGCGAGTACAACTCGCCCACCTATTGCGGCGTTGATCTGTTCGGCTTGGCCGTGTGGCGTAACTACGGGCTGACGGAGCGGACCCGCGCCATGGGCCGCGAGATGGAAGATGGTTTGTGGCGCGCCACGGCGGACCTCTACAACGCCAACCTGCGCAACATCTCTGGCCCCTACGACCGTTCGTACGGGATGGACATGCAGAGCTACGTGAGCGTGATGGGTCTGTGGCTGCGCATGACGATGGATGCCGGCAAGGCTCCGCTGACCAGCTTTGAGCCTCCCGTGGATCACATTACCGACCTGTTCATCATTCCGGAGATGGTGGTGCTGGACGCGCGCATTCCGGACGATGCGATGAAGGCATTTCTCGCGTTTCCGGGCGAGCATGAGGTGCGGCGGCCCATTGAGGGCAAGCGCGTGGCCACCGCGTGGATGGGCAAGACACTGATCTATGGCGGTGAGATCACCGGCCACACCCGCGGCGTGGATGCGGAGAGTCAGTTTCATCCAGTAACGGCGCAGTGGCTGGCACCCAACGGCAAGATTGGCTGGCTCAACCTGACGGCCTGCCCCAACATCGACGCCGACGCAACCAGGAAAGGCATTGCGATTACCACCGAGCCCGGCATGGTACGTTTTCGCATGGATGCGCCGGGCATCAAGGCCAGCGATGCGCAAGCCAACCAGTGGAAGCTGGCAGGGCTGACGGTGAAGATCGATACCGATGGCAGCGGCTTCAAGGCCGTGCAAGGCGATGGCTACATCGACGTCACTTACTCTGCCGTAACCCGCATGCAGATGCAGTTCGCGCAGCCGGGCAACTAGCTGCTTCGGTTGCAGCAGACCTCAATGAGAGAGAATTGCGGTGGAGGGCCGGGAGGCCTTTCCACCGCATTTGTTTTGCCCGTTGCACGAGTTATGCCGCGCGCGTGAAATCGTCATGATGAGTTACAAGAGCCGCCCAGGCCTGTAATAATTCACACTATGAAGACTGTACTGACTGCCGAGAGACTGTGGGATGGAGCGCGCGCGGTCGCACGTCCTTTCGTTGTTCTTGAAGAGGGCGTGCTGGTTGCCGTTGGTTCGCAGCTTGAGAGCGAACTGCCAAGGGATGCGCGGCGCCTGGACTTTGCCGGCGCAACCCTGGCTCCGTCGTTCTTCGATGTTCACATTCACGGCGCAGCCGGGCACGATGTGATGGAGGCAACGCCCGAGGCGTTCCTGCGCGTGGGCCGGATGCTGGCCGCGCACGGCACCGGCAAGTATCTTGCGACTACGGTAACTGCTGCTGTTGATCAAACCCTGCTGGCGCTGGAGGGCATTGCGCGTTCCATCGATGCGCCTGCCGAAGGGCCTGTGGCGCGCCCGGTGGGCATCCATCTGGAAGGGCCATTTCTATCGCATAGCAAGCGCGGCGTGCATCCGCCGGAGAAGTTGCTGGAGCCATCGATCGAACTCTTCGACCGCTTCTGTGCCGCGGCCAACGGCCACGTCAAGCTCATGACCATTGCTCCTGAATTGCCGGGCGCGGTGGAGTTGATTGCCCATGCGCGCACGCGCGGTGTGAGCATTTCCATTGGCCACTCCAATGCCAATGCGGCGGAGACGCGCAGGGCCATTGCTGCCGGAGCCGCCAACGCCACCCACACCTTCAATGCCATGCGTCCGCTGGATCATCGCGAGCCAGGCATTCTGGGCGTGGTGTTGGCGGAGGATGCCATCTTCAGCGAGCTCATCTGCGATGGGGTCCACACCTGCGCGGAGATTGTTCGCATCTGGTGGAAGGCGAAAGGCGCTGAACGTGCTCTGCTGGTGACCGATGCCATGAGCGCGGCCGGCATGCCCGATGGGCGT
This sequence comes from uncultured Occallatibacter sp., assembly GCA_964645855.1. Classification (GTDB taxonomy): domain Bacteria; phylum Acidobacteriota; class Terriglobia; order Terriglobales; family Acidobacteriaceae; genus Telmatobacter. The sequence goes on from CAZYDF010000005.1 coordinate 42,605, forward strand.
TACATGCTGGGTGGATTTCCGGTGGAAGTTTCTGGCGGCAAGGCCACGGCGCATGGAGTGCTCGCCGGCAGCGTGCTTACTCTGGATCGCGCTCTGGCAAACTTCCTGGCCTTCACGGGCGCATCGCTGGACGATGGCCTGAACCTGCTCACGCGCAATCCTGCCGCGATGACCGGGATCGATGTTGCTCCGCTCACCTTGGGTGTGGCGGCGAATCTGGTGGCCGTGAATGGGGAAGGGAAGCTGCTGGCCTCGGTGGTGAACGGTGTGGTTGCAACCGGCTTGTAAGTGGCCGAGGCGTGGTTCGGGCTTTTGCCGTGCTGCGCCGGCTGGACTGCGTGCCTGAGCCAACCAAGAAGATGGCCAACCAAAAAGGCTTTCTCCTTTCGGTGGTTGCAGGGTGACCCTATCTCCAATCCGTGTAGACTCAAGGAGGAGGATTTTGAATGAGCACGAAACAACTACTGGCAGAAATCGATCGCGGCATCAATGCCCTGCAAAAGGCGCGTGCCTTGTGTTTGAAAGGTGATGCGGTTGCACCGAAGGCCAAGGCCATCGTGGCCAAGACAGCCAAACTAACAAAGGCGCCCGCCAAAACTAGCGCCAAGGGCGGTATGAGCGATGAGGGCCGAGCCAAGATCGCCGCTGCTCAGCAAAAGCGCTGGGCCAAGTTCAAGCGCGAAAAGAAACAGGCCGCTAAGTTGGCTAAAGCCGCTTTGGTGGTCCCCGCAGCCAAGTAACCCGTACTTACACGCACGCATAAAGGCCTTGAGGCTATTGAGCTGAGGGCCTTTATGCATCGCAGTGCCCCCCTCGCCCAGAGCATCTGGAGCAATACAGCAAGCCCCAAGCGCGGCTCGAACAGCGGCCCGCTCCCTCCCCTTCTATCTGAGTTCAACGGGGTCATGGATGGTTTGGCGCGCACCGGAAAATGACTCTGGCTGCTGAACGTCCCAAATACTCATCTGAGAGCGGTTCTCCAATAGAGATAGCCCTTGCAAAGATTGTGCAAGGTGGCTTTTCTTGAGGAAAAAGCCACTCCGCAGTTGTGGTTTCGGGGTAAAGCAATTGGAGAACCGCTCCAATGTGACACCAGTGGGAAGATGCCCGGCAGGCTGCAAACCCGGCCAGGCTCCTGGTCAGATCCCGAAGAACTGCACATTGTCCAGCCAGACTGTGCCCGTAAAACTTCCCATGAAGAACTCCAGACGGCAGTCGCTGGCCGTAACCGGCGCCGTGAAGCTTACCTGGTAGAGCTTCCACCCTGGAGTGAGCGAAACCGTGGCGGCCAGCTCGTAGGCGGCAAAGGAGGGCGAGCCGCCTTGGGTCTTTACCTGAATGGTGCGGGCCACGGAGGTATTCGCCCAGAACTCCGCCACATACGTCTTGCCGGAAACGATGGAGAGTGCATCCTGCTCCAGGTCGACATGCCAGTTCGCGGTTGCCGCCGAGGTGACAACGACCTTGGCGGAGTTGCTGCCCCAGGTCCAGACGGTGGGATCGATGCTTGCCGTTGCAGCCGCCGATCCATCCGCCACCACGGCGAAGATCCAGGGAGTGAGAACTCCCGTGGAGAAACTGGCATTGGTGATCTGGTTGGCCGCAACGGTGAAGGAGGTGTTCACCACCGCCGCCGCGGCATAGATGGACGAACCTGCCTGCCCGGCCGCGATGGTGCATGTCCCCGCCAAGAGCGGCGTGACCGATCCACTCGAAACCGAGCAAACGGTCGGCGTCTGGCTCTGGTACGTTACCGCCAGAGCTGAACTGGCTGTTGCCGCAAGCGCAATGGGAACCGCGCCGGTGGCCTGGGTTGCGATGGCGGGAAAGGTGATGGTTTGCGCCAGCGGGAGGACGGTAAAGCTGTCCGTTACAGAGGTGGCGGCTGTGTAGTTGCCGTTACCAGCCTGGCTGGCGACGATGGAACAGACGCCTGCCGCACCCAGGGTTATCGTGCTGCCCGAAACCGCGCAAACCGAGGGAGTTTGCGCACCGAGGCTGACCGTGAGCCCTGAGCTGGCTGTGGCCGAGATCGCAAAAGGAGTAGGTGTATAGCTCAAGTTGCTGATCGCGGGAAATGAGATGGTTTGGGACGCAGGCAGAATCTGGAACGACTGCGTGACCGGAGATGCGGCCAGATAGGCCGAACTCCCGGCCTGGCTGGCCGTTATCGTGCAGGTTCCAACGGCGACGGTCACAACCTGCGCGCCGGCTGTGGAGCAGACCGAGGGAGTCGAAGAGGCAAAGCTGGTCGGCAGGCCTGAAGTGGTGGTGGCTAGCAGCGTTCGGCCCATGGTTCCGAAAACAACGTTGGCTGGCACGGGGAAGCTGAGGGTCTGGGGCACTGACGAGGTGCCGAAGAACTGCACGTCGTCGATCCAGACGTTGCCGCTGGAAGAGGCCAAGTGGAATTCGAGCCGTCCGTCCGCGGCCGTTACCGGAGAGACAAACGATGCGGAATACTGCTTCCAGGAAGTGCCGAGGGTGAGCGTTTGGAAGTAGCCATAGAGGGCAAACGAAGGATAACCGCCCTGCAGCTCGACCTGAACGATGTGGGGGCTATCGGCGCGCGCCCAGAACTCCACCGTATAGGTGATTCCGGCACTAACCGGAAGCGGACTCTGCTCCAAATCCACGCCATAAGAGGGCGAAGTGGCGCTCGTGACGTTGACATCGACCGAGCTTGCCCCGTCCACTACCTGCGCGCTGCTGAGCGTGGCTGTGGCTGTGCCCGTTGCCGAAGCGGCCACGGTGAAGGTCCACGGAGAAAGCGACGTCTCAAAGCCGCCATTCGTGATCAGGTTGGGCATCACCGTAAAGCTCTGAGTCACCGCAGCGGCGGCGGCATAGGTGCTGCTGCCGGACTGGTCGGCTTCCATCGTGCAGCTTCCCATCCTCAGCAGGGTAACTTGAGAGCCTGAAACCGAGCATACTGCGGATGTAAGAGAACTGAACGCGACCGGAAGACCAGAACTGGCAGTGGCTGATAGGGTGATCGGCAAGCCTTCAAGAGCTTGGGTCGGGATCGAGCTGAGGCTGATGGTCTGCGGGGCAACGATGCTGAACGTAGCCGCTGCGGTTGGGGCCGGAGCGTAGGTGGTGTTGCCTGCCTGATTGGCTGAAACAGTGCATGCGCCAACCGCCACCGGGGTTACGACCACTCCGGAGACGGTGCAGACCGCCGCTGTATTCGAAGAAAGGGTGACCGCAAGTCCTGAACTGGCGGCTGCCTGAAGCGTAATGGTTCCAGAGCCCAGCACATTGGTTCCGCTCGTCGGCGAAACAGTGATGGCTTGCGTCTGCTGCACCAGGAACGACACCGTGAGCGGAACCGCCGCTGTATAGCTGGAGTTGCCAGCCTGGCTAGCCGAGATGGAGCAAGTGCCCAGCGCCACAAACGAGGCGGTGCTGCCGGAAACGGTGCAGGTGGACGGCGTATTGGAGTAATAGCTCATGGGCAGCCCGGAGCTTGCGAAACCATTGAGCGGCAGATTGGAGCCCAGCAGTTGATTTCCCGGCGACGCAAAGCTGATCGACTGGTTCGCCGTCTGACGCGCCAGAAGGATGCCATCCATGAGAGGCACCGTGACTTGCGAGACTGCCGCGCCGTCGTTATAGCGCGCCGTAGCGGAATAGACATAAACCGCGTCGGCAATCAGCGACCCGCTGCCTCCGTTCTGCACCACCAGCGTGGGATTCGAGGCTGCGGTCAGAGCGAATGTGCCCAGATTGAACCATTGATCGCCCCCGCTCGCCGCGCTTTGGTTCAATGGGATAGTTGCAATGGTGACGCCATTCGCAACCAGCGTGTACACGGCCTGCGTTGTCCAGCTGCTGGCCGTGGGTGCGGCCGGTAGCCAGGCCTGAAGTGTATAGCTGCCGTCGGCCGGAATGCCAAGACTCCACTGCGCCGAGCCGGTAGTGGAATCCAGCTCATGCAAGGTGCTGTTCCAGGCATGGTAGTAGGGTCCAGAGGCCTTGCGCCAACCAGTGTCGAAGGTCTCGACTGCCCAGGAGCCGGTGGAAGTGAACGAACTGCTGTTGTCGTCCACAATGTACTGAACCTTCGGAGCCTGCGTACCGCTGAAGCGGGTCAATCCGCTCTCCAGGTTGAAGGTCTGCGCTTGGTTAGTCCCGTTCAACAACACAATGCCGTTGCTGAAGTCTCTGCGGTAAAGCCGCTGCGGAGCCGCCACCATTTGCACGTCGTCCAGCCAGATATTGCCGGATGCATTTCCAAACCAGAATTCGAGCCGTCCGTCTGTGGCCGTGGCATTCGCAAGGAACGAGACGGAGTATTGGTTCCACCCCGGAACCACTTCCACAGTCGAGCTCAGGCCGTAATTGGCATAGGAAGGCGAACCTCCCTGCACAGCCAGCACCACACTCTGCGCGGTGCTGGCATTCGCCCAAAAGGAAACCGCGTATTCGGCGCCGGAAGTTAGCGGAAGCCCGTCTTGTTCAAGGTCGATATGATAAGCCGCGGTGCCGGCCGAGGCAATGGCGATGTGCGCCGAAGCCGCGCCGGAGTGGTAAGTCGAGGTATCCGAGGTTGCCGTTGCTGAAGCCGAACCATCGTTGGTGACCGCAAAGGTCCAGGAGGACAATCCGTTTTCAAAACCGCCGTTGGTTAGTTGGTTTGCTCCCGCGGCTCCGCCCACCAACTGCGCCGGAGTAACTGGCTGGCCGAGATTGAAGTTATACTCGTCGTACCACCATGCCACGGGCGAGGAAACGTCGCCGAAGTCGTGGATGAAGAAGCCATTGTTCATCAGCGTCATGGCCAGGCCGAAACGCATGTTCGGATAATAGCTCTGGCCAAAGGCCACGGTCTGCGGAAGCGCGACCGAAGTGGGCGTGTAGCCATAACCGTAGGCAATCTGGCTGGGCGGCGAGGACTGGATGGCGGCAATCACCGGCTTCTGGCCGGAACGGAACCACTGTTGATAACTGTCCCAGAGGTTGCCGAACGCCAGCGTTCCTTCGCGAATCTGCGGAATATTGAAGCCAAAGATGTCGCCGTTGGTGACCGCCAAAGAGCGAGGATCCGCGGGCAGCTGATCGGCATGAATCGCCACATAGGCGTTGGGCGCCGCGGCACGAAACGTTGACAGAACGGAATAGATTCCTGTCTGCCAGGCGGCATCGAGCGCGGCTGGAGCGTCGGCAACCCCGTTGGCCTGCGAGGAAATCTGAATTGGATTGCCATTGCAATCGGAAGTCTTGTTGGCAATCAGGGTCTCAATGTTATCGAAGAGAACTCCGGTGTAACCGCCGCCGGCCTGCGCCAGTTGCTGCGCGGCATACTGCCCGAGGTAGGCAGCCACGGTGGGGTTGGTCAAGTTCAGAATGTAATTCGGCGGATTCCCCGGCCAGTCACAGATCTTGTTCCCATTGGTATCCACCAAATAGTAGTTGGAGGGAACAGCGGGCAGACCGTTGGCGGTCTCCATCGCATTCATCTCATACAAAATCGGTGTATCCGGAACTTCGGCAGTCACGATCGGCGCCACGCCGGAATTGAAACCCGGGCCAAGAAAAAGTTGAGTATTGGCAATGTTGGCCGGGGCGTTGGCATAAACATATTCACCCCACCAGATATTCCCGATTCTTGGGAACGATCCGGTTGGAACCGGCGTTTGAGCAAAGGCGGTAACCATGCCGGAAACCGCGATTCCAAGCACCAGAAGGAGATGCATCAAAGTCTTTGAAATGCGCTTTTGCTCACGCACCTCTCGCCGAGAATCAACAATGCCCATTAACATAGACCTACTCCAAACAATGAAATTCACACATTCCCGGTTGGCAGTTCGAGGACGGTTCCCTCGGCGTTCATTCTTGAAGCTCATGGCGCGCACCATCCGCCTCACTCGCCCCGTGCCTTCCGTATCGGCAGTCAACAAACAGAGCAGCGCACGATCTCTTCATGAGGGGACGCACGCTTCGTCGCTGAGATAAGTGCACGGCCATTGATCCACTTCGACTATGAATTACCCGAGGCGTTCTTGCAGATTGGTCCATGCGCACAACTTCGGCGGACACACAGTCCATACAGGGAGACGCCGTAGGATGGCGCAGTTACTGGAGACAATGGGATCTGCTGCTAAGACTCTATCTGAAAATGGACGTGCTCAGACAGAGACGAAAGACTCTATCACGAAAGACCCTTACGGTATGCGCGGGGAATTCAACCACTTACAAAGAGGCACGGAGGGGATGAATTTTAGAAAGGTTTTGCTTGAGGGCAAAAGCGCTACTCATTTTGCTGCGTATCCGCTACGACTGAAGTCGTGCTCCGTCAAAGCAAGAAGACGATCATCTGGGCGGCGGCCGCCATCAGTCGCAGCCTCTGCAAATATTGATGTTTTGGAGGGGACGCCGTTGGGATCTGCCGGAGCGTGGCCGAAGGATGGCACACGACGCACGAAAGCAATGCGGGCTTTAGCCGCCGAGGCAATGAAAGGCGCCGAACGGAATTAATCGGAGGCTCTTAAATCAATCTATAGATCGAACTGATCGCTTTCGCACGCTTACTCTGCCTGCGGAAGGGGATCAATGGGCATGGAGGAATAATCGAACCAGGAAAACCACAAGAACTGCCGCCGCACCTTGAGCCAGCAAAGCTAACAACACGCCACGCCATAGAGCCTTACGGCCTCTTGACTCCTCGGGATACATCTGAACTTCTTCAACCAGATGGAGTGTATCTATCGTCGAGGTAAGCATGTGCATCGAGGGCTGGGCAGTTGCATTCATTGTATCCTCCGGTGGGCTTCCTTGTTACCTTAAGCGTTCATCGGCTTCAGGATGAGCGCGGACATATTACCGCGGTAACAAGGAAACAAACAATCATCAAGCGGAGCTCGCGATCTTACCCTTCCGCGAGATTGATTAAAGACGAATTCCGCAACCCGGACTATGACGCAGATCACATGTATTTGTGGTCAATTTGAGCGGAAACGAAGAGTTTGAGGCAAATTGCACTTGCGATTCGCCTTTTGTGCGCTTCAGCCTCCAGGTTGCGCGACCTTATAGAACTGCCACGCCGTACTGAATGGATCTTCCTTACGAACGCCGGGCTCACTGGATAGCCCATTCTTCTCGTCGCTTCTCTACCTGTTCCAGTGGCCCCGCGGACGAGTGGCAGGGCAATTGATCGTTCGATAAAAAATGCGGCCGTTATCATCCAGGATGAGGCGAACACCAAGCGCAACGTTCCCGCCACGCTGCTTCCTGAGCTGCATCTGGACGCTCCGACACAGACTGACCGCAGCCGACTCGTCTTGAGTGTACGACATGAGGAAGGCAGCCAATTGCCACGCTGCGCAAAAATTAGAATGATGCCTCAAGCTTTCGAGCCTTCCATCGAATGAGCGCATCTAAATAGCGTAAAGATGTAATCGGCGTGCTGCGAATTTCCCGCTAAAGAGAGGGCTTTCTGTCAATATGCATCTCTTCATCTATCCCTTGAACGTGTTGGACTATCCCGTGACCGAGTTCCTGAACCGGTTCGCGCAGAAATCCTATCTCGTCGACATGCTCAACTCGGGTTTCGAAGGCGAACCGCTTTTGAAGGGTGGAGTCGTCGTTGCCTTCGTATGGTGGGCTTGGTTCCGGCGCTCCAGCCGGCAGGATAGAGACCGTGCTTATCTCATCGCCGGGGTCGTCGCAAGCGCACTGGCCATCGTATTCGCTCGTCTGCTGGCCCTGAGCCTGCCCTTTCGCGTGCGGCCCAGATTCACACCTGAGCTCCACTTCCTTACGCCCTTTGGTTCCGACGATTACACGCTGTTGAACTGGAGTTCCTTCCCCAGCGATCACGCGGCGCTCTTCTTCGCTCTAGCCACCGCAATCTTTCTCGTATCTCGTCGGGCCGGGTTGATTTGTTTCACTTATGTGGCGGTTTTCATTTGCGTGCCGCGTATCTACTTGGGCACACATTTTCTCTCCGACCTCCTCGTCGGTGGTCTGATCGGAATTGCGGCTACCGCAACCCTGTCGAAGGAGCGGATTCGAACGGCTCTGGCCCGCACCCCGTTGCGCTGGATAAGAGAAACACCGGGACGGTTCTACAGCATCGCCTATCTTTTCAGCTTCCTCATAACTACAAACTACGATGTGGCTAGAAAGACGGGCTCGGTTCTTCTGCATGCATTGCATGCTATCCACCACGCGACTTGAGCCTCATCGACCCTGGACCATTCGACGCAACGTCGAAGGATATACGCGCCAGCCGCAATTCTTTGCATTCGTACTGAGCAATCCGCAAAAAAAGCGGGGCCGCATGAGCGACCCCGTTGTTCCAGCCTCTGAATGCCCCGGTCTGATCGGAACCCACTCGCTTTGCCCTTCACTCAGTTGCTGTTTCCGCTGCCAGGTTTAGTGCGCCCATCGCCTTCGGCGCGCGAAGCCTCTTTGCAAGTTTGCGTCCCACGGAGATTCCCAGTTCTTCGATTGGATGCAAAAGCACCGCCATTCCGTAGGAAAGAACAGTTGTCACCAATAGAATCATCAGCCCTTTGATATTCTCGGAGAACGGTAGCCGCGAGTTAATTACAAATGCAACCGGACGCAGAATCAGAAGGTGGATCAGGTAGATGGAATAGCTGGCGTTGGCCATGAATACCGCAATTCGACCGGACAGCAAGATGCGAAGCTTGCTGGCCACAACTCCAAGCACAGGAACCTGTGCACTTGTGAAAAGTACAAAGCCTATACCGGAACCAAGCAGAATCCCGTGCAGGTCCCAAGTTAGAAGCAGAAGCATGAATCCCACGATGAGCGACTTTGCGGGGATCGCACCTTTACGCGCGTATTCCCCTGCCCAAACCATGCCGATGGCAAACCAGATCAAGCTCAGACACAGGGGCGCGGGCTGCTCGAACCGCGCCGCATAACCAAGCTGAGGAAGGTTCGCTACAAACCAGATTCCCGCACATACAACGCTGACCGCGGTCCAACCGAACCGCAATACCAGCAGCATCAGGAAAGGGAAGACGAGATAGAACTGCATCTCCAGGCTTATGCTCCAGTCAGGAATTGGCATGGATGCGTGGAATTGCGGGGACAGTCCGAAAGCAAAGCTGAGATGCGTGAGCACATGTTCCCAGCTGACTGGCGTCAACATGCCCGCGTCATGGCTTCCAGGGTAGCGCCAGATTCGATAGAGAGGCAGCATCAGGTAACTCGGAATCAGCAGAAGATAGTAGAGAGGACTGATGCGGAAGTAACGCCGGATATAGAAGGAAGTCCAGGTCTTCCAGTCGGTCCAAGGCTCCTGCGCCTCACGGCGAACGTAGTGCCACGTCATCAGGAAGCCGGAGAGCAGCATGAAGCCTTGGACGGCATACTTAGGAGAGGAGAGGATCGGAATTTTCACCATCCCGGAGTGCCAGAAGGCGTGGCCCATCAGGACCCAGTAGGCCATCGCGCCCCTTAACCCGTCGAGTGCGGACAGATGTCCGGTTGCTGCGCCAGGTGTACTTTTGCTCATCAGAGTTATCTCCGTGCGGGTGCTTGCAGCGCTCTCCCGCTGAGCCGCCGATATCAGGAGACTCAATCCCGTAACCAGCGAGTTAATTCGTTCTGGAAAGGCCTGCCGACTCCCATCAAAGAGGATGAAAGCGTCAGGCCGCCTATTCTTGCTTCGCGGGGGCGCGCCGCACTTACTTCATGGCGTGGTAATTGGATGGGCCGGCATATCCTTCATGCTTAGATGGAGGCTAGCCAATGCATGCTGCGCGCCTAACCTGGATAGGTGGTTCTCATCCAGATAAAGACTGATATCACCGTCACGAGTCAAGCAGCCGCTATAGTTGCAAAGATTAGACCATAGGTCGTAGAGAATCACATCCCTGTGGCGCGCGGCGACCCTGCTGAGAATCGCGCGCTCCATCCGAATGCGGGGCAAAACTCTCGGTTCCGCAATTACCGGGCGGGATACGGTGGCGGGACTTACCAGCAAGGCCACGGCTTTGCGCGAGGAGTTAAGCTGGGTTTCCGTCGTCCGCATCGGATCGAATGCAAACTCCGGGTTATCTTCAAGAATCACGACTCTTTTCCCCGCCGCTTCCAGAGCGAAAACGGACTGATCAAGCCCCTTCTCAAAGAAGTTAGCGCTGGTCTCGAGGTCAGCTTTCATTCCCTCTGCTTGCGTATGACCGTAGCGCGACAATTCCTCGTCAGGGGCTGAGAGCGGCGTTGACCAATGCGCAGCCAGGATGACGATCCGCACGTTGGGCTGATGAAGAACCGCATTCATTCGTAACTCATTGAATTGCAGGCACTCGCTAAAGCGCTTGGGATTTCCTTGTACCGTGCGGCTCACGCCCAGCAAAGGCGGGCAAGCCGGACTGCTAACTTCCTCAAAGTTCATTCCAGAAGCTTCTACTGATCTCCTCAGGGTTTGCGAAAGTGCCGCTCCGTGGCTATCTCCCAGCAGCGCGACCGCGTCTTTACCCTGCTCTGCCACGCACGGATTCCGGAGATTTGGGGCAAGATCATTCAGGCACGGGTCCCGATGTTCTTCTTCAGTGGCAGCCTCCATCTCTCGCACCGCAGCGCTGGAAGAAGGGTGGGAATGCGCATGATAGAGGAGAACGGCGGGAACAGCGAGGACAACCAGCGCCGCCCCATAGCGGAGTAGGAGATTGAGCGAGGGCAGGGATGACTTCCGAAACGGCTGTTCAACAAAGCGATGAGATAGAACGGCAAAGACAAATGCGATTGCCCCGATGCAGGACGCTGCGGCAGGTGACAATCGCTGATCGGCTGCTATGCGCGCAAAGCTCATCAAAGGCCAGTGCCACAGATACCACGAATAGGAAACCAGGCCAATGAATACCAATGGTTTGGTGGACAGTAGTCTGTTTCCAATCCCATTGCGCGAGGCTATGAGCAGCACAGATCCGACGACGGGAAGCATCGCGGCATAACCCGGAAATGTGGTGCGAATTGTAAAACAGGTTATGGCAATGCCGATGCATAGAAGCCCTGCCACGCTGAGGAGGTCGGGCAAATAGCGCAACCAACGGCCGCCGCCAATGCCTCTCAGATCTAATTTCCCTCTATGAACGTCGAGCATTCCCAGCAGGCATCCAGCCGCCAGTTCCCAGGCGCGCGCGTGGAGTAGATAGAAGGCGGCAGTCGGCGCACTGCGGGTCTGCACTACGCAACAGACCAGCGACAGGCCCGCGAGCAGTGCAATCGCCCCTACTTGCTTCTGCCAACGCTGCTTCCGCAGCAGCAGCATGATAAGCGGAAAGAGAATGTAGAATTGTTCCTCAACACCCAACGACCAGGTCATCAACAATGGAGATAACTCGGCCTGAGGTTGGAAATAGCCTGAAGTAAGCCAAAATAGCACGTTCGAACCTGATGCCAACGTCGCCAGCGCATAAGAACCGAGCTTCCATTGCTCCAAGGGATTGAGCATTACCGCGGCGGCCAGATAAACGAAGAGCAGAACCACAAACAGTGCAGGTAGAATCCTCTTGGCGCGCCGTTCGTAGAACCGCGCAATGGAGAACGTGCCTGCAGTCACTTCCTTATAGACAAGAGAACCAATCAGGAATCCCGAGATAACAAAGAAAACGTCAACGCCGACGAAACCGCCAGTGACCCACGGCAGCGATGCGTGATAGGCGACCACCGAAGTAACTGCGATGGCGCGCAGTCCGTCGATATCCCGACGGTATTTCAAGCCAGCGGCCGGCACCGGAACCTCCATGGGAATGTCAACTGCTTGCATCGGATATCTCCTTCTGCGCCGTAGTACAGCGATCAAGCTGCAAAGTGGAAAGTATGCCAGGGTGACCGAGCACGCATCGTAGTCACTGATATTTGCCTCTTGTTACGATTGCCTACAGGCCTAAGGAGCAATGCTCTCGAGCGCGGGTATCTCGCTAAAGATCTTGCTGCGGAGGACCCTAAAATAGGAGCCGCATCCGCTTTCTATTTTGACTTACTGTCATACGGATATACTCCTGTCTCTCGGCCTCGAGGCTTTGTGAATGCAGTCTCTCAGCCACCTCTTCTGCGGATAGAGCAGCTACGAGAATCCCGATGAAGATGTAGGAAAGATAGTCCACTGGATCTTGAGCGAACCCAAAGAGTCCATCCATTTCGACGTTGGCGCGCACAACAAGAAAAAACATTGTCACCAGAGCCGCGGCGCCGCACTTCCATACCAAGGGTCGTTGGAATGCCAGCTTCCACGAACCGACAAGCCCAAATCCCATAAAACCCGCGATCGCCAGGAAGCCGACAATACCTTGTTCCGACAGGGTGTTGATGAATTCGTTATGATACCCACCCTTCTGATCCTTCACTAGAACGGAAGTCAATTTGTATTCACCGGGAAGGCGGGACACCAGATCGTCTTTCCATGATCCATATCCCCATCCCAACAGAGGACGCTCAAGAAACTTGCTGATGGCAGCGCGCCACAGGTCCCATCGGCCCTCGGTTATGTGAGTCAGGGTTCTGGAGGGCAATCCGAACAAGGCAGTTGTAACTCCAAGGATTGCAATCGTCAGAGCGATTCCGGAAAATGCTCTGGCAAACACGGAGCGGCTCCGAAGTCCAAGGACAACCAGGAGGAGTAACCCGGCCGCTACAGGCGCGATCAGCGCTGCGCGCGAGCCTGTGAGGACGGAACCGATGAGCGCGATGGCGCAACCGATAGACCACATCCAGCGGTTCATGGGGCGGAGGCACGCCGCACAGAAGAAGGCAAGCAATGCCGTTGCCGGAGTTTCATTCAACGGATATCCCTGTTTGTCGGCTAGTCCCTTGAATCCGCGCACCGCTTCGTAGGTTGGGAAGACAGTGCCGACTATGTGCAGATAGAGATAGACGATAAAGAGCGCAATGAAAATACTGCCAAACAGCAGCGCTGTTCCCATGTAGCGCGCGACGATTTCATAACGAAGCGCCCTGGCGATCATCAGGCAAAGCAATTGAATGAGTAAGATCTTCACCAATCCTGTAAATGCTGTGGCCCTATCTTCCGCCAGGGTGCTCGTCAAGAGATAGACCAGGGAGATGGCGGCGAAGATCTGCACCAGTCTAACCTCGGGACCGGAAATCTGTATGCGAAGGGTGCAGAGAGACATCACTAACGCAAGAACCAACAGCGTCGGTCGGAGCAACACAGCCACGAGGTCAGGCAATATTCCAAAGGCGGTCCAATAGAACGCCAGGACCGCAGCCAACCCGACCGCGCAGCTTCGCACAATGATTTCTGCCACTTTGTCTTGCGGATTCATGTCGTATCCTTTGCCGTTTTGTCATTCGTCCAGCATTCCGGCAAGAGATTGTCCGGAATACTCGGGGATCGTTTCAGCTGCAAGATCATTTGATACTGAAGAACCGCGATAGCCTTTTGATCGAACTCTCTTTACGCGGCGTCTTCGCTTCGCGAGGTCTTGGCTGCTCAGAAATCGGCTCGCTGCGAAATACTGCCATTGGATTGATGCTGCACAATCTGTCCGCGGTTTCAACGTCTAGGAGTTTCTCGATTACTTCATGCGCTTCGCGCAGCGCCGGTGGCCGGGATCTCAAGCCGTGCGCATCGCTGGCCACAAGGTGCACACAGCCGCTTCCCAACATCTCATGCGCGATCTTCTTGACTTGGGTTCCAAAGAATCCCGTGACCGAGCCAGCCGTGATTTGAATCAGGCAACCTGCGTTCCTCCATGCGCCCAGCCGTTCTTGCGCACTGGACAGAATCGCGTTGCGCTCCGGGTGGGTGATGATGGGTGTGAAACCCGAATGGATGATCTCATCCAGCATGCCGTCGATTGAATCCGGTATGCCAAAATCAGACAATTCCACCAGCAGGTACTTACCGCTGTTAATCGTAAAATCCGTCGGCATCTTTTGGAAGGCTGCAACGTTTTCCTCGCAGAGATGAAAGTCACACCCTAAGCCAAGCTGGATTCGACTTCCCAGGCGCTGCTCGAGTTCGGCGATTCGTTCGTGATTCCTTGCCGCATTGAATTCGAACTGTTCGTTGCAATGTGGGGTTGACACGATGTGCGTCACCCCAGAGTCGATAGACGCCTCAGCCAGCGCGACTGCCGCGTCCAGGCTGTCCGGGCCGTCATCGACACGGTGGAGAAGATGATAATGAATTTCAACCATTGCGATCACCCTTCAACTTGTCGTACGTTGCGTGCAGCATGCCAGCGTGAAGCGCGGATGATTCTATGTTCCCCAAAGGCTCACGACTCTTCTTGTCTATACGCATGCGTCTCACACTTGCAAGACAGAGTTACTGACAGTTCGGTACAGCCGCATTTGCCCTGTCAGGTCGAGTACATCCTTTGCCAGGTCCTCGGTCTTCCAACCTTGCATCTGCGGATAGCGATGTCCTAGAATCACCAATTCCGCATCCTTGATTGCCTCTTCAAAGTCTTCCGTAAGCAACTTGGAAAGGTGGGGGATCGTGGCCTCGATATAGTCCCTGTTGGCGCCAGTGAGACGAGCGATATTGACGTTTGGATCGTAGATTCGCAGCTCGATTCCTTTTCCCAGCAGTAACTCCGCCAACTCCACAAAAGGGCTTTCCCGCAAGTCGTCGGTATTCTTCTTGAAGCTGAGACCGATAAGCGTCACACGGCGCACTCTGGTTTCGAGCACAGAACGGGCGGCGGCCTCGATCACAGCGTTATTGCTGCGCAGAATCGACTCTACAAGAGGAACCTCGATATCGCAGAGCCGAGCTGCGTACTGGATGGCGCGGACATCTTTCGGCAGGCAGGAACCGCCGAAGGCGAAGCCGGGACGAAGGTAATTTGGGGAGATGTTAAGTTTTGTATCTAGGCAAAAGACCCGCATTACGGCCTCTGCGTCCAGCCCTATGTGGCTACAGACGCGGCCAATCTCATTGGCGAATGAAGTCTTGAGCGCATGGAAAGCATTGCTGGCATATTTCACCAGCGTGGCTTCGGCGGCAGGCAGGACATAGACGGGCGCGGAGAGGTCTGCGTAGGCGGATCGCAGCATTGCTTCTGCCTCAGAGTTGTCGGTGCCAATCAAGGTGAATGGAGGATTATCGAAGTCCGCCAGTGCCGTTCCCTCGCGCAAGAACTCCGGATTGACGCATAGAGTTACCAGCCCGGATGCTTCTTGTTCAAACTGCAACGCGACCTCGCTTAAAACAGTGGGCAGGATGCTGCTCCGAATAGCAACAACTTGGCGGCGATTCTGTTGCCGCAGGACCTGTGCGATTTGACTGCATGCTTTGAGAAGATGATTGGAGTCGATGCTGCCGTTGCGACGGCTGGGGGTCATAACCGAAACAAAGCACAGATCTGAGTCCTGGAGAGCTTCTTCCAGTTGGTTACTGACATTGATCGCTCCTCTTTGCCACGCTGCCTGCAGTGCCTCCTGCAGGCCAGGCTCGATAATCGGCGACTCGCCACGCTTCAGAGTTTCCAGTTTTCGAGGGTTGATATCAACGCCCCACACTTTGTGCCCGCGTGCAGCAAAGGAAGCCAGCGATACGGTACCGACGTACCCCAAACCAACCACAGTGATATTCATCGTTGTTCTCCCATCAGTGATCTGCTGTTGATCGCCCGGGGGCAATCCCAATTTTTCGTCATGTAGTGCAGCCGAAGCAACGCCTCGCCGCAGGTGTCTGAAACCGTTCTTCCGTGCTGAAAGGACCTGTTGCTCCGCGCAGCCGACTGAACTCACTTACTTCAACTGCCGGATCGAAGCAAAGACGCGGATGGTTGCGAAACGTCAAGCCCACCGGGTCAAAACGCCATGTGTCAACCGGCCAACAACGATGGTTTTCGCTCTGCGTCAGTGGGATCAACGGCTCGGCGAGAGTTGATTGAATACAAGAGCAACTCGGTTCGACTGGAAACCCCAAGCTTGTCGAAGATTCTGAAGAGATAATTCTTGATGGTATGCTCGCTCAGTTTCAGATTCAGAGCTATCTCCCGATTCGACAGCCCTTCCATGAGCTGCTGTACCACATCTTCCTCGCGCTTGCTGAGTAGATTCACACCTTGCGCGTTCACCACCCGGCGCAGAGTGGACTGTTTTTTGATGGACTCCAGTGCTTCCACAACCCAAGTTAACTCCTCGGAGGAAGCCCAGATTTGGCCAGCATGGACGCATAGTACGCACTTGCAGAGTAGACGGAACTCGGGAGTACTTTCGGAAAATACCCCACGCGCCCCAGCCCGGAAACACTCGACAACGGTCTCTGGATCGCGTTGTCCCAACAACACCACGGAGCGAACCGACGGTGCAAGCTCGCGCATGGACCGAAGAACCTCGAGCGGATTGCCTGCCGGGTCCTGTAGATCGCCCGCTATCAGCGCGACATCGAAGGTGTGACCTTCGATAACCTCGCGAGCAGACTGCGCCGAGGTCGCCACGCCGATGACCTTGATTTCCTCGCCCTGCTGAAAGCCCGCGATCAGAAGATCTGAAATGAGATTCTTGGGACTCACAACGAACACACGTACAGGGTTCACCATAGGACATAGCTCCTAGTGATCTGGATAGAGAACACCGGCATACACAAACGCTAACTGCGAGTGCACCAGCGAAATCAAGTTGTTGTCAGGCGGGGTCGACCTCCCAGCCAGATTACCTAGAAGCCTCTGCGAGTTATTTGAACCTCAAGAAACTCCGTACGTTTGAAGCGACGTGAGTGCCACTGTTACCCTGAGTCAAGGGGGACTCGAGTAACAGAGAGATCACGCTTAAGGTCATCTCAACAGGTGCCCTGTACGGCTGTTGTGAGCACTTGATTACGCCCTTTGGCTTGGTGGCAAGGCGTCAATTTCAAACAGATCCATAACGTCGACCTCCACGGAGAAGGCCCTTTGTACAGACTCCACCACAACCACAACACGATCATGGCTCTTCTTTCTCACCAGAACTCCTTCAAGGCCAGCCAGAGGCCCTCGCAGAATTCTGACCTTTGCACGACACTCCGGCAGAGGATGCGGCTCGGGCCTGCCACCCTTTAAACCATCCTGCAATATTGCAATTTCGCTATCCAGCACAGGGATGTGCTGTTTGCCGTTGCCAACGATTGAGTGAACGCCCTGAATGGAGAGTGCCAAATGACGCTGGCTAAGGTTCAACCTGGCGAAGACATATCCTGAGAAAATCGGCAGTTCAATTGTGATTGGAGGTCGCTTTTTCCATTGCCGCTCCACTGAGTAGAGGGGTAGAAAGACTTCCAGATCCTTTGATACAAGCTGCTGTGCAACGCGTTTTTCGTGACGGGGAACTGTCCACAAAGCAAACCAATGTACTCCTTCGGTCAGTGGAATTTCCAAATCCTCTCCAGAGAGACTTCCTTTTCCGCGTTTGGCCAAAAACATCAGGCATTCTAGTCACTAGGCCGCTGATGTGAGCTTCGCAATAGCAGTGACGGCCATCACATCCAAGATCTGTCTTAGCGTATCAGTACATTCGGCCCGAGTCAATCGTTCGATTTCGATCACCGAGAGACTTGCTCGCGGATGGGTGGTCCGCTCGACCAAATTGACAGGGGAAACCGACAGGCCAGGCACTGAGCTACAAGATTCAAATCATCCGGGATGTCGACGATGTTATGTGAAAGGAATGTTAATAGGTCACCGGATGGTCATCGCAAATTCCGTGTTGATTCCGCGCGGTCGTAGACCTTGTGCATAGAGAAAATAGTCTATCCGCTGAGCAGTTAGACCAGAGTGAAGCTGTGCAGGCGGAGATAAAAATCCACCCTCGTGATTGAAGCCGCCTGTCTCTCTTGCTGATCGTTGGTACAACTCCACAGTTGAGCCAAGGAACGACGCCATTGGCAAACCCAAAGAGCAATTCTCTGACTTAGCCTAAGCCGACCTTCGACTGGTGCTGAAAGGTCTGCTTCCAGGAGCATACGCGGAGACGCAATTACGTTTGCGGCAACCACGCGAGCAAGAATGATGGTCAGGCCTGATCCGGCGCCGAATAGAGTATCCGGCTCAGGAACAGTTGATAGTTAGGATCGTTCGCCATGTCTGTCAAGATGGGATCACAGCCAGATGCGAGACTCCAGAGGGAACCTTCGGAGTAGGACTGCTCTAGCCACTGAACCGCGGATCGCCGGTTCTTGCTGCCCGCATAAAGCAAGAAGAGTGGATATGCGGTGTCTGATCTTGCGCGCGTGGCCTCGGTATGCAGCATCTCCGCGATGGACTCCACTGCCTGCTCATCGCCGGCGCGTGCATGCGCATAACCAAGTAAGCCTTGCAGCACCGCATTGTAGGGCGACTCGTGCACCAGATGCTGGACATGCGCGACCGCTTCGGGGGGACCCATCAGGTCGATGGCACAGATGCCGTCGACGACATCAAAGATCGCTCCATGATGGCCGGCAAAGCGTGCATGTTCAATCAAGGAACGGGCCCGACCTGAATTTTGGGCAAGATATTCGCTCCATATATGCAAGGCCGTGGCGAGTGGACTCGACAAGAACCTGTCGGAGTATTCACGCAGCAACTCAGCGGCCTCCGGCGCTCTCCGCTCGCCGATCAGTGCGAGAGCCATGCCGAGGGTCGCGGGCATGACGCAATGACGAAGACTGAGCACATGGCTGAAGATACTTTTCGCCTGCTTGAAATCATGATCGACCATCAGGTAAAGCCATCCCGACGCACAAAGGGCTCCCGGATGATCAGGCTGGAGTTCCAGCGCGGTGCGTACCGAATCCTGGGCGCTGCGAAACGAATGTGCCGCGCGCAGATTCCCCAACAACACACCGGCGATCATGGCTTGGCCAAGGCCGGCATGAGCGGCGGGGCTCTTGAAATCAAGATCGATGGCTTCTCTGTAGAGTCGGGTGATCGAATGCAAATTCGCTGAGGACAAATGCTTCCACTTCGACTCCGCCTGTTCAAGCAAAGCGACCGAGTGCTGCGCTTGGCTCGTGGCCTTTGCGGGCACCACCGATAACCGAACCTCCTCCTGCGCCGCCGACCGCCTGTCGGGATTCGGCTGGCGGGCAACGTCTTCGCTGGAAATAATTCTTGGCACCGCGGTCAGCTTTGAAGCGGCCCTTGAAGGTTTCGGCTCTTCGTGTTGAATCAGCTCGCGCCGCATCTGGATCGGGCCAAGACGTATCCAACTGTCGATCTCGTCTGTGTAGGCGAAGACCGTGCGACTATCGGCGCCGAGCCGATGAATGGGCAACTGATAGGACTTTGCCCAACGTTGCACGGTTCGAGTGCACCTGCTGAGGTGTTTCGCAATTGCCCCCCAACCGTCAAGCCTCACTTGAGAAGAACGTCGCTCAATCATCCTCTGCATTCACACCATCCTAAGCTGAATATGACTCTCTACCCTGTGCACAAATCGCCGCTGCCCACTTTTGTGGATTCACCTCTGCAGCATTTTTCATTTGATCTGCGTCTCATCTCGCTAGGCGCATAGTACCAAAAACCGAACTTCAGTACATCGCTGCATTTCGTGCGTAGTAATGTCGTCTCCATAGTGTCTCCACTAGGTCGACCTATCCCCATACCCTTAAGCAACTTAGTTCATCCTCGATGCGACATGGACCTATCCGGAATCCTTTCGCAATGTCGCATTATGTCGTGAGGATGGGATCATATGTACCTTGATTTCGCGATGATAGCTCGAACTTCGCACCTAAGATGAAATCAAACAGGTCGTATCTTTCATGACGACGCTTCAAAACGTGTAAGCACTGCTGCCGATTTTTCCTCGAACTTACTTGCAGCTGAGCTTCTGATTCATCCATCCTCGCGCCAATCGTTCGCATTCCTTCAATCCCGCAGCAAGCATCGTTGGAGTACGACGAAACATTCATAGGTGGCATCAAATCATATCTTTTGGGAGACGCGCATGAGCGACAGAGTTCAGATCAACCAGACGCATTATTGTGTTGCAGACATAGGCCGCGATTTCAACGTTTCCATGGGCAATGTACTGGAGGAAAGGCCGCAACGGTTGGACGGCTATTCATTGGCCCTGAATGCCACATCCTCTTTCAGATATGCGCTTGGCAAGCGGGCTTTCGACGCGCTTTGCTCGGCATCTCTTATTCTTCTGCTTCTGCCTGTCTTGACGCTGATCTACATCGCGATCAAGCTGACCTCGCCAGGGCCGGTTCTCTACCGCGAAAAGCGGGTTGGACGTTGGGGTACGCCTTTCACGATTCTGAAGTTCAGAACCATGCATACGGTTGCGCACTTGGAACACAAAGGCATCGTGCTGAGCACCGAACAGATCGATTGGCTACGAACCCACGGCAAGGGTGGACACGATCCGCGCATTACGCGGGTGGGAAGTTTTCTTCGCCAGTGGAGCCTTGACGAATTGCCGCAATTGTTCAATGTCCTATTCGGTGACATGTCCCTGGTAGGACCCCGTCCGGTTGTTTCCAGAGAACATGTGGAATATGGCGATTACCGCTGCTTCTATGATCTCGTGATGCCGGGAATTTCAGGCCTCTGGCAAGTGTCCGGGCGCAGCAATGTCGCATTTGAAAAACGTGTTGAAATCGACGCATCCTATGCCACCAACTGGAGTCTGCTCTTCGACTTCAGAATCCTGCTCAAGACCTTCTCGGCCGTTCTGGAGAAGACCGGCGCGTACTGATGTTGGGGTAACACTATCGTTAACGTGACCTGGGATGCCGTCCGCAAGGGCCAACTTAGAGCACTGTACCTATTCCAGCAAGCAGTTGTTTTCCGCCGGGGTTCATGAAAAAGTGAGAAGCTGCTTCTGCTTCTCTCTATTCATGCCCCGGTTTTGCTTCTTGGAACACTTAGGCCCAAACTGAGTGGCGCATTGCATAGACTCCACCTTGCCAGGAGTTCGAGGCTGCCTTTGCATCAAAGACAACGCTCGCTCTATGCATTTTAGTCGCCATCTCCGCTGCACCCTGATCCCCAAAGAATCAATGCACGCATTCGCGCGCAGCGGGTCGCGCGGCGATGTTAACTATCGAAATGCCGTCACTGCACCGTCTCGCTGGGACTGAGTACTCGTAACATCAGCTCCGAGCGGCACGAGACCCCGGTTTTTACGAAGACGTGGAGCAGGTTGCGCTTGACCGTATTCTCACTTAGCGACAGATCTTGCGCTATCTTTCGGTTTGTAACTCCCTCAATCAGGCGTTTGACGATGTCCGCCTCGCGAGGAGTAAGTTGCCATTCGACGATCTGTCGCTGGCTCAATCCCGTTTCCGCAAGCCGAACTGCCAGATCGCGCTCCGAGAGCGCACTCACAATCCAATTCAACTGCGTCTGATTTGCCCAGATTTGTCCCTCCGCAACCTTGCTCACGCATTGGCACAGCTGTTCCAATCCGCAGGTATTCGAATTCAATACACCTCGTGCGCCCCCCGAGAAGGCCGCCAGCACGGTTTGTCGATCCAGCTGTCCACTGATGATGATTGGCTTGGCATGCGGTACGAGAGATCGAACGTGGCGCATGAGCTGTAGCCGTTCACTGATTGAACCGCACCAGTCAGCGCCGAAGAGGAGCACCTCGGCTGAAGCTGGAATCTCGTCTCGCTCGAACTGACGTGTGGATTCCAAGCAGGCCGCTATATGCACGCTTTCATCGGCCTTCAACGCCGTCTGAATGAGGTCGCCAAGAAGATTGCGAGGGTGAAGCACAACGACGGATGTTCTCTTGTTCATGGGTTCCTAATCCAAGCGGACCGTATCGGGCCCGCAGTCTTTCAAGAATCTCCTCTGACCTTTGGGAGACGGAGAAACTCGGCAGGAAGCGTAACTCCTGAACGTGGAGCTATGCCGCCATGGCGACGCTTTGAGTTGCATGGATAGAAGGGCCGCCGGAGTAACGCCCCAATTCATGGGACGAGTCGTTCAGGAAGAAGCAAGGCTTCTCCAAGCTGCGGATCGGATCGGAACGCCACTCTGGACACAGGGTATTGAGAAACCCTCCATGACCCAGCAGGTTGGCAGCCGAATAGCTCCGAGCAAGAAGCGGCGTGGTGTTATCTCGGAGCTATCGAGGCGCGTCAGAGTGCTAGCAGGCCCCATCGGCCCTGAGTACGACCAGCGGCGTCTTGAGCAGGATCTTCAAGTCGAACAGCAGGGACCAGTTTTTGATGTAGTAAACATCCATGCTGACCCGCTCATCGTAGGAGACACGGGAGCGGCCTTCGGTTTGCCAATATCCGCTCAGTCCCGGCTTGACGGTCTGCAGCAGATGCCGAAAGTGGCCGTACTTCTCTAACTCCGCGTGGGTGATGGAGCGCGGCCCAACCAGGCTCATGTCACCTTTCAGAACGTTGATCAGTTGCGGCAACTCATCCAGACTGTATCGGCGGATGAATCGCCCCACGGGCGTGATGCGAGGATCTTGATCCAGCTTGAAGTTCTTTTGGTACTCCGCCCAGAGGACCGGATCCCGGCGCAACACTTCATCGGCATTCAGGCACATCGAGCGAAACTTGAACATACGGAATTCGCTCTTATTGCCCACCATCCGGCGGCTGTGAAAAATCGGACCTCTGTCGTAGAACTTGATGAGCAAGGCTACGACCAAAAGAGTTGGAGACAGCAGGAGGAGTATCAGACCGGCTCCAAGGATATCGATCGCTCGCTTTGCGATAAGAAGAAACCTCATTCGGTAGGCAATGCCAGCGTGGTTTACAGCGATAGGGGAAGACATATAGAGTTGCTCCTTTCTTTTGAGTTGCGGGGTTGAAACTTGATGTGAGGAAAAAGTAGGACGTTGTCCGTCACCTTGCGACTGCATTGAGACAGGCAATCATCCGGGGTTGATGTTCTAGAGCGCGTCAGGGAACAAGGTCATGGCCTCCGCCCCAAAGAACCAATCCTTCAGCACCGGGCCAGGCTGTTCAAATGTCTTACTCCAGGCGACACGCGGGGTTGCGTCGGCTATTTGTTTTGATAGGCGCTACGACTTGAAATGATCCCGAATTTGCTTATCGCCCGGAGTCGCAATGCGATTGGTTGGAACGGAGAGGCGGGTCTTGTTCCGCCGCTCGCTGAGGACATTGAGATAGAGCTGCTGCATTCGACTAGCCATTTCACTGATCCTGAATTGCTTCTCAAAGGCTTGACGGCCCTGCTGGCCCATGCTCTGCCAATGCTGCCTGTTCTCGATCGCATCCTCCATCGTCCTGGTCAGGGATGCGCCGTCCGCGGCAGGGACCAGAACACCTGTCTTTCCTGGAATAACTGCCTCCCGTATCCCCCCTACATCGGAGGCAATGACGGGAATCTCAGCGCGCATGGCCTCCAGGATGCTGATGGGAAACATCTCACTCTCCGAAGCAAGCACAAAGACATCGACCTCGGAAAGCAAGACTTCAACATCGCTTCTCTCGCCCAGAAAAGTCACCGCATGCTCAATTCCAAGCTGTGCCGTCAGTGCTTCCATAGCCTGCCGGGTTTCGCCATCGCCAACCAGGAGCAAGCGAGCCCGATCGGCCAATGGCGCAAAGGCGCGCAGCAAAAGCGCAAAGTTCTTCCCCGCGGTGAACCGCGCCACCATCGCCAGTACAGGCTGTTGATTGATCCTTGGCGCATGCAACGCCGGGAGGTCCTCAATGCAGTTATGGATGGTGACAACTTTCGTTCCGGAAGCTATGCTGTTCTTGCGGATCAGCTCTTCGCCCGCATGAGAGACAGCAATGATCTGTGCGCACCAGTGGGCGGCAATTCTCTCCAGCGGCAGCGCGAAACGCGAGGACCAACCCGACACGGCCGAGGTTCCCCACAGCCACGCATGAATGGTATAGATAGCCGGTACGCCCAGCATCCAGGCCACAAAGCGGCCAATGAAGCCGGCCTTGAACGTGTGAACATGAACCAGATCCGGAGACACTTCCTTGATGAGTTTCCAGGTCTCGCGTACCGCCTTCAGATCGGAAAGCACATTTGCCGAGCGGCGCAGATTGGGAAGAATGTGCACTTGAATTCCATGAAGGCGCAGGGACGCAGTCAAGAACCCTTCCTCCCCCACGGCAACGTGCACCTGATGGCGTTCCGACATAGCGGTGGCTAGATGCAGAAGATGCATCTGCGCTCCAGCTCGATCAGCTTGGGTGATGAGATAGAGAAGTCGCATCTTTTCATCCTGATCTTGCCCAACGCCAGGAGCGTTCGGTACAGGGTTCGGCATCGATACCATGTGACTAAGCCCTTTCATCTTCCTGCTTCGACTCCATGATGCGAAGTGTTTCGGACATGGAGAGGCTCGACATCTTTCCTCTCGCTTGCAGAGTTGAGAATGAATCCAGGAGGCGGCGAAGAAGGTCCAGATTTGCGTCCCCACCGGTGGTGAAGTCCTCCGGATGCCACCAGAGATGGAAGATTCCTTCTTGCGCCGCCGCGGCTTGCATTTGTTGTTGCATCCTGCGCAGTTGCAAGGGACGAAATGGAGTTAACATTCTGCGACAACGCTGAAGATAGCGGCTCGGCTCCAGGCATCGGGGCGAGTCTTTGATTGGCCAGGGAGCAGCCTGCGCACCATACAAGTCCACAAGTGTGTCAGCCAGCCGCGCCGCGCGGTGAACCAGTTTGCGTTGCGATTCAAAGTTAGCGGCTTGATACGGTTCCTGCTTGCCTACTCCACGGTAGATAGCGATGCCGTGGTCGGCCAGAATCGGCAGGTAGCAGGGAATCACCTGATTCCTCGGGAAGACATAGGACTGAATCTGGATGCCGCGCAGTTGCGCGATGGCCATAGCGCTGGTCAGATCGGCTGCAAAGCTGGTTGCCGATTGCCCTGCTTCCAGGCAGTAATAGTGGGAGAACGAATGTGAACCTATCTCCTGCCCCGGTGCCGCACTTATCCTTTCGATCAAGCTGGGTGCAAAGTGGAATGGATCTTCATCTTCACTTCTTCCCAACTTCTCCTGGTAGGGATTCAGGTTCGGAGCGCTATAGTTGGGTACAACCGTAGGCCGAAAATATTCGGCCTCCTCGCCGGAACGTGCAAACAATAGCCCAACCGTCGCCCAGGTTGCATGGATACGGTATTCAGCAAATACGGCCAAAATACGTTCCACCATGCCGCGCGCCATCAGCAGGCGTTTCCGCTCGTTCCGGTCCAGCGGGGTGAAATCGCGTACCCCCCAATGGAGTTCAAAATCGAGAGAGACCACCATCGCCGCTCCCGTGCGCCGCAGCCGAGGCACCGCTACAAGCGGCGTTTGCGGTACATGGTTGGAGGTTGCGGAAGTCGTCAGCGTCATGGCATTTCTTTCTGAAATCAGGGTTCGCGTTCTGGTTCTAGCGTGAGACTGACTGATAGACCTCGACGGTTCGAGCGATGGCGCTTTCGATCCGAAAATCATCTTCGAAACGTTTGCGTCCGGCCGCTCCCATTCGCTTTGTCAATTCAGGTGAATCGATGAGCGTCTGCAACTTGCCGCGCAAGCTTTCCACGTCTGTGGCGGGGGTCAGAAAGCCACTAACTCCATCCGTAACTTGTTCACTCACGCCCCCGACATTCGAAGCCACAACCGGCAGCCCGGCGCGCATGGCTTCATTGATGGAGATGGGCAACCCTTCCCAACGTGATGCGAGAACAAACAGATCCGCCTTCGCCAAGAGTTCCGGAACATCCCTGCGAGCGCCAAGAAAGTGCACCCGGCCTGTAAGTCCAAGCTCGATAGTTTGCGCCTCGAGTTGCGCGCGATTGGGTCCATCGCCGATCAGCCAAAGCTGCCAGTCTCCAGTTAGTCCGGCGGCAGCTTTCAGCAAAGTGGAGAAATCTTTTTGCTGTACCATGCGCGCCACGGAGATCATCACCATCGGAGTGTGGGTGCCGGGTGAGGCCAACTGGACGGTGTCGGGCGCACCGTTCCAGATGCGCACAATCCGGTCCGCGGGAGCGATTCTCCGCTTTAAAGCCTTCTCCGTATTCGCGTCAGAAACGGTAATGATCTTGCCGCCCAAACGGCTCACCAACCGTTCCAGCGGAATACCCAGAATCTGTCTAAGTCGCGGAACCCCTTCGTCGAAACTCCAGGTGTGCGCGGTAAAGACCGATGGAGTTTTCGCGGCCCATGCGGCGACCCTGGCGAGCAATCCAGCTTTAGACGTATGCGAATGCACCACGGCCGGCTTTTCTGATCGGATCAGCCGCCATACTTCGAGGAGGGCAAGCAAGTCATTCTTCGGGCTCATAGGCTGGACCAGGTGCGGGACCAGCCGGAATGGCACTCCCATTTTCACGCACTCATCCTCCAGGAAGCCGCGTTCACCGGCTGCCACCACGGGATGAATTCCTTCCGGTAAATGACCTACAAGGTCAAGTACGGCCACCTGCGCACCGCCATGGTCAGCACGTGTGATAACGAACAGAACTTTCAAGAGAGTTCTCCTCTGCGAGCAAATTCGGCATCAGTAGGATTGGAATACGATGCGTGTCCAGAACCACTAAGGCACTTGGAATAGAAATCGAACCATTGCTCGACAACCCTTCGAATCTGGAATCTGTCGTAGCAAAACTTTCGTCCAGCTTGCCCCATCTGTAGACGGCTTGCGGCAGGCAGGTCCATAACTTGCTTCATGGCTTTGGCCAGTTCCCGCGAATTGTTCGTGGGAACCAGGAAACCTGTTGTCTGATCGCATACAATCTCTCGATTGCCGCCGGCATCCGTAGCCACAATGGGTAACTCCGTGCATGCGGCTTCGAGCAACGCCATCGAGAAACCTTCAAATTCGGAGGACATCACAAAAGCATCCGCTGCGTTATAGAGGTCGCGAATATCCTCGCGAGCGCCAAGAAAACGTACCTTCCCGTTGAGGCCGCGACGTTCGCACTCTGCTCTTAATGCCGCATCCAGTGGACCGCTGCCGGCAACGGCGACCGCAAAGCTGTCACCCTCCATCTGCTCAAGAGCACCAAAGAGATTTGGATAATCCTTCTGTGCAACCAACCGCCCTACCGCAAGCCAAAAAAACTTGTTATCTATTCCCAAGGCTAACCGTGCCCGGGTTCGCGCTTCGGCGGACGGCTGGAACTGTTCCACATCCACGCCGTTGGGGATCATCGTGAGCCGGTGGCGCGGCACCGCCTTCACGGCTACGTAGCGATCAAAGGCCGCTTGGCATATGATCGTGGTCCGAGTGCCAAGCCGGTCTGTAAACCGGTACAGCAGCTCCTTCCACTCCGTAGAACCTCCGCGCTCCGAGGTCTCCCGCAAATTGTGAACCGTGGAAATTACCACCGGCATCCTGCAAATGAGCCTGGTGATGCGTCCCAGCATGTTGGCGTGAAACATGTGACAGTGCACCACGTCAGGACAAAACTCGCGGATTACCTGTCGCAGGCGCAAGATAGCTCGCGGGTCCGGCAAACCGCGCGCCATCCCTAGAGAGCGCACCTCAACACCGGATTGACGAAGCTTTTCCACCCAGGTCTCGGGATGAATCATCGAAACGACACAAACCTTCTTGCCGAGTTGTGTATATTCCTGCGCAAGCCGTACCACCTGGGTCTCGGCGCCGCCGAAGGTCAGGTGTGTAACCAGCAACAGGATTCGCTTTACGGTCTTTTGTGCGGTCATCGTTCCTCTGGATAGCTCATGGAGCCGATTCAATCATTCAGTTGAGCAACTTCTGTTTCGTAGTGCGGCGTGGAGCAGTACCACGAACGCCAAGTCTGTTTGAAGCAGAAGAGTTTTCCTGGCCAACGCAGACACCGTCCGCGTTATACTTCAGCCATACGGAGATCAAGTGAAACTGACGCGTAAAACTCTCATCCTGTGGTCGGCCTTCGTGGGGCTTGTAGCGGTTATCATCCTGCTTGGTATTTACCTGTTCACCATGATGCCGGCCCTGCATCCTGACTTCTGATTCCCGTTGTCATTCGTCCATCGCGTTCCGGGGTTGAGATCATCCGGCTTCAGTCCGGAACCCGGTAGCGGCCTCAGCCCTTTGCTTCAAGCGAGGCAAAGACGGCGCGCATTTGCTCTGAAAGCCTGGTCCATCCACATTCACGCAGCACCCAATCCATCCCACGTTTGCCCAGTTCCCCAAGGCTCTTCGACCCTAGTTCGACTGCTGCCACAATGGTCTTCTCAATCTCATCTGCGCTCGCCGATTCAATTGCAATGCCGCCCTTCGAATCCTGGATCATCTGCCCCAACCCACCCGCGGAGGTTGCTAGAATCGGCCGTCCGTTGGCCAACGCCATGAAGGCGACGCCACTGTCGGAATGGAACTCTCCGTAGGGCAGTATCAGACAATGCGATGCGCTGAACAGAGCCGGCAATTCCCCGTCGGGAATGAATCGTTCGATCAGCTCGATCGCCTCAGAGTCTCGAGCGATCAAGTCCCGGCAGTTATCCCAGTAACTTTGCTCTTTGCGATTCAGGACCTGGCCGGCAATGGTGAGCCTTACCGGGACACCCTTCTTGTTCAGGCTCTGCACGGCCTCAATGGCCAGGTGCGGGCATTTGTTTTCGCGCAGTGAGCCGAACATCAGCACTTGAAGGCGTTCAGAGACAGGCATGGGAAGAAATCCGTGCCCCAACTCATAAGGCCCATGAACGACAATGGAAACGCGTTCCGCCGCAAGGCCGAAATGTTGCAACAAAGTGCGCCTGCCCGCCTCGCTGTGAACCAGAACTCTGTCGCTGACTCGATACATCCAACCCAGCGTATTGCGCTCCACCCAGCGTAGCCAGGAGGGAAACAGCCACTTGTGCGGCAGCGGGTCGTGGGCAGTAAAGACAATCCTTGCGCCGCGCAATCTGGCTACCAGAAAGAACAGCGCACCGAACGGGGGATGGAGAACATACTGGAAATTGATCCAGTCCCCTCTTCGCACCGAGGTAAAGAGAACGATATTGGAACTTACAAGAAATGCGAGGTTATGCCACAGTTTAGTGAGGAGGCCCACGGGGCTCTCGATGGCGCGGGCAAGAGTGGGATGGGCCACCACTCGTTTGTTGCTTTGGAACTCGGACAGGGATTCCAGATTCGCAGGGCAAATCAGGTGCACAGTGCAACCGTCATCACTCAGCGCCTTGGCCAGCGCGGCTACGTACAGTGCCGCTGAAGATGCTGGCTCAGGCGTGTGGATGAAGATGCGCGGAGTTCCTTTGGAGCTTCTGCCGAATTGTTCAGTCTTAGGCATGTTGTCTCTCGCTCCTGTCGCTCATCTCTGCAACTCTGCTGTTCACCGTGGCTGGATCGCGATATTCAAACCACTTCTTCATCCGCAAAAACGGCCGTTCGATGGCGACCCAACTTATCCATGCCAAAATGCAACTGGGCAAGAAGACAACCGCCAAGTGAGCCACAGCTTGCAGCGCTGTGTGGGGCCCCGTCTCCGGTGGGTATTTCAAATTCCACCAAGCATCGATCATCGGATGGAAGACATAGAGAGCGTAGGCGTGCCGTCCGAACCAGCGAAGAACAGGTGCGGAAAGAATCCGGGCGACAAACCCCTGGTCGAAGTAACTGAAGTGAATCAGGGTGAGTGAAAGGATTCCCAGTGCCGAGAAACCGAAGATGATCGTGGTTGGATTCTCGTACTGCACGTAGCCATCGCGATAGATCAAATAGCCCAGCAGGGCAAGGCTGGGGACGCATGCGGCCAGCATCCATCGTCCATACTCGCGGAACGACGAGGACTGCCGAACCAGAATGGCTCCAATGGCTCCGAAGAGCAGGGAATCGATCCGGGTATAGGTCAACTGCCGAACCGCCCACGTGCTGAACCCGTGCTCAAGTAACAGGAAACGAATCAGCGGCTCAACGGCACAAATCGCAAGGGAGATGCGGAGCAACCACTTGCGCGGCGCGACCAACACGATCAGCGGCCAGAACCAATAGAACTGTTCTTCAACCGCCAAGGACCAGAAATGTCCAAAGCCCGGGAGCTGATGCGGCCCGCGGGCCATGAGGAAATTCTGCACATAAAGCCATAGCCACGCCTGATTGTCCTGCAGGTTGCGGAACATTGCGGGCAGATGCCCGCGCGCCACCAGCGGCACCACAACGATGGAGAGAATCAGGACAGCGTAATAGAGCGGCATGATGCGCAACGAGCGGCGCGCATAGAAATTCCTGAAATAACCTGGCCGTCCTTTGGAGTCCAACAGGATGCCGGTAATGAGAAAGCCGCTTAGTGTAAAGAAGAGATCGACGCCGGCCCAACTCAGACCCCAGGTTGCATACCAGGCTTTGACAAGTGGATTGGCCGTCAGAGTTACAAGAAGCGTGTGAAAGGCGATAACCAGGATGATGGCAAGGCCGCGAATTCCATCGAGCGCTGAAGAGCGAACCCCAAAAGGGACCTCATTCTCCGCACCGCCGGCTTGTCGGATCGTTCTTTTCAGCATGGCAAAAACCCTTCTGGAGTAATCTCCTGTCGCCGCCTTACGCGAGGAAGTTTTCGATACCTTAGTTCGTCAACTCGTGGTAAAACGCAGCTGTCCGGCTTCCGATTGACTTCCACGAGCGCCGTTCGCGCAAGAGCTGTTCTCCATGGATGCCCATGGCTTCCAGCTTCTCCCGGCCTGCATGGACGGCAGCCTCGATGGCTAGCGCAACCCCTTCCACGGTGGGCGACTCAATGAGAAATCCGCACTCGCATTCTCTGAGCAGCTCACCTAACCCGCCCGCATCGGTTGCCAAAAGCGGCCTGCGGTTGGAGATCGCCAGCGTGGCAACTCCGCTTTCGGAATAGAAGTCCGTGTACGGAAGAAGAATCGCGTGGTGCTGCTCAAACAGCTCCGGGATATCGCTGTCCGCTACAAACGCAAGCCGTACATCGATCCCGTCGGCGTTCGCTTCGATAGTCTTCCTGCATTGTTGCCAATACTCGGATTCGGCCGTTGTGTGCAGCTCTCCGCGGATCGTAAGTGTTACGGGAACGGAGAGGCTGTTCTTCACTCGCCCGAAGGCCTCAATGGCCAGATGCAAACCCTTGTTCTCGCGGATCGCGCCGAAGCACAACAAGCGAAAGGTCTCAAACTCCGGATAGCTGGAACTCTTGGCCGCCACTTCGTACGGTCCATGAGGAATGACACGAATTCTTTGTTCCGGGATTTCAAAGGTATCCCGAAGTATCCGCAGGCCGGTTTCGTTATGCACCACCAATCCGTCAGCCAGGCGGTAAGCCAGCTTCAACATGGCGCGCTCAAAACCAGCCAGAACCCCAGCCAGTCTCCAACGATGCGGCAGTGGATCATGCGCGGTCAGTACGATCTTTCCTCCACGCAGCCACACCAACAGGTAGTAAACAAATCCCAGAGGAAAATGGAGGGGGTTCTGGAAATGCACGATATAGCCCTTGGCACTCAAGCGATATTGAGCGCAGGCAGAGCGCACCAGAAAGACCAGGTTGCGCCAGATGCGGCGGGGCAAACTGGCAAAGCTCACTTCACGGTTCGGAGCCGCTTCCACCCGCGCGCCTCCCGCTTCGGCAATCGATTTGAACTCGAAGTTCTGGGGGCAAAACAGAATCGTCTCGACTCCGCTTTGCGCCACTGCAGATGCCAGTTCCGCCGCGTATTGCGCCGCGCCGCCTTTCGGTTCTGGCGTACTGATCATGGCCCTTTGAGTTGGCATTCTTACATCCTCTTTGCAATCCGTTTGAGTCGTTTGTTGCAGCGTGGCCATTCAGGCCAATTCCACCGCGGGCTCGGGCGCTTCTTGCTGATAGGTGGCGCCCAGGCAAAAGCGGAGATTCACGGCAAAGGAGATTCCTTCCGCCAGTACCGAAGCCCAGAGAATCCAAACCGTGTCCATCCTGCCCGCCACCGCAACGCGAATCAGATTGGCGATAACATAGGCAGCCAGTTGCACTCTTACGTAAACCGTTCCGCGGCCCAGGATAAACAAGTAGCGGGCCAAGGCTCCGTTCAGGCTCATCACCACGACATAGATCACCCATGCCGGCATCAAACTGACAACAATCTCCAGCGCTGTTTCCTGGAATTTGCCGTGCATGTAGACCAGTCGCACAATGGGATAGCGAAGAGTCAGCAGCAGGATCGCGCCTGGGACCAGTAACGCCGCAATGCGCACCATCCAGCGACGGAAGACCAGGGGACGATC
Source organism: uncultured Occallatibacter sp. (assembly GCA_964645855.1). Classification (GTDB taxonomy): domain Bacteria; phylum Acidobacteriota; class Terriglobia; order Terriglobales; family Acidobacteriaceae; genus Telmatobacter. The sequence goes on from CAZYDF010000005.1 coordinate 74,656, forward strand.
CAATTCGCTCGCCGTGGCCAGCTTTGCCTGGATCAGCTGCTGCAGCGGCATGCCGAGCAACGTAAAGGCCAGCATGGCGATACGCATGGCGCAGGTATTGCCGGAGATTATGCCCGCACCGCCCATGGACAGGAAGTAAAGAATCAGAAACTGATTGGCGGTGTAGCCGACATTCTCCGCTGAAGATGCAGCCAGCTGTTTCAGGAAGCTGCGAAATCCGGAGTTGCGCCAGATGGCCAGCTCCGGCTTGCCCCATGGCTGCGAGAACAGCACCCGCACCGCGGAGTAGATACCGACCGACACAAAGCCCAGGGTCATGGAGAGCGGAAGGCTGAGGTTATTCAACTGATGCGCCGCATAAACAGCGAGCAATGCAATGGTCATGAGCAGATACGGAAACCCGGTCATGCTCATCGCCCACAGGTTGTGTCCTCTTGCGGTGCAGATTGCCGCCCACAATCCGGTGGCAATGATTGGCGCAAAGCAGGCGCTCAAGATCAGGACGGTGGAATTCACGTCCGCGGAGCCACGAATATGCAGGCCCGCAACCAGTAACTGTCGGGCCGCGGCCATCGCAGCGGTAAGCAGGACACCCAAGATCGATCCCCATAACAGAAGACCCGGCATCCAGCTGACCGTACCCTCTTCCTTACGACTGCGCACATAGGCAGGCACAAAGGCCAGCGTGAAGGCGCCAAAGGCATAAGTCGCCAAGGCCAGTGGAAATTGCTGAATGGCAAAATACGCATCCGTCACGGAGCTCAGGCCGAACCGCGTGGCGATGAAAGCCTCGCGCGCAAACGCTGCGATTTTGAAGAGCCCCGACACCGCGATTGCGGCGGCGATCAGATACAGCGCTCGCGCCCGTTCGCCTACAAAATAGTTTCGCCAATTCATCCGCACTTCTCCATTGCCTGGCCTCAGGACATCGCCTTACGTTGGCGCCAGCCGGTTTTGGCTGAGGTTTTCCCTTGCCGGGCCACAATAGCCCGGCAGAAGGAAAAGCGTTGAGTTGGATACCGCCTTTGATAGGGAACAACCACAAGCGGACCGGCTTGGCAGCAGCAGCAAACGCCTTAGGAGTGCGTTCCCGTTGTGGCTGGTTGAGCATCAAGAGTTCCGGCATCCGCGCCATAGCCATAACCGTAGCCATAACCGTAGCCGCTGCTTTCTTCGCTCACCCGGTTCATCACGACGCCCAGAATCTGGCCGTTTGCGCTGCGGATGGCATTCACCGTCGCGCTCACTGCTTCACCGCTCGGCTTTTGTGCACTCACGACAAGGATCGTGCCGTCCACAAAGCGGGAGATTTCAACTGTCTCGGCTATGCCCAGCACCGGCGGACAATCGACGATTACCAGGTCGTAATCGCGAGCCACCTTGCTCAACATCGTGGAGAAGGAAATTGAGACCAGTTCCGCGGAGCGTGTTGAAACCGGGCCGGCAGGCAATACAGATAACCCACCTTCCACCGTCACAATCGCGCTGCGGAAGTCCACTTCTCCTTCGAGAACCTCGGACAACCCCGGCGACGCCGAGATCTTGAAGAAGCGGTGTACGTTCGGCCGGCGCATGTCGGCGTCGATGAGCAGAACCTTCTTGCCAAGTTGGGCAAGGGAGAGCGCCAACCATGAAGTAAGAGTCGTCTTGCCTTCGCCCGGAACCGCGCTTGTCACCTGGAGTGTCTTCATCCCACCCTCCATCAAGCCGGGTAACAGAGAGGTGCGGAAGATGCGCAGAGCTTCCTTGAACCGCGCAACCGATCTTCCGTCGCGAATGGACTGGCGGCTGAGGGAAAGCTCGCCACTCTTGGGAGCATTGGCGGCGGAACCAAATTGCAATTTGGAATCGGGAATGGTGGCCATTACCGGAAGCTGCAGGCGGATGGCCACGTCGGCAGGGCTAGAAAGTTTCGTGTCCAGTGCCTCCAACAGCAGCGCAAGAATGGGCCCCAGCAGCAGCGACAACATCACTGCCACGGCCAGGTTCAGGAATAGCTTGGGAAAGATGACATTCTGCGATGGACGAGCCGGGACGAACAACTGTGCATTGGCATTATCGAAGCCCTTGTTGATGTCCGCGATGCGGGTCCGGTTCAGCAGATCGGCATAGAACTTGCGGTCAGTTTCTGCTTCTTCTTTCAGCTGATCGTAGAGCGCCGCCTTGGATTGCATTCCATCCACTTCGGATTTGGTTTGCTCCACCAGCTTGGCCAGATTCTGCTCCCGGTCCACAGCTTGCTGGAACGCAACATTGGACCGCGACGCGGCGCCAGCCACCATCGCTGAAACCTGCCTTGCCGCTTCGGTCACTTGCTGCTGCGCCCGCGCGTATTCTGGGTGCCCGTTGCCGTAGTAGGACTTGACGTTGGCAAACTGCGTGTTGGCTTCGTTGAGCCGGTCCACCGCGGTATTGAGCGCGGTGGAATTCGGCAGTCCCAGTTGGTCTGCCACCTGCGCCGCCGCCAGCGCCTGAGCGGGAGGAAGCGAGGACGCCTGTTGCATTTGCCGCTTTGTAGCTCCGCGGTTCACACGCTCAGCCTGCGCACTGGTCAGATCGCCGGTCAAATCCTTTAACCGGGTACTCAAAACCGTGGCGCGATCTGCCGGATCTACGATCCCCAACTCTGCCTGGTACGCTGCCAGCTGCACATTGGCCTGATCCATCTTGGCGCGCATCTGCTCCAGGCTTGTCTTCACAGCCTCCGAGGTCTGCGCCACCGAAGCGCGAGCTGAGTCATTGGTGTGTTCTACCAGTGACTCAGCAATGGCATTGGCCACGTTGGCCGCTAACACGGGATCTTTGGCACGATAGATGATGTTGATCAGGTTAGAGTTTGGTGGCCGTTTGACGATCAGCTTGCTCAGCTGGACAGGCGCTGCCCGAAGCATCTTGGCCGCGTCCGCCGACATGCCCTTATCCTGCTTTTCAACCGCCCAGAGATTGAACTTCTCAGCCACGGGACGCAGCACGGTATCCGACTTCGCCAGTTCCATCTCCGTGGTGAGAATGCCGTCCATTTCGTCACTGCCAGAGGCGATGTTTTCCGGCTGGATGTCGATCGAACTGCTGTGCCGATCGATCTTGAGCAAAGCTATCCCTTCGTACATCTTCGGCACTACAAACTGCACGGCTACCGCGGTTGACACAAGAACAATGACCAACAGCAGCATCTTGAAGCGGTGACGAAAGAGGATGCGGAAGAAGTCTTTGAACGAGGCTGTAGTGGCCGTAGCCACTGCATCGTGCTGGAAGGACGCAAGCTGAGCTCCGCCGGCCAATGCCGTCTGACGACCGCGCCGCGTCTCCACAAGAGATAGATCCTGTTGATGGCTAAGCATCTGCACTCTATTGATTCCTTTCCCGTGTCTTGAAAATCATTTACAGCACCGACAGAATCATCATCTCGGAACCCAGTTGTCCGCCAAGACCCAGCAGGCGATCAAAGAAGCTGGCGGTAAGATGCTTGCCCTCGGCTTCCGGGACATACAGGATGTCGTTGGGCTGGAGTGCAACGTCGGGCGCCTTGCGGCGAAGAATGTCGTGCAGCGGCACCGGAATCTCGTTGCGCTGCCCGTCCACGGTACGGTAGATGTAAGCCAGATGCGTGGTGAAGGGCAACTGCCCTTGCGACATGGCCAAAGCCTTCATCACCGTGGTTCCTCCCGGCTCGTTGACCGCGTAACTTCCGGGCATCTTCAAATTGCCAACCAGGTAAATCTTCTGCACCTCGGGGACCCGTATCTCATCTCCACCGCGTAACTGGTAGTTATTCTCGGGAGTCAGACCTTCGAGGAGCGGCTTGAGCAGAATCCGCAGCACCGGAGCGGGCTGTCCATCGGTCGCGGCCCTGATCAGGATGAGTTCCGGACCCGCCTCAGGCGCCACTCCCTGTGCCTTGGAGAGGGCATCGAGGACGGTGAACTTGCCCACCACCTGCACCACTCCGGGCATCTTGACCGCTCCAGCCACCACCACTTGACGGCTGCGATAGTCGAGCACGGCAACCGAGACAATCGGCGCCACAAGGACTTGGTCCCCCTTGAGTTGCAGGGTGATGGCGGCGGCGATCTGATCGCCCGTCAAGCCTTCCACGTGCAAGGGCTGGTGCGCGAGCACGAGCTGAATCCGGCCTTGGGGATCGACGCGATAACTGCGGCACATCTCCGGCGAGCCGGAAACGGTGACATACACCAGATCCCCGATGCCTACCGGATCGTTGCCAAGGTTCGCCGCCCACACGCCCTCTTTGCTCGCGGCATCGTCGGTTGATCCTGAGCGGGACGCCGCCACCGGGTCTTGCGCAAGCAACGTCGACGCTCCGACGATGAATACCGCGTACAACAGAGTTTTTGCTTTCATCATGAACCTCCGCCAGGGGATGCTAGGAGCACGCCGAATGGCGATGAACAGAAATTGCCGGTTGCGGGTAGAGGAATTGATCGGACCTGCTTGATCCGATCAGGCCTTGAACAGGTCTTGAAGCCGCTGACTTTCGCGGAGTGAAAGCGAGGGAAGCACTTACGTTGAACCTTGCCGCGGATAACTTCCCTGGAGTCGATACATGGGAACGTATCCGTATTTCTTGCAAGGCTTCGCCATCCTCAGTCGGCTTTACCATCACCCACTGAACCTGACTAAGAGTAGAGAAATCCCGGCCCTTCCTGAAGAAAGGGAATACCTGAAAGCTTGTTGGTCACAAAACAGAATCTGGGGAACGACCTCGGACTTATGAGCTGTTCAGGTACATTTGAATGCCTGGCAGCATCTCCGGGATTTCCGGAGGCGGGAAGCCATATGTCTCTAGAAGCACTGTAGGGGGAAGATGGATCGGGATCAAGTGTACAGTCTTCTCCTCCACCATCCTCCCTCGGCCCAGAGAAGAACTTCTCTATGTAGGATAACGTACCTATAATGAGCGAATTACGGTTGTGTCTGCAGCCCGTGGAGCAGGCTAAGTTACCAAATCTCGTTACGAATTACACCCAATTGATAGGTGATTAGCGGGATTTTTATCCATTTTCCCCGTCATCTTCACCCAAAGACTCCATGGCGCGGTTCGAAATACTCTCTATTCTTTGTCGGACGGCCGCGCCTGCTTTAAAACTAGCATCAATATCATAACTTGAAGCTTTGCCTCGAACTTTGCATCGATGGAACTCAAAGCCCGAAAGTATCAGCGCAAACCAAAAAAATCTAGCGTTGCCAGATGTGTACCCAACTGACATCCATATCCATCCGTGGCGTGCGGGCTTTGTCAATATTGCCTTCCTTCCAGTCAGCCCCGGCCTGCATGCCGATAATCAGGCAATACTTGGCCTGGTTGAAGACGGGAAAGGCCGGCTCGGAATGCAGGGGATGGTCGTCCAGGTACCAGGTAAAGCGTCCCGGCTCCCAGAGCAGTCCGTAGGTGTGGTATTGCGTGAAATCCGTCCAGGGCATCAGCAGGAAGTGGTTTCTTCCGTCACTGGACTGGACGCGCAGCATCTGGCTATGGTCCGGGCTCTCATGCCAATGATGAATCGTCCCATAATACGTGTGGGGATTGTCGCCGTTGCCTTCAAAGATATCCGCTTCACCGGTCTCGATCTGGTGACCGGCTTTAGCCGGGATGAGCCAGATCGCCGGCCACGCTCCGGTGGTCGGGGTCCACTTCACCCGCACCTCAAAGTAGCCGTACTGCCAGGCATGCCGGGTTTCGCCGTTGTGCCCCATCGTAGAGATGCTGGTATCAAACGGCACCTGATCGCGCGTCCAGGTCAGCCGCAGGCCATCGGATGTGGGCGCAATGTGGTCCAAGGGGGCTGGCGGTTTGTTGAACCAGACGCCCTCATACCAGTTGTGGCTTCCAGCCCCATCCGGGCTCAAATCAAAGTGCCGGAAGTCCTCGCCGAAAACCAGTTTGTAGCCCCCGGCCTGAGACGGAGGGGATTGCGCCAGGCTTGGAAACCTGCTGCCAATCAGCAGCGCACAGATGGAAAGGATCTTGCCGGTCATGAAGGCCTCCTGATTTCAGCTTCGGCAGCCGGTTCAAAGGGGGAAACCCTGAACAGAACAACGCCACGCCGAAACTGCTTTCAAAGTCCAACTTACCCTAAAGGAGTCGTCAAGTCCAAAATGCGCCCGCTCTATCGCCCAACGCCTCACGTCTGGAGGGTAGACGCACCAGATCTGATCCGCCGCGGCCCTGATCGCACCCCACGGGCAGGTTCTCGGATTCCGGCATTTCGGTTACTGTCCCAAAATCGGTCATGTCTTGGAAACTTCCCATCTTTCGGCATTTCTGCGAGCATTCTGCTGACTCCAACTGGCCCCTCCGGTTCGCGTTCCACCTCCATGCGTCGAGGATTTCCATTACCCCATTCATTTACAGCATGTTGAGTTCGATCTCGCAGGCCAAAACGCCGCGCCTTCCGCAAGCCAGATCGGAGCAAAAGCCGCGCACGACGGGCTGTTGAGGCTCTCTGGGGGAGCGGAAACGGCGCGCGATGGTCACCCATTAAGATATTTCAAAGACAATCTAAAGTCACCCTCTAGAGATTACTTCCGCCGCCGATTGATTGAGTATTAAGCGAATCCAACCGAGCAGGGCGTGCAAAATGAAAACCGTTGTTGCCATGATTCTGTGTGCGGCTTCTCTCTCCCTGACGGGGTGCGCAGCCATCAATATGACCAGTTCCGCTACCGCGGACGTGTCCTCAAAACCATCCACCCAGACGGCGGTGCCCTTGCAGGCCTCGAGCGCTGGCTTCAAGAATTTAAATTTCGATGACGAATTCACTTCCGCTCAGATCGCACCGTCCAGCACCAGCACGGCCTCCTACAATTGGTACCCCGGTATTTGGTTTGAGAGTCCTGCCCCTTCAACGTCGCAGTTCAGCGTCAGCTCGGGCGTGCTCAACCTGAACTGGACCCGCTCCAGCTGGAGCAGCAACGGACTTTGCGACGCGTCGCTGGAAGGCACATCAAAGAACGGTACCCCCAACCACTCTTTCCGCTACGGCTACGTCGAGGTTCGTGCCAAGTGGGACACGGTAACGGGAGCATGGCCGGCGATGTGGCTGCTTCCGGAAGAAGGCATTGCAGGGCAGACGCCCACCGGCGAAATCGACCTGTTTGAAGGACAGGGGGCAGATCCTACCTTCTACGGCACGCTGCATACCTGGAACGAAGCCCAGCAGCTCTGGTACAGCACGCCCAACTCCTTTGCAACCCCTGCCGGAACCGACTACAGCCAATGGCACACGTATGGATTGTTGTGGACACCGCCATCCGGAACCACCCCTGGCAAGATCACCTGGTATCTGGATAACGTCGCATTAGGCTCGTCCAACACCACCAGCTCTGCCCAGAGCGTCTTCGATACCCAGCACTATTACCTCATCCTGGGGATGCAGGAAGGCGTCAACTGGGGTACCTGCAAGCCACTCACCGATGGTTCGCCCGCCAGCATCAACATGCAGGTAGATTGGGTGCACGTCTTCGGTAGCTAGAGCATTTTCTGAAACGGTGCAAACCTGAAAAATCATGGGTATCCCACTTATTTCCGCAAAAAGCGCGGAAATGGATTGGGCACGGTGGATTCAGGCGCGGAGAGAGCAGAAAAAACAAAAACGCGACAGCCAATGGCTGCCGCGTTTTTCTTTGAGCAGGGAAGAAAAACTACTGATTGACGCCTGAAGCCAGAAAGCCGCCATCGACCACAATGGTTTGGCCGGTCACAAAACTGGCGGAGTCGCTGGCCAAATAAACCGCCGCGCCGATCAGGTCCTCGGTCTTGCCAAAGCGGCCCATCGGGGTGCGCATCAAGAGCTCCTGGCCGCGGCCGGTGGAGTCCAGCAGCTTGGCGTTGATGTCGGTGCGGAAGACGCCGGGGGCAATGGCATTCACGGTCACGCCTCGCTTCGACCACTCCACGGCCAGCGAACGGGTGAGGGAGGTGACGGCGCTCTTGCTGGCCGCGTAGGCCGCCACCTCCGTCAGCGCCACGTAGCTGTTCAGCGAGGCAATGTTGATGATGCGGCCATGGCCTGCCTCCAGCATGGAGCGGCCAAAGATCTGGCAGGCGCGCAGGGTGCCGGTCAGGTTGGTGTTGAGGATGGTGGCCCATTCCTCTTCGCTCACTTCCAGCGTGGGGGTGCGCTTGATGATGCCCGCGCAGTTCACCAGGATGTCCACCTTGCCAAAGGCCTCCAGGGTGGTGGCCAGCAGGTTCACCAGCGAGGCGCGGTTGCAGACGTCGGAGGTGGCACGGACGGTGCGCCGGCCCAGCGCCTCAATGGCGGCAGCGGTCTCTTCAACCTGCTGGATGCGTCGGGAGGAAGCCACAACATCGGCTCCGGCTTCGGCCAGACCCAGGCTGAGGGCGTATCCAATGCCGGTGGTGCCACCGGTGACGACGGCAACTTTGCCTTCAAGGCCGAATAGTTTCGTGCTCATGCTCTCTCCCATTGAATATTGAGGCCGCCCCGGCCTCTCCGGAGGTGCGTCCGTCGTGAGCTGCAATGCCCCGGAACGAAGAAATGCGGCAGGTTCGCCGCATTTCTGTCGGATCTCACTTGTTGTTGGATGCCGCGTGATGCGGTTGGATGCGTTCTTGTTGCCTGCACACGTTTTCCTTTTTGGTCCAGACTTCCGTGCCCCATCCATTTCCGCGTTCTTTGCGGGAATGGGTGGGATGCCCAAGAAACTCAGGCCTATAGCATTTCAAAAGCTGCTCTAGACGCCGCTGTAGGCAGAGAAGCCGCCGTCCACCGGGACCACAATGCCGGTGACGAACTCCGAGGCCGGGGAGAGCAGCCACAGGACGGTACCGAACAGGTCCTTGGACTCGCCCAGCCGTGCCATGGGGGTGTGGCCGACGATCTGCTTGCCGCGCGTGGTCCATTCGCCGGTCTTCTCGTCGGTCAGCAGAAAGCGGTTCTGGTTGGTCAGGAAGAAGCCGGGAGCAATGGCGTTGACGCGAATCCGAGCCGAGTACTCCTGCGCCATGTGCACCGCCAGCCACTGGGTAAAGTTGCTCACCGCCGCTTTGGCCGCCGAGTAGGCGGGAATGCGGGTCAGCGGGCGGAAGGCATTCATCGACGAGATGTTGAGGATGGTGCCGTAACCCTGGTCCGCCATCACCTTGCCAAAGGCCTGCGAGGGCAGGATGGTGCCGGTCACGTTCAGCTCAAACACCCAGCGGATGGCGTCCGTGGGCAGATCGAAGAACTTCAGGTCGACGCCGGTGGTGGCCTGCGCCTTGTTGCCGCCGGCGCCGTTGATCAGGCAATCTAGCTTGCCCAGATGGCCCACCACTTCCTTGGCGGTCTCCAGGATGCTGTCGCGGTCGAGCACGTTGCACTTGAAGAAGCTGGCCTGCTTGCCGAGCGGGCCGAGCCGCTCGATGAGCGCGTTGCCGGCGTCGCCATTCACGTCCAGAATGGCGACCTTGGCTCCGCAACCCAGCAGTGCGCCAGCAATCTCGCTGCCCAGAACGCCGGCGCCGCCGGTGATAGCCACGGTCTTGCCCGTGAAGTCGTACATCTTGGTGATGGTGCTCAGATCGAAAGCGGCATCCGCGCCCTGTGCATTCGGGTCGTCCGCAACTATTGCTGTATTTGCCATGTTGCTCCTTTGGTATTGCACCGGCTGAGCCGGATCGATGAGTTCATCAACAGGTTCGATCGTGCGATCGGTTACCGCCCCAGAAAAACCGGCGCGATGTGACGGACAAAGAGGTTCTCGGTTACATTCTTGGCGACCACGGCCTCGTTGGCCTCGAGCAGCTCCAGGTAACGCGCGCCCATCTTGGCGGCAACCTTGAAGCCCACGTGCAGCAGTTGGCGCAGGTGCTGGTTGTAGCCGGGGTTGGACTGCACGTGGCGCAATGCCGACGTGTACTGCTCGCTGGTCCACGCATTCACTTCGGCAGGAGAGGGCAGCTTGGCCGGATCGATATCGATGACCGTGGCGTAGGGGGCGCAGAGCTCTTCGCGATGGGCAAATGCCTCCGCGTAGACCTCCTTGGCCAGAGCCAGAGCGTCGCCGCCCGCCTCGGCCAGTCCGATCAGCTCTTCCAGCCAGGTGGTGCCGGCGGTCTTCAGGTGCACGCCGGCGCCGAACTTCTTCATGGCGGCATGGATGCCGGGGTAGATGGAGAACTTGTCCGATCCGGAGTGGACGGAGAGCTTCAAGTTCGAGGGTAGACCGAAATGGGCAACCGCATAGGCAATGGCGGCCACATCCAGCTCAAACTCGCGATTGAACTGGGCCACATCGCCCACGTAGTCCACGCCCTTGTTGAAGCGGCCGCTGAACTTGGGAGCGATGGTCTGCACCGGGATGCCCTCGTCGGCGATGGCGGCCAGGATGATGAGCAGCTCCACCGGCGTCTGCGCGGCGTCGGTCTCGTCCATGCTGACTTCGGTGATGAAGTTGCCTTCGCCCTTGGCGGCCAGAATGGTGCGGTAGACCTGGCCCGCGTGCTTGACGGCACCCAGGAACTTGGCGGCGGCAGCGTGCAGGTCGGCGGCGGTGATGGTGAAGGTCTCGCTGACGCCTTCCAGCGCGATGGTGCCGATCAGGCTGGAGCGATGAGCGACAAACTCGTCGATCAGGGCGGCGTCGGTGGGCTGGCCGATGAAGTCGGCCACGTCCAGCGTGTAAAAATCGCAGGCCGTCAGGAAGCGGTTTACGGTGTTCAGGTTGATGTGGTCAGCGTCCAGGAAGTAGGGCAGCTTCCAGCCCAGTTCCTTCACCGCGGCGTCGGCGGCCGCGCGCGCGCTGGCCGGCTCGGAGCCGATAATGGTGTGCTCCCGGTTGCTCTTGTTCCACACCGGTACGATTTCAACGCCCTCCGCGAGCGCCAGCAGCGAGGCCTGCAACTGGGCCTTGGCCTGGTGCGCGAACCGGTCGCCGGTTCCTACGGAGTACTTGCCGAGTTTCAATGCTTGAGACATGCGGTTCCTTTGCTCTAGAGACGGCTGGAGTGTGCCCACAGGCCGAGTCCGGGGTTGGCGATGAAGAAGATCTCTTCACCGTCGACTTGATTGAAGCCCAGCTCCAGATGAGCCGGATTGTACTTGGCGAGCATGGAGGCAAGATCCCCATAGTTGAAGCCAACGCCTTCCACTTCTTCGCGGGTCAGGTGGGCGGGGCAATAGGTGATCTTGAAGCGGCCGTCGGACGAACCATGAATCAAGTGTGCGGCGGCGCTCAGGTTAGCGGCCAGATCGGCGTTGTCGCGCACCGCGGCCAGCGTGGTGTCGGTGCCGCGGTAGCCGTACTTGCGGATCAGTTGATCGATGCCCTTGTCTTCGCCGAACTCGCGCACGCCGGGGCCCAGGACGATCAGCTCCGCGCCGTCGGCCAGCGCCATGCGGGTGCGGTAGATGGCCTTGTTGCCGATCCAGGTGGAGTGGAACTCGTCGGGATCGAGGAAGACCACGGCCTTCTGGATCTGCTTGGGAACAATCTCGAAGTTCACCTTCAGGCTCAGCTCGGCAGCCTCGGTGAAGACCTCGAGCGAGTCGCCCACGTAGAGCCCGCGCACGGCCAGGGTGTTATCGGCCCTGCGGCCCACCACGGTGTGCACATAGACGATGGGCAGATGCTTCAGAAAGTGATCCTGCGCGTAGTTGAAGACGTTGCGAACCGGATTGAGCGCCCGGCCCATGATCCGTTCCATGCCGTACACCGCGCCCAGGTAATGGCTGCGGTTGATGCCCTCGCGGCCGCCGGTTCCCACCACAATGTTCTTGGTGTAGTTGGCCATGCCCACCACTTCGTGGGGCACAACCTGGCCGATGGAGAGGATCAGATCGAAGCCGCCGCGTGAGACCAGCTTGTTCACCTGGGTCGGCCAGGCATAGTCCAGCTTGCCCTCTGACTGCTCCTTGATGAACTCGGCCGGCACTTCGCCGAGGGTTTCAATGCCGGTGCGCCAGTCGTGCGAGCGGAACAGCTCCGGCGCAACCCCTGGGAACATGTGTGTGATCTGGTCGGGGCGCATGGGGGTGTGGGTGCCAAGGGCGGGCAGAATCGCCTTGACCTTGTCGCCATAATGTTTCACGGCGTAACCGGTCAATTCGCCAGCGCGGGAGTGCTCGCGGCTTTGGTCGGGAGGAACAACCAGTACGTTGTTCCGCTTCCCGAGCTTGGCTAACGCACCCGAGAGCAGCTCGTTCAGCTGCTCCGGGCTCAGGTCGGTGTCGATGCTGCCTACTGCACAGTAGAGACTCATGCGTTTAACTCCGCCCGTTTCAGACCAGGGGCCAGCGTGATGATGACAACAAATGCAATCAGGTAGGCACTGGCTGCAATGCCAAACAAGGTTGCGTAGTTCTGGTGCGTGACTTCGAGAATCCAGCCGGTAAAGGTGGCCATCATGACGCCGCCCACGGAGCCGGCCATGGCGCCAATGCCGGTGACCGAACCCACGGCAGAGCGCGGGAACATGTCGCTGACGGTGGTGAAGATGTTGGCCGACCAGCCCTGGTGCGAAGCGGCCGCCAGGCTCAGCAGCGCCACAGCGGGCCAGATGGAGCCCACGTAGCTGATGAAGAAGACCGGGGTCACGCAGATGGCGCATACCAGCATGGCAGCCAGACGCGCTTTGTTGGCGGAGAACCCCAGCTTGCGGAAGGGAGACGGCAACCAGCCGCCGCCCACCGAACCAATGGTGGTGGCGTTGTAGACCACCACCAGGGGCAGCCACAGTTGCTTCATGTCCAGGTGGTAGTGCTGGCTGAAGTAGCCCGGCAACCAGAACAGATAGAACCACCAGATCGGGTCAGTGAGCAGCTTGCCGATGGCGAAGGCCCAGGTCTGACGAACGCCGATCAGCTTGATCCAGGGAATCTTGGCATTCTTGTCGCCAGGTTCCTTGTAGACGAGCTTCAGATCCGCGGTCGGGAGGGTAAGAATCTGATCGGAGTAGATGTGGTCGTACTCCGCGCTCTTCAGCCGGGGATGATCGCTGGGCTTGTGGTAGAACAGGAACCACACCAGAATCCAGGTCATGGAGAAGGCGCCGGTCACCAGGAAGGCGGCGTGCCAGCCGTAGTAGGTGCACACCAGCGGGATCAGGATGGGGGCAATGATGGCGCCCACATTCGAGCCGGAGTTGAAGATGCCGGTGGCCAGCGACCGCTCCGACTGCGGAAACCACTCGGAGACGGTCTTGATGGCCGCCGGAAAGTTACCCGATTCGCCCGCGCCCAAACAGAAGCGGGCAATGCCGAACTGGAGCACGGTGTTGGCCAGCGCGTGGCCCATGGCGGAAAGGCTCCACAGGGCCATGATCACCATGTAGCCGATGCGGGTGCCGACCTTGTCCACAAAGTAGCCGGCCAGAAGCACGCCTACCGCGTAGGCCACCTGGAAGGCGTCCACAATGTACCCGTACTGCAGTTCCGACATGCCGATGCCGTGCGGCGCGGGCAGCATTAGAATGGGTTTCAGCAGGCCAATCACCTGCCGGTCCATGTAGTTGATGGTGGTGGCAGCAAACAGCATGGCGCAGATGCTCCAGCGTACATTGCCAATCCGTGCGCTGAGTGGAACTGAATCTGCGCCTAGCGTCTTGATCTCTTCCATACATCTCCCTGGTGTCCGGAGTCTGAAATACGCAGCAGGACAACCCCTGTCGTCCTGCTATCTGTCTGCTGCTTGCTATGTCCGCTGCATGCAATGCCGCGAAGCGGGTCTGCCGCACCGCAGGTGCCTGGGTGCCCCAGGTCTCGATTTTGAGACCTGGGAAGCCGAGATGCCAAACTTCAATTCATGCTGTCCGTTAGAGGTGATAGGCCTTTTTGACCAGCCCATACGTCAGCGCATGTGCCACCTCAGAAGCTTCGTCTTCTTCCAGGCGGTGTTCTGCCACCAAGCGGCCCAGGAAGGCGCAATCTACGCGCCGAGCCACGTCGTGACGTGCCGGAATGGAGAGGAAGGCGCGCGTGTCGTCATTGAAGCCAACCGTGTTGTAGAACCCGGCTGTCTCTGTGGCTTGCTCGCGGAAGCGCATCATACCCTCTGGACTGTCATGAAACCACCATGAAGGCCCCAGACGCAAGGCCGGATAATGGCCAGCCAGCGGAGCCAGTTCGCGGCTGTAGGAGGTTTCGTCCAAAGTGAACAAAATAATGGTCAGTTTGGCATTGTTGCCGTACTTGGCCAGGAGCGGTCGCAGCGCCTGCACATACTCGGTGGCGCTGGGAATGTCGCAGCCCTTGTCGCGGCCGTACTTCTCATAGATGAACGGATTGTGGTTGCGCACGCTGCCGGGGTGGATCTGCATGGTCAGACCGTCGGCCACGCTCATGCCGGCCATCTCGGTCAGCATCTGGGCGCGGAACAGCTCCTGCTCGGCCTTGGTGGACTGACCAGAGAAGATCCTGGCGTAGAGTGCAGTGGCCTCGGCTTCCGGCAGGTCCGCCGTCAGCGCGGTCAGGTGGCCGTGGTCGGTGGAGGTGCAGCCCTGCTCGATGAAGAACCGGCGCGCCTTGCGCAGCGCGTTCAGGTAGCCCTTCCAGGTGGAGGTGTCTTCCTTCCACAGCCGGCCCAGCTCCAGCAAATTCTCATGGAAGCCAATATAGTCGGCATCCACCACCGGATCGGGGCGGAAGGCGGGCAGAATGCGGCCCTTCCAGCCAGAGGCGCGGATCTTCTTGATGGCATCCAGTGAGTCCAGCGGCGAGTCGGTGGTCGACAGCAGCTCGATGTTCAAGCGCTCAAACAGCGCGCGGGGCAGGAACTCGGGCGTCTTCAGCGCGGCGTCGATGGTGTCGTAATAGAGGTCGGCGTTCTTCTCAGAGAGCCGCTCGGTCATGCCAAACAGTTCCTGAAAGGAGTAGTCCAGCCACAGGCGCGAGGGGGTTCCGCGGAACAGATAGTAGTGCTTGGCAAAGATGCGCCACACTTCGCGGGGGTTCTCGATCTTGGCCTGTCCGATGCCCAGCGTGTCCAGGTCAACGCCCTGGCTATAGAGCATGCGGAAGACATAGTGATCGGGCTGAACAAATAGCGTGGCGGGATCTGAGAAGGGAGTATTGTCTGCCCACCAGGCGGCCGTGGTATGACCGTGCGGGCTGACGATGGGGAGATTCTTTACCTGCGCGTAGAGAGCCTTGGCCACCCGGCGCGCGCTTGGATCAGCGGGAAAGAGACGGTCTTCGTGGAGCAACATGGGATCATTCTACCTCTAGG